>NZ_JBWMBC010000005.1:0-307853 GCF_056521285.1 Rhodoferax sp. GT1R46
GCCGGCCAGCACCGGGTAATTGAATGACTGAAGTGTGCACGTGTCCACCTTATTGAAGTGGACACCATGCTCCCAACTATTGCCGCCTCCAACAAGATGGGTTTGCCGCGCGCTTACCCAACATCCACGCCCGGGAATACCAGCTCTATCTGCCCAGCAAAGAAGAGTTGCAGCAAAAGCTGGCTGAATGGGCGGGGATTGAGGGCGAAATCGGGCTGTAGCCCCCGTGGAATATGCGCAAGCAGCTATCAAAAATGTAGCAATTTGGCACACCTCTCGAAATCCCAGCGGCCTCTACTCACTCTCAGCCGGGGTCATGGTCCCCGGCAGCTCGGCAATCCCACGATGGCGGCAAAGTTTTGCGGCAATGCGCCAGCTCGATGCGCGTGGCCGACTTGCCCGAAGCCGTCTCTTCATAAATCGTGATGCAGCCGGAACGGGTCAGGGCATCACGTTGCAAGTCCAGATTCTGGTCATCGGTGGAGACACGGGCATATCCAATGCGTTTACTCATACGTTTAACTAACTTTGATTTGTAGATAAGTTAGTTTACACATTTGAGCCAAAAAATGGGCTTTTAAAGCCCATTTTTCAAATGTCAACAAAACGACCGTTTGTGCACCATCCCAAGAGTATTTCGCTTTAGGGATTCCACCGCCCTTGCCATATTACGGGCCAAAGGCTGGTGTGTCAGGTTCACAGCGAAATGTCAAGGTTGCTGAGGTGCAACGAATAGCCGGAATACCCATCACAGTATCAGATGTAATCTCAACAGGCATCTCCTTTCTTCCTGCACAGAATTTGAGTGCTTCATCGCGCAGATGATTTAATACAGAGCTTGGGTTTCCAATCGCGCATGCATCACTCAATTTGGTGAGCTGATATTCATTTTTGCCAACAACTGAAAATTTAGTACTAGCGCAACCAGATAAAATAAAAGCAGTAGCTATTGTTATTAAAAATACTTTTGGCATTATTTATCTCGCGTAGTAATAAAATTGTTAACTTTTAAGTGAATAATTTGCAGACAGCATAAGCAGATTTTAATTTGCACTTAATTCGAGCCAGAAGAGACTGTTTTTAAACCAAACCAGATTTCTGACATCGAGTTCAAGCCATCATTACTTGCTGCACGTACCTGATGTTGCAAGTTCTAGCTTTGCAACTGCAACTTTACCTTGCTCTTCTGGAATCAATTCAAGGCCGGCTCCACCAACTAATAAACCCATCTTGATGTATTGTCTAATAAAGTAGTTCTTACCAGCATCAACCATCAGAGAAAGATTATTTGGAGAGAACTCTGACTCCGTAGAAATCTCATACTCTTTGCCACCCGCAACTTCTGTATAGAAGAAAACATCAGGCGCAGATTCGCCAACACATTTTCCATCTAAAAAAATGTCCTTTTTCAGAGCCTTACCAACAAAACTATCGCGATAAGTATAAAGACCTGAATTGCCAGGTGCCGGTTGTGCAAACTGATGCGCCTTCGCAGAAGCCTCTCTACTTTCCATTTTCACAGATGCACACCCTGTGAATAAAGCAGAAATTAAAATAATAAACGCAATTTTTTCATCATCCATCCCTAAGAAAAATATAAAACAAAAACACTTTTAGTAGCGTTTTTCAAACGCTGGTAACACTTATGACGTTGTTTCGAAATCATCCCCTGTAGATTCAGGCTATGACGGTGTTTCTCGAAATAGAGGTTTTTTTAACCACGCCAAAAATTGTGATTATTAAGCATATTAATATTTAATAGAAAATGAATTTTGCCCTAAAACTGCTGCTTCGCTATATGGTTTTAGTGTGTTGTTTTGGTCAATTATATAGTATTGGCTAGACCGGCCATTTACTGCAGAAACGTTGCTTGATGATATTATCTTAACAAGTGCGGTTGTGGCAGTATCTTTCTCAATGGAGTAAGTTACAGTATTACTGATTGACGGAGAAGAACAGGAAATGCTTACTGAAGGATAGCAGCCATTTTGCGAAAACCAAGTGCCACTATCACCAACTTTTACACTATTAGGCAAATTAAAAAATGCATTGACGTCTGTTAAATACCATGCATCGCCTCCTGTATTACTGTATCCAGTTCCACTGGATTGAAAGTGAGCATATGTATTACTGATGTTATTAGTGGCAAAAATATCACCGGCAAACACCCTTATCGCAGTACCATTAATATTTATATCATAAATAATTTTAATATTGCTATCGTGCGTTGCATTTGCTGTTTGTGTATAGTAGTAAAAATAAGATCCGGCTCCGCTAAATATTTGATCATTATATATTTGAGAGGGATTGCTCTCATTTGTTATTGTATATTGAGCAGTCCCAGTATATTTAACCCCATTTACAGTCGTTGAAACGACACCGTTAAATGTTTGCTGACCTAAAGTTGTGAAATATTTAGAAACGGCTTGATTTAAATTAAACGACAATGTAGAAGCAATAGGGCCTGATGCGGCTGGCGCCTCGCCACCGCCACCGCCACCGCAAGCGGTCAGCACTGCTGCCGTGATTACAGACAAGCTCATAGCTTTGATACGAAAAATCATTCTTATTCCCATTGGTTATGCCATCGAACGTGTTCGCCTCCCCAGGCTACATCGAGTGATACGCAAGGGAATTATCAATCATGAAAATCTAAAGAATATTGAACAATGCAAAACTCAGTCCCGCAATGGATCGGTTGCACGCTTTGTTTAACATAATGCCCTGTTCGATCAAGTACCCGCCAAACGGGTGGATCGCGGCCAACTGTCCACTGTTTGCATTCAGCTTCATGGCTTCACTGACCGTCTGCGGGAGCAAAAATCCCGCTGCCACAGTCCCCGCCTGAGCCAGCAACTTATTGCGCTCATCTTTCCCTAGCTTTTCGGCCAGGTCCAGAGCCGACTGTTTATGGTCGTTGGTCATTTGACCCATAGTGGCCAGGTCCAAGTGACCCTTACCGAGTCCTTGTATCGCCTGGGCTGATATCTGGTCTTTGAGTGCTTCTACCAAAAGGCCATTTTTTGAATTTGAAAGGGTCATGGGGGATTACTGTTTTGCGAGCTTGGGTGCGGAGACGGAATATTGTCAAGTACGCTTACTTTGACACGTTGGAAGAGGCATCAAATCTCCTTGATGACAGTGACCACACTTTTTCCGTCAATGTCCACCAATTGCCTGCGGCCCTCAGGGTATGGTTCTGACTCGTCCATGCCGCCGCGAGCCCGTAAATCGGCGAAAAACTTATCCGCTGTTGGCAATGCAGCACAGTAGCTTTCGGCCAGCCTCTCAAAGTACACCTCCTGTTCTTCGGTACTCAGAGCGTCAGGGCTAATGAGGGCATGAAGTGCCCACTCGACTGAATTGGTGGTCATGGTGCGTCCAGGTTAGTGCAGGATTCTGTTTTCCATGCCTGTTACCTCAGAACAGGGGCAAATTGTCCGATCAGTTGAGTGTTCATTTGAATGTCTCCTTGAGTTATTGTTGGGTTTGGAACATCTCTTGCATGGCCTGTAGCTGCTCAGAAAAGAACGTCCGCATGACACATGACAGGAACTGTTTACGTTCGAGCTGGTAGTAGTCGGCCAGCGGGTTCACGGCACTCAAAGGGAGAACGAATACACCTGATTCAACCTGACCGACAGCCTCACCTGTCACCGCCGGGTGCTGCGAGGACAAAGATCCTCCCGACTCCTGGATTCGTTGGCGTTGCTCCTTCAAAAACGTTGCAAAGGCCGATGGCGTTGAGGTACCGGCGAGATCCGTCTTTGTTTGTCCTGCAAAGACAGTGGGTTTGAAGCCGCGACGCTCCATAAGCCATTTGCGCGCCGACTCGCTGTCCACCGCGCTTGAGTCTTCGGAGCACACCATGTGGCCGGCGCTGACCGCGTTGCGTACTGTGCGGACATCGACATCTGCCAAGAAGGCAATCTTCTCGATCATGATCGGATCGCCAGATTCGAGGCTGTGACGTCCGTCAGCTTGCCAAATAAGACGGTTCCAGGCCGGTGACAACGGGCACGGGCACGTCGTACCAGAGCAGATAGTCGTCGTCGAGTTTTTGTTCAAGCCGCTCGCCCAGGCGTCTTTCGCCCGAGGTCATGCGCGACACACAGGCGCCAAGCGCCGGCATGAGGGTAGCCATCGTGTTTATCCCGTCCCTGAGATTATTTTGTGGGCCATTATGGGCCCCGGCAGCGGGCATCTGGAGCGCCCGCGACTGCATGACGTTTTGGCGCTACAGCGGCTTGAGTACAAAGCCGATGACCAGCCCCTTTTCCGTTACCGTGATGTTGCCGGGCTGCATGCCCAGGCCATCGGCCACCACCAGGTCTTGCGGGCGCAGCTGGTGCAGCACCACCTCTTGTAATGACTGCTTGGCCAGGGCGGGCCCGTAGACGTTGAGCAGCTCGGAGGCTGCAGGTTGCAGGTCGTTGATGTGCAGGTTTTGAAACTTCAGCTGATACGCGCGGATGGTTTGGTCGCTGGGCTCGTAGCGCAGGGCAAAGTCCACATCAAACGTGCCCGCGTGGCTGCGCTGCAGCGCCGGGCCCGTGGCTTCCAGAGCCATCTCGGCACGCACGCGGTTTTCAGCGGGCAGCAGGCGCAAATGCGGCGCGTGCACGTCCAGCACCAGCAGCCCCGCCACCGGGTAGCGCAGCGGAAAACGCTCTGCCACCACCCGCTGCAACTGCTCTGCCGAAACGGTGTAGTTGGGCTGGGCGTGGGCCGCCGACAGCGCCAGCGCACCGAGCAGCAGGCTGAAGAGCACGCGCAGAAACAGCAGGCGGGGCCACTTGGGGGTGATGACAACAGTGACAAGGTGGTTCATGGTCACACTCCAACGAGCTTGCGCCGCAGCGCACGGCCAGCGTCATTGCCAAAGTGGCTCAACAGGGCCCACAGCGGGCTGAAGTTGGGGTTTGGCAGCTTGCCAGCACCCAGGCGCTCAATCTGATGGTAGTACCAACCGGCCTGGCACTGGTTGTTCAGCGCGCGCAGGCTGGCGGATGAGCTGTTGGGCCCCCAATAGCCGCGCCCCAGTACCAGTGTGTCTTCTGGCACCGGCAGGCGCTGCAGCGTGCCGGCAAACATGTGCTGGGGAAAGTCGGGCTGCAGACAAAACGGGCGGGCCAGGCCGATCATGTCGGTGTGGCCACCGGCCAGCGCGTCGTCCATACCCGCCAGGGTGCGAAACCCTCCGGTCACCATGATGGGCATTTTGGCCACGGCTTTGATGAACTTGGCGTACTCCAGAAACATGGCTTCGCGCTCGCGGGTGCTTTCGCGAATTTCACCCTCCTGATGCGACTTGAAAAACTCCAGCTGCTCGTAGGTGCCGCCGGACACTTCCAGCAGGTCAACGCCTGCGTCGTTGAGCCAGCGCACCACCTCCACGCTGTCATCCAGGGTGAAGCCCCCTTTGACAAAGTCGGACGAGTTGAGCTTGACGGAGATGGGAAAGTGCGGGCCCACTTTGGCGCGCACGGCCTGCACCACTTGCAGCAGCAGGCGGGCTCGGTCTGCGAGCGTGCGGCCCCAGTGGTCAGTCCGCTGGTTGGTGCGGCCCGACAAAAACTGTGACAGCAGGTAGCCGTGTGCCGCGTGGATTTGAACGCCATCAAAACCCGCCTCTTGCAACACGCCCGCAGTGGTGGCAAAGCGCTGGATGATGTCCTGAATATCGGCCTCGTTTGCCGCGCGCGGCTTGCCAAAGTTGCCTGCAATGCGCAGTTGCACGGCCGAGGGCGCCAGCGGTGTGAGGTTGACCATGCGCGGGCACTGCCGCCCGGGGTGGCTGATTTGTGCCCATAGCTGGCTGCCACCGTCATGCACCGCCTGCGCCCAGTTGCGCAGTTGCGCGATGCCAGAGGCGTCTTGCACGACCACGTTGCCAGCGCGCTCCAGGTAGCGCGCATCCACCATGATGTTGCCGGTCAACAAGACAGCTGCTCCGCCACGGGCCCAGGTGCCGTACAGCCGGTTGTGGGCCGCAGTGGCGTGGCCCCTGGCGCTTGCAAGGCCTTCGGTCATGGCCGCTTTGCAGATGCGGTTGGCTACATGGTGGCCGCAGGGTAGAACCAGCGCTTGTTTGATCATGCGGCCTATTTAACCAAAAACGCGCCCCTGTGCCAATGCGCCCAACCGTGCGGTGATGGCAAAGAACTCGGCCACCGTCTCGTCAATGATTTGCTGCGCGGTTTTGATGGAGTCAATCAGGCCCACGGTTTGCCCAGCCAGCGCGGGCGCGGCTTCCATGTCGCCACCAAAGTACACGCCCAGAATGCCCTGCAAGGCATCGGCGGGCATGACGCCCTCTTCATAAATGCTCTGGGTGCGTGCCGACTTGAGCGAGCGTATGCACGGCGATGATTTTTTGTTCAGCACCAGCGTGCCAGTTTCTTTGGCTTGCACGATGGCGTTTTTGTAGTTGTCGTGCACCGGGCTTTCGGTGCAGCTCACAAAACGCGTCCCCATTTGCACGGCCTCGGCACCCAGAGCAAAAGCGGCCGCCATGCCACGGCCATCGCAAATGCCGCCTGCGGCAATCAGCGGCACGTCCGTCCGTGCGCGAATGGCCTGCAGCAGCACCAGGGTGGATACCTCTTCGGGGTTCTTGAAACCCCCGCCCTCGGCGCCCTCCACCACCAGGCCATCAATGCCCGCGTCCACACACTTGAGCGCTGCGTCCACAGTGGGCACCGCGTGGTAGACGATGATGCCCGCGTCCTGCAAGGGCTTGACGAACTTGGCGGGGCTGCCCGCAGAGGTGGTGACGAATTTCACACCCGAGTCGCACACGAAGCGGAGCATGGCGTCGTCCTTCAAAAACCGAATCGGCAGGTTGACGCCAAACGGCAGGCCCAGTGCGCTCATCTTGGTGATTTCGGCCTGGCAGTTGGCGGTCTCGCCCGACGAGGTTTCAATAATGCCCAAGCCCCCGGCGCGCGACACGGCCGATGCCAGCTGCGTGCGCGCTATCCAGCCCATGGGGGCCTGGAGGATGGGGTATTTGGCGCCAGTGTGGGCGAGTACGCGGTTCATGGGCATCCTGTCAGTTAGCTTGTTAGGGCCGCAATTATTGCCAACGGGCTGGGGCGCTGTGTGTCGCACGGGTTACGCAGCGCGGCACGTGAACGGCGTGTTGTCACCCGGTCGGACTCTATGATCAATTTTTGAACCGACGGAGAGACTTCGATGCACAGCAATTTTGACGGCAAGGTGGTGTTGGTAACCGGTGGCGGCGGTGGCATTGGGCGCGCCAGCGCGTTGGCGTTTGCCAAGGCCGGCGCACGCGTAGCCGTGGTGGACCGCGATGTGGCAGCGGGCACCGAGACAACCCGGCTCATTGAAACCACCGGGGCACAGGCGCTGTTCATACAGACCGATGTCACGCAGGCCGCACAGGTGGAGGCGATGGTGGCGCAGGTGGTGGCGCACTTTGGCCGGCTGGACTGCGCCTTCAACAATGCTGGCATTGAAGAAGAGCACATGCGGCTGGCCGACTGCGCAGAGGACACCTTTGACCGCATCATGGCGGTCAACGTCAAGGGCGTGTGGCTGTGCCTTAAATACGAGCTGGCGCAAATGCTCAAGCAAGGCGGCGGCTCCATTGTCAACACGGCATCGGTGGCGGGTTTGGTGGGCGCGCCCAAGATGGCGGCCTATAGCGCCAGCAAGCATGCGGTGCTGGGCCTGACCAAATCGGCAGCGGTGGAATACGGGCGCAAGAACATTCGCGTCAACGCGGTGTGCCCCGGCGTCATTCGCACCGCCATGTTTGACCGTGCCATGCAAGCCGACCCCAAGGTGGGACCGGCCGTTGCGCAACTGCACCCCATTGGCCGCATTGGCGAGGCCGATGAAGTGGCGGCTGTGGTGCTTTGGCTGAGCTCGGACGCGGCCTCGTTTGTAACCGGCCATGCCCACACGGTGGATGGCGGCATGACTTCCGTTTAGCGAAGTAGAGCGGGGTTGTTGCATTGCCCGCATTACATTTCTTTACAGGCGATGTTGTAGTTGGCAGTCAACTGGCGCAAGCCGGCCCTCGTTGAGGATGGGTATCAACAACCAACCGAAAGACGACTCCATGAACTTCAAGACTTTGACCACTACTGCTCTGATCGCCGGCATTTTCTCCATGGGCGCTTTTGCCCAGACCGCTGCGCCTGCAGCGCCCGCCACGCCAGCAGCACCCGTCGTCAAGTCCGCTGTTGTAGCTGCCGACAAGGCTGCTGTAAAAGCCGACAAGGAAAAGATGTCTACCGACAAAGCTGCCAACGCAGCGCCAGCCGTCATCAAGGCTGATAAGGAAAAGCTGAAGGCTGACCGCGCACAGGCCAAGAAGGACCGCGCTGCCGCCAAGAAAGCCAAGATGGTGAAGCCAGCTGCCATACCGGCAACGCCTGCTACACCAGCGGTTGCTCCAGCCAAGTAATTACTGGCCACCATGACAAAAGCCCCGCCCGGGCATCCTGGGCGGGGCTTTTGTTCGCAAGGACTTAAGCGCGATGCGCACTCACGGAAATCGGTTCAATAGTGCGGAGGCAGCTCTTCGCTGGCGCGGCTGAAGCCGGCGCTGGCGCCATCCGGCATTTGCTGGCGTAACTGGCCTACCTCGCGAATCAGCATGGCAATTTCTTCTTGCTGGCGCACGATGATCTGGTTGAGTTGATCCAGCAAGTCTTCGGTGAAACTGGCCTTGATTTCCAGATCGGTCAGGCGCTGGTCGGTGTTGTTTGGTTTTTCCATGCGCTCTATTGGACACGATCAGCAGCCGCATTGCTTTGAATCGGCCGCCGCGTAGATTTACACCATCCCGCTTGCGCAATAATGGTTTTCAAAATGAAAGAGGCCATGGACGTTCAGAACACATTGGATCTGGATGAAGCGCATATTGCTGTTGGCGTGGGTTATCCACAGCGCTGCCGGCTCGACAAAGGCCGTCATTTGGGCATGCTTGATCTCCGCCGTTGCGCTGTCCACCGTCGGTATTGGCTACCGCTACCGACTCAGCATCTCCCGCAATCAAGACCCCATTTTCTGGACCTGGGCACAGATCGCCTGCGCAGGCATGCTCGGCCTGACGTGGGGTTCATCGGTCTGGTTCACCTGGGTTGAAGGTCAGTTCCTGTACTACCTGACCGACCTGATTATTCTTGTGGGTGTATCGGGCATCTGCATGATGATCATGTCGCCCGTGCGCTCAGCCACGTTTTTCTTTTCTATGGGCATGCTGCTACCTCCTTTGGTGCAACTGGCCGTCGTCAACAACCCGATTGGGCCGCAGGTCTTCATTGGCTGGATCGTCATGTTTTTCGTGCAGGTATGGTCCGCCCGGACGTTGGAGCAGGAGCTTTTTCGTGAACTCGACCACTCGGTGCGCAATTCCATGCTGGTCACGTTACTGACACGGGCGCGTGGCGACCTCAACCAGACCAATAGAGAGGTCAAGGCGAAGAATGAGGAGCTGAAATCGGCCATGGAGCGCCTGAATGAACTGGTGACCCGGGACCAGCTCACCGGCGCCTTCAGCCGCCGGTATATTTTTGATCAGTTGGCGCATATGGTCTCGATCAAGGCCCGCCACGATGTCCCGGTCTGCCTGGTCATGTTTGATCTGGACCACTTCAAATCAGTGAACGACCACTATGGTCACCCGGTGGGCAGCAGTTTTGCTGGCCGACCGGCTACGGGACGCACTTTCCAAGACTTTTATTACCGAAGGTCTTCACCAAATCTTCCTGCCAGCTTCTTTTGGCGTAGCCGAATTGAGGCACGGTGAAGATGTAGCGGCCTGGTTTCGGCGGGTGGATGCAGCGCTCTACGAGGCAAAAGCACAAGGACGCAACGCGGTTGTGTCGGCGAAATAGCTACAGGTGCGCCTCGCTCACCGAATTTTCCAGCTCGGTAAAAGCCTCTGAAACGTACTCGCCCAGGCGTTCCAGGTGGGGCAGCTCATCGGTGGCAATCAGGCCAAAGAACAGCTCACCGGCATAACTGAACAGCGTGATGTTGAGCAGGTTGCTGGGCGGCAGCGTGCTGATGGGGTGCATTTCTTCCATGCGGGCGCCCTTGATGTACAGGTATTCCTTGGGACCGGGCACGTTGGAGACCAGGGTGTTGCCCATGGGGGGCATCTTGTTGCTCAGCTTCAGAATCTCGGCAATCTGCGCCACCAGCCCGGTGATGATGGTGTACGACTCAATGGCTTCGGGCGGCACGCTGTCCACCATGGTGCGCACATTGCGCAGGGAATACCCGATGTTGCGCAGGCGCACGTAGGGGTCGTCTGTGGGCGGCGACAGTTCTACCTGGATGATGCCGATCTTGTTGCCCGCCGTTTTCTCGCCCTCTTTGCGCAGGTTTACCGGCATCTGGATGGTGATGGGCTTGCGCAGTTCAACCCCCTGGTCTTTCAGGTAACGGCGCAGCGCACCGTCCAGGCAGGTGAGTGCGATGTGGTTGAGAGTAGACCGGGTACTGGCCCGGATTTTGTTCACCCGTTCCATGGACACAGCAGCCGTGGCAAATTGCCGCCCGGAAGTAACCTGGCCTGTCAGCGGTGTTTTGGCGCTGGAGACAAACGGCAGTGCAATGGCATTTTTGGTGAGCTTGATGCTTTCCAGAAACAGCATGGCGCCCAGGCGCCCAATACCCAGAAACCGCCGGCCGTTGCCCGTGATTTCTTTCCACGCGATCTGCATCAACTCCTGGTTGCGTGAGGTACGGTGACTGCCGTGGCCACTGTGCTTGAGCGTCCACACCGGAGTCAGCTCCAGGGCGTCGGGCGACGGGCTCAGGCCATCGGCCGTCCAGCGCGCCATGGTGACGCCGTCGGCATAAGCGTGGTGCATCTTCTGGTAGAGCGCAAAGCGTCCCTCGGTCAGCCCGTCGATCACATGCACTTCCCACAGCGGGCGCGTGCGGTCGAGCATGGGCGTGTGCAGCTTAGAGACAAAGTCGTACAGGGCTTTGCGGTCGTTGTGGCCGGCCTCCAGCTTGTGAAAAAACACGTGCTGTTCCAGATCAACCACCACATCCTGCCATTGCGGTCTGGAGGTCAGCGAGAAATGGATGATGCGGTTGAACGGCGGCTTCACATCGGTGAAGGTCAAATACTCGCGGTACAGGTTTTTGGCAAAGGCGGCCGTTGATTTGGGCGGGCGTTTGCAGATCAGGAGCCCGCCCACGTGCTTGGGGCTGGCTTCGGATTCGGCAATAAAAAAACCGAGATCCAGCAGGGACAATTTGCTCATGAGAAGGGGCGCCTTTCGCAGCACGGGTAGGTGCCGATCGTTGTCAATCCGGATAATTATTTTTTTCTGCAACCTGCAATGTAGGGGATGCAACGCAAATGGTCAAAACAGGGCGCGCCAAATAGATTGCTTGCCGCAACCGGGCTCAGGCATAGAGCCCATGCAAATACCACCGGGCCGTGTTTTGCGCTCCCTGTTTTGCCTGCCCACCCAGCCGCTCCTGGTACACCCACACCAGGCCCGCCTGCGCGCTGCGCGCCACAAAGTAGTCGCGCAGCGCGCAGGCGGCATCGCCGTCCAGCCAGCCGGATTCCAGCCGCTGCGGCCCGGCCAGCAGGGTGAGCGGCCCCTGGTACTGCGGGCTACCTTGGTGCACTGCCAGACGCAGAGGGGTGGCGAGCAGCCAGGTGGGATACAAGGCAAATTCCTGCGCATCCTTCACGTCATTCAGGCCACCAGCCCTCGTGGATAGTGCGCGAGCAGCTCCTGATTTCATAGCATTTTTTACGCCCAGAGTTTCTGCGGCTGCCGTCCAGCGCTGCATGCATTCGGGCCGGTGGTCCGCATGGGGCGTGGCACCCAGCACCTGCTGCACACCCAGACGCGCGCTCAGGCGCTCCAGCAACTGGTGCAGGCTGTCGCCATGGCGCTGGTCATCGTGCAAGAGGCTCAGGCTTTCCCCCGCCAGGGGCTGCGTTTGCACGGTACGCAGCCGCAGATGCAGCACGGGGGCGGGTAGCGTGACGCGCGCCAGCTGCTCGCCCAGCAGGCGCTGCAGGTGCTGCATGTCCTGTGTGGGCTCGGCGGTGCGCAGGATCAGGCGGCCCTGCGCACCACCGGTGTGGTGGGCATCCACATGCTGGGCGTTGGAGCGCCGGGCGTCCAGTTCCCACAACAACTCGAGAGCCAGCACGCCCCGCTGGCGGGCTTGCAGCCATACCTGCAGTTGCGCCAGCAGACGGCGCGCACCAAACAGCAGAGCCGGGGCCGACTCCACGCTGGCCGCCAGCTCCAGCGGTGCGTCAAACACCTGCGGCAGGGTCAGCCACGGATAGACCTCTGGCCGTAGGCCATAGGCCCGGTCCAGCGCATCAATCAACCCCGCGCCAAAGCGGCGCGCCAGACCTCCCCGCGGCAACGCGCGCAGCTGCCCCCAGTTGCGCATGCCCAGGCGCGCCAGCGTGGGCAGGTGCGGGCGGGCGGCGGCCAGGGTGTGCAGGGGCAAGGCATCGGGCGGGATGGCATTTTTGTCACCCTTCGCATCACACCCCAGGCGCCCTATTGCTATCAAAGATGTAGCGCCTTGCGCATATTCCACGGGGGCTAGAAGCCCATTTGTCTTGAACAGGTGCGCCAGCAGCGCAGTACGGCCACCAAACAGGCGCTCGCTGGCAGACACTTCCAGCACCAGTGCCGCGTCCACGCGCGCCACCAGAGGGGTGAACTGCAAAGCCCACCACGCCCAGGCGGTGGGGGCGTCTGCCAGTGCACCGTCTTCAGTTGACGGCTGCAGTGCGATCCAGTGCATGGCGTCCTCCTGCACCGTAGCCGGTGCGCAGGCTGCTGGCCGCCAGCAGCCTTGCAAGGCGCATGGGGCGGGCTGCCATGCGCAGGGGCTGCGCCAGGGGTGGGCCGCGCCGCTTGAGTACCTGCACTTCCAGTGCATCCGGCACCTCTTTGGCAGGTGACACCCACAGGCGCAACACCGCGGGGGATGACTCGTGTTGCGCCTGCTCCGGGCGCAACACAAACAGCAGCTTGGCGTACTCGGCGGCGGCCATTTGCAGGCGACGCAACTGGTCGGGGCGCGTCTGCGGCAGCCAGGCCAGCACAGCATCTACATCGGCACAGCGAAGCGCCTGCTCGGTAGACCACAGGCGCTGGGGCGCATCCTGGGCCATAACCCACAGCAGCCGGTTCAAGTTCAGGCCTTGTGCACCCAAGGCCGGTCCAAAGGGCACATGCGGTGCGCCCACCAGCACCACTGCCCCCGTGCCGCTGCGGGCCAAAGCCGGCAAGAGCAAGCGCCATTCGCTGTGCACCCCGGGCATTTGGAGGATCTCGGTCAGCGCCCCCAGCGGCCAGCCGCCGCCAGGCAACTGCGCGTCCAGCAGGGCGTCCCCCGTGGCCAAAATTCGGCCTGGCGCACCCGCCAGCGCGTCCGCATGCCAGACGTCGGCATGGACGCTTGCCAGGGAGAGAATGCGCGCAGAGGTAGACATGGCAAGGGGTTTTGCAAAATACTGTATTTTTTAACAGTATACGCCTCCATCGTCAATTTCCCTGATGCAATCCTGATACGGCTGGTGGTACGCTGACCGCACCATGAACGCTACCTCCACGTCAAACGACACCCAAACACCCCTGCGGAGTTGGGCCACGGTGGCCTTGCTGCTGACGGCGGCAACCGTTGGCGGATTTCTGCTGGACCACCACGTCTCGCTCACCAGCCAGGCCATGGTGTATGTGCTGGCAGTCGTCCTTGCGTCGTACCGCCTGCGCTGGCTGGCCTCGGTGGTCTGTGCGGTGGGCGCCGTAACGGCATTCAACTTCTTTTTTGTTCCACCACGCTGGACCTTTGAAGTCGACAGCCAAGAGCATCTGATTGCCCTGTTCACGATGCTGCTGGTCGCACTGGTGATCAGTAACCTGGCAGCCTCCCTTCGGCGCGAAACGAAAACAGCACACCGCAACGAGCAACGGGCTCGCCAACTGCAGGCATTGGCCACCGACCTGTCAGGCGCCACCACCGCTCACGAAGTGCAGGCACTGGGGCAGAACGCTCTGGACAGTGCCTTCACCGGGCCTTCCGTTCTGGCCTTGCGTCAACCCGACGGCACGCTGGATCTGGCACCCGGGTTGGCCACCACCCTGGACGACGGCATGCAATGCTGCATGCGTGAAGCCGCTGTGCTCGGCCCCGGAACCGGGCGCTGGCCTGGCCTGAACGCCTGGTATGTACCGCTGGGCGACAAGGGCCAGATGCACGGGGCCGCCTGCATCCAGAATGGTCTGGCGGCCGATGCCGATGGGCGGGAGCACGCCCAGGCGCTGTGCGCTTTGCTGGCACAGGCGCTGTGGCGCCTGCGCCTGACGGCATCGATGCTAGCAGCCGAAAATGAGTCCCACCGACAACAGGTGCAAAGCACGTTTCTGGCCGCTATTTCACACGACTTGCGCACGCCGCTGGCGGCGGTGGTCGGCGCTGCCTCGTCACTGCAAACGCAGCGCGACAAACTCAGCGCCGCCGACCAGGACCGCTTGCTGGGCAGCATCGTCAGCGAGGCGACCTACCTCTCCACCGTGACCGAAAACACCCTGCAGTTGGTGCAGCTGACCAATGCGTCGCAGCCGATCCAACGCGGCTGGGAGTCCATGGAAGAAATCGTGGGAGCCGTTCTGGCCCGTGTGCGGCTGCGGGACTCTGCCCGGCGTATCAAATCCAGAGTACCTGAGGGCTTGCCGCTGATCAAGGCCGACCCGGTTTTGCTGGCGCAGCTGATCGGCAACCTGCTGGACAACGCGCTCAAGTACAGCGCTGACGCAATTGAGCTGGTCGTGAGCACCACCGCCCAGGAGATGCAGGTGTCTGTCAAAGACCGTGGCGAGGCGATTCCCGAAGAAAAATACCAGGCGATATTTGAGCCCTACTCCCGCAATGACCAGTCTGGCCAGCGCGGTGCCGGGCTGGGCTTGGCTCTGTGCCGGGCGATCGCCTGCGCGCATGGCGGCAGCCTGACGGTCAGGCGGCGTACCGGAGGCGGAAACCGCTTCACCGTGACACTACCCATTGATCCCCACCAGCCGCAAGGAGTGCCTCAATGACCTTGCGCATTCTCGTGGTGGAGGACGACCGTGAAATCAGGGCAGTGATGCAATCATCCCTCTCAGTCGAGGGTTTTGAGGTGCAGACTGCCGTGTCATTGAGCGAGGCGCGGGCCATGCTGAAGCATGCGTTGCCCGATGTCATGGTGCTGGACCTGGGTTTGCCCGATGGCGATGGCGTCGAGCTGGTGCAGGAGGTGCGCAAGCACCATGCGCTGCCCATTCTGGTGGTGTCTGCCCGCCACCAGGAAGCCCAAAAGATCCAACTGCTGGATGCAGGGGCCGACGACTATCTGACAAAGCCCTTCAGTGTGAGCGAACTGCTGGCCCGCATCCGGGTGGCGCTTCGCCACCGGGGCACGGCGCTGGCTGCTGCGGTCACGGTGCACGAACTGGACGATTTGAACGTAGACCTGGCCTTGCGGGTGGTGAAACGCAATGGCGAAACCCTGCACCTGACGCCCACTGAATTCAACCTGCTTGCGCGACTGGTGCGCAGTGCAGGCCGCGTGGTCACGCACCGGCAATTGCTGACCGACGTGTGGGGGCCCGAGTTCACCGAGCACACGCATTATTTGCGGCTTTACATGGGGCAGCTGCGCGCCAAGATTGAGCGTGACCCGGCGGAGCCCCGCCATTTGCTGACAGAGACCGGCGTGGGTTACCGCCTGGCAGTTACCTAACCTGCGCGCTGGATGCTGCAGCCCCTTATGCGTTCCTGATACGCGGGCTGCGACAGTGGAGTCCTGTTTACTGCGAATGAAATGCCATGACCAAAGCGTCCAATCGGGAAAGTCTTGCCGCCCTCACACTGGGTGCGCTGGGGGTGGTGTATGGAGATATCGGCACCAGCCCGCTGTACACCATGAAAGAAATTTTCAGCCCCGCGACGGGAATTCCGCTGGACGCCACCCACCTGATTGGCGCGGTGTCCGTCATCTTCTGGGGGCTGATGATGGTGGTCACGCTGAAGTACGTGCTGCTGATCCTGCGGGCCGACAACCGGGGTGAAGGCGGCATCATGGCGCTGACCGCACTGGCCGCTAAAGCCGCGGGCAACACGCCCCAGAAACGGATCATCCTGTTGCTGATTGGCGTGTTTGGCGCGGCCCTTTTTTATGGCGACAGCGTGATTACCCCAGCCATCTCGGTACTCAGCGCAGTCGAGGGTCTGGAGGTGGTAACGCCCGCCTTCAAGCCCTATGTGCTGCCGATCTGTGCCGCCGTGCTGGTGGGACTGTTTGCGATGCAGCGCTTTGGCACAGGGCTGGTGGGCAAGCTGTTTGGCCCCGTGATCGTGTTGTGGTTTGGCGTGCTGGCGGTAACGGGCGTGATGGAGATTGCCCAGCAGCCCGCCATTCTGGCCGCCCTTAACCCGCTGAATGCGATCGCATTTTTAAGCGGCCAGGGCTGGCACATGTTCGTGGCCGTCGGGGCCATCGTGCTGGCGTTTACCGGCGCCGAAGCGCTTTACGCCGACATGGGCCACTTTGGCAAACGCCCCATTCAATACGCGTGGGTCGGCATGGTGCTGCCGGCGCTGGCCATCCACTACATGGGCCAGGGTGCGCTGCTGATGCGGGATCCGGCTGCGCTGGAGAACCCGTTCTACCGCATGTTCCCCTCGGCCTGGCTGATGCCCGCCGTGGTGCTGGCCACGCTGGCCACGGTGATTGCATCGCAGGCGGTTATCTCGGGCGCCTATTCCATGACCAAGCAGGCCATGCAACTCGGGCTGCTGCCGCGCATGCAGGTGCACTACACCTCAGCCAAAGAGGCGGGGCAAATTTACATGCCCGAGGTGAACTGGTTGCTGCTGGGCGCGGTGCTGCTGGCCGTGTTTGGTTTTGGCAGTTCATCGGCCATGGCCTCGGCTTACGGTATTGCGGTGACGGTGACGATGCTCATCACCACACTGCTGACCTTCTTTGTGATTCGCCATGGCTGGCATTACCCGCTGCCCGTGGCGATTGCGGCTACCAGCGTCTTCATGGCGCTGGATCTGTTGCTGGTGGTGTCGTGCTCCATCAAGTTCTTTCAGGGGGGCTGGTTCCCGCTGGTGCTGGGCTTTGGCATCTTCATCACCATGGCGACCTGGCGCCGTGGTCGCGAACTGCTGATCGAGAGCATTCGCCATGACGACCCGCAGCTCTTGCCCTTTGTCGCCGCGCTATCGGGCGACACGGTGCACCGCGTGTCCCGCACGGCGGTGTATGCCGTGGCCAACCCCGACACCGTGCCGCAGGCCTTGATGCACAACCTCAAACACAACCAGGTGCTGCACGAGCGCAATGTGATTCTCACCGTGGTTTTTCACGATGTGCCGTGGATACCCTTTGCCGAGCGCGTAACGGTGCAAGCCCTGGTGCCAGGATTCTGGAAAGTGCAAGTCAACTACGGCTTCAAAAACACGCCGGATATTCCCAAGGCACTGGAGCTGTGCAAGGCCAAAGGCTTGTCGATCAACCTGTTTGAAACCTCGTACTTTTTGAGCCGCGAAATTGTGGTTCCGACCAAAGGGGCTGGCATGGCGCGTTGGCGCGAAGCCCTGTTTGCGCTGATGTCCCGCAACGCTGGGAGCGTGGCGAATTTCTTCAGGCTGCCCAACAACTGCGTCATTGAGCTGGGCACGCGCGTTCAGATATGAGCGCCTGGCACACAGTGCCTGCGCAGCCTCTAAACAGCAACCCTTAAACCGCAGCCAGCGCCTGCTCCAAATCTTCCAGCAGGTCGTCGATGTGCTCGATACCGATCGACAGGCGCACCATGTTTTCGCTCACGCCGGCCTTGGCCAGTTCAGCAGGATTGAGCTGGCGGTGCGTGGTCGATGCCGGGTGCGTCGCGAGCGATTTGGCATCACCAATATTTACCAGGCGCAGGAACAAGTCCAGCGCATCAAGGAAACGCGCACCGGCGGCACGCGGGTCGGCTTCGCTGGTTTTGAGGCCAAACGACAAAATGCCCGAGGCCTTGCCGCCCATCTGGCGCTGCACCAGTGCGTGGTCGGGGTGGTCGGGCAGGCCGGCGTAACGTACCCATTCGACCTTGTCGTGCCCTTGCAAAAATTTCGCCAAAGCCAGCGTGTTTTCACAGATACGGTCCATGCGCAGGGGCAGGGTCTCGATGCCCTGCAGGGTGAGCCACGCGTTGAACGGCGACAGCGCCGCTCCCATGTTGCGCAGCGGCACCACGCGCGCACGGCCAATGTAGGCGGCCGCGCCCAGCGCTTCGGTGTAGACCACGCCGTGGTAGCTCACGTCGGGCTCGTTCAGGCGTTTGAAGCGTGCCTTGTGTTCGGCCCAGGGAAACTTTCCGCTGTCAACAATAATGCCACCCAGGCTGTTGCCGTGGCCGTTCATGTATTTGGTCAGGGCGTGCACCACGATGTCGGCACCGTGCTCGAAAGGGCGGCACAGGTAAGGGCTGGGCACGGTGTTGTCCACGATCAGCGGCACGCCATGGTCGTGCGCCACTTTGGCCAGCGCGGCGATGTCGGTGACGTTGCCCAGCGGGTTGCCAATGGATTCGCAAAACACCGCCTTGGTGCGCGCGTCGATCAGTGCGGCAAAACTGGCCGGGTCGCGCGGGTCGGCAAAGCGCACCTCGATGCCCTGCTGCGGGAAGGTGTGGGCAAACAGGTTGTAGGTGCCGCCATACAGGGTGCTGGCCGAGACGATGTTGTCGCCCGTCTCGGCAATGGTCTGGATGGCAGCCGTGATGGCCGCCATGCCCGAAGCCATGGCCACTGCAGCAATGCCGCCCTCCAATGCCGCCACGCGTTGCTCCAGCACATCGTTGGTCGGGTTGGTGATGCGGGTGTAGATGTTGCCCGCCACCTTCAGGTCGAACAGGTCAGCGCCGTGCTGGGCGCTGTCAAAGGCGTAAGCCGTTGTCTGGTACAGCGGCACAGCGGCGGACTTGGTGGTGGGCTCGGGTTTGTAACCAGCGTGGACGGCAAGGGTTTCGATGCGCATGGGTTTCCTAAGGTGGGTTTAAAAGTCAAAGCGCCAGCGTGTGCTGGCATCGTGCGCATTGTCGCGCGGATGGGTACCGCGCCCAACGACGCTTTCGCTATATCGTTATGAAGAGTAGGCTTGCTTTAATTTTGCTAGCCCCTCACTTCGCCATCGAACAATGCCCCCCGCTAGCGGCTTGGCCGGAGCCAGCGGCGATCAGCGGCGGCTCGTTGCGCAGGTCCACCGGGGAAGATGCTGAAAAATCCCAGGCCAGGAAGGCCAGCAGAATGAGCCAGAAAATGGCTCGCAGACGTTGGGTCGTGGTGGTCATAGCGCGTCTCCTGTCAAAACCCGTAGCGGCGACGCAATCGCACGCCCACCAAGGTGCCGCCAAAGGCCATCGGCATCCAAATCCAGCCGTGCAGGCTGCCGGTAGAAATACCGCTGAGCATGGCGCCCACGTTGCAGCCAAAAGCCAGGCGCGAACTGTAGCCCAACAGGAAACCAGCGATCAGCCCAATCGCCCACTGCTGCGCGGTGAGTGGCTGGCCGGTCGGCGGTGACTTGGCAGACACCCAGAGCGCCCCGGCCAAAATGCCAACGTTGGTGATCGTAGTGACATCCATCAGCACGGTTTGCGTCAGGCGCTGCGCGTTGCCGGCCTGGCTCCAGAAGGCGTTGGCCGTCGGGTCAAAGACACCCAGTGCTACCGAGACCTTGGCAGCCCACAGCCCAAAGCCATAGACCACACCCCAAGGCTGGCCGGCCAGCAGCAGATTGAGCGTGGCCAGCACCGCCAGCGCCACCGCGCCCCACACCCAACGCTTTTCAAGCCACTGCCGCCCCGCACCTACCCAGGCGCGCACTGCCAACAGCGCCAACGCCAGCAACACCAACGTCAGCGCCAGCGCACCACCGGTGCCCAACTGCGCAGGCAGGCTGACCGGCTCGATCTGGCCCAGGGCCAGCCAGCTATCCAGGTGCGCCGAACCCAGAAAACTGCCCAACGCAAACAGCGGCAATATGCCCATATTGAGCGGCACCCCCAGCCCGGCCTTGTACAGCGTGCCCGAGCCACAGCCGTCGGCAATCTGCATCGTCAGGCCAAACACAAAGGCGCCCACCAGCAGGCTCACGCTCGGTGGGCCCAGAGCAGCCTGCAGTTCAGAAAAATGCCCCAGCAGCGGCAGCGCGGCCAGACTGGCCAGCGCCAGTAACAGTACCTGCCCGGTCACGCCGCGCGGGTCGCGCTGCTCGATCAGCTGGCGCCAGCCGGTGGTAAAGCCAAAGCGCGCGCCCGCCAGCGCCGCGCCCATGCCCATGCCCACCAGCAACAGCACCGCTTGGCGCACCGATACGGACAGTACGAGAAAGATAAAAAAGGCGGCCACCAGGGCCGCCAGAGGGAGTCGCTTCATGGCGTCAGTTGAGCGCCTTGGCGGTCCAGATTTTCGCCTCCATCAGCAACTGCTGCGCCCGATTCGGCGCGTTGGCAATCGGAAGGCCATTGGGGTCTTGCGACCAAGCAGTCATCGAGCCGGGGTAGAGCTTGACCTTCTTCTGGCCCAGCACTTCTGACATGGCAAACCAGTTGGTAGCGGCCCAGTGGCCGGTGTTGCAGAACGATACGGTCTCTTTGCCAGGGTCCAACTGGCTTGATGCCGCGACCTGCTTGGCCTGCTCAGCGCCCATAAAGGTGGCGCTGCCGGGGGCAAACCACTTGTCGTGCTGAAGGTTCACCGCATCCGGCAGCGTGCCGGCCACCTTGGCCGTCGGGGCGCGGGTTTCGCCATTGAAGAAGGCTGCGGGTCGGGCGTCTATCAGCACCGCATCTTTGGCTTTCACATGCTGGGCCACTTCTTCGGTGCTGGCGATGAGCGACTCGTCCAGCTGCGGCTGAAAGCTGCTGGCCGCAATTTTCACCGCCTCGTTGTTCTGCGCCAGTTGGGCGTCAGACCACGCTTTCACGCCGCCGTTCAGCACGGACAGGTCTTTGAGGCCCAACACCTTCAGCGTCCAGTACACGCGTGCGCTGGACCCGAAATCAGTGGCATCGGCGCCGCTGGAGACCACCACCGCGTGTGTGGCGGGGGTCAGGCCCAGGGCTTGCACCAACGTCGTCAGCTTGGGCAAGGCAAGTAGCTCGCCCGGGTTGGCAGCCGGCCCACGCCATTGCGCATAGGGTGCGCTGACCGCACCGGGGATGTGGCCTGCGGCGTACGACTTGGGATCGCGGATATCAATCACCCGCAGGTTCGGGTCCGTCAAGCGGGCCTGCAGCTCTTTGGGCGTCAACAGAGGCTGGGCAGCAAAGGCGCTAGCGGTCGTGACGGCGGCGGCTAAGCCCAAACACAGAACGGTGATAAGGGTTTTAAGACGTTGCATGGTCGCTCCAGATAAACAATGGATGCGATTCTGAACGGCCGCTTCATATAAGGAAACGATTCTTTCGTCACATGCTTATACCGAAATCGACACATGCACCGGCGCCAGGATTCTGAAAAGTGCAGGGGGGGGGGTTCCGGCTTCAAACACACCCCGGACATTCCACAAGGTAGCGGCATGGCCCGTTGGCACGAAGCCCTGCTTGCGCTTGTGCACCTTAATGCAGGAACCGTGGCAGGCTTCTTCCGGTTACCGAACAGCCGTCTGGCTGAACGGGGAACGAGGATTCAGATTTGACCACCTGACACAACGCGGCGGCCTGGTGATACACCTTGTAACAATAGTGAAGGTCCGCTTTGCATTCGCAAACCTAGAATGAAATTTCACAAGCCCATGGCTTGCTTCACAAGGATTGCTCCATGTTCTTCAGAACAACCGCCACTGCACTGGCCGTATCTGGTCTCAGTTTTTTCATGAGCGCATCGGGTCAAGCGCAAACTGCCGTGAGCACCGCGCCAGCCACACAAAGCACTGCAACACCCACGTCGTCCCGGCTAACGGCCGACTACACCGTATTTGCGGGCTCAACCAGCAATGCAACCGCACTGGTTAACGGCATGCGCGATGGCACCAGCGTCACTTTGACCGCCAACCCCACCACCACAGGCGCTACCCCACCTCCCGCCACATTCACCCCCGTGACGGGCAAACTGGGCAACGGCGAAATCAATATAGCGTTGTCGCTGGCCAAGGCCGACTTGGCCAAGCAAGGCATCACCAACCCCACGCCAGCCCAGCTCGCGGCGGCGCTCAATGGAGGAACCATGACTACGGCAACCACCACCGTGTCCATGAAAGGCATCCTGGCGCAACGCGAATCGGGCATGGGCTGGGGACAAATTGCCAACGCCATGGGCGTCAAACTGGGATCACTGGTCAGTGCATCCAAGACCGACAAGGCCGGCAAGAAGCCAGACGATGACGCCGGCAGCCAGGCCAGCAACAAAAACAAAGGTCGGGAAGACGCCAATGAATCGCATAACAGCAAGATGACAGGAGCGGGAGAGCACGCAGGCGGCAATGGTTCCGGCTCAGGCGGCGGCGGTAGCCATGGTGGTGGTGGTGGTGGTGGTGGTAAAAAGTAAGCTATGAAATCATCTTCACCAACATCCATCCGGCGCTCTTGGGCGCTGCCATTACTGATCAGCGTGACCTGCGTTTGCAGTGCGGCATGGGCAGAAAAGCCGGAGTGGGCCGGCAACGGACACGGTAACGGCAAGAAAGAGCAACCGCAGGACACGCGCACCGCAGAGATTCAGATTGGTGCCTATTTTGCAGACCACCAGCGCGTGGCGGTATCCAGTTACTACGATACCCAGCGCACGGCTAAAAAATGCCCGCCCGGTCTTGCCAAGAAAAACAACGGCTGCCTCCCTCCTGGCCAGGCCAAAAAATGGCACATGGGCCAAGCTTTGCCGGGCGATGTGGTGTTTTACCCGGTACCCAATGAGGTCATCGTGCGCATTGGCGTGCCGCCGCAGGGCTACCGCTATGTCCGGGTCGCCAATGACATTTTGCTGATGGCCATTGGCTCGCGAATGGTTGTGGACGCCATTGAAGACTTGATGCGCCCCTGAGCCAACGCCCGATCGGATCGGGCGTTTGGTCTTTCAATGGTGCACGATGGTTTGCCCAATTTCGGGCCAGCGGCGGCGGATGTAAACCCAGGCCACCAAGCCTATGCACATCATCAACACGGATGCTGCGGCCAGCGCCACGGTAGAGTGCATGACGAGTGGTGAGATCACACCCGCCACAATGCCGTTGGCCGTGGACCCCACGAACATCTGAAGACTTGATGCCATGCCACGCCGGTCCGGGTGCAGATCCAGCACCAGCAGCGTCACCACGGGCACCATCAGTGCCCAGCCAAACGCAAATACGCAAATGGGCAGCAAGGCCCAGCCCACCTGCGCCTTGAACAACAGATTGGCAACCAGGTTGATGATCCCAATCGTCAGCATAATCATGAAACCATAGCGAATTTGCTGCTTGGGTGCCATTTTGCCTGCCAGGCGACCACTGAGCATGGCGCCTCCCATGATTCCGATGATGGTCAGACAAAAGAACCAGAAAAACTGCTGAGGGACCAGGCCCAGGTGCTCCCCCAGGAATACCGGGGCGCTCAACACGTACAGGAACATGCCGTTGAACGGAATACCGCTGGCCAGCGCGAGCAATAAAAATCGGGGGTCCGACCCCAACTGCCAGTACCCGGCCATGAGGTTTTTAACGTGAAATTGCTGGCGCTGGGTGACATGCAGGGTCTCTGGCAGCAGCCGGTAGTTGGCCACCCACAAGGCCACACCCACCGCAGTGAGAAACCAGAAAATGCCATGCCAGCTGACGTGTACCAGCATCCAGCCGCCCACCATGGGCGCAATGGCAGGAGCCACGCCAAAAAAGATGGTGACCTGGCTCATCACCTTTTGTGCCTGGGAAGGGGGAAACATGTCACGAATCACCGCGCGGGACACCACAATACCGGCTCCCGTGGACAGGCCTTGCACCGCCCTGAAAAAAATCAGTTGCCCGATGCTTTGCGACAGGGCACAGCCAGCGGACGCGACCGTGAACGCGGCCAAGCCCCACAGCACGACAGGGCGGCGGCCAAAGCTGTCGGAAATAGCCCCATGAAAAAGGGCCATGAAGGCAAATCCAAACAGGTAGGCCGACAGCGTTTGCTGCATCTGCACTGGCGTGGCGTTCAGCGACTGGGCAATGCCCGCAAAAGCGGGTAAATACGTGTCAATGGAGAACGGCCCCAACATGCCCAGCAGGGCCAGGAGAATGGCAAAGGCCCACTGCGGGGCGTGCCAGAGTTTGTGTGCGTCCGGGTTCATGAACCTATTGGACCATGGACACGATCCCCATAGCGCGCGCCGGGTCGCCCAAGCGCACGACTCAACCCCTCATTGGCTCTGCCATTTCAGTCGCACAAACAGGCGCGCGCCAAACAAATTGAGTAGCAACCCAGCCATCAGCAACGCGCCACCAGCAAAGTGCACCGGTTTGAGCGCCTCGCCGAAGGCGAACCAGCCCGTGGTGAGCCCCACCAGTGGCACCAGTAAGGTGAAGGGGGCCACCCGGTTGGCCGGGTAGCGCGCGAGCAGGCCGGTCCATACCCCATAGCCAAATAACGTCGCCGCCCACGCCAGGTAGGCGACGGCGGCAAAGGCGTGCCAGCTGAAATGCTGTAGCGCGTTTGCAATGGCTGCAGGACCCTCCAGCCATGCCGACAACAGCAGCAGGGGAATCGGCGGCACCAGACTGGCCCACACCACAAATGCGAGTTGATTCATGGGCCCATATCGGCCTACCGCACGGGTCACGATATTGCCACTGGCCCACATGACCGCCGCCGCTACGGTCAGCATGAAGCCCGCCAATGGCATCGACAGGCCATGTGCACTGCCAATCAACACCAAGCCCACTGCGGCCAGCATCAATCCTGCAAGCTGGTTGGCGTGCCAGCGTTCTTTCAGGAAGAACGCGGCAAACAGCATGGTAAAGACGGCCTGCGACTGCAGCACGAGTGACGCCAGCCCTGTGGGCATACCCACATGAATGGCCGAGAACAACAGGGAAAACTGCCCCACCGAAATCGTCAGCCCATAGATGACATACAGACGCAGCGGCACCTTGGGAGCCCGAAAAAACAGCAGTGCCGGAAATGCAGCCAGCATGAAACGCAAGGCGGCCAACAGCAGCGGCGGAACGTCGGCGACCCCCACTTTGATGACAGCAAAGTTGACGCCCCAAACCAAAATAACAAAAATGGCAAGAAATAGGTCTTTGTTCCGCAAAGCCGCGTTTTGTGTATGCATGTGTTCGATCTTACGGGCAGCCCTATGGAATACTTGCAGCTTCATTTTCAAAGGAGTTACGGCATGAAGAAGCAATCCCTCTCGTTGGCTTGCACCCTGGTTGTTGCGGCACTCACCACACTGGCACCCAGCGCATGGGCCGTGACGGCACCGGCGGCAAAATCCCAGCTTGCGGCGGACAACAAAGCGGCAATGGCGCGTTATGAATCCGACAAGAAACTCTGCAATGACGAGCCCTCATCCAGTGGCCGCCTGCAATGCCGCCGCGATGCCAAAACAGAATATGACAAGGCCATGGCCGAAGCCAAAGCCCGCATGACAGCCGCAAGCAAGCCCGCCCCAGCGCTGGCACCCTGCGCGGACTGCGGCAAGGTCGTCGCGGTATCGATCACTGAAAAAGAAGGTGAAGGCAGCGCGGTTGGCATGATTGCTGGCGGCATTGGCGGCGCCTTGCTGGGCAATCAGGTTGGCGGTGGCCTTGGCAAAGACCTTGCGACCCTGGCTGGTGCGGCTGGCGGTGCTTATGCGGGCAAGATGATTGAAGGCAAGATCAAAACCCACAAAGTGTGGACCGTGAGCATTCAGCGCACCAACGGCGACAAGGAAAATTTTGACTTCGACAAGGACCCAGGCTTCAGCGTGGGTGATGCAGTGAAGAAGTCGGGCGACTCGATCGTTCGCCAGTAACGGGGTGCATCGTTCCCGCTGAATCGTTTTTTGAACCGGATTGGCGATCCGGGGCAGAGCCGTTCCAGGTCGCATCCACCGGACAGACGGCCAACCGATGGGACTCGCGGGACTATGGTCTTGCTGGAAATCACCGAAAGGCGAATGGATTCACAGCTACACGCTGTTGACAATCAATGCCGACGCACACCCTTTGATGCGCCTGTTTCACAAGCCAGACGCCATGTTACGGGCGTCCACGCCGCGGCGCTGCATCATGTCGGCACTCATGGCTCGCAACGCAGTGTCCGAAAGCGTTGCTTGCGCCGCCGGATAGACGATGCCTTCTTCGTCCTGAATGTGCTGGCCGTAGAGCGCCGCAAAACAGCCGAGTGCCGTCGTTTGTTCTGATGACAACGGCACCCACTGTGCCGCTGGCCCATCGGCAATGACCAGCAATACACACCGGGCAAGAGCCCAAGCAGACTCCATCTGCTGATGGTCCCGCATGAGCTTTCGGACCAGCGCATGCACCGTGGTGTCAGACCCCCTGAGCAAGGGAGGGAAAACATGCAATTCTTCATCCTGGTGGTGCAAGGGTGCAGCCAGATCAAAGTAGCGCATGACGTCGCGCGCGGCCTGGCGGGCATCGGCATCCTGACCATGGTCGATCAAGTGCAACTGCAAACGCACCATCAGGTCCAGAGTGCGCTGAACCCGCTCATGGCAGGCCACCAGCATTTCAAAAGGAGATTCAAGGCCGACCGCAGGCGCACGGTGTCCTGGCAGAGTCGGCATCATCACAGCTGCATCAGCCGATGTTGACGGCGTGACCCTGAACGTCAAACGGAATGTAGGCGCCAATGTTGCCCTGCTTGATGGCCTCCACCATGTGCTCCAGCGCCTTACCGGCTTCTTCACTGGTGGGGGGCTCGCCGGGCGCGCCCGACATGGCGGCTGCAAATACCATGCCCCATCGCTGACCCAACAGGCTGGCTTCCTTCACCAGATCGGCAAACGAATCCAGCTCTTGCGGGCTTTTGTCCACACACATGCGGGGGACCAACGCTCCGCCCTCGCCCGCTTCAAAGCCTGCACGCTGCTCAGGGGTGCTGTCCTCGGGCAACTCCACACCGGCAAACACAAACAGCAGGCGCTGGGGCAAAGGCTGGTAGCGGGCGGACTGCAAAAGCTCGTCAAAACTTGAAATGTTCATCGCGGTATTCCAGTAAAAAATTAAACCCCGTCCTGCGCATTCGCAAGGGGCGCGAGAGTGCCAACATAGTCAGCCGTTGCGGGCCGCAATCGTCCGTTCTTGCGTGACTGCACAGTGCCCATACTCACAAAACACAGCGCATGTTCACCTTCAGTCAAATTGAACAGGGTGCGCAGCCGGGCCGACTTCAGGGCCTTGCCACTGGTCAACGCCGAGCCATAGCCCAACGCCGTGGCCATCAGCAACATGTTTTGCACGGCGCAACCGGCGGAGACAATGCGTTCGTGCAGGTCCACATCGGGGTCGCCGCGCTGGCCGTCCACCACCACCAGCATGAGCAGCGGTGCACGGTGGGCTTTTTCCTGCGCCTGCGCAACCTGGTCGGGCGTGGCATCCGCATCACGCTCCAGCAGCGCGGCGCCAAACACATCGGCCAGCCGCACGCGTGCGTCAACAGGCACCAGCACAAAGCGCCAAGGCAAAATTTGCCCGTGGTCGGGCGCCGAAGCGGCCGCGCCGAGAATCAGATGGAGCGCGCTGGCATCGGGGCCGGGCTCCATCAGCCGCTTGGGCAGGATGGTTTGACGCGACCGCATCAGTTCAGCCGCCAGAGTGGCAAGTTCGTTATTGGGCATCACCCCTCCACTTCAGCCAGTTCGCCCCACGCCGGCAGGATGACAACCCACACGGCAGCTACTTCCATGCCAGTGGGTATCCACTGTTACCCGCAAGTCCCGATGTGCCCGCATTGGGTGCAGTAGTCGCAACCGTCCTTGCGGATCACCGCATGGGCACCACATTCGCCACACTTCTTGCCTGCCATCACCGGTGGTGGTGCGGCAGCCAGTGCACTCTCCTGCGCGGGTGCCAAAACACCCTGATTCAGCTGTGCCTCACGCTGACCCTCACCATGGCCCTGCTTCTGACGGTTGGCCCGCTGCAACTGGATATTCTGGATGGCGTAGGCAACAGCCGCCACCTCGGAGTCATGCCACATGGGAACCTGCGTGCCATCAGCCTTCTGGTGCGTGCCAAGCCGCACAGGACCACGGTCCCAGGCGACCTTGCGCATGTCGCTCAGAGCGCGCTCTAGAAAACCGCCGCGCGCCGCCAGCGACAACAAGCGCATGCTCGATGTGATCCACTGTTGCGACTCGCCACTCTGGCCCACAGGCATAAAGAACTCGATGGCGCGGTCAACCGTGCCCACGCCGTTGGCGGCAGGCACTGGCAGGAACGACACCAGCAGGTACAGCGTCTTGTGGCCTTCCTGGGTCCAGTAGTCCACCTTTTCAGCCACTGCAGAAAGCGCGCCCTTGGGCCGGCTCTCAATCACCGTGCGCATGGGATCGATCACCGGCGCGGCGACGGCAACCGGTGCCGCCACAGGCTCTGAATGCACCTCCAGCACCGAGCCCAAAATGGCATTGGGTCGGTAGGTCGCCAAGCCCTTGAGGCGTGCGCGCCAGGCTTGCTGGTACAGGTTTTTGAAGTCGTCGTACGGGTAATCGGCAGGTACGTTCACCGTCTTGGAAATGGCGGTATCCACAAACGGCTGCACCGCTTCCATCATGGCAATGTGGTTGGTGGCCGACATGTCGAGCGCCGAAACAAAGTAGTCGGGCAACTTGTTGACGTCGCCACCCAGCTCGCGGTACATGCGCCAGGCGTGGTCTTCGACCGCATATTCAGACGTGGTGCCGTCTGACTCACGCTTCTTGCGCTTGTACATCCACGAGAACGCCGGCTCAATGCCGTTGGACGCGTTGTCAGCGAAGGCCAGGCTCACGGTGCCCGTGGGTGCAATCGACAACAGGTGGCTGTTGCGAATGCCGTGCTTGCGAATGGACTTTTTCAGCGCGTCTGGCAAACGGCTGGCAAAGGTGCCTTCAGCCAGGTAACCATCGGCGTCAAACTTGGGGAAAGCGCCTTTTTCTTGCGCCAGCGCCACGGAAGCGGTGTAGGCAGCATCGCGCATACTGGTGGCAATGCGGGTCGCCATCTCACGGCCCTCGGCGCTGTCATAGCGCAGGCACATCATCGCAAGCACGTTGCCCATTCCGGTGAAGCCCACGCCGATGCGGCGCTTGGCGGCGGATTCTTCGCGCTGCTGTGGCAGGGGCCAGAAGGTCACTTCCAGCACGTTGTCGAGCGCACGCACCTGCAGAGCGACAGACTTCTCAAAAGCCGCAAAGTCAAAGCCGGGCTTGCCGTCAAACCCGAACGGGTTTTGCACAAAGCGCGGCAGGATAATCGGGCCCAGGTCGCAACAGCCGTAAGAGGGCAAAGGCTGCTCCCCGCACGGATTGGTGGCCTCAATTTTTTCGCAATAACGCAGGTTGTTGTCCTGGTTCATGTTGTCCAGAAACAGGATGCCGGGCTCGGCAAAGTCGTAGGTGGAGCGCATGATCGTGTCCCACAGCTCGCTGGCGGCCAGGGTTTTGTAAACCCACAGACCGTCAGCGCGTTGATACGCGCCTTGCGCCATGATGGTGGCGCCGGGCTTGGCGCGGTGCACCAGCTCCCAGGTGCGGTCGCCGTCCAGCGCCTGCATGAACGCGTCCGACATACCGACCGACACATTGAAGTTGTTCCAGCGGCCCGGCGTGCGCTTGGCGGTGATGAATTCCTGCACGTCCGGGTGATCAATGCGCAGCACGCCCATCTGGGCACCGCGGCGGGC
Source organism: Rhodoferax sp. GT1R46 (assembly GCF_056521285.1). Lineage (NCBI taxonomy): Bacteria > Pseudomonadati > Pseudomonadota > Betaproteobacteria > Burkholderiales > Comamonadaceae > Rhodoferax > Rhodoferax sp. GT1R46. The sequence continues at coordinate 29,877 of NZ_JBWMBC010000005.1, forward strand.
GCCAGCACTCTCGACCGTGGAGCACGACTGGTCAAACACGTTGATGTAGCTGCAAGGACCCGACGCCATCGACGCCGTGGCCTTGACCTCGGCTCCGCGTGGGCGGATGCGCGAAAAGTCGTAACCCACACCGCCACCGCGGCGCATGGTCTCAGCCGCCTCGCGCAATGCTTCGTAAATGCCGGGGTAGCCGTCGTCGTCCACGCCCTGGATGCAATCGCCCACGGGTTGCACAAAACAGTTGATCAGCGTGGCCTGAATGGAGGTGCCTGCGGCGCTCATGATGCGGCCTGCGCCAATGGCGCCCGCGTACAGGTTTTCCAGGAACAGTGCTTCGTATTTGGCGCGCAGGGCTTCGGGCTCGGCCGAGGCCAGTGCACGCGCCACGCGCAAATACACGTCATCAATGCCTGTTTCACCCGCTTTGAGGTATTTTTCCTTCAGCACATCAAAACTGATGGGCTGGGTCGCCACGCCCTCTGGCGGGGGGCTGATTTTTTCGCGTTTCATGGGGATGGTCCTTACGATAAGACGGCTGGGTGCATGCCACCGAGCCGCCATTGCATTAATTCTTGGAAGGGACGAATTTAATCACCAAAAGGCAAGCGCCCGGCCCCTCTCCAGTAAATCCCTTTCCTCGTCTCGCACCAAGGGCCCGCGACTTTGTTCAATCATCCGGCCGTTGAATGCGCAAAGCATTGGGAAATTGCTACGGTATTGATAGCTGCTCAGGCACATTGCACGGGGGCTAAGGTTCAATATGAAAAGATATTTCCGTCGTTCTCGATGTACGGCTGGTAGGGGCCGGTTCCACTGCTGGACGCGATCGACGCCGGAACAAAATTACCTTGACTTACATCAAATATGTGGATTTCCCCCTCTTCGATCACGTAATGCCAGCCATGCAGCGTCAAACGACCGGCCTCCACCTCACGGCGCACCATGGGGTAATCCATCAAGCGCTCCAGTTGCAGCACCACCACACGCTGCTCGGTGCGACGCAGCGCCTCGGGGCTGGACTGAACGGGCAGGAGCGCCTCCTCCGCGAGTTTCAGCCAGGCCTTGAGAGCGACCGCTTCCTCGGGCGCCCCCTCATAGGCGGTTCTGATGGCGCCACAGTGGCTGTGCCCACACACAATAATGCGTTCCACATGCAGCGCCAGGACCGCGTATTCAATGGCGGCGGTTGTACCGTGCAGGCCATGCGATCCGTCGTACGGCGGCACAAAGGCACCCACGTTGCGAACAATGAACAACTCGCCGGGCCCGGCCCCGGTCAGCAGGTAGGGCACCAGACGGGAGTCCAAACACCCAATGAACAGTGTCTTGGGGTGCTGGCCATCGGCCACCAGGTCCTGAAAACGCTGCTGGTGTAGCGGAAAGTAATTGGAATGAAAGCGCCGCAACCGCAACAGCAGGTCATCTGCAGGCGCGGGAGCGGCTGGCTCGCTCATTGAACCAAAGGTGAATCAGACCCTTCCAGTTCGACCCCCTCCACCAGCGCCTGTCCCACCAGAAGGCTCATGTACTGGCGCAAGGCCTTAGACCGCGACTGCAGCGTCAGCTGCGCAGCGATGCGCTCCTGCACTTCGGCGTACGTCTTTTGTTCACCCTCGCGTCGGCCCATCACTTCCATGATGTGGAAGCCAAAGCGCGAATGCATCAGCTTGGTGTGCACGCCATTGCCGCGCTGCGCGTGGTTCTGGTGAAACAGCTCGTTGGCCAACTCAGGCGCGCAATCCTCCGGGCTGACCCAACCCAAGTCACCGCCCTGGGTGCTGGTGGGGCAGTTGGACAACTCCACTGCCAATTGCTCAAAGCGACCCGCCGGGGCGTTTTTGTGCAACAGCTCCAGCAAGGCCTTTTCGGCATGCGTGGCCAGCGCCTGCACATTCACTCCCGGCGTGACGGCAAACAGAATGTGGCGCAAATGCAAAGCCTGGCCCACCACGAACTGGGCCTTGTTGGCTTCGTAGTAGCGCTGGCACTCCTCCTCGGTCGGCTGCGGGGTGACCACCGCGCCGTCCACCATGGCTTCAACGATCTGGCGTTCGCCATCGTTCAGATCCGGCGCCGTCAAGCCCTTGTGGCGCGGTAGCAGGCCGGCCTTGACGGCCTCCTGGCGCAGCAATTCGGCATAGGCCAACTCTTGCACGGCGTCTGCAGGCGGCTGCTGCCCCTGCTCGAACAAGGCGATGCCGTTAATGCTGGGAACCGGACTGGCCAAGGCTGCCGCAGCCGAGGCGCACTGACAAGAGCCGCTGCCGCAGCCAGCGGACGCAGAAGAAGATGTGGTCATACGAGGGCCTCTCTCTTAAACGGATTTATTGCGTTGGCTCAAAGGCGTGCTGGGCGTCATACCCACACGGCGGCTGCGTACCACCTGGTACGGACGCACCAGGTACGCCGCTGCACCGAATCCACTCCACACGTGCACCAGGCGGGTGAACGGGAAGATCAAAAAGATCGACATACCCAGGAACATGTGCATCTTGAAGACGAAGCCCGCCTGTGCCAGCATCTCCGGCGCACCAGCCTGAAAGGTCATGATGTGCTGCGCCCAACCGGCCAGCTTCAGCATCATGCTGCCGTCCAGGTGCTGTGCCGACAAAGGAATGGTGGCCAAGCCCAGCGCCAGCTGCAACCACAAGAGCACCAGCAGAACGATGTCGCTGGTTTTGGAGTTGATGCGGATGCGCTCGTCGCTCAGGCGGCGGTGCAACAGCAGGCTCACGCCGATAAATCCGAACACACCAAAGATGCCGCCCGAGACCATGGCCACGATCTGCTTGTTGCCCGCACTGATAAACGGCTCATACACAAAGTGCGGCGTCAACATGCCAAAGGTGTGACCAAAGAACAGGAACAACACGCCCACGTGGAACAGGTTGCTGCCCCAACGCAACTGGCCCGCGCGCAGCAACTGGGAGGAATCGCTCTTCCAGGTGTACTGGTCGCGATCGAAGCGCAACAGGCTACCCAGCAGAAAAACGCTCAGGCAGATGTAGGGGTAGATACCAAAGAGAAAGTTGTCGAGGGCGTTCATAGTGTTGCTCCTTGCGCAGCGGGTGCTTTGCGAACAAAGTGAATCGGTTGAGGGTCGCCAGGTTTGGCCTGGCCTTTGGTGCTGCAGCCGTCAAAGGCCATGGGCTCGACCCACGCCTCGTCCATGGCTTCATCTGCCACGACGGGCACGGCCTGCACTTTTTGTCCGGCCAACTCCAGGACTGCTGCGATGATCGTGGCGTACGGGCTCTCGCGTTTGCGCAGCGCGCTGAAGATGGCGGTCAGGATGTGCTCCATCTCGCCGAGAAAATCGGCCGCCAGTTTGGGCGGCTGCGTGGAGGCAAACTCCAGCACCACACACAAATGGTCAGGCAACTCATCCGGGCTCATCATCAAGCCGGCTTTCTCATACGTCTGCGCCAAGTCCACCATGGCGGGACCCCGGTCACGCGAGTCACCATGGACATGTTCAAACAGATGCAGCGACGTCGCGCGGCCCCGGTCAAACGTTTCCACGTAGCGCGCTTCCACTTCCATGGGGTCCATGCGCGCCAGTTCAGATGCCAGCGCCCTGAGCTCCAGACGCCGCGCTGCGGGTACGGCGGCCTCCGTATCAATGGCTTCGATCAGTTGGGGCAAATTCGTACGCAGGGCGGCGTCGGGGTAGCCCAACATCATCGCCAACGCACGCAGGGAATAACGGTTGTCTTTCATCGGGGTTCTCCTTGTACCTAGAGCATCGACTTGATCGGAATGGTGCGCGCCTTGGTGCCACCAAACAAACTGGTTTCCGACGCACCGTCGGAGCAACCATTGCCAAACGAGAAGCCACAGCCACCGCGCAAGTCAAACGCGTTTTCGGCGTATTCGCGGTGCGATGTCGGGATGACAAAGCGGTCTTCGTAGTTGGCAATCGCCATGATCTGGTACATCTCTTCCACCTCGGCAACCGACAGTCCGGTTTGCTCCAGCACAGCCAGGTTTTGCACGTTGTCCACGTGTTTGCTGCGCTGGTAGGCACGCATGGCCAGCATGCGTTCCAGGGCGCGCACCACAGGGCCGGTGTCACCGGCGGTGAGCAGGTTGGCCAGGTACTGCACGGGAATGCGCATCTGCGAAATATCAGGAATCTCGCCATTGGCACCAATGTGACCGGCGTTGGCCGCCGAGTTGATGGGCGACAAGGGTGGCACATACCACACCATGGGCAGCGTGCGGTACTCGGGGTGCAAGGGCAAGGCCACTTTCCACTCCACGGCCATTTTGTAGACCGGGCTGTTGCGGGCGCCCGCCATCCAGGCATCGGGAATGCCGTCGATGCGCGCTTGCTTGATCACCTCGGGGTCATTCGGATTCAAGAAGATGTCGAGTTGTGCCTGGTACAGGTCTTTCTCGTTTTCCACGCTGGCGGCATCAAGAATGCGGTCTGCGTCATACAGAACCACGCCCAGGTAGCGGATACGGCCGACGCAGGTCTCGGAGCACACGGTCGGTTGACCGGCTTCGATACGGGGGTAACAGAAGATGCACTTCTCGGCCTTGCCCGATTTCCAGTTGAAGTAAATCTTTTTGTATGGGCAGCCCGAGACGCACATGCGCCAGCCGCGGCACTTGTCCTGGTCGATCAGCACAATGCCGTCGTCTTCGCGCTTGTAGATCGAGCCTGAGGGGCACGATGCCACGCACGCAGGGTTCAGGCAGTGCTCGCACAGGCGCGGCAGGTACATCATGAAGGTGTTTTCAAACTGGCCCATCATGTCTTTCTGGACCTGGTCAAAGTTGTCCAGATTCGCATCCTTGCTGCGCTTGGAGAACTCGCCACCCAAAATTTCTTCCCAGTTCGGGCCCCACTCGATCTTCTCCATGCGCTTGCCGGTGATCAGGCTGCGCGGGCGCGCGGTCGGTGGCGCCTTGACTTCGGGTGCCGACTGCAGGTGGTCGTAGTCGAAAGTGAAGGGCTCGTAGTAGTCGTCAATCGACGGCATGTTGGGGTTGGAGAAGATGCGCATGAGCAACTTCCACTTGCCGCCTTGCTTGGGCTCGATGGAGCCGTCTGCCTTGCGAATCCAGCCGCCATTCCACTTGGTCTGGTTTTCCCACTCCTTGGGGTAACCAATGCCGGGCTTGGTTTCGACGTTATTAAACCAGGCGTACTCCATGCCGGGGCGACTGGTCCACACGTTTTTGCAGGTAACCGAACAGGTGTGGCATCCAATGCACTTGTCCAGGTTCAGCACCATGGCGATTTGCGCGCGTATTTTCATCGTGTTTCTCCTTAGGCCTGGATGGTTGCTGGGGCTTCGCCATCGAGCCAGTCAATCTTGCGCATCTTGCGCACCACCACAAACTCGTCGCGGTTGGTACCGATGGTTCCGTAGTAGTTGAAGCCGTAGCTGAACTGTGCGTAACCACCGATCATGTGCGTGGGCTTGGTCACAATGCGGGTGACCGAGTTGTGAATGCCGCCGCGGGTACCCGAAATCTCAGCACCGGGGGTGTTGATGATCTTCTCCTGCGCGTGGTACATCATCACCATGCCGGGCTTCACGCGCTGGCTCACCACCGCACGGGCCGCAATGGCGCCGTTGGAGTTGAACAACTCGATCCAGTCGTTGTCCACAATGCCGGCCTCTTTGGCATCGTCTTCACTCATCCACACGCACGGGCCACCACGGCTCAGGGTGAGCATGATCAGGTTGTCCGTGTAGGTGGAGTGAATACCCCACTTCTGGTGTGGCGTGATGAAGTTCAGGGAAACTTCCTTGTTGCCATTGGGCTTGCGGTCCTTGATGCCTTCGATGGTCTTCAAGTCCACAGGTGGGCGGTAGCTGGTGAGGCCCTCGCCAAAAGCGGTCATCCACGGATGATCCAGGTAGAAGTGCTGACGACCGGTCAGGGTGCGCCATGGGATCAGCTCATGAACGTTGGTATAGCCAGCGTTGTACGACACGGTTTCACTCTCAATGCCGCTCCAGGTGGGCGAGCTGATGATCTTGCGCGGTTGCGCCTGGATATCGCGAAAACGGATTTTTTCGTCTTCACGGTGGATGGCCAAATGGGTGTGGTCACGCCCCGTGATCTTGGACAACGCCTGCCAGGCCTTGACGGCCACGTGACCATTGGTCTCGGGGGCCAATTGCAAAATGACTTCGGCTGCGTCAATATCGGTGACGATTTTGGCCATGCCTTTGGTCACACCCTCGGCATGCACTTTGCCGTTGAGTTCGCCCAGTTGGCGGACCTCGGTTTTCGTGTCCCAGCCGATGCCTTTGCCGCCGTTGCCGGCTTTTTCCATCAACGGCCCCAGCGCGGTAAAGCGGGCAAAGGTGTTGGGGTAATCCCGCTCAATCACGGCAACAGACGGTGCCGTCTTGCCGGGGATCAGATCGCACTCCCCTTTGTGCCACTCTTTCACGTCAAACGCCTGCGCCAACTCGGACGGGGTGTCGTGCATCAGCGGTGTGAGCACCACTTCTTTTTCCACGCCCAGGTGACCCACGCACACTTTGCTGAAGGCTTCGGCAAAGCCCTTGTAAATCTCCCAGTCCGAGCGTGATTGCCACGCCGGGTCCACTGCGGTGGACAGCGGGTGGATGAAGGGGTGCATGTCGCTGGTGTTGAGATCGTTCTTCTCGTACCAGGTGGCGGTGGGCAACACGATGTCTGAATACAAACAGGTGGTGCTCATGCGGAAGTCCAGCGTGACCAGCAGGTCCAGCTTGCCTTCAGGCGCCTTGTCATGCCATTGCACTTCGGTCGGTTTGGCTTCTTCTGCGCCCAGGTCTTTGCCCTGCACGCCATTGGTGGTGCCCAAGAGGTGCTTCAAAAAGTACTCATGGCCCTTGCCGCTGGAGCCCAGCAGGTTGGAGCGCCACACCAGCATGTTGCGCGGCCAGTTGGCGGGGTGGTCCGGGTCTTCGCAGCTCATCTTCAAGCTGCCATCTTTCAAGGACTTGACCACGTAGTCTTTGGGGTCCATGCCCGCAGCGTTGGCATCCTTCACTACTTGCATGGGGTTGGTTTGCAACTGCGGTGCACTGGGCAACCAGCCCATGCGCTCGGCGCGTACGTTGTAGTCAATCAGGCTGCCGCCAAACTTGGCCTTGTCGGCCAGGGGCGACAAGATTTCGTCCACACCCAGTTTTTCGTAGCGCCACTGGTCGGTGTGCGCGTAGAAGAAGCTGGTACCGTTCATCTGCCGGGGTGGGCGCACCCAGTCCAGAGCAAATGCCAGTGCCGTCCAGCCGGTTTGCGGACGCAGCTTTTCTTGCCCCACGTAGTGGGCCCAGCCGCCGCCGGACTGACCAATGCAGCCGCACATCATCAGCATGTTGATGATGCCGCGGTAGTTCATGTCCGAGTGGTACCAGTGGTTCATGGCCGCACCGATGATGACCATGGACTTGCCACGGGTCTTGTCGGCGTTGTCGGCAAACTGGCGGGCGACTGCAATCACCTGGTCACGCTTGACGCCGGTGATCATTTCTTGCCACGCCGGGGTGTACGGAGTGTTGTCGTCGTAACTGGTGGCAGCGTTCTCACCGGGGATGCCACGGGCCACGCCGTAGTTGGCAACCGTCAAGTCAAACACGGTTGCTACCAGCGCATAGCGCTCTTCGCCGGCCTTGCCGAGCTTGATGCGGCGCACCGGCACCTTGCGCACCAGCACGTCATCAGGCGCCTGGCCCTGCTTGTTGGCGGTGAAATTGGGGGTGTCGATACCGCCAAAATACGGGAAGCCGACTTCGCCAATTTCATAGTCCGCAGCACCGCCGTTGGCAGACGCTTCCATCATGCTCAGCTTGAGCTTGACGTCGCCGTTGTCGCGCGCTTCTTTGCTTTCCAGATTCCACTTGCCGATGTCGGCACGGCCTTCCGCACCCCAGCGAAACCCAATGGAGCCATTGGGCAGAACGATTTTGTCGTTCTCGTCAATCGCCACGGTTTTCCACTCAGGGTTGTTGGCCTGGCCCAGCTTGCCATTGAAATCACTGGCGCGCAGGTAGTGGCCTGGCACCATGACCTTGCGGCCATCGGGCAAGGTGCGCTCTTCCAGTTGCACCAGGTTGGGCATGTCGGTGTAGCGGCGCACGTAATCATCAAAATAACTGCTGCGCTTGTCAAAGTAGAACTCTTTGAGGATGACGTGGCCCATGGCCATGGCAACTGCGGCGTCGGTGCCCTGCTTGGGGTGCATCCACAGGTCGGCCAGTTTGGCGACTTCCGAGTAATCGGGCGTGATAGCGACCGTCTTGGCACCCTTGTAGCGCACCTCGGTGAAGAAGTGGGCGTCGGGCGTGCGGGTCTGGGGCACATTGGAGCCCCAGGCAATGATGAAGTTGGAGTTGTACCAGTCGGCCGACTCGGGCACGTCGGTCTGCTCACCCCACACCTGTGGGCTGCTGGGAGGCAGATCGCAATACCAGTCGTAAAAGCTCAGTGGCACGCCACCGATGAGCGACAGGTAGCGGCTACCGGCGGCATAGCTGACCATGGACATGGCCGGAATGGGCGAGAAACCCACGATCCGGTCCGGGCCGTATTTCTTGGCGGTGTAGACGTTGGCGCTGGCAATCAGCTGGTTCACTTCATCCCAGGTGCTGCGCACAAAGCCGCCCAGGCCGCGTTGCTTTTGCCATTCGCTGCGGGCAGACTGGTTTTCAACCACGGCAGCCCACGCATCGACCGGGCTCTTGGCCACCGCTAGTGCTGCGCGCCAGTGCTCCAGCAGGCGGCCGCGCACCATGGGGTATTTGACGCGGTTGGCGCTGTACAAATACCAGCTGTACGACGCGCCGCGGGCACAACCACGGGGTTCGTGGTTGGGCAGGTCATCGCGGGTGCGGGGGTAATCGGTCTGCTGGGTTTCCCAAGTGACGATGCCGCCTTTGACGTAAATCTTCCACGAGCAGGAGCCCGTGCAGTTCACGCCGTGAGTGGAGCGCACGATCTTGTCGTGGGCCCAGCGGTCGCGATACGCGTCTTCCCACGTGCGGTCTTCACCGGTGGTAACGCCGTGGCCGTCGGAGAAGCTCTCCTTGGGCGCCGAGAAGTGGCTTAGTCGATCAAGGAAGTGGCTCATAGAATGACCTCAGTGGACAAAATTAGTGAACAAATCGGGCTGTAGACCCCGTCAATAGTGAGCAGGCAGCTATTAAATTGATAGTGATTTATGGCAACCCGGCTCAGGGATTCTTGATCTCGGCGCCGGCACGCAGGTAGAACCACCAGTTCAGCACCAGGCACAGCGCGTAGAAGATGGCAAAGCCGTACATGGCGTTTTGGGGTGTGCCCGCTTTGATCTGGGCACCAATCACCACTGGGGCAATGAAGGCGCCGTAAGCCGCCACGGCAGACGTCCAGCCCAGCACGGGGCCGGCTTGCTGGCGATCAAAAATAAAGCCCACGCTGCGGAAGGTGGAGCCGTTGCCCACACCGGTGGCGGCGAACAGCACGATGAATAGCACCATGAACACGAAGAAATATTGCTCGGGTGTGGCCGACTGGTAGGCCAGCATCATCACGTAGCCCACTGCCGCAGAAGCCGCAACCATCACCACCGACACCCACTGGGTGACGATGGAGCCGCCCAGCTTGTCGGAAATCCATCCACCCACCGGGCGCACCGCAGCGCCAATGAAGGGGCCCATCCAGGCATAGGTCAGCGCAGACGGTGCGTTGGGATTTTTCAGCGCGTGCTGCATGACACCGGCCGCATCAGGCATGTGCTGAAAGCCAAAGATCACCGTGATGGCCAAAGGCAGTGCCATCGAGAAGCCGATAAAAGAGCCGAAGGTCACCACGTACAGCGCCGTCATGGACCAGGTGTGCTTGTTACTGAAAATGGCGAACTGCTTGGCAACGTTTTCTTTCATCGAGCCAAAAGCCGCGAGCCGCATGACCGCCAGGGCCGCGATGATGTCCAGCGGAATAGCCACCCACATGTTGAGCAACCCCAAGCCGGTGGGCGCAGGCAAATAGAGGTACAGCATCACGATAGACGGGATGAAGGCCAGCGTGTACAGGTACGTCACCTTGGCAAACGCGGCCAACGGGCTGCCCGTATCCGGCGACACGGTCTTGAGATTGCTCATGCCAAACCAGCACAACACACTCAGCGGCACCAGCGACAGCACCCAGGCGAAACCGGCGTTCTGGATGTAGGTGGGCGTGCCCGCTGCAATCTTTCCAAAAATCCAGCCGCTGGCTTTGATCAGTACGCGGGGCTCGCCGCCGAACTCGCCAAACAGTCCGATGGTCATCACCAGCGGAATGACGATCTGCATGGTGGTCACACCAAAGTTGCCCAAGCCCGCATTCAAACCCAGTGCCGTGCCTTGCAAGCGCTTGGGAAAGAAAGTGGTGATGTTGGCCATGGAGCTGGCAAAGTTGCCGCCGCCCACGCCGGACCACAAGGCCATGAGCTGAAACACCCACAGCGGCCACTCAGGGTGCTGCAAGGCCATGCCGGTGCCAATGGCCGGGGCCAGCAGCATCGCGGTGGTCAGGAAAATGGTATTGCGCCCGCCCGCCAGGCGGATCAGAAAGGATGCCGGGATGCGCATGGTGGCGCCCGAGATACCAGCGATGGCCGTCAGCGTGAACAGCTCGGCCTGGGTAAACGGAAAACCCAGGTTCAGCATCTGCACGGTGATGATGCCCCACATGCCCCAGACGGCAAAGCCGCAGAGCAAGGCCGGGATCGAAATCCACAGATTGCGGTAGGCAATTTTTTTGCCTGTGCTCTCCCAAAACTTCTCGTCCTCAGGACGCCAGTCGGAGATGTCGGCCCCGGAAGTGTTTTTTGTGTTCATAGTCATGACTCCAGTGGAGGGGCCGGTTTAGTTTTGAAGAGAAAAGGGTTTGGCGTCTTTGCCCATGACCGGGGCCTTGCGCACTTCGGTCCAGTACATCCAGATCAAGGAGACCCAGACCACGCCGTACATCAGCATGAAGGCGCTGGAGCGGATACCGGTCAGGTCCATCAATGCGCCAAACATGATGGGCAACACGAAGCCACCCAGACCACCGGCCAGGCCGACGATGCCGCTGATGGTTCCGATGTTCTGCGAGTAGTCATCGCTGATGTACTTGAACACGCTGGCTTTGCCGAAAGCAAAGGCCACACCCAGGACGGCCATCAGTGCCGTGAAGGCGTAGACATTCAAACCAATGTGGTAGGTGCTGGGTCCATTGGCCGTCAGAATGGTGAAGTCGGTTTGTGGGTAGGACAACAGGAACAGGCAGATCCAGCTCACCCACATGACCCACCAGGTCACGCTGTGGGCACCGTATTTGTCGGACATGACACCGCCAATGGCACGCAACACGCCGCCAGGCAGCGAGAAGCATGCCGCCAACAGCGCCGCAATGCGGATGTCGAGCCCGTATTCGCCCACGTAGTACTGCACCATCCACAAGGACAAGGCGACGTAGCCACCAAACACGATGCTGTAGTACTGGCAGTACTTCACCACTTTGGGGTCTTTCAGTGCCTTGAGCTGGTCCCTGAAACTGACGTTGGTGGACACCAGATGCGAGGGGTCGCTGTAGCTGAACATCCAGAACAGAATCAGGGCCCCCAGCATGATGCCGGCGTAGACCTGCGGAACCATGGCCCAGCCAAAGGCCACCAGCAGCACCGGAGCGACGAACTTGTTCACTGCTGCTCCGGAGTTGCCCGCGCCATAGATGCCCATGGCCGTACCCTGCTTGTTCTTGGGAAACCAGCGTGCCACGTAGGGAGTGCCCACCGAGAACGAACCACCAGCCAGACCCACGAACAAGCCAATGGTCAGGAAGTGCCAGTATTCGGTGGCGTAGCTCATCGTCCAGATGGCGGGGACCGTCAATGCCATCAGGCAGGCCATGACAACGCGGCCGCCGTACTTGTCTGTCCAGATGCCCAGGGGCACCCGGATCAGCGAGCCCGTGAGCACCGGTGTGGCCATCAGCAGGCCGAACTGGGTTGCGTTGAGGCCCAGCATCTTCTTGATCGGGATGCCGATGACGCCAAACATCATCCACACCATGAAGCACACGGTAAATGCCAGAGTGCTGACGATCAGCACCGACCACGCTTTTCTTGAGTTGCCCAAATCAGAGGCCATATTTCCTTCTCCTGAGGTATGGCATGACTATCCCGGATAGGGGACAGATTGACAATCCGCCATTCGAACGTGCCGAACCAGAAAATGGAACTATGTCGGGCGGACCCGGCCTAGTTCGAAAGAACTATGCCGCACTCAAACAGAGGGGATGTTGATGAATGTCAAGAAATATTCAGCGCAGCGGCGTACACAGCGGCCTGCACTCGGGAAGAGAGCTGCAACTTGCGCAGGATGTGCTGCACATGGATCTTGACGGTGGTCTCGGCAATCTCCAGGCTGCGGGCGATCACCTTGTTGCTGTCGCCACGGGCAATCAACGACAGCACTTCACGCTCTCTGGCAGACAGCAGCGCAATACCGGCCGCTTCCGTGCCCGCGGTCGAGGCCGCCACCAACGGAGCGCCGGATGCGGGCTTGGCCCTGAACGCGGCGACCAGCTTGGTCATCATTTCGGGACTGACCACCGACTCGCCGCCCAGAACCTTGACGATGGACTCGCACAGCTGGTCCGACTCCACCGTCTTGAGCAAGTAGCCATCGGCCCCCGCCTGCAGGGCCGCCGCCAGATCCTCTTCGTTTTCGCTCACCGTGAGCATGAGAACGCGCGCACCCGGGGCCGCTTCCTTCAGGGCGGCAATACCGTCAACCCCGCGTACGCCGGGCAGGTGGTTATCCAGCAAGATCAGATCGGGCCGGCTGCGCTGGGCGCAGCGCAACGCCTCGCCCATGTCGGCGGCCTCGCAGGTCACGTCAAAGCGCCCGTCCTGCGACAGCAGGGCAATCAGTCCGCGACGAAACAGGTTGTGGTCATCGACCACCAGCAATTGAACAGGTTTCATGGTGAGTGTCATGTTGCGCCCGCCGTCAGCCCGTTGCCCATCACGGGATGGGGTGGCAGCGTCAGTGTCACGGTGGTTCCCTGGCCTTCTGCAGATACGACGCGCACCTCGGCACCGATGCGTGCAGCCCGCTCGCGCATGATATTCATGCCGACATGGGACTCGCCATGGTCCCGGTCCAGATCAAAGCCAATGCCGTTGTCACGCACCACAAAGCGCCAGCACGCACCCTTGAGTATGTCCAGATCAATATGGGTGGCCCCTGCATGCTTGCGGACGTTGGACAAGGCTTCCTGCACCACATGCAGCACCTGCACCTGCACATCCGGCGGTAGCGGCAAGCCGTCGCCCTGAACCTTCAGCAGCGTGGGCAGGCCGGTCTGGTGTTTGAATTTTTGCAGGGTTTCCTGCAACGCCTGCTCAATGTCGTCCGTGTTGGTACGGGTACGGAAATGGACCAGCAACTCCCGCACGTCATTGATGCTCTCTCGCACGCCGGTATCGAGCTCATCCAGTGCGGTTTGCACCTGGGCGGCCTGCTCTTTCTGGGTGGCGGAGCGCAGCAGCTGAACCTGAATTTTCAGAAAGGCCAGTGACTGGGCTATGGAGTCATGCAGCTCCCGCGCCAGCAGCGCGCGCTCCTCCCCCACAGCCGCTTCGCGCTCCAGTGCGGCGGCGCGTAGCCCCTCCAGCGCACTGGCCAAATGGCTGGCCAGCGCGTCCAGCAACTCGACTTCGTCGGTTCGCAAGGTCACACTGCTGCGAAAGAACAGGTCGATCTCGCCAATGAGTCGCTGCTGCAGCCGTATCGGCACGCTGACCAGCGACTCATAACCCGCCCGCGCACAGTGGCGCACGGGTGCGTGCTCATGGCTCACGATGGGGATGACGCGTGTACGGGCATCCGGCTTGAGATTTCCACACGCACAGGCCCCTGCCAGCAGACTGCGTTCGTCTTCCATCATCTCCTGGGGAAAACAGTCAGACGCCAGCATCAGGTAGCGCTGGTTGGCCTCGTCGGACCAGCGCACCGCCACGGCATCGGCCTTCATGACCGTACGTACACGCTTCGCAAATCCTTTGGACAGTTCCTCAATCGTGTTGGCTTCCGCCAAAAAGGCGCTGACTTCGTAGAGTGTTTCGATGCGGGCGCGCTGGGCTTCTATGTGGCGGGTCTTGGCCTCAACCTGGGCTTCCAGCCCTTCATACAGCGACTGCAACCGGGTCGCCATGCCATTGAAACCGGTGGCGACCTGGCCAAATTCGTCCTGGGTATCCACTTCAATGCGGGTGGTGAAGTCACCCGACTCCAGCTTGCGCAGCCCCTGTCGCAGGTTCGCAAGCGGGTTGATCACAAACAGGTAGCCGGTGTAGAGCATCACAACCGCGCCCCCAATGGCCAGCGCCATCATCACGAATTGAAAGAGATTCAGAATGGCGGTGAGGCGGGACAGCTGCTGCTCGATGGCCAATACAAAGGCGTCGATGGCATCCACAAAAACGCCAGCGGTCTGCAATGAATCCTGTGCGGAAAGGGGCTGCTCACGGAGCCACTGCGCCCGTTGCACGCTCCACAGCGACTCCACTACTGCAAACTTGCGGCTGACCAGTGCATCCGACGGAACAAACAGCGGCCGGGCGGGGTCTCCCGCACGCAACAGGCCCAGACTCTCATCAAACTGCCCCACCAGCGCCTGCACCTCGGCATGCGGCAACCCGGACTGCACCGTGCTGGACAGACGCCAGGTTTGCATGCGCATGCGCCCTGCCTCGTTCACCGCAGCGGCGCCACCTTCCAGCTGCCAGGTGACCCACAGCGTCAACCCGATCGACGCCAGAGCGACGACCAGCAGGCTGACGCCAATTCGGATGAGCTTCTTTGAAAGCGAGGACTGGGGATGCATCCCCGTAGGTTAACCGCGGATTACCCTTCCACAAAGACCCGCGCCTTGCGGGGTGTCAGCACCAGCGTTTCACCGTCGCGCAGTGCCAGATCCCTGAACTGCTGCGCGGGCATCTGCGCCTCAATCAACTCATCCTTGACACCGTCCGCCGGATTCACGCGGACCAGTTCCAGCCGTGCGATCGGCCCGATCACGATGGCGCGCTCCAGCTTGGCCACGATGCCGGTGGCCCCCGGGGTGTAGCGCACCACCTCCAGGTCGTGCGGCCGGACATAGGCAAACGCCTTGGCGTTTTGCGCATCGCCGTGTTCGGGCGATGCCAGGCGGATTCCGTGCTGGTCAGGGCCAATCTGCACCTCGCCTTCATGGGCGCGACCATGGAACAGGTTCACATCGCCCAGAAAGCCGTAGACAAACGGACTGGCCGGGTGGTCCCACACCTGTTGCGGCGTGCCCACCTGCTCCACTTTGCCGCTGTTCATCAGCACCACGCGGTCGGCCACCTCCAGCGCCTCTTCCTGGTCGTGGGTCACAAAAATGCTGGTCACGTGCAAGTCGTCGTGCAGGCGGCGCAACCAGCGGCGCAGCTCCTTGCGCACCTTGGCATCCAGCGCACCGAAGGGCTCGTCGAGCAACAACACCTTGGGCTCCACCGCCAGGGCCCTGGCCAATGCGATGCGCTGACGCTGGCCACCGGATAGCTGCGAAGGGTAACGATCGGCCAGCCAGTCCAGTTGCACCAGACCCAGCAGCTCATGCACTTTTTGCTTGATCCTGTCTTCGCTGGGGCGCAGGGCTCGGGGCTTGACGCGCAGGCCGAAGGCCACGTTTTCAAACACCGTCATGTGGCGAAACAGCGCGTAGTGCTGGAACACAAACCCCACCTGGCGCTCGCGCACATGCACCTCGGTGGTATCGGCGCCGCTGAAAAGAATGCTGCCCGCGTCCGCCGTTTCCAGCCCGGCGATGATGCGCAACAGTGTGGTCTTGCCGCAGCCCGAGGGCCCCAGCAGCGCCACCAGTTCACCCGAGTCAATGTCCAGCGATACATCGCGCAGCGCGTGGAAGTCGCCAAACTGTTTGCTGACGTTGCGAATTTCGATACTCATGCGAGGTCCTTGGAAGGCCGCTCTGGCGACAGCGCGGCAATGGCTTTGAGCTCACGCGCATGCAGCCACTCGGCCACTGATTTGATGAACAAGGTAACGAGCGCCAAAATGGCCAGGAGCGAAGCCACGGCAAAGGCCGCCACCGACTGGTACTCGTTGTACAAAATTTCCACATGCAGTGGCAGCGTGTTGGTTTGCCCACGGATGTGGCCCGACACCACCGACACCGCGCCAAACTCGCCCATGGCCCGTGCGTTGCACAGGATCACGCCGTAGATCAGGCCCCACTTGATGTTGGGCAGCGTCACATACCAGAAGGTCTGCCAGCCGGTTGCGCCCAGCACAATGGCGGCCTGCTCTTCGTCGTTGCCCTGCGACTGCATCAGCGGAATGAGTTCGCGGGCGATGAACGGAAAGGTCACAAACACCGTGGCCAGCACGATGCCCGGCACGGCGAAGATGATCTTGATGTCATGCGCCTGCAGCCACGGACCAAACCAGCCTTGCGCGCCAAACATCAGCACGTAGATCAGGCCGGCCACCACGGGCGACACCGAAAACGGTAAATCCACCAGGGTGGTCAGGAAAGCCTTGCCCCGAAACTCGTACTTGGCAATGCACCAGGCGGCGGCCACGCCAAACACCAGGTTCAGCGGCACGGCAATGGCAGCGGTCAGCAGGGTAAGCCGCATGGCAGACCATGCATCGGGCTCCTGCAGTGCCTCCAGATAGGCGCCGAAGCCTTTGCGCAGCGCCTCGGCAAACACCGCGGCCAGCGGCAGCACCAGAAACAGCGCCATGAAGGCGAGCGCGGTGCCAATCAGCGTGTAGCGCACCCAGGCGGCCTCGGTGGTGCCTGCTCTGGCGTTGCGCAGGCTACGGGAGTTAGCAGCGGTACTCATGATGCTGCCCCCGAGCGCTTGCGCTGCCAGCTTTGCAGTGCGTTGATAACCAGCAAGAGCGCAAACGAAATCACCAGCATCACCAGCGCCACGGCGGTGGCACCGGCGTAGTCATATTGCTCCAGCTTGCCGATGATGATGAGCGGCGTGATCTCGGACACCATGGGCATGTTGCCCGCGATAAAAATCACCGAGCCGTATTCCCCAATCGCGCGGGCAAAAGCCATGGCAAAGCCGGTGAGCAAGGCCGGCGCAATCGACGGGAATATCACCCGGGTGAACGTTTGCCAGCGCGTGGCACCCAGGCAGGTCGCGGCTTCTTCCAGCTCTTTCTCGGCGTCTTCCAGCACCGGCTGCACCGTGCGCACAACAAAGGGCAGCCCGATGAAGATCAGTGCGATGACGATGCCCGCCGGTTTGAACGCAACTTGAATTCCCAGGGGCTCCAGGTATTGCCCGATCCAGCCATTGCCCGCCAGCAGCGCGGTGAGCGAGATGCCGGCCACCGCGGTGGGCAGCGCAAACGGCAAATCCACCAGCGCATCAACCCATTTTTTGCCAGGAAAGTTGTAGCGCACCAGCACCCAGGCCACCAGCAGCCCAAACACCACATTCACCATGGCAGCCAACAACGAGGCGCCAAACGTGAGCTGGTAGGACGCCACCACGCGTGGCCCGCTGACGGCGGCCCAGAACTGCTCCCAGGTCAGGGTGAAGGTTTTGAAGACGAGCGCCGAGAGCGGTATCAGCACGATCAGGCTCAGGTACAGGACGGTGTAGCCCAGCGTGAGATTGAAGCCGGGCAGCACACGCCGGGCCGTGCGCTTGCGTGCCAAGCCACCTGGCGCGTGCAGCGGCGCAGAAAGGGAAGCAACTGTCATCTATTTGACCGTGTAGAGCTTGTCGAACTGGCCGCCGTCGTTGAAGTGCACCTTCTGGGCCTCAGCAAACGAGCCAAAGTATTCCTCTACGGTGAACAGCGCAATGGGCTTGAACGTACTGGCGTACTTCTTGAGGATGGCCGTATTGCTGGGGCGAATGGCATGCTGTGCAGCGATTTCCTGCCCTGCGTCTGAGTACAGGAAGTTCAGGTAGGCACGAGCGGCCTCGGTGCTTCCCCTCTTGGCCACGGTGCGCTCTACCAAGGCCACCGGGTTTTCGGCCACGATGGAACTGCTGGGGTAGATGGCATCGACCTTGCCTGCGCCAAACTCCTTGTCCACTGACACCACTTCCGACTCAAAGGTGATCAGCACGTCGCCAATATTGCGCTGCAAAAAGATGCTGGTTGCGTCCCGCCCGCCCTTGGCCAGCACGGGCACGTTCTTGTAGAGCTTGCCCACAAATTCGGCGGCCTGCGCATCGGTGCCGCCCTTTTTGCGCACGGAACCCCAGGCAGCCAGATAGGCCATACGGCCATTGCCACCGGTCTTGGGGTTGACCAACACCACCTGGATGCCGGGTTTGATCAGGTCGTCCCAGTCCTTGATGCCCTTGGGGTTGTTGTTGCGCACCAGAAACAGCATGGTGGAACTGGTGGGCGCGGCGTTGTGCGGAAAGCGCTTGGTCCAGTCTTTGGCCACAACGCCGGTGCTGGCCAGAAAGTCGATGTCGGTGGTGGTGTTCATGGTCACCACGTCGGCCTCCAGGCCGTCGTTCACCGCACGCGCCTGGGCGCTGGAGCCCGCGTGGCTTTGGTCAATCTTGATATCTTTGCCGGTGGATTTTTTGTAGCTGGCCACAAACGCCGCGTTGATGTCCTTGTAAAACTCGCGCGACACGTCGTAGGACACGTTGAGCAAGGTGGTGGGTTGCGCCGTTTGGGCTGCTACAAAATTGCTAGCTGCCAGCGCAATGGCGGCGAGGGCTAACGTCGCTTTTTGTTTGAATTTCATGTGGTCTCCAAGGAGTTGGGGGTAAGGGATAGAGGGGCAGGAACCAAAGGCGCGTAGGGCAGGTGTTGTCCACCCTCTCCGACCAGCGACTGCAGCAAGGCCAGCCCCAGCGGCCAGGGGCCAAAGCCGGATTCAATGTTGATATGCCCGGCGTTTTGAAGCCGGACGAACGCGCTGCCCCAGGCGCGGGCGTAAGCGCCCGACGTGCGAACCGGGCAATAGGGGTCGTTGCTGCTGGCCACCAGAATGCTGCGGTAGGGCAGCGGCTGGTAGGGCACCGGCGCAAAGTCGGCCAGCACGCCCCGGCGCTCCGGGTCTGCCGGAGCGGCCAATAACGCGCCATGAATACGGTCTGTGGCCTCTAGCGGCAAGTGGGTGGTGGCGATGCAGCCCAGGCTATGGGCCACGATGACCACCGGACCCGGTTGCTCCAGAATCGTGCGGGTGATGGAGGCAACCCATGCCGCGCGGGAGGGCGTTATCCAGTCGTCCTGAACCACGCGCACAACATCCTGCAACTGCTCAGACCACAGGCTTTGCCAGTGGCCGGGCCCGGAGTCGCGCCAGCCGGGCACGATGATGATGGTGGGGGAAGCGGTTGCCATGTGGGTGCGTGTCGTGCGAAAAATGCATTGTCTGCAGCAAAGTGTCAAACGCAAACGACTCAGTTTTCATTTGCTAATTCGCATAAGCATATGTAGGCCACCCAACCTCATGCTATGAAATAAGGAGCTGCTTGCGCATGCTCTACGGGAGGTACAGACCGATTTACCTCTTCAAATAGATCTGGTCAAACGAGCCCCCGTCGGCAAAGTGATCCTTGTCCGCCTTGGCCCATCCGCCAAAGGCTTGCTCGATGGTGAACAGGTTCAGCATGGGGAACTGTTTGGCGTACTTGGCCCTGGCTTTTTCTGAAGCAGCCGGGCGGTAGAAGTTCTTGCCGGCAATGTCCTGCCCTTCCTCGGTATAGAGGTACTTCAGGTATTCCTCTGCCACCAAGCGGGTGCCCTTCTTGTCCACGTTCTTGTCCACCACGCTGACGGGCGGCTCGGCCAGAATGCTGAGGGATGGATAGACCACGTCCACCTTGCTGCCAAACTCTTTCTCCAGCAGGTAGGCCTCGTTCTCCCAGGAAATGAACACGTCGCCCTGGTTGCGCTGGGCAAAGGTAATGGAGGAGCCCCGGGCTCCGGTGTCGAGCACCGGCACATTGGCATACAGCTTGGCGACGAACTCTTTGGCTTTGGTATCTCCAGTCGTTTTGTCACCGAACTTGCGTTTCGCGAACTCCCAGGCGGCCAGGTAGTTCCAGCGCGCGCCACCCGATGTTTTGGGGTTGGGGGTGATGACGCTGACGCCCGGTTTGATCAGGTCATCCCAGTCCTTGATGCCCTTGGGATTGCCTTGGCGCACCACCAGGACGATCGTGGAGCTGTAGGGCGCCGAATTGTGTGGCAGGCGTTTTTGCCAGTCTTTGGGAATCCAGCCCCCGTTGTGGGCCAGTGCATCAATGTCACCGGCCAGCCCCAGCGTGACGACATCGGCGTCGAGCCCGTCAATCACTGAGCGCGCCTGCTTGCCGGAGCCACCGTGCGATTGCTTGATGGCGACATCCTGGCCAGATTTGGCTTTCCAGTATTTGGCGAACGCCGCGTTGTATTCGACGTAGAGCTCGCGAGTGGGGTCATACGACACGTTGAGCAGGGTCACGGCTTGCTGGGCCTGAGCCCACAAGCCCGAACCAGCCAATACGGTGGCCAGCGTGATTTGAATGAGTTTGCGACCTTGTGTCATGGTTTGCTTGCGTTTCCAGTGCGGTTGATTGCGATGGAATGGATTCTGAAAGCAAGTCGTTAAAACTGAAAATATTGAATAATCAGTTTTAAATAACCAAAACATCTAACACAACAAAATGGCGAGGGTCGCGGGGCGATTGGTTGTTGTGAACTATCAAGGGAATTGAACTTATCGATTAGCACTCGCTCATACCGAGTGCTAATATTCACGGAATGACAAAAGGAGTTCAGCTATGACACTTCAACTTGGAACCCCGAGCGCCGCACTGGCTGTAGCCAATCCCTGGTCGCTGGTGCCCCCTCTGGGCAATCTGGATGCCTATATTTCGGCAGCCAATCGCTTGCCTATGCTCACCTTGGCGCAAGAGCAGGAGTTCTCACGCAAGTTCAAGAATGACAACGATCTTGAGGCTGCGGGTAAGTTAGTGCTTTCGCACCTGCGTTTGGTGGTATCGGTATCCCGCCAGTATCTGGGTTACGGCCTGCCCCACGGCGACCTGATCCAGGAAGGCAACGTGGGCCTGATGAAGGCCGTCAAACGCTTCGACCCCGATCAGGGCGTGCGTCTGGTGAGCTACGCGCTGCACTGGATCAAGGCTGAGATACATGAGTACATTTTGAAAAACTGGCGCATGGTCAAGGTGGCAACCACCAAGGCCCAGCGCAAGCTGTTCTTCAACCTGCGCTCCATGAAGCAGCGTTATAAAAGTGACGATGCTGCGGCCGACACAGGCACGCACCGCGAGACACTCAGCCCCGATCAGGTGGCATCCATGGCGCGTGACCTAAAGGTCAAACCCGAGGAAGTTCTGGAGATGGAGACGCGCTTGTCGGGCGGCGACGTGATGCTGGATCCGGGTTCCTCTGACGACGGTGAAGATGCCTTTGGTCCCATCGCCTACCTGACGGATAGCAACCATGAGCCGGTTGCCATGATTGAGGCGCGCCAGCGGGATGTTCTGGCGACGGAGGGCATCGCCACTGCACTGGATGCGCTGGACCCCCGCAGCCGTCGTATCGTCGAAGAGCGCTGGCTCAAGGTGAATGACGACAACTCGGGCGGCATGACGCTGCACGATCTGGCCGCCGAATACGGTGTGAGTGCCGAGCGCATTCGCCAGATTGAGGTGGCGGCCATGAAGAAGATGAAAACGGCGCTGGCGGAATACGCCTAGGAAGCCTGTTTCAGCAGGATCTGAATGTCTGAGGTCAGCGCTTGGGCACCGCCTCCGTAGCGGGTGAACAGGCGCAACTGGCCTTTGGTGTCGTAGATGTAGCTGCCCGCTGAGTGGTCCATGGTGTAGCTGGTGGGGGTTTTGCCCTCCACCCGCTTGTAATAGACCTTGTAATCCTTGGCGAGTTCTACCAGCTTTTCTGGCGTGGTGTAGAGCGCCAGGAAGCTCGGATCAAAGTTCGCCATATGGGCTTTCAGCAGTTCGGGCGTATCGCGCTGGGGGTCCACGGTCACGAAGAGCCCCTGCAGGCGCTCGCCATCTTTGCCCAGCGCTTTTTTCACTTCGGCCAGCTCCGCCATGGAGGTGGGGCACACGTCCGGGCATTGGGTGTAGCCAAAAAACATGACTACGATCTTGCCCGAGAAGTCTTGCAGGTGACGAACCTGGCCGTTGTGATCGGTCAACTCAAAGTTCTTCGCGTAGTCAGCACCGGTAAGGTCAATCGACGAAAATGCTGCCTGCTTCGGAGAACAGGCAGAAAACAACACGCTAGCCCCCGCAACCATTGCGCTGGTAGCTATGAATTTGATAGCATTTCTTTTGTTCATCGGGGCCTAAAAAATGTAGTGGTCCAGCAGCAGTGCGGCGAATAGGGCACTCAGATGAATCAGTGAAAAGCGAAAGGTTCGCCGAGCCAACTCATCGGAGTAATTGCGCCACAGTTTCCAGGCGTACAGGCAAAAACCCACACTCAGGACGATGGCGGTTGCCAGGTAGAGCCAGCGGCTCATGCCATACACGAACGGAAGCAGGCAGGCGGCAAACAGCACAATGGTGTAGAGCAGTATCTGCAAACGGGTGAACTCGCTTCCATGCGTCACGGGCAGCATGGGCAGACCGGATTTGCGGTATTCCTCGACCCGGTACAAGGCCAGTGCCCAGAAGTGGGGAGGAGTCCACAGGAAGATGATGAGAAAAAGAATCAGCGCCTCCGGCCCTACGTTCCCCGTCATGGCAGCCCAGCCCAATACCGGTGGCATGGCACCGGATGCGCCACCGATGACGATGTTTTGCGGCGTCAGTGGCTTGAGAATCACGGTGTAAATAACGGCGTAACCCACAAATGTGGCAAAGGTGAGCCACATGGTCAGCGGGTTCACCCAAAAGTACAACACGGCCGAACCACCCACACAAAGAACCGCCGAAAACAGCAAGGTTTGCGCGTCGCCCAGTTCACCGCGGGCCGTTGGGCGCCACGCGGTACGCTTCATCTTGGCATCAATGCCTTTTTCAACGATGCAGTTGAAGGCGGCCGCTGCGCCGGCCACCAGCCAGATCCCGAAACAGGCAATGGCAGCCAACCCGACCTGCGCCAGGGTGGGCGCTCCGGGCACGGCCAGCACCATCCCGATCAGCGCACAAAATACGATCAACTGGATGACGCGCGGTTTGGTCAAGGCATAGAACTGCCGGATCACGGAAGGTGGGGCAAGGGAAACATTCGCGGTCATTCAGTCACTCTCCGTTGAAATACCTGGGTGCGATCGGCTGCGGTCGTTGCCTGCGTCGACGCCAGCATCCAGACCATGACGACCACCATGGCGCCAGCGCCGCCGGTATGCAGCACCGCCGCCAGCAAAGGCCAGCCCAGCACCACGTTGCTGACGCCCGTTGCCAACTGCAACGCAAGCAGCGCACCCAATGCACGGACCGGCAAACGCAGTCCGGAGACTGACCGCAGGTTCCAGGCAACCAGGCCCAACACCAGCAATGTCAGCATCGCCAGTGTTCGGTGCACATAGTGAATCGCCGTCAAGGCTTGGAAGCTGATGGGTTCGCCATCGCGCCCCAATCCAAGGGGTCGCCAAATCTCAAATCCAGCCGAAAAGTCCATCTGCGGCCACCAGGCGCCCTGACACATCGGGAACTCGGAGCACGCCAGTACCGCGTAATTGGTACTGACCCAGGCACCCGACGCGGCCTGAAGCACCAGCAAGCCCAAGGCCAACCCCATCCCCAGGCGCATACCCGCGGATAAGGCTAGGCCGGGATGGCTGCTGCGCTGAAGTTGCCCCGAGAGAACGGCCTGGTACGTCAGCAAGGCGAGCAGGACATAACCACCGAGCAGGTGCAGGCTGACGATGGCAGGAAAAAGCTTCATCGTGACTGTCAGCGCGCCGAAGGCACCCTGAACACACACCCAAATCAAGGTCAGCAGTGGCAGCCAGAGGCTGATGGCAGCCTCCCGTCCGCGGGATTTGCGGGTCAGCCAGTTGGAGACAGCCAGCACGACAATCAACACGCCCACGCTGACGGCCAGATAGCGGTGAATCATTTCCACCCAGGCCTTGCCCTGCGTCACAGGACCTGTCGGCATCGCACTTTGGGCCGCAGTGATGTGGGCGCTGGCCCCCAGAGGGCTGGCGCTGCCGTAACAACCCGGCCAATCGGGACAACCCAGCCCGCTGTCCGTCAGGCGCGTGAACGCACCAAACAGCACCAGATCAAAGGTCAGGAAAAGCGTCACCAGGGTCAACGCATGCAGCCGGCCCAGCGGCGTAGCACGCCGGTTGCGCAGATACACCAGCAGAAGCGGTCCAGCGGCCAGCAACAAGCCCAGCATCAGCATGCGCAGCAAGGGCGACCAATCGTAAAGCGATGTGTGCATGTTAAATCTATCTAACCGGTCTCAACGACCTGCGGTGTCCCATGAGGACGAGGCCCGCAACAACCGCTCGAGATCCCGCTTGGCGTTGGCCGCCCCTGGTGCCCCCTGCGCGGCGAGGTCGGCTGGAAAGCGCATCATCCAGTTCCCCAGTGGATCGACCAGATAAAGATGCTCGGGCAAGGCATGTCCCTGCTGCGCTTGTAGCCACTGCGCAAGGTCTGGCGCTGCCACGCGAATGACCGTGGCATCCTTTAGCGCAGGGCGAATTGCGTCCGGCACAGGCGTCGCATCCGTGACCAGCCACACCCAGTCCACACGATCTTTGTCTTTACCCACCCCTTCGCGCAATTGGCGCTGCAGGTACAAATGATCCGCACAGGCTTTGTCACAGCCCCCTGCTGCAACGCTAATCAACAGCCATTGGCCCTTTAGAGCGCGCAAATTCACGGCCGTGGCATCCAGCTTGGTCCCCGCAAGATCGGGCAATGGCCGCTGCGGATTGATCAGCTCACCGAAATTGCGCCGCCCTTCCGGTCGCACCACGTAGTAGGTAAAGTATGAGGCGACTACGGGGGCTGCACACATCAGGAATACCGCCAGCAACTTCCAGCGCCCACCCCGCGTGCGCCCCTCCTGGGCCGCCGCAATCTGCGCGGGCTCCGGCATGGAATGCACCGTTAAACCCAATGGATGATCATCACGAGGGGAAGCACTAGACATGGCGGAATGGGTCCTTGCGACGTTGAATAAAAGGTCGAATCATTTGAAACCAGAGGAAAAGCACGGCGATCAGCCCGGCCAGGCCGAACCACTGAAACGCATAACCGTAATGTTTGTCGACCCCCAAATTCACAGGAGCCCACTCACGCAACAAACCTTCGCTGAACGCACCGGTCTGCTGGAGGGTCACGGCCAACAGGGGCAAGCCCGTATCCGCGGCCAACTCCTTGAGGTCGAGATTTTGCCGGATCGGGCCGCCGGATGGACGACCTGGCTCGTAAAGCTTGGAAGGCGCCGGGGCTATACGGCCCTCAATTTCCACCACCCCGCCGGGCGTCTCGACCGACGGCAGATGTGCACGGTCCTCAAAATTACGGGGCACCCAACCGCGCTGTACAAGAATGGCTGCACGCCTACCTTCGAGCAGCAGCGGAGTCATTGCAAAAAATCCCACCCGGTCCTTCATCTGCCGGTTGTCGAGAAAGACCGTTGCCTCACGCACCCAGGTCCCCCGCAGGCGGGCCCTTTGATACAGAAATGGGGTCAGGTCACCGCCGGAGAGCAATGCGGTGGAATCAAGAAAAGACTTGGCATTCTGGCCGTCCATTGCGGCCTGCAGTGTCAGCTTCTGATCGGCTCGCGACAATTGCCATCGACCCAGCGAAATTGTTGCTGCCAGCGCAAACAGTGCGGATATGGCAATCAGGGCAAACTTCCATCGGACATTCACAAGATAATCTCCGTCATGACATATCTCGTAATCATCGCTTTTCTGGTCATTCTCGGCAGTCTCGGTGTCGCTTTGGTTTTCATGATGCGTGGCGGACGCAGTGGGCCTAATGCATCCAGGAACATGGCGCGCGCGCTCGCCATGCGGGTCGGGTTTTCCATTCTGCTGTTTGCCTGCATTCTCATTGCATGGAAGTTGGGCTATATCCACCCGACGGGCATACCCGAAGGTCAATAATTTCCAAGCGAGTCGGATAAGCGGGCCGACCAATCAAAAAGGCACCGCTAGCGGTGCCTTTTTCCTGGACGCCGTAAGGTTTAGAGCCAGTACACCAGTACATATAACCCCAACCAGACCACGTCCACAAAGTGCCAGTACCAGGCCGCACCCTCGAAGCCAAAATGGCGATCGGCAGTGAAGTGGCCTTTTTGAAGACGCAGTGTGATGAACAGCAGCATCAGCATGCCCACGAAAACGTGGAAGCCGTGGAAACCGGTCAACATAAAGAACGTTGAGCCAAAGACGCCCGAATTCAACTTCAGGTTGTAAATCGTGTACGCATGGTAGTACTCGTACCCTTGCACGCAAAGGAACGTGACACCGAGCAGCACCGTGATCCACATGAAGCCGATGGTTTTGGCGCGATTACCTGCCACCAGTGCATGGTGCGCAATGGTCAGTGTGACGCCAGAGGTCAACAGCAAAGCGGTGTTGATGGTTGGCAGCCAGAAGGGCCCCATGGTGGTAAAGGGCTCCACGATGCCAGCCGGAGAGGCCGTCGCACCGGCCGAAAGACTAGGCCAAACCGCTTTGAAGTCAGGCCACAGCAAAGAGTTCTCTAGGCTACCTAAAGCCGGGACTGAGTGCGAGCGGGCCCACCACAAGGCTGTGAAGAAAGCGCCGAAAAACATGACTTCCGAGAAAATGAACCAGCTCATGCTCCAGCGGAAGGACATGTCAATTTTGTGCCCATATTGCCCGCCTTGGCTTTCGGATATGGCTTCTCCAAACCATTGGTACAACACGCCGAGCCACCATGCCATACCGAACATCAGGGAATACTTGCCCCAGTCGGCTCCGTTAACCCATTGGCCAGCGCCCAGAATGACAAAAAACAATCCCAAGGCCGCCATCGCGGGGTGGCGCGAGGGACCAGGAATAAAGTAATGCGGGGTTCCGCCGTGTGTCGTCGAACTCATTTCAGCTCCATTCCTTCGAAATACTTATCTATTCATACCCTGGAAAATCAGGGTCTTATTTTGAGACCACCCAATTGACCAGGGTGATCAGCCCCACTACCAGGAGCAGTGCGCCAGCGATGCCGACGCCCACTACGTGCATGGGGTTAACCTTTGCGAGGTCATCCCGGTACCCGCTGTTGCTGCGAATTCCCAGAAATGACCAAGCCACCAGCTTGACACTGCGCCACAATGAAGGGCGGGCGGGTGCCGGGTCCGTGTTCTTGTCCATCAAGAACCCACTCCAGAGACGGCATCACGCACACTGGCAACCGGCGCCGGCGGCGTCTTGCCACCGACCTCGAAAAAAGTGTACGACAGCGTGATCGTGTTCACATCCTTGGACAACTTGGGATCAATCACGAACACGACAGGCCAGGACTTCTTTTCACCAGCCTCCAGCGTGTACTGATTGAAACAAAAACACTCCAGCTTGTTGAAATGCGCCGAGGCCTGCTGCGGTGCATAGCTGGGAATAGCCTGAGCCGACATACGTCGATTCTGGGTATTCTGAAATTCGTACATCACGGTAGCCAACTCACCCGGGTGCACCTGCAGCGATCGTGTCGCCGGCTTGAATTCCCACGGCCCACGGGAGTTGGCATCAAATTCGACGGTGATCGTACGGCTCGTATCCACCTGCGTATTGGCCGGCAGCGCCGTCGCAGCACCGGGAACCAGACGCTCACCCAGCGCGAGAATGTTAATGCCGGTCATCTCACAGATGGACTTGTACAGCGGCACCAACGCATAGCCGAAGATAAACATGACCGCCGTGATCACGACCAGCTTGCCTACCATCCGGATGTTTTCGCGCTGCAGATTCATCGCTTATTGACTCAGCAGAATCACCCGGGCCATGAAGCCCACAAAGAAAACCACGGCAATAGTGGCCAGAATCAAGCCCATCTTGGCATTGGCTTTCTTTTGTTCGGGTGTCATCACATTCAACCTATGACGCGGGTCGCCGTGGCATCGAGCTTGGGCGGTGTTTCAAAGGTATGGAAGGGCGCGGGTGACGGCACTTCCCACTCCAGACCCTCGGCAGCTTCCCATGGCTTTTGGGGTGCCTTGGCGCCCTTGCCCATCATGGTCGGCAAGACAATAGCCACAAAGAAATAGACTTGGGCAAAGCCGAAGAAGAACGCGCCAACCGTGGCCAGGGCATTGAAGTCCGCGAACTGCATGGGGTAATCGGCGTAACGACGGGGCATACCAGCTAGTCCCAGAAAGTGCATCGGGAAGAAGGTCACGTTAAAGGAAATGAGCGATACCCAGAAGTGAATCTTGCCGCGCGTTTCGTTGTACATCACACCCGTCCACTTCGGGCTCCAGTAGTAGAAGCCGGAGAACATGGCGAACAGGGAACCGGCCACCAACACATAGTGGAAGTGAGCCACTACGTAATAGGTGTCATGCAACTGGATATCGATCGGCGCCATGGCCAGAATCAAGCCAGTAAAGCCGCCCATGGTGAACACGAAGATGAACCCCACCGCGAAAAGCATGGGCGTCTCGAAGGTCATGGAGCCCTGCCACATGGTGGCAATCCAGTTGAAAATCTTCACGGCGGTGGGCACCGCAATCAGCATGGTGGCATACATGAAGAACAACTGGCCGGTGACCGGCATTCCTGACGTGAACATGTGGTGCGCCCACACAATGAAGGACAGGATCGCGATCGACGAGGTCGCATACACCATGGAAGCGTAGCCAAACAAGCGTTTGCGGGCAAAGGCAGGCACCACTTGGCTGATGATGCCGAAGGCCGGCAAGATCATGATGTACACCTCGGGGTGGCCGAAGAACCAGAAGATATGCTGGTACATCACCGGGTCACCGCCACCTGCGGGGTTGAAGAAACTCGTGCCGAAGTGGCGATCGGTCAGTGTCATGGTGATGGCACCGGCCAACACAGGCATGACCGCGATCAGCAGGTAGGCGGTAATCAGCCAAGTCCAGGCAAACATCGGCATCTTCATCAGGGTCATGCCAGGCGCGCGCATGTTCAGAATGGTCACGATGATGTTGATCGAACCCATGATGGAGGAGGCACCCAGAATGTGCATGGCAAAAATGCCGGCATCCATGCTAGGACCCATCTGCAGAGTCAGCGGCGCGTACAGCGTCCAACCCGTGGCAGGTGCGCCGCCCGGCATGAAAAAGCTGCTGACCAGCATCAGGCCTGCAGGAATCATCAACCAGAAGCTGAAGTTATTCATGCGGGCAAAGGCCATGTCCGCCGCGCCGATCTGCAAGGGGATCATCCAGTTCGCGAACCCCACAAACGCCGGCATGATGGCACCAAACACCATGATCAAGCCATGCATGGTGGTGAGCTGATTGAACAGCTCGGGATTGACCAGTTGCAAGCCAGGCTGAAACAGCTCAGCGCGAATGATGAGCGCCAGAATGCCGCCAATCATCAACATCGTGAAGCTGAACAGCAGATACAAGGTGCCAATGTCCTTGTGATTGGTGGCATAAACCCATCGCTGCCAACCCGTGGGGGCATGGTGATGGTCGTCATGGGCGTGATCGTGGTGGTTTAGAACGGCACTCATCCTGGTTTCCTTCTCAATACTCGTATTTCAGTCAGTCGACGTTTCGGTCGGCGTCACATTTACTTACGCAAAGCCAGCACCTCGGAAGGCTGCACGAGTTGACCAGTCTTGTTGGACCAGTTGTTTTTGGTGAAACTAATCACCGCAGCAATATCGGTGTCGCTCAGCGCCTTCCAGGAAGGCATGGTCAAGTTGTTCTGTCCATTCAAGAGCACCATGATCTGCTTGCTCTTGTCAGCATCCAGCACTACAGCCGCTCCATCCAGCGGCTTGATAGGTCCTGCGCCCTTGCCGTTGGCCTGGTGGCAGGCAGCACAATTGGTTGCGTAGACTTTTTCACCGCGCTTGAGTATCTCAGCCAGGTCCCACACTTTGGCAGGATCGTCCGCCTTGGCCGCGAGCTTCCTGTTTTCCAATGCCACCCATTGGCTGTAGTCTTCTGCGCTCACAACTTTTACATGGATAGGCATATAGGAGTGCTCCTTGCCGCACAGCTTGGCGCACTGACCGTAGTAGTCACCAATCTTCTCTGCACGGAACCAGGTGTCGCGGACAAATCCGGGAATCGCGTCTTGCTGGATGCCGAAGGCCGGCACTGCGAACGCATGAATCACATCGTTGGCCGTGGTGATGACGCGAACCTTCTTGCCCACCGGCACCACCAGGGGATTGTCGACTTTCAGCAGGTAGTCATCAATGGGCTGGTCCTTCTTGGGCCCCCCCGCATCGGACAACGCACGCTGGCCGCTGTCCAGGGTTGAGATGAATCCAATCCCCTGACCTTCACCCGTAAGGTAGTCATAGCCCCACTTCCACTGCATGCCCGTGGCTTTGATGGTCAAGTCGGCGTTGGTGGTGTCCTTCATGGCGACCACTGCTTTGGTGGCTGGCAGCGCCATCAGTATCACGATGATGAAAGGAACAACAGTCCACACAATTTCAACGGTGACCGACTCATGAAACGTGGCCGGCTTGTGACCTACTGACTTGCGGTGTTTCCAGATGGAATAAAACATCACCGCGAACACGGCCAGAAAAATGACCGTGCACAAGATCATCATGAACCAATGCAGCCATTGCTGTTCTTCCGCAATTTTGGTCACGGCAGGGTGCAAATTCAACTGATTCACCGCAGGGCCACCAGGAAGGTCATTGACCGCATGCGCCACCGTGAATGCCGCAGTGCCCGCCCACGCGCTGGCTGCCAGCAGCAGTGAAGTCAATCTATTGAAAATGCTCTTCGTCATGGTCATATCTTCATCGCATCAAATTAAACAGTACCCACACTGGCCAACTACGCGCGTCGGGCGGCAGGCAGGCGAATGCATCCAAAATTCAGTTGTCACTTATTGTAGCCCACCCATCCCAAAGGGAATCAGAGACCGACCCGCATGTCAAGCCCAGAAGTCAAACGCAACGCTACGCTTTCTTGCTCTGGCGCAAACTGGTCCGCATTTCATCCAGCGACACCGTGGTTTGCGGGAGTACCGTCAGCCGGCTCTGCGGTTTGAAGGCGTGTCCATAAATAATTTCGAATGTGAGCTGCAAGCCCCTATCCCCGTCCGGCTTGGCCAAAGACGCCAACCCACTCAGCAAGTCAGCATGCCAGGCGCGGCCTCTGAGTGAAGCAAACCGCTTCGGATTCAAATTACGCCCCAATTCGCGCAACTCGGTCAACAAACGCTCGGGTGTCGCGAAGCTGAGGGTGATGCGCTCCATATCCATCACCGGCTCGGCAAAGCCGGCCTGCACCAGCATGTCGCCCCAGTCATGCATGTCCGTAAAAACGTGCGAAGCAGGGGGCCATCCCCTGGCTGCGTAAACTTGGCGCACCTCCCGCAGGGTATCGGGCCCCAGGCAGGAAAACATCAAAAAGCCATCGACGGCGACCAGCTTGCTCCACTGACCAATCAGAGCCTGCGGATCCGCAGCCATATGCAGTGCCATATTGGCCCACAGCATCTCGGCGGGCCGCTCAGGCGGCCCGAAATGAACACGAGGGCCGGACCAGCGAACGGGATTCCACCATGCAGGCGCTATTAATTTGCTAGCTGTCTGCGCATGTTCTGCGGTGTCTTCCACCACATAACACTCGGATTTTGGATACCGCGTGCTCAATAGAGCCTGCGCCTGCAAGCCACCCCGCACTGGCTCCCAGTGCACCCAGGTTTTCGGTTTGAGCGTCATCCACTGCAAACGCTCTTCCATGCGCCGTGCCACCTCCTCATGCAACCACGGGGAAGAATTCGGCAACAGGTGCGCCCATCGGGCAGCGGCGCGCGGGTCAATGCTGGGAGGAAGCTCGGTAATCATGGCTTGGAGGGTTGGGGCGTGGCGAGTATATTGGCTCGGTGTTTCGCAAACTGATTCAAGGGATATCCCGGCGCCTACCCAGCCAGTGCGCCGTGTGCCACGCATGGCCCGCACAGCCCGTCTGCGAGGCCTGTGTTGGGGAGTTTGCCCAGCCGGCTACCCGATGCCGGACTTGCGCGCTGATGGTGCCCGCCGGCATGCGCCAGTGTGGCGCCTGCATCGTGGCGCCGCCACCGCTGGACGCCTGTCTTGCTGCCGTACCTTATGCCTACCCCTGGTCCCGCCTGGTGGTGGACTACAAGTTTCACAAGCACCCCGGATGGGCCTCCAGTTTTGCGCTGCTGATGCGCAGCGCACCGTGGGTAGAGCCGGCATTGGAGTCTGCCGACTTGCTGGTGCCCCTGCCCCTGTCCAAAGAACGCCTACAGGAGCGCGGCTACAACCAGGCGCACGAACTGGCCTGCGCACTGGATGCATCCAAAGTAGCGCATGGATTGCTGTTACGCATTTTGCACACCGCGCCGCAAAGCGCCCTGCCGCGCACCCAGCGCCTGCACAGCGTGCAAGACGCCTTTGCCATCGACCCCCTTCACGCCAGCCGACTCAAAAACAAGCGCGTTGTGCTGGTGGACGATGTCATGACGAGTGGCGCATCGCTGCATGCGGCAGCCCATGCCTTGAGACACGCGGGCGCTGCGCACATCACCGCACTGGTTTTTGCACGCACCGAATAAGAGAACATCCACAGCGACAATACGGGCCATGTTCCATATTGTTCTGGTCGAGCCTGAAATCCCCCCCAATACGGGCAACGTCATCCGGTTGGCGGCCAACACCGGTTGCGCGCTGCACCTGATCGAGCCGCTTGGGTTTTCAATGGACGACAAGCACATGCGCCGCGCCGGGCTGGACTACCACGAGTACGCCACCCTGCGCAAGCACGCCAGCTGGCAGGCTTTTCTGGAGACCGAACACCCCGCGCCGGAGCGCCTCTTTGCACTGACCACGCGGGGTACCGGAAGGGTGCACGAAACCCGGTTTGCGCCGGGCGACTGGCTGGTATTCGGGTCTGAGACCAAAGGCTTGTCAAATGCCGTTCGCGCCAGTTTTGCGCCAGAGCGCTGCCTGAAGCTCCCCATGCGGGAAGGCCAGCGCAGCCTCAATCTGTCCAACGCCGTGGCGGTGACCGTGTTCGAGGCCTGGCGGCAGAACGGGTTTAGTCAGGGGTAATGCCGCGCAATCGATTCGGCAATGCACACAGGCTTGGGCGCGCCCTCGCGCTCCACGGTCACTTCCCATGTCATTTGCATGCCGTCTTTATCGATCGGATCGCACGCCAGCAACTTCATGCGTGCACGCAATCGGCTGCCCACGGGCACCGGCGCGATGAAGCGCACTTTATTCAAGCCGTAATTCACGCCCATGCGCGTTTGCACGATGGCGAGGGACGACTCAAAAAATCGGGGCAACAAGGAAAGCGTCAAAAACCCATGGGCAATCGGGGCGCCAAACGGGCCGGCTTTGGCCCGCTCCACATCCACGTGAATCCACTGGTGATCGCCCGTCGCCTGGGCAAACAGGTTGACTTGCTCCTGGGTAATGGTGATCCAGTCGCTGACGACGACCTCTTGGCCAACCAGGGGCACCAGTTCCGATAAAAGTTGAAATGTTTTCATGCCCGCACTGTAGGGCGTGGCGGCC
This sequence comes from Rhodoferax sp. GT1R46, assembly GCF_056521285.1. Lineage (NCBI taxonomy): Bacteria > Pseudomonadati > Pseudomonadota > Betaproteobacteria > Burkholderiales > Comamonadaceae > Rhodoferax > Rhodoferax sp. GT1R46. Next base: position 63,547 of record NZ_JBWMBC010000005.1, read on the forward strand.
GGCTCAGGTGTCAAGCCAGCGACAAAGGGTTTCCCACTGTTCCAGATCCCTGGTAACCCGCCCGGGCGCCACATCAAACAGCGTCAGGCCGCGCGCAGCCAGATGAATGTAGTTTTGCGTGTCGCGCAAATAGCCCAGCACCGGCATATCCAGCAGCTCCACGAACTCCTGCAGCTTGTCGGCGGCAATGGTGCGGGCATCGACGCGCATGCCCACCAGCGCAATCTTCGCCTTCAAGGCATGTTTGTTTTGGGCCAATTGGTCCAGAAATGCCCGCGTGGCAAAAATGTCAAACACGCTGGGCTGCAGGGGAACCACGATGCGGTCGGCCATCTTCATCACATCATTGAAACGCCAGCCATGCAACCCGGCGGGCGTGTCCAGCACTACATGGGTCGTTCCCTTGGGAGGTTTCACAATGGCATCGGCACTCGCATCCCAACTCGCAATCGGGCGTGCTGCCGTCGGGCGCAAACCCAGCCAGAGCCGGGACGACTGCTGCCGGTCCACATCGCCCAGCATCACAGCATGCCCCTGCGATGCGTAGTAGCCCGCAATATTGGTGGCCAGCGTGGACTTGCCGACGCCGCCTTTGGGATTGGCCACAACCACTACCGGCATGATGCGCTCCTTGGGGGTTTCCAGAATTTGCTATGTTAGCGCCATGGAACACACCCCTGCCTGGCTGATCAACAGCCTCATCTACCTCAGTGCCGCCGTGATCGCGGTGCCGTTGAGCCGCGCCCTGGGGCTGGGCTCCATCATCGGATACCTCGCCGCAGGCATCGCCATCGGCCCCTGGGGGCTGGGGCTGGTCACCAATGTGGAGGACATCCTGCATTTCGCCGAATTTGGCGTGGTGCTGATGCTGTTTCTGGTGGGCCTGGAACTGGAGCCCCGACGCCTGTGGAGCCTGCGCCGCCCCATCTTTGGCTGGGGCACGACCCAGGTGCTGGTCTGCGCTGCGGCACTCTTTGCAGCCGCGCTGGTGGCCGGGTTCGACTGGAAAACCGCACTGGTGGCCGGACTGGGTCTGGCGCTCTCCAGCACGGCCATTGCGTTACAAGTCATGGGTGAGCGCAACCTGATGTCCACGGGCAGCGGGCAGGCGGGCTTTTCCATTCTGCTATTTCAGGATGTGGCCGCCATTCCCATCCTGGCACTGCTGCCCCTGTTGGCCGGCTCTTTAGCAACAAATCAGGCCGTAGCCCCCGTGGAACATGCCCAGGAAGCTATAAAAATAATAGCAGTTATCGCCGGCATTGTGCTGGGTGGGCGCCTGGCCCTGCGCCCTTTGTTTCGCTGGATTGCGCGCAGCAAGACGCCCGAGATCTTTACCGCCGCGTCCCTGTTGCTGGTGGTGGGCATTGCGGCGCTGATGCAGCGGGTCGGCCTGTCCATGGCGCTGGGCGCGTTTCTGGCGGGTGTACTGCTGGCCGAGAGCGAATACCGCCGCGAACTGGAAACCAACATCGAGCCGTTCAAGGGCCTGCTGCTGGGGCTGTTTTTCATCGCCGTGGGCATGGGCGTGGACTTTGGCGTGCTCGCGCAGTTTCCGCTGCAGATGGTTGCCATCGTGCTGGGGTTTCTGGCCATCAAGGGGGCGGTCATTTACGCCCTGGCACGCAGTATGGCCTTGCCTTTTCAGGAGCGGCCTGTATTCACCCTGCTATTGGCCCAGGGCGGCGAGTTTGCGTTTGTCGTGTTTCAGACCGCTGCCGGCGCCAACGTGCTGCCAGCACAGACCACCTCGTTGCTGATCGGCGCGGTCGCCGTGTCCATGCTGGTGAGCCCCCTGATTCTGGTGGCCGTCGACAAGTTGCTGTTGCCGCGTTATGCCCACTGCGGCGTCACACCCATGGAGGAGATTTCCGAACCGCAGGACGCCCCCATTCTGATTGCCGGCTTTGGGCGCTATGGGCAAATTGTGTCGCGCGTGCTGCTGGCTCAGGGTCAGCCGTGCACCGTGCTGGACCACGACGCCGAGATGATAGAAGTGGCACGCCAGTTTGGCTACCGCGTGTTTTATGGCGATGCAACCCGGCTGGACTTGCTGCGCACTGCGGGCGCGGCCACCGCCAGAATTCTGGTGGTGGCAGTCGACGACGTGGACCAGTCGCTGAAAATTGTGGATCTGGTGCGCGCGCACTTCCCACAGCTGGAAATCGTCGCCCGTGCGCACGACGTGACCCACTGGAACCAGCTCCGCGACCGCAAGGTCATGCGCGTAGAGCGTGAGCTGTTTGAATCGAGTCTGCTCAGTGCGCGCAGCGTGCTGGAGCTGATGGGCCAGCCGGCAGAAGCAGCCCTCCAGACCACGCTGCGTTTTCGTCAGCACAACCTGGAGTTGTTTGAAAAACTGCACCCGCATTACAAGGACAACGCCAAGCTGATATCCGTCGTCAAACAGGGGCGCAAGCAACTGGAGGAGCAAATGGCGCAGGAGCGTGAAGAAAAGGCACACCGCGATGCGGGATGACCGCGTCAGGCCAGCCCATCCCACAGCAGCTTGACGCCGGTGAGCAGCATGCCCGCGTACAAAAACCGGTAGAACAGCACTTGACCAATACGCCGGGCCATCCGCACACCGATCCAGACGCCGATGGGCGCAAGCGGCAGCAACACCAGCGATGTCGCCATATTGCGGCCATCCAGCAGGCCCAGCCAGGCATAGGGAATCCACTTGGAAAGGTTCACCACAAAGAAAAAGAAGGCCATGGTGGCGGTGAACTTCATGGGCGAGAGGCGCAGCGGAATCACATAGGCCGTGATGGGCGGACCGCCCGCGTGCGCAATGAAGCTGGTGAAGCCCGAGGTGGTGGTGAGCAGCGCACCCAGCCATTTGGGTGGTGGCGCACTGTCGGGCTTGGGCGGAAACAGCAGGCGCTGCGCCAGAAACAGCAGGGTGAACGCCCCGACGATAGCGGCCACGGTGTGGGCATTGAGCACCTTGAACAGCAATGCGCCAATCACGATGCCGAGTACCCCGAACGGAATCAGGAACTTGAGCAGCGCCAGGTCAAAGTCCTTGCGAAACGCCGCCATGCCCAGCACATCCATCAGGAAGAGTACGGGCATCAGGATCGCTGCGGCCTCGGGCACCGTGACGGCCAGCGCCATCATGGGGACGGCCAGCGAGCCAAAGCCTGCACCAAAGCCGCTTTTGCTGACACCCAGCAGCAGGACCGCGGGGATGGAAACCGCGTAGAAATACGGATCGGTGATGAGGGGAAAGTTCAAAAGTACTCCAGCGAAACGACAGATGCGGCCTCCACCGTGGGGCGACACGTCAGCAGGGAGGCATGTTAACCTTGTTGGATGTTCAGCCCCTCCCAAGCCGATGTTCGCCGTTTTTTTTGCTCAACCTATGCCAAGGCCCGCGCAGGTGTTGCGTTGGAAGCTATCGAAACCATAGCAAGCCAATGGATGGATGAGCACCCCGAATACACTGCGGACTTCGCGGACGTAGACGCCGCGCTCAAGGCCATGACCGAGGTGCCGGACGGCCGCACCAATCCTTTTTTGCATCTGTCCATGCACCTGTCCATCAGCGAGCAATGCAGCATCGACCAGCCCCGCGGCATCCGCCAGGCGGTAGAACTACTCACCCACAAACGCAACTCCCTGCACGACGCCCACCACGACACCATGGAATGTCTGGGAACGATGTTGTGGGAGAGCCAGCGCGCAGGTCGACCGCCGGATGGCAACGCCTACATTGCCTGCGTGCAGAGTCACGCCACGCGGGACTAATTGACTCCGGTCCCACTAAAATGCATGCCGGCGGCATTCCCCGCCGACCTTCATTCCTGCGAATTCCTATTAGGAGAACACAGCATGTCCTTTCCACTGAAGCAAAGCATCGTCAGTCTTTCCGTTCTGGTATTGAACAGCGCGTTTGCACAGACAGCGAACCCGCTGGACACCATTCCGGAAAAGATGCCATTCAACATTCCTTATGGTGCACCCATTTCCATTGAACGCGCAGACGGCGTTCTCAATGCAGCACTCGCCGAATCAAAGGCAAAAGGATGGAATCTGGCCTGTGCCGTAGTCGACTCGGGCAGCAATTTGGTGTCGTTCAAACGCATGGACGACAGCCCTGTATCTGCCGTCGATATCTCCCAGCACAAGGCCAAGGCATCGGCCAAATTCCGCCGTGAAACCAAGTTGTTTGAGACAGGCATCCAAGGCGGCAACCATTACCTGCTGACGCTGGACGGCCTCATTGGTTCGCGTGGCGGCATTCCCATTGTTGACAATGGCAAGATCATTGGCGCCATTGGATGCTCAGGGGGCACCGGATCCCAGGACGAGGTCGCGTCAAAAGCCGGATTGGCGGCCTTCAAATAAGCGACAAAAAAGCCACCCGAAGGTGGCTTTTTTGAGAATGCCGCTGCAGCTTACTTGAAGCGGTTTTGCGGCACCGTTTTCAACTCGCCGGGCAAGCCACCCACATAGTTGGCCAGTTCTTTGAGCTCTGCATTCGAGAACTGCTTGGCAACGCCGCCCATGATGGCGTTTCCGCGCCCCACTTGCGGGTTGTTCTCAATCTTGTATGACTTCAGGGCCACATACAGATAGTCACTGTGCTGTCCGGCAATTTTTGGATAAGACGGGTCGATCGGTTTGCTGAAGCTGTCACCATGGCAGGACGCGCAGGCACCTTTGGTGACCAGATCCATGGCCTTCGTTGATCCGTCAGCCGCTTTGGCAGGCGCTGCGGCCCCGGCCACCACACCACTAACCTCGTAATAAGCCGAAACGTCCGCAATGTCCTGGTCGCTCAGCGAGGCTGCAATGCCACGCATGGTAGGGTGCTTGCGTTCGCCTTTTTTGTAGGCATTCAAAGCCGACGTGATGTACTTTGCACCCTGGCCGGAAATCTTGGGGACTTTGTGAATTTCGGGGAAGCTGGCTTGGTAGCCCACAATGCCGTGGCATCCGATACAAAGAGATATTTTGCCCTCGCCGGCTTTGATATCACCTTTGACTTCTTGTGCGTAGGCGGAAAAAGCGGTCACAGAAGCGACAAGCACAGCGGACACGGATAGCAGCAATTTGTTCATTTTGCGAGGACAATCAGACGTTCATTGATATAAATCTACATTTCATTATATAGACCAGCGCAACCTGCGCCGGGCGGCTACAAGCCGCTTCTGCCCCACTTCCTATTTGCCCAGCAGGCCCAGAACCATGAAATTCCACGGAACCAAGAACTACGTCGCCACCCAGGACCTGATGCTGTCCGTCAATGCGGCCATCACCCTGCAGCGCCCGCTGCTGGTCAAAGGTGAGCCCGGCACGGGCAAAACCATGCTGGCCGAAGAGGTGGCCCAGGCTCTGGACATGCCACTGTTGCAATGGCATATCAAGTCGACCACCAAGGCACAGCAGGGCCTGTATGAGTACGACGCCGTGAGTCGCCTGCGGGATTCGCAGCTGGCCGATCTGGACGGCGGCGAGCGCGTCAAGGACATCAACAACTACATCGTCAAAGGCGTGTTGTGGCAAGCCTTCACCGCCGACAAGCAGGTCGCCCTGCTGATTGACGAAATCGACAAGGCCGACATCGAGTTCCCCAACGACTTGCTGCGCGAAATCGACCGCATGGAGTTTTATTGCTACGAGACGCGCCAGCTGATCAAGGCCAAGCACCGCCCGCTGGTGTTCATCACCTCCAACAACGAAAAAGAGCTGCCCGACGCCTTTTTGCGCCGCTGCTTTTTCCACTACATCAAGTTCCCCGATGCCGTCACCATGCAGAGCATCGTCGACGTGCACTTTCCCGGCCTCAAGAAAGAGCTGCTCACCGCCGCCATGAAAACGTTTTACGACGTGCGTAACCTGCCCGGCCTGAAGAAAAAGCCCTCTACCAGCGAACTGCTGGACTGGCTGAAGCTCTTGCTCGCAGAGGACATTCCGCTGGAAGCCCTGCAAAGCAAGGACGACAAGATGGCCGTGCCGCCACTGGTGGGCGCCCTGCTCAAGAACGAGCAGGACTCCACCCTGTTCGAAAAACTGATGTTCATGCAACGCCACAACCGTTAGGCCACCATGAAGAATTCGCTGTGGGTTGAAGGTCTGTCCGACGCCATTGGCTTCGTAGGCGGTGCGCTGTTGGGTTTCTGGATCGGACGCCTGCTCGGTCTGGATATTTTTGCGCCCGGGTACGGCAATGCCAGCATCGGCGGCATAGTGATTGTGGGCCTGGGAGGCGGCTTGGGTCTGCAGATTGCCCGCCGATGGCGTGCCCGGCAGGCACAAAAGAAGGATTGAGCATGGCTTTTGTGGAACCTGTGACCCTGGCAGCGCGTGGTGTTCAGCTGGTACCCCTGGAACTGGGACATGAGGCGGGCTTGCGCGCAGCGGCTGCCGATGGTTCGCTGTGGACTATCCGCGTGACCTCCGTCCCCGAGCCAGAGCAAACCCGCGCCTACATTGAGGTCGCACTCTCCATGCGCGAAGCCGGAAACCGATTTGCCTTTGCCGTGGTGGAGAGCGCCACCGGCACCGTGCTGGGCTGCACCAGTTACCACGACATCGTTCCTGCGGTTAAGCGCGTGGAAATTGGCTGGACCTGGTACGCCCGCAGCGTGCAGCGCACGCACGTCAACACGACCTGCAAGTTGCTGATGCTGGCCCACGCTTTTGAGACCCTGGGCTGCCAGGTGGTGGGCTGGCGCACAGACAATTTCAACTTTGCATCGCAAGCTGCCATTGAGCGACTGGGAGCCAGACGAGACGGCGTCATCCGCGGCCATGCCTTGCGCCGCGACGGCACCATTCGCGATACCGTGATGTACAGCCTGCGGACTGGCGAATGGCCAGAAGTCAAGGCCCAACTGCTGTACTTGCTGGACAAACCGCGCAACGCAGGAGGCCCCGATGCTGCTTGATTTTTTCTACACCTTGCGATCGGCCAAGCTGCCCGTCTCGGTCAAGGAGTATCTGATGCTGCTCGAAGCCCTGCAAAAGGGCGTTGTGGGGCCGAATGTGCCGCAATCTGACGATTCAAGCGACGATGACAGCGAGCCCAGCGGCTACAAGATTGATGATTTCTATTACCTGAGCCGCACCACGCTAGTCAAAGACGAAAAGCACTACGACAAGTTCGACCGTGCGTTTGCCGCCTACTTCAAGGGCGTGGAGATGATTGCGGACTTCACCAAGGAAGTGCCACTGGAGTGGTTGCGCAAGAACCTGGAACTGCAACTCAGCCCCGAAGAGCTCGCCAAAATCCAGAAAATGGGCTGGGACGAGCTGATGGAAACGCTCAAAAAGCGTTTTGAAGAGCAGAAAGAACGCCACGAAGGCGGCAGCAAGTGGATTGGCACCGGCGGCACGTCGCCCTTTGGCGCCTACGGCCAGAACCCGCAGGGCATCCGTATCGGGCAGGACAAAAGCCGTAACAAGAGCGCCGTCAAGGTCTGGGACCAGCGCGCCTACAAAGACTACGACGACACCCAGGAACTGGGCACCCGCAACATCAAGGTGGCGCTGCGCCGCCTGCGCAAGTTTGCCCGGGAAGGCAATGAGTTTGAACTGGACCTGGACGACACCATCAAGTCCACGGCGGCGAATGCCGGGTATCTGGACATCAAGATGATTCCCGAGCGCCACAACAACGTCAAAGTGCTGCTCTTGATGGACGTGGGCGGCACCATGGACGAGCACATTGCCCGCGTGGAAGAGTTGTTCAGCGCCACCAAGACCGAATTCAAGCACCTGGAGTTTTATTACTTCCACAACTGCGTGTACGACTTCATGTGGAAGAACAACCGCCGGCGTTTTGCAGAAAAATTTGACACCTGGGACATCATCCGCAAGTACAACAAGGATTACAAGCTGATCTTTGTCGGTGATGCCACCATGAGCCCGTATGAGATTCTGCAGCCAGGCGGCAGCGTGGAATACAACAACGCAGAGCCGGGCGCCGAGTGGCTGCAGCGCCTGATCCAGGCCTTCCCAAAATTCGCCTGGGTCAACCCCGAACCGCAAGGTGTGTGGCAGTACCGCCAGAGCATCAGCGTGGTGCAGCAGATCATGCACCAGCGCATGTACCCGCTGACCATCAAGGGCTTGGAGGAGGCCATGCGGCATTTAACAAAATGAAAGCCTTGCTGGCCGGGTTGATGATCACCATCGCCCCCGGCCTCCTGCTGGCGCAAGACCTGTCCGCCAGCCCAGCCGCATCAGTCGCAGCAGCGCCCGTGGCATTCGAACTCCAGATAGAAGCCCCCGACGAGATTCGCACGCTGTTGGCCAGCCATCTGGAATTGCTGCGTTACCGCGCGCTCACGGACCTGAGCGACAGCGAGCTGGCGCGGCTGCTGACAACAGCTGAGCAGGACGCCCGTGAGCTGGTCGGCACGCTGGGCTATTTCTCCCCCTCCATTCGGTTTGACCAAGCTGCGCCCCGCGACAGCGCAGCCACGCGCTTGCTGACGCTGACCGTGGTAGCCGGTGAACCCACGGTGGTGGCCGATGTGCATGTGGGATTCAGCGGCCCCATCCTTACCCAGCCGGCGGCGGCGCTGCAGCGCCAGCAGATTGAAGACAGCTGGTCGTTGCAGACGGGCATGCGTTTCACCCAGGTGCGCTGGGACAGCGCGAAGCAACAGGCGCTGCGCCAACTCACCGCGCAGCGCTACCCCACCGGCCAGCTGGTTTCCACGCTGGCGGATATCGACCCCGTTACCCGCCAGGCACACCTGGCTGTCACGCTGGATTCTGGACCCGCTTACCAGCTGGGCGGCATGGTCATCGAGGGCCTGAAGCGTTATGACGAACAGTTGGTCACCCGGCTGGCGCGCCTGGCGCCGGGTGCCAGCTACGACCAGACACAAATGCTCGACGCACAGCAGCGCCTGGCGGACAGCGGCTACTTCGACTCGGCCTTTGTCTCACTCGACACCGCGGGCGATCCCACCGCCGCACCGGTACGGGTGCAATTGCGCGAGGCGCGCCTGCAAAAACTGGTGCTCGGTCTGGGCGCCAGCACCGACGGGGGCGCCCGCCTCTCTGCCGAACATACCCACCACAAAGTACCGGGCATCGGTTGGCGCGCGGTCAGCAAATTGATGCTGGACCGCGAGACCCGCACCCTCGGTACCGAGCTCACCTCACCGCCCGACGCCGACAGCTGGCGCTGGGTCACAGCGGCACAATTCCAGAACCAGGCGCTGGGCAGCTTTGACGTCAACAGCCAGAGCCTGCGGGTCGGGCGCGGCCAGATCGGGGACCGCATTGACCGCAATTACTACCTGCAGTATGAACGGGCGGACACCGCCACCAGCGACCCTGACAAGCCGTCGGTGGCCCAGGCATTGAGTGCCAACTACGCCTGGACATTGCGCAATTTCGACAGCGTGGCCTTCCCCACCAAAGGTTGGGGGCTGGGTGTGGCGGTGGGCGGCGGCACCACGCTGGGTAACCAGCACGACCCGTATGGCCGCGTGTTGGCGCGCTGGCTGGGCATTGCGCCACTGGGCTCTCAGGCCGACAGCACCCAGACCGCGCTGCGCGCCGGACGCGTGGCGCTGCGCGCCGAGACAGGGGCCGTACTTGCCAAAGAGGGCATCACCCTGCCCAGCACCCAGCTGTTTCTGGCGGGCGGCGACAACAGTGTGCGCGGCTACGGTTACCGTGACCTGGGCATCACCCTGCCCGACGGACAAACCACCGCCGGGCGTTACGTGGCCACGGGCAGCCTGGAGTGGCAACGCCCCATCACGTCCAACGGCCGCCTGACGGACTGGGAAAGCACCGTGTTCATAGACGCAGGCGCCGTGGCGGACAAGCCCGCCGACCTGCGCGCCAAGGTGGGCGTTGGCGTCGGGGCGCGCTGGAAGAGTCCGGTGGGCCCCCTGCAAATTGACCTGGCGTATGGCGTCGCAGTCGAGCGCTTGCGCCTGCATGTGACCGTGGGTTTCAATTTCTGATGAAAGCCCTGCGCGTCTTCCTGTACCTGATGGCCGCGGCGCTGGCGCTGGCTCTGACGCTGGCAGGGGCCCTGTGGACGTGGACCGGCACGGGCACCTCGCTCGCCACTGCGCTGGGACAGCTGCAGCGTTGGCTGCCCGCAGGCCAGACCCTGGAAGCCCAAGAGGTCACCGGGTCGGTACGCGACGGCGGAACCATTGGCTGGTTGCGCTGGCAACAGGGAGAGCTACGCATCGAGGTGCGTGATGTGACGATTGCCTGGTCGTTGCGCCCGCTGCTGGGCGGAGAATTCCGGCTGGGCCAGGTACATGCCAAATATCTCCAGGTTGACGACCGTCGCGCGCCTGTAGAGCCCGGGGCCCGCGTGCCGTTCACCGACCTGGGCCTGCCTTTGAAGGTGGATGTGCCGTTCACCGTGGACGCCGTGGAATGGACCGGATCCGCCTCACTGAAAGCCACCGGGCTCGCCGGTCACTATGTTTTTGATAGCACCTCGCATAGACTTGACGGGGGCCAGGTGCGTATTTCATCCGGAAGCTACCAAATCAAGGGCAGCCTGCAGGCACACGCACCCATGGCACTGGCGGTCCAGGTGGACGGCACCGTAGAAGCCACCCTGCCCTCCACGCAGAAGCCCGTGCGGGTGCAGGCGCACGCCACCCTCACCGGCCCGCTGGCCGGGCGCGACGCCGCACTGGCGCTGCAGGCCACGCTGGCCCCTGCGCCACTGCAACAACCTCAGCCATCGCCCGGCAACGCGCAGGCCATGCAGGCCGACGTCAGCGCGCGCATCCAGCCCTGGCAAGCGCAGCCCATTGCGGAGGCCCGGGCCCGCTGGCAGGCACTGGACCTGGCTGCGCTGTGGCCGCAAGCACCACAGACGCGCTTGGCGGGCGCGGCTACCGTCACCCCGGCGGACGCAGGCTGGCTGGCCGGCATCCAGCTCAGCAACACACTTAGCGGCCCCTGGAACCAGCAGCGCCTGCCGCTGGAGAGTCTGGTTACCAAGGTCACGTACGCCAAGAAACAGTGGAGCATCGAGTCGCTGCAAGCCACCGGTGCGGGTGGCCGTATCGAAGCCCTAGGACAACTTAGCGCCAACACTGACGCCAACCCCAGCGCAACGGGCACCCCGGCAACCGCCCAATGGCAGGGCAGCGCCCGCGTGTACCGCATCAACCCGGCTGCGCTGGACTCACGGCTGGGCGCGGCGGTTCTGGACGGTCAGTTAACTGCGCAGCAGGCGCCTTCGGGCATCACTTTCGAAGCCTCCCTGCAGCCCGCCAAAGGCAAAGTCACTGCAAACAAGGCGGGCACCAGCGCAGCGCAGCGCACGCTGGACGGCCTGCGGCTGAAGACGGTTCATGCAAAGGGTCTGTGGGCAGCTCCGCTGCTGAAACTGGACGCGCTGACCGTGCAGACCGATGACGCACAGCTGCAAGGTCAGCTGTCCTTTCACACCGTCAGCCAAGCCATGGAAGGCCAGCTCACGCTGGTCGTGCCTGGCGCTGAGGCGACCCTGAAAGGACACCTGGCCAGCACCCGGGGCGAGGGCGATGTGCGCCTGACCGTGATCGACGCGGCACAGGCCTCGCGCTGGCTCACCCGCCTGCCGGGCGCGCCCACCACGCTGGGTCAGACGTCCATTCAGGGCAACGCGGAGTTCACGGGTCACTGGCAAGGCGGCTGGCAGAACCAGGGCCAGGCACTGCAAATGCAAGCTCGCCTGCGTGTGCCCAAGCTCGATTTGCGCGCCACCGGGCCGCCCGTTACGCAAGCCTGGCAACTGCGTGACTGGCAGGCGGATGCATCGGGCAACCTGCGCGCACTGAGCCTGACCACCCGGGGCCAGGCCGAGACCGGCACCCAACGCTTCACCTTGCAGGCGCAGGCACACGGCGGGCGCCTGGGCGAAGGCGTCTGGCAAGGGCTGCTGGACACCGCCCAACTGACTGCGCAGGACCACCTGAAGCCAGGCATCTGGACCCTGCAATTGGGCGACCCCGTGACAGTCGACTGGAAGCAAGGTGGCACAACCCACACACTGCAGACCTCGGCGGGATCTGCACGCCTGAGCGGACCGGTTGCGGGCTCAGCCCTGTTGAGCTGGCAACCCGCCCGCTGGTCCCAGCAAGCGGCCAGTGGACGTCTGGCCGCGCGCACGGAATGGCGCACCCAGGGCCGCGTTGCGGACCTGCCGCTGGCCTGGCTGGACCTGCTCGGTCAAACCCGGATGGCCAACCTGGGCCTGCGCGGCGACGTGTTGTTCGGCGGGGCATGGGACGCCACCAGCGCCGATACCTTGCGCCTGCGGGCCACGCTGGAACGCACCAGCGGGGACCTGCTGCTGCAGACCGAAGCGGCTGCCACCACCTTGCGCGCCGGCGTGCGCGAAGCACGCTTGCTGGTCACCGCCGAAGGCGACCAGCTGGCCGCCAGCCTGCGCTGGGACAGCGAACGGGCCGGCCAGGCCCAGGCTGATTTCAACACCCGCCTGCAGCGCCAGGACGGCTCCTGGAACTGGCCCGCAGACGCGGCCGTGCGTGGCACGGTCAAGGCGCAGTTGCCCCCTTTGGGGATCTGGTCCCTGCTGGCGCCGCCGGGTTGGCGACTGCGCGGCTCACTCGACGCCAACGCCGTGCTGTCAGGCACGCGCAGCGCACCCCAATGGCGCGGCAATCTGGTAGCGCAGGATCTGGCCGTGCGCTCGGTGGTGGATGGACTGGATTTCAGCCAAGGGTCGCTGCGCGCCACGCTGGAGGGGCAGCGCCTGGACATTCAGGACTTCACCTTGCGCGGTGCGGGCGGTGCCAGCGGTGGCCTGCTGCGCGTCAAGGGCTCGGTCGTATGGCTGCCACCCGCCGGTGTGGACGCTGCCAACGCCAGCGTGCTTGCGCGTGTGCGCATGGAGCTGGATGCCACCGCCGAGGCTTTGCGCGTCAGTGCCCGGGCCGACCGCAACCTGGTGGTATCCGGTGCGCTGACGGCGCGCCTGAGTGGCACCCAACTTGCCATTCGCGGCACGCTCAAGGCCGATCAGGCCCTCTTTATCCTGCCGGAGGACACGGCACCCCGGCTGGGCGACGATGTGGTGGTGCGGGCGCCCGTCGGCCCGCAGGGGCCTGCGGCAGCGCCCAAAGTGACCGCAGCGGCATCAGCAACCCAGGGACCGCGCGTGATACCCGATGTGGCCATTACCCTGGACCTGGGGCCCAACTTCCAGGTGCGCGGCAACGGGCTTGTCACCCGGCTGGCGGGCAGCCTGGAATTGCGCAGCGGCGGAACCGACCTCACGCCCCGTCTCACCGGTGAGCTGGCCACGGTGGGTGGCACGTACCGGGCCTATGGCCAGCAGCTCAGCATTGAACAGGGCGTGCTGCGGTTTGCCGGCCCTTACAACAACCCATCTCTCGACATCCTGGCGATTCGCCCCAACCTGCAGCAGCGCGTCGGTGTTCAGATCAGGGGGACGGCACGCTCGCCAGTGGCCCGGCTGTACGCCGAACCCGACCTGCCTGATGCCGAAAAACTCTCGTGGTTGATTCTGGGTCGGGCCGCCGGAAACGGTGGTGCAGAGACCGCTATGCTGCAACAGGCCGCGCTGGCACTGCTGCGGGGCAATGGCAAGCCCCTGTCAGGGAGTCTGGGGGACGCCGTTGGGCTCGATGAACTGTCGGTGCGCGGCGGCGCCACCAGCGCCGACGCTTCTACTGTTCTGCTGGGCAAGCGCCTGTCGCGTGATTTCTACGTGGCCTACGAACGCAGCCTGGCCGGCATACTGGGCACGCTTTATATCTTTTTTGACCTGTCGCGCCGTGTCACGGTCCGCGCCCAGACGGGCGAGCAAAGCGCCATCGACCTGATTTTCACGCTCCCCTACGATTGAGGCGGTGGCCCTTACAATGCCGCCAGTCTCGCTGTAGTTCAATGGATAGAACGAGTGCCTCCTAAGTGCTAGATCCTGGTTCGATTCCGGGCAGCGGGACCATCTGGGAATTTCAGGCCCTCCTAGAACCGACAAAACCCGCGATGCCGAACAGGCATGCGGGTTTTTTGTTGTCTCACGTCATTTCAGACGCAACAACTAGCCAGTTAGAACTTGTAGCCGACGCCCAGGGACAGTGCGGTTGAGCTCATGCCCGTGTTGTTCACGTCGTTGTAGCGGTTGGAGTTCACTTCAGCCTGCACAAACAAGTTCTTGTCGATCAGGTGACGCACGCCAACGCCGTAGCCGACGCCGCTCAGGCTGGACGTTGTCTCCGCACCGGTTGCATCAGCCGCAACAGCGGTTCCAGACAGTGCAGACAGTTTGCCGTATGCCAGCGTGGTATTTGAAATGGCATAGCCAGGCATGAAATCAATGGACGCACGGTTCTTGGTGCTGAAATTGGTTCCGTTGACAGAACCGGCGTTCAGGCTGGTAGGCCCATACGAGGCGCCGACGCCCATGGTGTACTGCGGGGCCAGTGCCCAGGTGTATTGCGCCTGCAATCCCAAACCGGTTGCGGTGCTGGAATCAGACCCGCTGCCAATCAATGTCGTGCTGGAAGAGGTGATGTCGGCGTTTGCGCCGACGCTGAAGCCCTCGAATTCTTTGGCTTGAGCAAATACTTGTGGAGCTGCGATAGCAATGGATGCAGCGATGAGAAGGGTGCGTTTCATGTGGAAATCCTTTGATATGAGTCAATAAACTGACCTCATGAACTGTAGGAGGCACATGTAAATGACCCGTCTTCGTTTCGTCAAGACCGGGTAAAGACTGTGTTTAACGTACGGGCGCACGAAGCGTCCGGCTCAGCAGAATGACCGGAATCAGCCCGACCAGCACCAGCGCCAGACTCGGCAATGCCGCCTCGCCCAGGCGCTCGTCACGCGCCAGTTGGTAGGCCACCACGGCGAGCGTGTCGCTGTTGAATGGTCGAAGCACCAGCGTGGCGGGCAACTCTTTCATCACGTCCACAAACACCAGCAAAGCGGCTGCAGCGACCGAGCGCTGTAGCAAGGGCCAATGCACTCTGCGCAGGAGGCCCGCATCCGTGGTGCCCAGCATGCGGGCGGAATCGTCCAGGCTGGAGGGCAGGCGCGCATAGCCGCTTTGCACCGCCTGCAAGGCCACGGCACAAAATCGCACCAGATACGCCCACACAATCCCGATAGCGGTGGCGGTGACGTAATAGCCCACCTGTAGGTCAGGAAACGACGCCTGCAGCCAGCCGACCGGGAGCAACAGCCCCACCACCACGACCGCACCTGGTATAGCGTAGCCCAGGCTCGCCAACTGCGCAGCCGCGCGCGGTGCCCAGTGGTGGCTGCGTCGCACACTGAAAGCCAGTAACAGGGCAACACCAACTGCGAGCACGGCGGTGATGCTGCCCAGCCGGATGCTGTTGAGCGCCCACTGACCAAAGCGCGACCAGGGAAGGTCGGTCCACTCGGCCATCAGCGGCCGGAGCATGAACAGCACGGGCAATACAAACCCCATCAAAATCGGCATGGCGCAGCCCGCCCACGCCCAGGCGGCGCGCCGGCCTCGCAGCACCACGGCCTGCGCGTCCGCCGAGCCGGCGCGAGCGCCCTTGGTAACGGAAAACCGCATGCGGCTTTGCGCCCGACGCTCCAGCCCCAGCAACAGGGCCACCAGTGCCAGCAGCATGGTGGCCAATTGGGCTGCAGCAATGCGGTTGTCCATGGACAGCCAGGCCTTGTAGATACCGGCGGTAAAGGTTTGAATCCCAAAATAGCTCGACACCCCAAAATCCGCCAGGGTTTCCATCAGGGCCAAGGCCACACCCGCGGCCACTGCAGGCCGGGCCAATGGCAACGCGACCTCGCGCAGGCGTCGCCCCAGTGGTGCCCCCATCAGGCGGGCCGCCTCCATCAAATGGGCAGTGCGCTCACCGAGCGCAGCCCGCGCCAGCAGGTAGACATACGGGTACAACGCAAAGGTAAAAACCCAGGCGGCGCCGACCACATTGCGCACCTCCGGGAACACGCGCCCCTCGACCCCCAGCAGGCTGCGCAAGCCGTTCTGCAAAGGGCCACTGAACTGCAAGAAATCGGTGTAGGCGTAGGCCACCACATAGGCGGGCATGGCCAGCGGCAGCAGCAAAGCCCATTCAAAGAAACGACGGCCCGGAAAATCAAACAGCGTGACTGCTACTGCGGCAGAGAGCCCCACCACCAGCACGCCCAGCGCCACCATGAAGCACAGTTGAAGGGTGGTGGCGATGTACTGCGGCAGTACCGTCTGGGCCATCTCCCGCAAAATCGGCATGGATTGCCCCGCAGAGCCCCCTACCGGGAGCCAGGCCCCCATGATGGCGAGCACAGGCGCCATCAGCACGGCCATCAGCAGCAACAGGAGCCAGCGGGAAAAGTGAAACGAAGTCAAAGGATGTGCCATAAAGGCCTGCGGCCGTTGCCAAATGAGAATTGTAATCATCTAAAATTGGCGCCATGTTTCTTGAAGTCTCCCATTTGCAGGTGCGTTACCCGGGGCGCAGCCAAGCGGCAGTACAGGATGTTTCCTTTGGACTGCGTGCGGGAGACATTGGCGTTTTGATCGGGCCATCCGGCTGCGGCAAGACCACCCTGCTGCGTGCCGTAGCCGGCCTGGAGAGCGCCAGTGCCGGGCACGTCACGCTGGCAGGGCACATGGTCAGCGGAGCGCAGGCGAATGTACCGGCAGAGAAGCGACGCATCGGCATGGTGTTTCAGGACTACGCGCTGTTCCCGCATCTGGACGTGGGGCGCAATGTGGCCTTTGGCATTCATGACTGGTCCAGGGCCGAACGCGAAGCCCGTGTATCCGAAGTGCTGGAATGGGTGGGTCTGCCAGGCACACAGGCGCGCTATCCGCATGAACTCTCCGGCGGTCAACAGCAGCGTGTGGCCTTGGCGCGGGCGCTAGCGCCCAAACCCCAGCTCTTGTTACTGGACGAACCCTTTTCCAACCTGGATGTGGACCTGCGTGAGAGGCTGGCCCATGAGGTACGCGGTATCCTCAAGGCCGCCGGTGCGACCGCCCTGTTTGTGACCCACGACCAGTTGGAAGCGTTTGCGATCGGCGACATGATCGGCGTGATGCACGAGGGCGCTCTGCACCAGTGGGACGACGCCTACACGCTCTACCACCGCCCCGCGACCCGCTTTGTTGCCGAGTTCATCGGCCATGGCGTTTTTGCCCCGGCCACCCTCACGGAAGTGAATGGCCATGTCGTCGTGCAAACCCCTGTGGGCGATCTCAACGACATCGCGGAATGCCCACTGCCTTCAGCCTTTGCTTCGGGTCAATGTGATGTGCTGCTGCGTGCCGACGACATCGTGCACGATGACCACGCCCCCATCAAGGCCGAGATCGTTCGCAAGGCGTTTCGCGGTTCGGAGTTTCTATACACCCTGCGATTGGCCAGTGGTCAGACGGTTCAGGCCCATGTGCCCAGTCACCACGACCACCGGCTGGGTGAGTGGATTGGCATACGGGCCCAGGTGGACCATGTGGTGACATTTAACCGCGAGGGGTAAGGTCCACGCGCACGTCGCCACGCATCTCGGCGATGGTGTTGCGCACATCAGCAGCCCATGTCCTGCGGTCACGGCCCGACGCCTGCTGGGGCTCCCCGAAATGCACGACCGCCAGAAGGTTCTCGGCACACAGCGTCCGCCACAGCGACTGCATGAGCGTGTCTTCCCCGATGTAGCAAGGGGCAAAACTGACGGCGCCGGTTGCGGCATCCGAAAAATGCAGGGCTACCGGCTGCACAGGTGCGTCCGCAGCAATGGCTGCCTGCAGCAGATTGGCATGAAAAGGCAGAAGCCGGGTTCCATCACCCGTCGTGCCCTCGGGGAACACAGCCAGTACGTCGCCCTGGGCCAGACACTCGGCCATGTGGTGCACGACCCGCATGGCATCGCGGCGGGAATCACGTGCGACATACAAGGTGCCTGCACCGGACGCCAAGGTGCCGACGATGGGCCATCGCTTCACATCGTCCTTGGAAACAAATCGGCAGTGGCGCGCGGCGTGCATGACCACAATGTCCAGCCAGGAAATGTGGTTGGCCACCAGCAGCACGGGGCCTGTCAGAGGCGGCTGGCCATCTACTATCAATTTAATAGCTAGCCGCGCAAGCATCTCCAGGGCCCAAGCCTGAACCCGCATCTCTCTTTTGGCTTGCGTCAGACGGGGAAAGACCACGCCAATGGTCAATGCACCCACCAAGATATGGCTCGCAACCCGCAGCAGTCGCCAGGCCGCCCCCAGTTGCCTAGGCCACATAGGCCAGGTGTCCACCCACCAGCGTTGCCCGCACCCGACCCGGCAACTCATAGCCACTAAAGGGCGTGTGGTGGCCCTGGCTGCGCAGCGCAGCGGGCTCTACGGTCCAGGCGGCCTGCGGATCAAACACACAAATATCCGCCTGCCCCCCCACCACCAGGCGACCGGCACTGCTCGCAAATGCACCCAGTGCCGACCCGATGACAACCGCGGGCTGGCTGGTCACCACCGCCAGCGCACGACCCAGTGCAACACCGCTGTCCTGCGCCCACTTGCACGTGAGGCTCAACAGCAGCTCCAGTCCGGTCGCACCAGGCTCGCTTTGCGCAAACGGAAGAGCCTTGGCATCTTCGTCTACCGGGGTATGGTCAGACACCAGTGCATCAATCGTTCCATCAGCCAGACCCGCGCGCAGGGCATCGCGGTCGCGCTGCTGGCGCAGCGGTGGGTTCACCCGCATGCGGCTGTCAAAGTAGCCGATATCGACATCGGTCAGGTGCAGGGAGTTGATGCTGACATCGCAGGTGATGGGCAGGCCATCCGCTTTGGCCTGACGCACCAGCGCCACACCGGCAGCGCTGCTCAGGCGGCACAGGTGTACCCGTGCGCCCGTGGCACGCACGAGCTCAAAAATAGTGTGCAGGGCGATGGTTTCTGCTGCGACTGGCACACCGCTCAGGCCCATGCGGGTGGCCAGCGGCCCACTGGCGGCCACGCCTTTGCCCAAATGCAACTCCTGCGGGCGCAGCCACACGGCGTAGCCAAAGGTGCTGGCGTATTGCAGCGCGCGCTGCATGACCTGGGTGTTGGCCAGAGGCACTTCGGCCTGGCTGAACGCCACGCAGCCGGCGTGGGTCAATTGCAGCATCTCGGTGAGCGTTTCACCCTCCAGATTGCGGGTGAGCGCACCCAGCGGGAAAACGCGTGCCTGGTGCAAGCGCTCTGCGCGGTGGCGCAGCATCTCCACCAGACCCGGCTCATCCAGCACTGGCTCGGTGTCGGGTGGGCACACGACACTGGTCACGCCACCGGCCACTGCCGCCGCCATTTCGGAGGCCAGCATGCCCTCGTGCTCATGCCCCGGCTCGCGCAGGCGCACCGACAAGTCCACCAGACCGGGCATCACGATGCAGCCGGTGGCGTCGATCACGCTATCAGGAAAAAAATCAGTTGCTATATTTTTTATAGCTACAACCGCAGTACCGGCAAGGGCTACATCGGCTTTTTCATCAAAACCACTGGCGGGATCGATCACCCGGCCACCCTTGATCAGTATCTTCATGTCAGGCCTCTTCTCACTTTTGCACTTTGGATCACGCTTCATTCCCGGCAACAATGCTCATCACCGCCATGCGCACGGCAATGCCAAAGGTGACCTGCGGCAAGATGACGCTTTGGCGACCATCGACCACCGCCGAATCAATCTCGACACCGCGGTTGATGGGGCCGGGGTGCATCACGATGGCATCAGGCTTGGCTAGTTGCAGCTTCTCGGGCGTCAGGCCATAGCTCTTGAAAAACTCATGGCTCGATGGCAGCAGCGCGCCGCTCATGCGCTCGTTTTGAAGGCGCAGCATGATGATCACGTCGCAACCCCGAATGCCCTCCTCCAGCGTGTGGCATACCCGCACGCCCATTTGCGCCATGTCCGATGGCACCAGGGTTTTAGGGCCAACCACACGCACCTCGGCACAGCCCAATGTGGTGAGCGCATGGATATCCGAGCGGGCCACACGCGAGTGCAGCACGTCACCCACGATGGCCACAGTGAGATTGGCAAAATCTTTTTTGTAATGCCGGATCGTGAACATGTCCAGCAGGCCCTGCGTGGGGTGCGCATGGCGGCCGTCCCCGGCGTTGATGACGTGCACATGCGGCGCCACATGCTGGGCAATCAGGTAGGGCGCGCCCGATTCGCTGTGGCGCACCACAAACATGTCTGCCGCCATGGCGCTCAAATTGGCGATGGTGTCCAGCAGCGACTCACCTTTCGAGGCACTGGAGCGCGAAATATCCAGGTTGATCACATCCGCAGAGAGTCGCTTGGCGGCAATTTCGAAGGTAGTGCGGGTGCGGGTCGAGTTTTCGAAGAACAGGTTGAACACGCTCTTGCCACGCAGCAAGGGGACCTTTTTGACTTCGCGGTCGTTGACTGATACAAAGTTGGCCGCTGTATCCAGAATGTGGGTGAGTATGGCTTTGGGCAGCCCCTCGGTGGACAACAGATGCACCAGTTCACCGTGCTTGTTGAGTTGCGGATTGCGTTTGTAGAGCATGCCTACGCCCCTTCGACATTGAAACTGAACACGCCGGCATCGCTGCGCGCCAGGGCCAGCGACTGCTTGTCCCCCAACGCCACACGGGCTGCCGCAAAGTCGGCCTGCACAGGTAGCTCGCGCCCGCCGCGGTCCACCAGCACAGCCAGTTTCACGCTGGCCGGACGGCCGTAGTCAAACAACTCATTGATCACCGCGCGAATGGTTCGGCCGGTGTAGAGCACATCGTCCAGCACCAGAATGTGGGCGCCATTGACATCAAACGGCAGCACCGTCTGGCCTCCCGCAGACAACCCCCGCTGCGCAAAATCATCGCGGTGCATGGCCGACGAAATGGTGCCGGCCTGACCCGGCAGCTTCAAATCGCGCTGTAGCCGATCCGCCAGCCAGGCGCCACCCGACGTGATGCCCACCAGGTGGGTGTCCACCTGCATGATGGCAGGCACCCCGCGCAACAACTCGCGGTACAGCGCCTCCGCATCCAGGGCCAATAAGCTCACGGCAAACTCCTCAAAAATTGTTCC
Organism: Rhodoferax sp. GT1R46; assembly: GCF_056521285.1. Taxonomy (NCBI): domain Bacteria; kingdom Pseudomonadati; phylum Pseudomonadota; class Betaproteobacteria; order Burkholderiales; family Comamonadaceae; genus Rhodoferax; species Rhodoferax sp. GT1R46. The sequence continues at coordinate 84,570 of NZ_JBWMBC010000005.1, forward strand.
AGAATAATGCAGGCCGAAGCCGCGTCGGCATCCCGCGCGCCCGAGGCCAGAGCCTCTGTGGTGCTGTATCGCTCGTCCACTTCAAACACGGGCAGACCAAACCGGCCGTGCAATTGGCGACCAAATTTCTTCGCACGCTTGGTGTTTTCGTGCGCAGCCCCATCCGGGTGGTAGGGCACGCCAATCACCAGCGCATCGGGATGCCACTCTTTCAGGCGCTGCGCGATATGGGTGAACCGCGCATCGCCTTCTGCATGGACCGACCCGGCTGGTTGGGCGGTGCGCATCAGGCGGTTGCCCACGGCAATGCCGGTTCGCTTCATGCCAAAGTCAATCGCCAGAAACGTATTCAAACCAGGGGGCACAGGCACGGTCTCGGACGCAAGGGGGGCTTGGCTCATGCATGGCCCGCTTGCGAAGAAATCATCCAGGCTTCCAGACCCAGCAGGGCAAGGGCCTTGTCATAGCGCTGCTCTACGGGAATATCAAAAATGACGGCTTGATCCGCATCCACCGTGAGCCAGCTGTTTTCACCCAATTCGGTTTCCAGCTGGCCCTCGCCCCAAGCCGAATAGCCCAAAGACACCAGGACCTTGCGCGGCCCCGACCCTGTCGAGAGCGCCTCCAGCACGTCTCTGGAGGTTGTCATCTCCAGCCCGCCCGGTATGCTCATCGTGGACGCGTACAGGGATTCGGCTGGTTTATCAGCGGCCGCAAAGATCGACTCATGCAGCACAAAGCCGCGATCCACCTGCACGGGCCCGCCCTGAAAAACAAGATTGTCGGTCAGGTCATGGCGCAGCAAGGGCAAATCCACTTTGCCAAACAGGGTCGCCATTTTGATGTCGGCCGGCTTGTTGATCACCAGGCCCAGTGCGCCGCGCGGGGTGTGCTCGCACACATACACCACACTTTTGGAGAACATCGCATCCTCCAGTCCGGGCATTGCGATCAGAAAGTGGTTCGTGAGGTTGATGGGTGCAGAATCGCCGGACATATTTTGATTTTAACGGCTGTCATGCAAAAAGAATTCCAAACGGGTCTGGTGTGGTTCCGACGCGATCTGCGGGTGCAGGACAACGCAGCGCTTTGCGATGCCCTGCAACGTTGCGAGCGGGTGCATTGTGTCTTCGTATTTGACCGCGACATCCTGGACGCGCTACCCAGAGCCGACCGGCGGGTGGAGTTTATTCGTGAGTCACTGGTCGAACTGGATGCGCGCTTACGCGAACTCGCAGGCCATCCCCAGGCGGGCCTCATGGTTCAACACGATTTTCCCGTGGCATCGATCCCCCGGCTGGCGTCCGAACTGGGCGCACAAGCGGTCTTTGCAGCGCACGACTACGAGCCCTACTCACAGACCCGTGACGCACAGGTTCAGGCACAACTCGATGCACTGAATATCGCGCTGATCACCTTGAAAGACCACGTGATTTTTGAGCGCAAGGACGTGCTGACCCAAGTTGGCAAACCCTACGGCGTCTTTACGCCCTACATGCGGGCGTGGCTGGCCCGCTTGGGTGATGCACCTCCGCCCGAGCATGCGTGCGAGCCCCACGCACGCATGCTCTGTGAGCGCCCATTGGCGCATGTGAAGCCGGTTCCCACCCTGGAAGCTCTGGGATTTTTGCCCACCCATCTGAGCGAACTGGGCATTCCCGCTGGCATGACCGGTGCATGCAAATTACTGGATGATTTTTGGGAGCGTATGGATGAATACGACCAAACCCGCAACTTTCCGTCGATCAAAGGCCCCAGTTACCTCGGAGTGCATTTGCGCTTTGGGACCATTTCGATCCGGCAACTGGTGGCACTGGCCATGCAACGGCGTCTGCAGGGCAGTGCTGGCGCGTCGGTGTGGCTGGGTGAACTGATCTGGCGGGATTTCTACTTCCAGATACTGGCAAACTTTCCACACGTGGCGCACGGGGCCTTCAAGCCCGAGTACGAACGCATTAAATGGGAGCACGGCGAACGGGCCCAAGCCCTGTTTTCGGCATGGTGCGAAGGTGCAACGGGCTACCCCCTGGTCGACGCAGCGATGGCCCAGATCAACAAGACCGGCTACATGCACAACCGGCTTCGCATGGTGGCGGGGAGTTTTCTGGTCAAGCACCTGGGGATCGACTGGCGCTGGGGCGAACGGTATTTCGCTGAAAAGCTCAATGACTTTGACCTGTCCGCCAACAATGGCGGATGGCAGTGGGTGAGCTCCAGTGGATGCGATGCGCAGCCCTACTTCCGGATATTCAATCCGGTGACACAAAGCGAAAAGTTTGATGCGCAGGGAAAATTCATCCGGCGCTACCTGCCCCAACTGGCCGGACTGAGCGACAAACTCATCCATGCGCCATGGGAGGCGAAAGCGGCGGACCTTGCGGCAGCCAAGGTCGTGCTCGGGGAGAACTATCCGCGACCTATCGTGGACCATGCGCAGGCCCGTGCGTTGACCCTGCAACGCTACGGGGTCGTTCGCAAGGCCGCCTAGACTTCTACGGGTTTGTCGCAGTAGCTCCGAACCAGCCCGAGCAACTCGTCTTCCGAGTAGGGCTTACCGAGGTAATGATCCACACCCAGTTCCATCGCATGCTCACGGTGCTTCGAGGCAATGCGGGAGGTGATCATGATGATGGGGAGATCTCGCAGGTGCGCATCGCCACGGATGTTGCGTGCCAAGTCGAATCCGTCCATGCGGGGCATCTCGATATCGGACAGCACCACCGACGGCTTTTCTTCCTGGAGCCTTTCAAGCGCCTGAAGCCCATCGTTGGCGAGCGCCACGCGGTAGCCTTCACGTTTGAGCAAGCGTTGCGTCACCCGTCTGACCGTGATGGAGTCATCGACAACCAGCACCAATGGCACCTTGTTGACGCCACCCATCAGCGTGTGCGTGGGCATTTCCACGTTTTCACCGGCATCGCGGGCAAGGGCCGCAGCCATTGCCGAAGCGCGCAATTGCCGCGCCAGATCGCCGTACACGGAAGCGAGCGCCACCGGGTTGTAAATGAGGGCTACGGCACCCGAAGCCAGCACGGACACGCCCGCAAGCCCCGGCAGTCGCGCCAGTTGTGGGCCCAGATTCTTGACCACCACCTCGCGGTTGCCCAGCACTTCGTCCACATGCATCGCGAGACGTTGCCCCGCGCTGCGGCACACCACCACCGAAAGGGTTTTGGTCTGCGTTTCTTCGCTATGGGAGGAAACCTGCAGCAGGGCACCCGCCCAAAAGAACGGAATGATCTGGCCAGCCATGTCAAAACCGTCGCGCTGGTAAGCCTGCTCCAGCACCGCTGCCGGGGGGCGCAAAACGGTCTCAACGAGGCTGGACGGAACGCCAATCGTGAACTCCCCCATGCGCAACATCACCACCTGGGTTACCGCAGTCGTCAGTGGCAAAACCAGCTTGAATGTAGTCCCCTGACCGTCTACGGTCGATGTTTCGATTCGTCCACCCAACGCGTTGACTTCTGAACGGACAACGTCCATTCCGATCCCACGGCCCGCCAATTCAGTGATCTGGTCAGCCGTCGAAAACCCGGGTGTAAATATCAGGTTCGCCGCATCGTTCTCTGAAAGCACGTCATCCGCGTTGATCGCACCGTTGGCAATGGCTTTCGCACGGATCTTGTCCAGATGCAAGCCACCTCCATCGTCGCTGAAGGACACGGACACGTCATTGCTTTCATGGTTGACATGAATGGTGATCGTGCCCGCGGCGGGCTTGCCCGCGTTTGTCCGCACGGAGGTTTCTTCAATCCCGTGAGCGACTGCATTGCGCAACATGTGCTCAAACGCCGGGGCCATACGCTCCAGAACGCCACGATCCATTTCAATCGACCCGCCGGTAATGTCCAGCTTGACTTGTTTGCCTGTGTCTTTTCCGGCCTGTCGGACCACCCCATAAAGACGCTCCGAAATACTTTCAAACTCCACCATGCGCGTACGCAGCAAATCACGTTGAAGTTCACGCGCCTGCCGGCCCTGCGCAATCAAATCATCCTCGGCCCCTTCGACGGACCGTTGCAGATTACGCTGCACGGTCGCCACGTCGTTCACCGACTCTGCCATCATGCGGGTAAGCTCTTGCACCCGGGTAAAACGGTCGAACTCCAGCGGATCAAACGCCTGGGCGGAGTCCTTGGCTTGCGCCAATCGTGACTGGACCTGCGACTCAGCCTGGAGTTCCACATCCCTTAACTGTTGGCGCAGGCGCTCCAGATTTCCACTCAACTCGCCCAGCGACGAGCGCAACTGAATTAAACGCGCATCCATGCGGGCGCGGGAAATCATGACCTCTCCGGCCTGATTCACCAACCGATCCAATAGTTGTGAACGCACCCGCACCGATTGATTCACCACCGGTCGCGGTGGCACCAGGACCACGCTTCGTGGCGCTGGCTGAATGGTCAGGGCAGCAACCGGAAGTGCGACGGCTTCCGCCGGCGTCGCGACCGGAAGCTCTTCCACCTGCGGCGCGGCACCAAGCGCCGCAAAGGACGCCTGCAATGCATCGAATCGGGTCAGCAATGGCTCCAACTGAATGGCTTGCAAGGCTTCCGAGCCAATTTGCTCGATGCTCGATTCCATCCGATGCGCCATTTCGCCCAATCGCATTGCGCCCGCCAGACGCGCACTGCCCTTGAGCGTGTGCAGTACCCGCAAAACTTCATTGCGGGCACCCAGATTGTCCGGGCGCGCCACCCATTGACGCAGGGCAGCCCCCATTTGTGGCAACAACTCCAACGCCTCTTCTTCAAAGAAGGGGAACAAATCTTCATCCAGCGCGTCAACGGCATCAATGTCGTCGTCAATGGCTTCGGCCACGTTGAGCGGAGCGGCGGCCATGAGCGGGAAGGCTGGCATGGCAGGAACCGTCGCTGGAGCGGCCAGCACATCGGCTTCTGCTTCTGCTTCGTCCTCTTCCTCTACTTCCGGCTCGACCTCTGGCAATATCTCGACTTCATCGAGATAGCCAGGCGCAGACTCCATGGTAGGAGCAGGAAATTGGGTGTCAATGATGGCCTGCAATGCGGCCAACACGCTAGCATCGGACTCCTTGAGGAAGCCGGCTGCAAACTGGTGCAGCAGCCGTCGAATGTCCTCCGCCGCATTGGTGAACACCTGGGCCTGCTCGGGCGTTCCCTGACGATGCAATTGGACATGCTGCAAAGCCTGCTCGAGCGCGCGGGCCATATCGGAAAGGGCAGTAAAACCGACGGTTGCAGAACTTCCCAGCAAGGAATGCGCCAAGGCAACCAACGAGTCCGGCAATGGGCGCTCCAGCTCCATCGCCCACTCACTCACCTCGGTTTGCAGACGCCTGGACCACTCGTCTGCCTCGTTGAGGTACACGTTGTACAGCGGAATGCCGAGACGCAGGTGCCCGATGACCTTCGTCTGATCATCCAAAGCGGCCTCCATCTCCGCAGATGGAAACTCCAGGTGGTGCAAGGTTGCCCCCACTGGAACTTCGTCCAGCGTCGCCCGCTCATTCACCACCGGGATGCTCACGACAGGCTCTGGAACCAACTCTTCATCCGCCACGATTTCAACGGCTACTTCTGAAACAACCCCTTCCGGCGCAAAAACCGGCTCCAGATCACCGAAATCAAAATCGCCAAAATCGTCGTCCGTATCCGGAACTTTGTCAGACTTCACTTCACCGGGGACGAGAGCATCAACCCCGGGCTCAGAGTCAAAACTGAAGGTTATCGTCTCGGAAAAGTCAACTGGCGCCTCTTCTTCAGGCTGTGGAGACAAGCCATCGAACATCTCGGTCGCTGAAAATTCCAGTGGTGCAGAAATCACCTCTTCGCGTTGGTCTGTTTCCGCAACAGGTGCGAGATCTTGGTCTGGCGCAACGATCTGTTCGCCAGGCGTTTGCAAGGGAACCAGCTGATCGTCCAGACGCAATCCGTCAGATGACCGCCGAAAGTCCAGTGCGCTCCACTTCTCATCGGAATGGCTTCCAATATCCTCAACCCAACGGCCAAATGCCTGCATTGCACTGCTGGTCACGTTGATCAATGCATCGCTAGCCGGCCTTTGATCCGCCAGCCAGGTGTTGAGCAACTGCTCGAACGACCATGCGGCCTCACCAAACTCGTTGAGACCGACCATGCGCGAGCTGCCTTTGAGCGTGTGAAATGCACGCCGTAGGGTGGTTTGCTCGGAGAGATCCGAGGGGTCCACCGCCAAGGCGCGCACCGCTATCAGTCCGTTTTGCACGACTTCACGCGCTTCTTCCAGGAAGATATCCTGCAACTCAATGTCGTCATCCGAGTCATCGATTGCGGCAACCGGCGCGGACACAGTCGCCGCTACCGCGACAGGGGCCATCGACGGTGCAAGGTTGAAAGCAGGTTCTAAAACCTGATCAGCCAAGGGCGCTGGCACGCCCAGCGAGGTGGCAACCTCGCTCAAGGGCTCCTCCACCGACACCCGTTCACGGCCCATCAGGGGTTTGAACTCACCCAACTCCTCGTCGTAGACAAACAGCTTTTTCGCGAGTGCCCGCTGGTAGCTCAGCATGTCGATCAGAAAGCCCATCGCCCCCAAACTATTGCCCAGCTTCTCGAAGATGCCGATGCGCGCTGCCGCTTCGTCTATGTCGTCAACCAGAAACTGCTCGACGCTGGCGCGCATGCGCAGTGCCGCAATCGAGGGTTGATCCAGCCCCAAAACCGAAAACACCCCACGCATTTGCGCCAGTTGGCTAGGTACCTCGTGCAAAGGAGCCTTGTCCTGCGGATTTCGGAAAAACTGGTCAAGAGACTTTTCCACCTCAGCCAATGTCGTGCGCAGTTCATCGACCACGCTGCCCATGGTCTGCCTGTCGCTGACGCGGCGGTATAACTCTTCCATCCAGGCTTCGAGCGGCTCGGGCTGCCCCCCTGCGATGACATGATCAAGACGCGATGCCAACCGTGCCCCACGCTCAGCCATTCTGGACTCCGTCGGATCCAGATCTTCATAGGCTGCTTCAAGGTACAGCACGGCCGTGGCCACTTCCATTGCAACGGCAGGCGCAGGGGCAGCACCGGAACGAATCGTTACATCAATGGCTCGCGCAAGTGCCCTGGCCAACTCTGCACTTTCAGGATGCAGTTTTACGACCGCATCTGACACTGCCGCAAATTGATCGCCCACAACTTTCAGGCGATTGGTATCTCCCCCCGCCAAAGCGGACCATGTTTCCGCAGCTGCACCAATACGCTTTCGGGCCAACACCATCAAAGCCGGATCAAAACGCCCGAACTGCTCAGTTTCGTAGTCCACGGGCTTATTCCGAACCAACCCGTAGGCCGTGCGGACCGCGTTCAATGCGGGGGTGTGCTGTCCAGCCGCAGGGACCGCCAGGGAGCAAAAGAAGACCAGATCGCGAGCGAGGCGCTCCGATATATTGGCATCACCTTGTGCCAGAGTCGCGTACTGTCGAAGAATGCGCGAAGCCGCACGCTTGGAATACACATCATCGGGACAAAGCCCCGAGGCCACAGCCTCGAAGTAAGCGGCACAAATTACCCAGAAGGTACGCGCCTCAAGGGCGGCCTGGGCCGCGGCGAGACCTTCACAAAGGTCGACCATCTTTTTAGCGGCCTTCGAGTCTCCCGACTTCATGACCTTCAGGACCGCATGGTCCATCTGCGCCCTCAACGAAGGTGCATATTTCAGTGGATCTGCTTCGAGCTGAAGACCGACGTCAAGCCAACGCCAAGGCACTGGCCAAAGGTCAGCCGGATGCGCCGCCTCACCTCCAACCAATTCAAGTACTGCCCGGTATTGCGGGAATAGCGCGACCGAAGAAGCAGCCTTTCCCTTCAGTACGCCTTCCAGATATTCTGTCAAGGCGAAGCTGGCCCGCTCCACCTTGTTGGCGGCATCATCGCTGCATAACTCAGGTCGTTGTACGAACTTCTGCGCCAATGCCTCCATCGCACGAAGCACCTTGGCAGGAGCTTCAAGGCCGACCATTTCAAGCGCGCCGACCGCCTGGTGGAGCTGCTGGCGAGCTATGCGAAGATGACTCGCGTCCAGTTCAGTGAGGTCTGAGCCTCTGGCAAGTTCAGCATCGCGCACAAAGCGCCGCAACGCCTTGGTCGCACCGTCCAGGGATTTGCGAAGCTCATCCAGCACCCAAGCCAACGGGCCGAGATCACTAATCGCCAGCTCATTGTCGCCAGGCGCTACAGAATTCGATGACATGGGTTCAAGGCTCCTGGGGATCACATTTCAAGAAAACTGCTACGGGCTAACCATCAAACAATCTTGAAACGCGAAACTGATTGACGCAACTCTTCGGCCATTCGGGACAATTCGCGCACCTGGTTCGAGGTTGCACGGGTACCTTCCCCGGTTTGCTCCGTCACGGCAAAAATGTGCTGGATGTTCTCTGCGACCACGTTGGCGAGACCTGCTTCACGGGAGGCAGAACTGGAGATTTCCTCAATGAGTCCGGCCACCCGACGCGACACGCGATCAATCTCGGTCAGTGCAGTACCGGCATTGTCGGATAGCTTCGCACCCTCAACCACCCCTTGTGTCGAGCGCTCCATGGCGCCAATCGCATCCTGTGTATCCGTCTGAATTGCCTTGACCAACGCGGAGATTTGTCGCGTTGCATCTGCTGAGCGCTCGGCCAGTCGCTGCACCTCCTCAGCAACCACAGAGAAACCGCGTCCCGCTTCGCCAGCGGATGCCGCCTGGATGGCTGCGTTGAGCGCCAACACGTTAGTCTGCTCGGTAATATCAGAAATCAGCTCGGTAATTTCACCAATTTCCTGTGAAGATTCACCCAGTCGCTTGATGCGCTTGGATGTCTCCTGAATCTGATCCCGAATGGAGTTCATACCGCCGATAGCATCCTGCACTGCCTTCAGGCCAGACTCCGCTGCCAACAAGGATTGGCGCGCAACGGTCGCAGATTCCTGTGCTTGGGTTGACACCTCGTTAATGCGTCCCGCCATATCCACAACAGACTTACCTGTTTCGCGAATTTCGTGCAACTGCTCATTCGACGCTGCAAGCAACTCGGTTGATGTGGCATCCACATCAGCCGTCGTCTGAGCGACGCGCGCCGCTGTATTTTGGACGTTGGACACCAACGACCGCAATTCTTCCACGGTGTAGTTCACCGAATCGGCGATGGCTCCCGTGATGTCCTCGGTCACTGTGGCTTCCTGCGTAAGGTCACCTTCAGCAACGGTCTGCAACTCGTTCATCAACCGCAAAATTGCAGCCTGATTGGCGTCGTTTACCCGCTTGGCCTCATGCTCCTGACGCTCGGCGTCAAGACGCTGGTCTTCAGCGACCACTTGACGCCTGCGGCTGTCCTGCAATTGAACGTAGGACAATCCGCCAGCGCAAACCAAGGCAAGCACCGCAGCTGCGATCAGTGTTGCAAGGGCTCCACCACCGATACCGGCCTGACCTGACAATTCCGCCTGCACTTCTTCGAGGTTGCGGCGCAACGGCTCGCTATCCGAAATAATGGCATCCTGTGCTTCACGCGCTGACACGAGGCCCTGCAAGTTACCCAAAATAGCGCTCGCCTGCACACGAGTTTCTTCATACATCTTGATCAATGCTTCAAGCTGTTCACGTGTCCCGGCGTCCTTGGAAGCCGACAACCGCAACTCGGCGCTTCCCGAAAGAAGGCCTTCTGAAATTTCCTTGAAGGTGTTCAGGTCCTTACCCAGCAGGAAGACAGCCTCGGGGCTCACGCCCTCAGCCGTCAGGAACTCGTTGGAAGACTTGCCGATGCGCTGGGTCAGCATCACCAGCTGGCCTACGGAAGATATCTCCACGGCGGGGGCATTCTGCTGCAGCTTCAGTGCAAGAATGTTTTCAGCAATCTCCAGCAAGTCGGACGATTGCCGGTTGATTAATCGCAGCGCGGATCCAATTTGAGTCAGCACTTTTTCTTGGCCCATCACCGCTTTGGCATTTTTCTCGGCGCGATCAACAAGCGGCATCGCTTTAACCAATTCAGGACGATAGGAGTCATCCAGCGCTTTCAGGCGCAACTCGTCATCACCATCTTGCAGGCCGCGCGCTGTTTTGACCAAAATACCGACGCTTTCAGACACATCACGAAACGACTGCGTGCTGCCTACCAATGCCTGCGAAACCGATTTGGCAAGGCGTTGCGACTGCATCAAAGCCTGACCAGTCGCACTCAATTGCTGCGCCACTTTGTTCGACTGACTCAAGGCATAAAAGGTTGCCCCCGCAAGCAATAGCAATGCCGCACCCAACAGCATGGAAAGCGTACGCTGGTGTTGAACCACCGTGCGGGCGCCCAGGCCCGGAATGGAAATCAAATCGCCCTCACTGCCGAGCACAACTGGCGAATCAATCGGGGCCCTGGCCGTTTCAGCTGCAATTGCAGTCTGTGGCTCCTGCACTGTTTCAACTTCAGCCAAATTCACAGAATCATCCGGTGTAGAAAGACTCAACCGGGAGTCCATCTCGGACTCTGTGGGTTTACTGGAAAACAGGTTCTTCAATTTATCGACAACAGACATGGTGAGGCCTTACGGATGGTCTAAGCGCTGATACTCAGAAATTGAGGGGTTTGGGACAAAGTACGCAAATTGATTTCCTGCCAGTCGACACCAGCAGCATCCACAAAACGATTGCCAAAGTAATGTGGACAGTCGGGGGCAGGCGGCGCCGTGGACACAAAGGCGTCCGCACCTCGCAGACCCAGCAGCGTATCCACTTGCAATGCGCAATTCACATCCAGCATGGTGTTGAGCGTCACTACGCTGGGCTCCTGTGCTGCAGGCTCGCCGCGGGCACTGCCTCCGTCATCGGCGACAAAGCCAGCCAGATCGACTACGCCGTACAGACCACCCCGAATATTGAGCACCCCACGGAACCAATTCCGCGCATAGGGAACTGATTGCAAGCTGGTCAATGGAAAGATTTCCCCCGACTGACCCAGCGGAAAAAGGAAATTTCGCCCCCCCGCGCGAACTGCGAGCCAGGCAACGGACATACCCTCTGTTCGGGCCGCCTTCAAACGACTAGCCAGTCGGGTTTGGAGTTCTCTGAGTGCTTCTCTGTTGGCCATGGGATCAGCGAATCAACCCAAAGCCTTGATTTTGGCGAACAGCTCGGCGGCATCTACCGGCTTGGTGATGTAGTCCCGCGCACCCTGACGCATTCCCCACACGCGATCCGTCTCCAGACTTTTGCTGGTACAGATGAAGATAGGGACGTCCGTGTATTCCGGCGTTCTGTTGATCGCACGCGTCAACTGGAAGCCGTTTTGTCCCGGCATCACCACATCCATCAGGATCAGGTCCGGCTTGGCCTCAGCCAGACGCTTGAATGCCTCATCCGCATTTTCTGCCGTCCGAACTGAATAGCCATTTTTTTGCAACAAGTCCGTCAGGAACATGAGCTCGGTTTTTGAATCGTCAACGATTAGTACTTTATTTATTGCCATCAAGAAACTCCTTGCATATCCACGCCGAACTGTTGCACTGCTTTCAGCAGCTGGTCTTTGGTAAAAGGTTTAGTCAAATAGTCTTGCGCCCCAACCATGCGCCCCCGTGCCTTGTCAAAAACACCGTCTTTGGAAGACAGCATCACCACGGGTACGGACGCGTACTTTGCATTGCGCTTGATAATTGCACACGTCTGGTATCCATCCAGCCGGGGCATCAAGATGTCGCAAAAAATGAGGTGTGGCTGGTAATCGTTTACCTTGGCCAGTGCATCGAAACCATCTTCAGCCAGCATCACCTCGTGACCGCCCTGCTTGAGAAAGATCTCGGCACTTCTACGTATGGTGTTGCTGTCATCGATGACCAGCACTCTGAATGTAGGTGCAGCGTTACTCACAAGTCTTTACTCCTGAATAGGCAATGAATGTTCATGGACACGCTGCGCCGTCCACACGCTGCCCGCTCAAATCTGCACCATCTCAAAATCTTCTTTGCGCGCACCGCATTCGGGGCAGGTCCAGTTCATGGGCACGTCCGCCCAACGAGTTCCCGAAACGATGCCGTGATCGGGGTCCCCCGTTGCCTCGTCATAGATCCAGCCACAAATCAGACACATCCAAGTTTTGGTATCGCTCACAGCTTATAGGGCCTTCGAATAGAATGCAATGATTGTATAGACGCAGTGCGAGCAAAATGTGCTGCGACCGCCACAAGATCGCCATTCTGCCTGATGACAAACCCTAAGACAGGCCCTCAGATGCCGGCTTCAATCTCCTCCCCCATCGAAGAAATATCCGACGACGACGGACCCTCCGCATGCGTAATGGTGTTCAATGCAAATGACCCCAGTGGTGCCGGCGGCATCACCGCTGACATTACTGCCATCGCGTCCGTTGGCGCACATGCATTACCCGTGGTCACTGGCGTGTATGCCCGCGACACGGCTGAGGTATATGACTATTTCCCTCTGGACGACGAAGCCGTTACCGAACAAGCAAGAGCGATCTTGGAGGATGTTCCGGTGGAGGTTTTCAAGGTCGGATTTCTCGGTACTCCGGAGAATGTGAGCGCAGTTGCAGAGCTGGCTTCTGACTACGCCGATGTACCACTGGTGACCTACATGCCCGACCTGTCCTGGTGGCAGGAAGACCAGATTGATTTGTACCTGGATGCTTGTAACGAGTTGTTACTACCTCTGACCACCGTGTTGGTTGGAAACCACAGCACCTTGTCAAGGTGGTTGTTGCCCGACTGGAGCGCCGAGCGAAGCCCCTCCGCGCGCGACATTGCGAAGGCGGCCAACGAGTTTGGCGTGCCCTACACACTGGTGACGGGAATTCCATTGCCCGACCAATTTATAGACAACGTACTGTGCACACCGGCTGCCGTACTATGCAGCGACAAGGTTGAACGCTTCGAGGCGGTTTTTTCCGGCGCCGGAGACACCCTGTCTGCCGCCTTGGCGGCTTTAATAGCCAGTGGCAGTGAACTCTCCGAAGCCGCAACCGAAGCATTGAGCTACTTGGACCGCTGCCTGGAAAGCGGCTTTCGCCCCGGCATGGGCAATGTGCTGCCGGATCGTCTGTTCTGGGCACACCCGGAAGCGGACGACGAATTGCATGAATCCACCTTTGAAATCTCACCCAATGACACTCGCCACTGATCGCAACCAGCAACTCTTCCAACGCGCCCAAAAAGTTATTCCGGGCGGCGTGAACTCACCCGTGCGCGCCTTCAAGGCGGTGGGCGGAACCCCCCGGTTTGTAACCCGTGCACAAGGCGCCCATTTTTGGGATGCCAACGACACGCGTTACATCGACTACATCGGTTCCTGGGGCCCCATGATCCTGGGCCATGGCCACCCCGCCGTTATCAAGGCGGTGCAAAGCGCCGTGCTGGAAGGTTTGTCGTTTGGCGCCCCCACCGAGCGCGAGGTGGAGTTGGTTGAGGCCATCCTCAAACTTGTGCCATCCATGGACATGGTGCGCCTCGTGAGCTCGGGCACCGAAGCCGCCATGAGCGCCATTCGCCTGGCGCGCGGTGCAACCGGTCGCACCAAGATTTTGAAGTTCGAAGGCTGCTACCACGGCCATGCGGATGCGCTTCTGGTCAAGGCTGGCTCGGGCCTGGCCACGTTTGGCAACCCCACCAGCTCTGGCGTGCCACCCGAAGTGGTGCAGCACACGCTGGTGCTGGAGTACAACAATGTCGCGCAACTCGAAGAAGCCTTTGTGCTGCACGGCAAGGATATGGCCTGCCTGATCATCGAGCCCATTGCAGGCAACATGAATTTCGTTCGCGCCTCGGTGCCTTTTATGAAGCGTTGCCGCGAGCTGTGCACCGAGTACGGCGCATTGCTTTTATTTGATGAAGTGATGACGGGCTTTCGCGTCGCCCCTGGCAGCGCCCAGGGCCTGTATGCCCAGAGCATCCCCGGCTTCGAGCCCGACATGACAGTCATGGGCAAGGTCATTGGCGGCGGCATGCCGCTCGCGGCCTTTGGTGCCAAGCGCGCGGTCATGGAACACCTGGCGCCGTTGGGCACCGTCTACCAGGCGGGTACTTTGTCCGGCAATCCGGTGGCTACTGCTTGCGGACTGGCCACCTTGGCCGAGATCAGCAAGCCCGGCTTTTATGAAGCCTTGAGCAGCAAGACGCAGGCACTGGTCAGCGGCCTGAGCAGTGCCGCCGAGCAGGCAGGCATTCCGTTTTGCGGCGACAGTGAAGGCGGAATGTTCGGTTTCTTCTTCTTTGACGCCCTGCCGCAGAACTACGCCAAAGTGATGACGACCGACAACACGCGGTTCAACACCTTCTTCCACGGCATGCTGGACCGCGGCGTGTACTTTGCACCGGCCCTGTATGAAGCCGGGTTCATGAGCGCGGCGCACTCCAATGCGGACATTGCAGAGACGGTTGCGGCGGCGGCTGAAGTCTTCAAGTTGCTATAGAAATAATAGCTACTTGCGCATATTGCACGGGGGCTAGCGGGGTATTTGGCTTGTAACTATGGTGCAAACTGTCGTGCAAGCTACCGTGCGTAAGGCGGGCGGCGTGGCTTGCGTTCTCCGGCTCACGCTCGCGGGCGGCTGACTCTGGATGGTCTACATTTTTGCGTCAACGCTTTGACTGGTGCGCATGGTCTGCGGCAACCGCGAATGGAGCCTGCGAACGCAAGCCCCACCACCCACCTTTAGTGCAGCGCTGGAGCGCCAATAATCTCAGGGTTTTTGTCCCTTTTCGCTTAACCACCCGCATCTGGGGTAGGCGGTTCGGGTATCCGGGCGCAGGCCCCATTCGTGGTTGCCACAGATCAGGCACCCCCGCCACGGCGTTAAGGCGGAAACCGGTGTACACCCAAAGCCGCCGCCCACGCGCGTGGGCCGGAGCCCGGATACACGAGCCACCTGCCCCGCCCACACAGCGCCACGAAAAAGTACTTAGTGGCGGAAGTGGCGCACGCCACTGAACACCATGGCCACGCCACGCTCGTTGGCAGCCGCAATCACTTCGTCATCGCGCATCGAGCCGCCGGGCTGGATGATGCAAGTGGCACCTGCGTCGACCACCACGTCCAGACCGTCGCGGAACGGGAAGAAGGCGTCACTGGCCACCACGGTGCCCGCCAGTGACAGATTCGCGTGACTCGCCTTGATACTGGCAATACGGGCCGAGTCCAGACGGCTCATCTGGCCGGCGCCCACACCCATGGTCATGCCGCCCTTGCAGAAGACGATGGCGTTGGACTTGACGAACTTGGCCACGTTCCAGGCGAACAACAGGTCGTTCAGCTCGTCCTGGGTGGGCTGCTTGGTGGTCACCACTTTCAGGTCAGTCAAGGTCAACTCGTGGGTGTCGGCCGTCTGAATCAGGATGCCGGAGCCGATGCGCTTCATGTCCATGGCGTTGCGGCCATTGTCCCAATCGGATGTGCCGCCCTTGGGCAAGTCGATTTGCAGGATGCGCACATTCACCTTGGTCTTGAAGACGGCCAGCGCGGCGGGCGTGAAGCTGGGCGCCATCAGCACTTCCACAAACTGCTTGGAGATTTGCTGCGCCGCCGCTTCGTCCAGCTCGGTGTTCAGGGCAATGATGCCGCCAAAGGCTGAAGTGGGGTCGGTCTGGAAGGCCTTGCTGTAGGTCTCCAGTGCATCCTTGCCCACGGCCACGCCGCAGGGGTTGGCGTGCTTGACGATGACGCAGGCGGGCGCATCAAAGCTCTTGACGCATTCCCATGCGGCATCGGCATCGGCAATGTTGTTGTAGCTCAGCTCTTTGCCTTGCAACTGCTTGGCGGTGACCAGCGAACCGGGCGCGGGGAACAGGTCCCGGTACAGCGCGGCTTGCTGGTGCGAGTTTTCGCCGTAGCGCAGGTCTTGCAGCTTGACAAAGCGTCCATTGCTTTGCGCGGGGAACAGGTCCAGCTTGGGTGCTGCATCATCGGCCACGCCGTCGCCGAACTGCACTGCCGACAGATAGTCACTGATGGCACCGTCGTACTGGCTGATGCGGTTGAATGCAGCCACGCTGAGTGAAAACTTGGTCTTCTGGCTGACTTTTCCGTCGGCCTTGAGCTCGGCAATCACGGTGGCGTATTGCGACGCGTCAGTCAGCACGGCCACGTCTTTCCAGTTTTTGGCTGCGCTGCGCACCATGGCGGGGCCGCCGATGTCGATGTTCTCGATGGCATCTTCCAGCGTGCAACCGGGCTTGGCCACGGTCGATTCAAACGGGTACAGATTCACCACCAGCACATCGATGGTGTCAATCTGGTGCTCGGCCAAAGCCGCCATGTGCGCCGGCACATCGCGACGGGCCAGCAGGCCCCCATGCACGCGGGGGTGCAGGGTTTTGACGCGGCCATCCAGCATCTCGGGGAAACCGGTCATCCCGGCCACCTCGGTCACGGGCAATCCGTTGTCGGCCAGCAATTTGGCGGTGCCGCCAGTGGACAGCAGCTTGATGCCTTGGGCGTGCAGGGCTTGCGCCAGTTCGAGGATGCCGGTTTTGTCGGAGACGGAGAGCAGTGCGTTCATAAGGGGGGCGAAGTAATAAGGAAGAGGGTGCCCTGGTCGGCAGGGCGGAAATAGCAGCCAGCCGGCTAGGGAATGAGTTTGTGCTCCAGCAATTTCTTGCGCAGCGTGTTGCGGTTGAGGCCCAGCCATTGCGCCGCCTTGGACTGGTTGTTGTCTGCTTGTTCCATGACGACTTCCAGCAAGGGCTTCTCGAACGCGCGTACCAGCATCTCGTGCATGCCACCGGGCTCGGTGCCGTCCAAATCGCGGAAGTAGGCATCAAGACTGGAGCGCACACAGTCTTCGATTATTTTTTTGCTCATGTGGCGGCTTCCATGCTCTTGTCTTCTCTTGGTTCGACCACCCCCCGGCAAGCGGGAATGCGGTCCATTTTTTCATTCAAATCATCAAAAAACTGCTCCACCGCCGCCACCTGCGCGGCGCTGTCTTCCAGCGTGTTCATCTGGGCGCGAAAAAATTCACCGCCCGGCAACTCGTGTACATACCAGCCGATATGCTTGCGCGCCGAGCGCACGCCAATGAATTCATCGTAGAGGCTGTAGTGGTCGTGCAAGTGCTCCACCAGCAGGCGCTTGACTTCGCTGACCAAAGGCGGAGCAAGATGCGTACCCGTGGCCAGAAAATGAGCGACTTCGCGAAAAATCCAGGGCCGTCCCTGGGCCGCGCGGCCAATCATGATGGCGTCGGCACCGGTGGCCTGCAGCACCTCGCGGGCCTTCTCGGGCGTAGTGATGTCGCCATTGGCCACCACGGGAACCCGCACCGCGGCCTTGACGGACGCGATGGTGTCGTACTCGGCCTGGCCCTTGTAACCCTGTTCACGGGTGCGCCCGTGTACGGCCAGCATCTGCACCCCGGCCTGCTCGAACGCCCGCGCAAGCACCACGGCATTTTTATGACTCTGGCACCAGCCGGTGCGCATCTTCAAAGTGACAGGGACCTGGCGCGGTGCACAGGCGGCCACCACCGCTTCGACAATGGAAAGTGCCAGCGCTTCGTCCTGCATCAGGGCCGAGCCGGCCCATTTATTGCAGACCTTCTTGGCCGGGCAACCCATATTGATGTCGATGATCTGTGCCCCCCGCTCGATGTTGTAGACCGCCGCGTCGGCCATCATTTGCGCCTCGGTACCCGCAATCTGCACTGCAATGGGGCCGGGCTCGCCCGCGTGGTTGGCGCGGCGCGACGTTTTCAGGGTGTTCCACAGGTCGGGGCGGGACGTCACCATTTCACTGACCGCGTAGCCTGCCCCCAGCCGTTTGCACAATTGGCGAAACGGGCGATCCGTCACACCCGCCATGGGTGCAACAAAAAGGGAATTCGCCAAAGCGAACTGGCCAATGTGCATGCGATGAATCTATGGAAATGGGGGTGGAATTGGACACCATGGCGAAAGCCGGCGTTCATTCTAACTGCCCAAAATTTCAGCAATTGAAATACTGTCACCCAGGTTCGCAAACCTTTGAGTTGCCTATACTGGAAATCATATGCCCGTCTGGATTGAACACCTCATCGCGCTGCTGGCGCTTCCCCAGTACAGCCTCGGCACGGTGTTTGTGGTGTCCTTCATTTCCGCAACACTGCTGCCGCTGGGGTCAGAACCGGTGGTGTTTGGCCTGATCCAGCTAAATCCGGAGTTGTTCTGGCCCGTCGTATGGGTCGCCACCGCAGGCAACACCCTGGGCGGCGCAGTGGACTGGTGGATGGGTTTTGGTGCCCACCGCGTGGCCGACAAATACCACCGCTCATCCACCCACACCCGGGCGTTGGCATGGCTGGAAAAACTGGGCCCCAAAGCTTGCCTGCTGGCTTGGCTGCCGGTCGTGGGCGACCCGCTGTGCGCTGTAGCGGGCTGGCTCAAACTGCCATTCTGGCCGTGTCTTATTTACATGGCCATTGGCAAGTTTGCCCGCTACGTAATGATGACGGGTGCCCTGATCGGGCTTTTTGCTTAGGAGCTAAACAGGAAGTTCATCACGTCGCCGTCCTTGACGACATATTCCTTGCCTTCAGCACGCATTTTTCCAGCGTCCTTGGCTCCCTGCTCACCCTTGAAGGTAATGAAATCTTCATATGCAATGGTCTGGGCGCGGATGTAGCCCTTCTCAAAGTCGGTATGGATCACGCCAGCGGCCTGCGGCCCGGTGTCGCCCACGTGAATGGTCCAGGCGCGCACTTCCTTCACTCCAGCGGTGAAGTAGGTTTGCAAACCCAGCAGCTTGTAGGCCGAGCGAATCAGGCGATTCAGGCCCGGCTCGGTCTGCCCCAGTTCTTCGAGGAACATCTGGCGGTCTTCATCGCTCATCTCCGACATTTCGGCTTCGAGCTTGGCGCAGATCGCCACAACCGGCGCCTTTTGCTTATCGGCAAACGCCGTCAGACGGTCCAGAAACGGGTTGTTCTCGAAACCGTCTTCGGCCACGTTGGCCACAAACATGGCAGGCTTGGCGGTAATCAGGAAGAACTGCTGCAGCAACGGGGTCTCTTCCTTGGTGAAATCCAGCGCGCGCACCGGCTTGGCTTCATTGAGTGCAGCCTGGCATTTCTCCAAAATCGCCACCAGCTTGATGGACTCCTTGTCGCCCGAGCGTGCCAGCTTGGTCACCCGGTGCAGGGCCTTTTCCACCGCAGCCAGATCGGCCAGACACAGCTCGGTCTGGATCACTTCGATGTCTGAGATCGGGTCCACCTTGCCGGCCACGTGGATCACGTTGTCGTCTTCAAAACAGCGCACCACATTGATGATGGCATCGGTCTCGCGGATGTGCGCCAGAAACTTGTTTCCCAGACCTTCGCCCGTGCTGGCACCGGCCACCAGACCGGCAATGTCCACAAACTCCACCACCGCCGGAACCATACGCTCTGGCTTGACGATAACGGCAAGCTGGTCCATGCGGGGGTCGGGTACTTCCACGATGCCCACATTGGGCTCGATGGTGCAAAAGGGGTAGTTTTCAGCGGCAATACCCGCCTTGGTCAGCGCGTTGAACAACGTGGATTTTCCGACGTTGGGCAAGCCTACGATTCCGCATTTGAGAGACATGAAAAAGTCCTTATGAATCAACATCCCTGTTGCCCCATTGGGCCCAATGTGGGCATCGTGGAAGTGCCCGAACCGCTACACGAACGGGGCTTATGTGCAAAAGGGAAAAGTGGCGAAAAACCGCGCAAAGGCACAAAGTTTTGTCCTTGTTTTGCCTGGGTTTTATCGTGCCAATTGTAACAATCACTGAATCCCTGCTAAACCGGCTTACCGCTATCCTGCATTTGCGGAGCATTGCCATGACTCTGCTCAGGTTGCAGGGTCATTGAAAATGTTTTGTTACCCATCGAACAGACGGGGTGCACGCTTGCCTGTACTCTTATCTTTTTGACAGGCAAGGAGCAAGCAACATGCAAATTCAAGTTCACACAGACAAAAACATCGAAGGCGGCGAACGTCTTGCCGATTACGTCAAGATCGCCGTCAATGCCAAGTTAAGCCGTTTCAGCTCACAGATCACCCGTGTCGAAGCGCACCTCAGCGATGAAAATGGACACAAGTCTCACGGTGACGACAAAAAGTGCGTCATGGAGGCTCGCCCTTCCGGTCACCAACCGATTGCTGTGACGCATATTGCTCCCACATTGGATCAAGCCATTAGTGGCGCTACTGAAAAACTCGAGCGAGTCTTGGAAAGCACCTTCTCAAAGCTCAATGACAACCGAGCAGTGCCCCCGCCGAAGGTCGAATAGCCGTTGCGTCGGGGCACAAGAGAAGCGTTAAAGGACAGTTCCATCAACGAGTCTTGATTCCTGTCAGGCCCGACGATGTCGCAAAATTCTGGCTCAAACGAGTTCAGCGGTACCGCCATCACACCTCGACCAGTCTTCAATCCAACTGTATGCATTGGAGAACCGCTCAAGGTTGATATCTGGTGGGGCGTTGGTGCCGATTCAGACTGAACTTGAACGGTCGGTCGCTGTGCGGGTCGGACCAAACGTCGCTGGAGAGATTGAAGCGGGTTTTTCCCAGGCCAGAATTAGAAACATCTTGAAGGCGGCCAGATGCTCTCTTGGCGCATCCTTGCGGTCTTTCAGCTTTGCTGTGAAAGCGGGTGCCCAATTTGGCAATGCGAACACTCACACTATTGACCAGGACCAGCGCACAGACGGGTGAACCCACAATGGGGGCGTGGCCCAACGCGTACGCGCTGGGTCGTCAGTTAGACTGGGGCAAAGGAGTCATCACTATGGCAGGCGTTTTTGGTAAAGATCCCAACATGAAGAAGAGCGGCGGTCAGGCAGAACTGGATCGGATCAGCGACGAGCGCAAGCGCAAGCTGGCGGAAGCTGCAGCCAAGTTCCGTCAAAAGAAGCCGGCCGCAACCACCGATAGAACGGTGCCTGCTGCGAAGAAGTGAACCCAGCAGCCAACGCCACATGGACACAGTGCCTATGACGATGGCGCTGGCACATTGAATGGCCGGATGCCTGCTATGAAAATAGCATCAAATTTGTCCTGGCTTTGGCGGGCCAGGCCCCCTGGAAACCCGGAAGTTATTGATCCTTCAGGATCTCCTGATTTGTTCAGCCTCAGGGACAATTTTCAGCGGCGATGCCCGCCTTGGTCAGGGCGTTGAACAACTGGGATTTTCCGACGCGGGGCGAGCCTACAATGCCACACTTCAAACCCACAAATATCTCTGGAAACAGGGTGCCAAGTGTATGCATTACCCGCTGCTGCGCCTCCTGTTCGCAGTATTTTGTCTGTCGGTCAGCCTTCTCTGGATAGCAAACCCAGCGTACGCCCAAGCCACTGTGGTTGGAGATGGCACGCCATCCATTGAAATCCAGGGCAACGTTCAGACCTGGCTGGAGCCCGGCTCAAACGCCACGATCCAGATCGCCGCCAGCTCCCCACTCAAATTCCAATCGGTGTCCGGCCAGGCACGCCATCACATGACCGGACGCGATACCTTGTGGATCAAGCTGCGCGTGGTACGGGCCGCGGGCAACACGTGGGATTGGTCCCTGAACATCCCCCTGCCATACCTCCAGGAGGTGCATCTGTACGAACGGGATTTAACAGGCAAGTGGCTCATGCAAACCTCTGGCAACGCCATTGCCAAAACAGAATGGAGCACGAAGAGCCTCTACCCGGAGTTTGACCTCCATTTGACCAGCGGCGTGCCACAAGACATCTATCTTCAAGTACGCAACTTCAAGCCGATGGGAGTGCCCATACGACTCGTGGCTACACCGTTGCGCGACTACCGTCGCAATTTCGAAATGGTGGCAATTGGGCTGATGCTGGGGGCTTTGCTGACCTTATCCGCTCTTTCGGCGATCCGATACTTTGAACATCGCTATGCCATTGATGGCTGGGCAGCGCTGTATGGCTTGTTGATCCTCGCAACGCTTGCGCAGATCAATGGCGTCCTGGGCGCCTTCCTGTGGGTGGATATTCCCTGGCTGGATGACTACGGCTACAGCGTGCTGCCAACGCTAGGCGTGGGCAGTGCCCTGTTGTTTGTGCGGGAGCTGTACTCCCTTTCAACGCAATACCGTCGGTACGACGCCTTTCTTGCAGGCACTGCTTGGCTCTGCATTGCATCGATCCTGAGCTACCTACTGCTGGACCGGCTTATTGCTGACTGGGTCAGTGGCATCGTCCTGCTTTTTGGGACCTCCGTGGGATTGGTCTCCACAATTCTGAGTTGGCGTGGTGGATCTCCGATTGGGCGCTGGCTGATGGCGGCCTATACCCCTCAATTCCTGGGTGCCATGTATCTCAGTGCCGAGTCCTTCGGAATGGCGCCGCCGCTTTGGGAAATGCGCTATGTGACGTCGCTGAGTATTGCCATTTCGGTGCCCCTCCTTGTCTATGCGCTGAGCCGCATTACCCACGACCGAAAGGAGCTGGTAGTTCGGGCAAGGCATCTTCCGACGCAGGATGCATTGACGGGACTTCTGACCCCTGAGGTTTTTCAAACCCATCTGGATGACGCCATTCAACGCGCCATTGCCGACCGTCAACCCATTGCCCTGGTGATGGTTCAGGTGGTCAACCACGAGTTCATTCGGGACTCCTATGGCGACACGACTGCAGAACAGTGTCTGCTAAGGGCGGTGGTCAAGCTCCAGCGTATTCTGCGCGATGTAGACCCGGCTGGACGGGTCGATACTGCGCACTTTGCACTGCTGATGGAGGGCGTCAGCACCCGTCAGGCGCTGACCGAGCGCATGGTTCAACTGATAGGCTCGGGGCTGATTCCCTTGCCCGGACTGAAGCCGGAAGTGACCCTGCAGTTTCATATCGCCTGCGTACTGCTCCACGAAAACCCGGTTCCCTCTGAACGCGTGCTAAGCGACCTCCGAGGCGTCCTCGCAGACATGCCGGGCCGCACCCGCCGACCCATCCGGTTCCTGGAAGCCGCATCAACGCAGCCCGCTCCCTTGCAAACGGATATGCAGCCGGTCGCAACGACGGGTCGGTAAAAGTAAGGGTTATGCCCGGCCTTTTACAATCCGTCCATGACTAGACCCTTTGACATCTGCATCCGTGGCGCTGGCATTGTGGGGCGTTCGCTGGCGCTGCATCTGGCCGCCAGGCAACTGCGGGTGGCACTCGTTGCAGACGATGGCCACACGCCCCCTCCTTCCAGCAGCAATGCGGCAAACCCCGATGTCAGGGCATACGCGCTGAACCAGGCGTCTCGCCAACTGCTGGAATCGGTTCGCTGCTGGCCCGGCGAGCAGGATGCGACACCGGTTCTGGGCATGCAAGTACAGGGCGATGACGGCGGACAAGTCGCATTCACCGCCACGGATCAGGGGACAGACGCCCTGAACTGGATCGTGGACGTGCCCGCCCTGCAGGCCCGCTTGACGGAGGCCGTGGGCTTTCAACCGTTGATTGAGTTGTTTGACGTGCCCCCGCCTGCCGCGTTGACGGTCATATGTGAGGGCAAAGCCAGTAGCACCCGTGAAGAGTGGGGTGTGGAATGGGATGTCACCCGCTACGACCAGTGGGCCCTGGCTGCGCGCGTGCAATGTGAGCAACCGCATGCGCAAATTGCCCGTCAGTGGTTTAGTCAAAGTGGAATTCTGGCTTTTTTGCCTTTAGGCGGCCCACAAGGGAACTTGTGTGCGCTGGTTTGGTCAGTCAGTCCGGAGCGTGCGCAGTTTCTGCAAGCCGCTCCAGAAGAAGACTTTTGCCGGGAGCTGGAGGCTGCCAGCCAAGGCGTTCTGGGCGCAATAACTTTGACCAGTACCCGCGGGGTATGGCCATTGCAACAGGCGCTGGCGCAACGCTGGAGTGGCGTATCGTCGCAAGGCGCATGGGTGCTGGCGGGGGATGCGGCGCACAACGTGCATCCGCTGGCTGGGCAGGGTTTGAATCTGGGGCTGGCCGATGTGGCCGAGCTGGTGCGCGTTCTGAATGCGCGTCCGTATTGGCGCAGTGTGGGAGACCCCCGGCTGCTGCGCCAGTATGAGCGGGCGCGCAAGGCCGATTTTGCGGTGATAGGACAGGCGGGCGATGCGCTGCAACAGCTTTTTGCCAACCCCCATCCGGCACTGCAGGCCCTGCGCAACTGGGGCATGAATCAATTCGAACAGAGCGGACCGATTAAACAATGGGTTGCCAGGCGTGCCATGGGCGCTGCTGGCAAACCCGCAACACCACGAAAAAATACGCCATGAAGCTTGTTTCCAAAACCATTCTGACCTGCGCCATCGCGCTGCTTTCCCTGGGGGCTGTGGCCCAGGAAGCCGTGATTCGCAAGAACATGGCGGAGCGCATTCCCCAGCTCAAGGCGATTGATGAAGTTACCAAAACTGCCATCCCCGGCGTGTTTGAAATCCGCGTCAACGGCACGGAGATTTACTACACCGATGCGCAGGCCAACTACCTGATACAGGGCAATCTGATTGATACCAAGCAGCGCCGCAACCTGACGGAAGAGCGGGTGGAAAAACTCAGCGCCGTCAGTTTTGACGCGCTGCCATTCAAGGACGCTTTCACCATTGTGCGCGGCAACGGCAAACGCAAGCTGGCCGTTTTTGAGGACCCCAACTGCGGCTACTGCAAGCGCTTTGAGCGCGACCTGCAGAAGGTAGACAACGTCACCGTCTACCTGTTTCTGTACCCCATTCTGGGTGCCGACTCGGTTGACAAATCCAAGGCCATCTGGTGTGCCCCCGACCGCGCCGTGGCGTGGCACGACTGGATGGCGCGTGACCAGCAAGCCGCGGCACCCGCCGCCACCTGCGACACCTCCGCGCTGGCCCGCAACGTCGAGTTGGGTAGGGTCCACAAGATTCAGGGAACCCCTACTTTGATCTTCACCAATGGTTCGCGTGTTCCCGGTGCTGTGGACGCGAAACAGGTCGAAAAGCTGCTGGCTGAATCCAAGGGCTAGCTATCAAAACAGTAGCTACCCGCGCAATATGCACGGGGGCTACACTGGGTTTTTATGAAAATATTGCGCTCCAAGGCGTCTTCGGTCGCCCGCTCCGCCGCATCCGGCGCCATTCACTACCGCGTGGAATTGGTCGACCTGCACAGCCACCTGTTCGGCATCACCCTGACCATTGCCCGCCCCGCTGCAGTGCAGCGGCTGGCGCTGCCGGTGTGGATTCCGGGCAGTTACCTGGTGCGCGAATTTTCCAAGAACCTGCAGCAGCTGGAGGCCAAACAGGGCGCGCGCCGCGTGCCCTTGCGCCAGCTTGACAAGCACACCTGGGAGCTTGACGCCAACCCGGACCAGCCGCTGGTGCTGCATTACCAGGTTTACGCATTTGACGCCTCGGTGCGCACCGCCTGGCTGGACGCCACACGCGGCTTTTTCAATGGCACCAGCCTGTGCCTGCAAGTCATGGGTCAAGAAGACCAGCCCCACGCGCTAGAGATTGTTGCTACTAATTCGATAGCTGGCTGGGCAGTCGCTACGGGGGCTACAGCCCAAAAGATCACTAAAAATGGTTTTGGCACCTATGCCGCACCCGACTACGACACCCTGGTGGACTGCCCGTTTGAAATGGGCCCGTTCTGGAGTGGCTGCTTCACCGCCTGCGGCATACCGCACCGCTTTGTAGTGTCCGGCGCCACCGACAGCTTTGATGGCGACAAGCTGCTGGCCGACACCCGTGCCATCTGCGAGGCGGAGATCAGCTTTTGGCATGGTGACGACAACGGCAAGGTCATCAAAAAAGATAGCAGTTCAGGCAAGCAGCACGCGGGCCAGGGGCCGATTCCGTTCAAAGAATACGTCTTCATGCTCAACGCCGTGGGCGACGGCTATGGCGGGCTGGAGCACCGCAACTCCACCGCGCTGATCTGCACCCGCAAAGACTTGCCGCGCCTGCCGCGCACCACGCTGGCACCCACCACCCACAAGCAGCCCGAGGGCTACACCACGTTGCTGGGCCTGATCAGCCACGAGTACTTTCACACCTGGAATGTCAAGCGCCTGCGCCCTGCCGAACTGGCGCGCTACGACTACGCCCAGGAAAACTACACCGAACTGCTGTGGTTCTTTGAAGGCTTCACCAGCTACTACGACGACCTGTTTTTACGGCGCTCGTCGCTGCTCGACAACACCGCCTACCTCAAGCTGCTGGCCAAAACCATCAACCAGGTCGCGCAAACCCCGGGACGCAAAGTGCAGACGGTGGCCCAAGCCAGCTATGACGCGTGGGTCAAGTACTACCGGCAAGACGAAAACACCCCCAACGCCACGGTGAGCTACTACACCAAGGGCTCACTGGTAGCCCTGTGCCTGGATTTGGCGCTGCGCGCCGAGGGTAAAACCACACTGGACTCCGTGATGCGGGCCTTGTGGTCACGCTGCCAGGGCGGCCCCATGACCGAGCAGGACCTGCTGGCGGTTCTGGCCCAGCTGGGCGGACGCTCTTTTGCACCCGAAATCGCCCACTGGGTGCACAGCACGACGGATCTGCCAGTAGCCGACCTGCTTGTGCGCCACGGCATTCAGATACACCAAGAGCCCGACCAGATTGCCCAGCAGCTGGGCTTGCGCGTGAAGGAAAGCAACGGCCTGCATATCCACCAGGTGCTGCGCGGCGGTGCCGCCGAGAAAGCCGGCTTTGCCAGCGGCGACGAGTGGCTGGCGGTGGAAACAGCGTCCGGCGCGGCGCGCGGCCCCTGGCGTATGCAGACGTTGGACGACCTCACCCTGTATGCCGGTAACGCCAAGAAGGTCAGCGCCCTCATCTCCCGCGACAAACAGCTGATGACACTGTTACTCATCTTGCCAAAGGCCACGCAGGCCGTGCGTCTGTCGGTACGCGATGCAGCAGTCGCAGACGCATGGCTGAACGGCGTCCCAGCCGCGCAAACCAAGCCCCCAAACTAACTTCCTGTAAAGCGCGGCACCCGCTTCTCGCGAAACGCCAGCACCCCTTCCACGTAGTCGTGGGTGCGCCCCATGGCCGATTGGGTATCCCGCTCCGCATCCAGTTGCTGATTCAGCGTGCGGCTGCAGCCATCGCGCAGCAGATGGCGGGACGCCACCAGCGCCTGCGTTGGCAGGGTGGCCAGCCGCTGCGCCATTGCCATTGCGGCAGCCACACAGTCGTCGGCCACCTCCCAGATCAGCCCCCACTCTTTGGCCTGCGCAGCGTCCAGCGCATCACCCGTCATGGTCAGGGCCAGTGCGCGCGCCATGCCCAGACGCTGCGGCATGAACCAGCTGCTGCCCGCGTCGGGTATCAACCCGATTTTGCTAAAGGCCTGAATGAAGCGCGCTGAGGGCGCAGCGATGGTGATGTCACATGCCAGCGCAAACGAAGCCCCTGCGCCCGCCGCCACCCCGTTCACGGCGGCAAGCACGGGCATGCGCAGGTTTTGCAGGCGCCGCGTGGTGGGGTTGAAGGCCTTCTCGATGGATTCGCCCGGGTCTGGGCGCTGCGCCGCGTTCGCCGCGGGGCTACCCGCCCCCATTTCCGCCACATTCAAGTCCGCACCGGCGCAAAAGCCACGCCCGGCACCGGTAATCACCACCGCGCGGATCTCCGGATTGGCCTCGGCCTGGTCTAGAGCCGCCCACAGGTCGTGGTGCATTTGCCGGGTAAAGGCATTGAGCGCTGCCGGGCGGTTCAGGGTTACCAGGGCGACGTTGCCGTGGTCGGCAAACAAAACATTCGGGGCGGTGGTGGAGTCAGTCATTGTCAAGGCCTCTTCGCTATAGTGTGAAGTCAACACGCAATTTCAAATCGAACGGTTTTCATCATGAACTACGAATGCATCACCACCCGTCTTGAGGGCGACAAGGTTGCCATCATTACCCTGAACCGGCCCAAGGCCCTCAATGCGCTCAACGACCAGCTCATGGACGAGCTGGGCCATGCCCTCAAGGGTTTTGACGCCGATCCGGCCATTGGCTGCATGGTCATCACCGGCAGCGAGAAAGCCTTTGCCGCCGGTGCCGACATCAGCGCCATGGCCAAGTTCACCTTTGCCGAGGCCTACAAAGGCGACTTCATCACCCGCAACTGGGAAACCATTCGCACGATCCGCAAACCCGTCATCGCCGCCGTCAGCGGCTTTGCACTGGGCGGCGGCTGCGAGCTGGCCATGATGTGCGACTTCATCATCGCGTCTGAGAGCGCCAAATTCGGCCAACCCGAAATCAAGATCGGCATCATCCCCGGCGCCGGTGGCACGCAGCGCCTGCCCCGCGCCGTGGGCAAGTCCAAAGCCATGGACATGGCCCTCACGGGGCGCATGATGGACGCGGTGGAAGCCGAACGCGCCGGGCTGGTGAGCCGCGTGGTGCCGCAAGACAAGCTCATGGACGAAACACTGGGTGCGGCCCTGATGATTTGCAGCTTCTCGCAAATGGCCACTGTGGCAGCCAAGGAAAGCGTCAACCGCTCGTTTGAAGGCACCCTGGCAGACGGCATCATGTTTGAGCGCCGCCTGTTCCACAGCCTGTTTGCAACCGCGGACCAAAAGGAAGGCATGGATGCCTTTCTGACCAAACGCGCGCCAAAATTTACACACCAGTAACGACTGGATGGCGTCAATCCGAATGGGCGCCTGAATTTTGGATATAATTGTTGGCTCTGGTGATATAGCTCAGTTGGTTAGAGCGCAGCATTCATAATGCTGATGTCGGTGGTTCAAATCCACCTATCACCACCACCTTTCGGTTTCAGATCATGTCAGGAACCTTCAAAACCCGCTCTGGCTATAGCTGCAGCGGGTTTTTTGTTGTCTGATGTCGGCTCACCTCGTAACATTACATACCAACACTTTGTTGGCATATTTGTTGGTACCTGCAAAAAAACACGGATACCAACCGGCTAGATACCAACAAACTGGGGGGGGTCATGGCTCTTACAGACACTTTCGTGAAGAACAGCAAGTACAGCGGCAAGAGCGCTGGAGACAAGCACAGCGACGGACAGGGTTTGTACCTGCACATATCGGCAACCGGGAAGTATTGGCGTTTGGCCTACCGTTTCACCGAAAAGCAGAAGACGCTTTCCCTTGGTGTCTACCCCGCAGTTTCATTGGCTGAAGCCCGTAAAGGCCGGGATCGGGCCAGAGTGCTATTGTCAGCCGGGACAGACCCTAGCACCGCCAAGCGCGAGGAAAAGGCGGCAAGGACAGCGGGTGGAGAAAACACCTTCAAAGCTATCGCAATGGAATGGTACGGCACCAAGAAGGAGGGATGGTCCGTCACCCACGCCGATACCACGTTGGAGCGTATGGAGAAGAATGTCTTCCCGTGGCTTGGGAAGCGACCCTTGGTAGAGATAGAGGCACCGGAGATATTGACCACGCTCCGCCGGATCGAATCGCGCGGTGCAATCGACACCACACACCGGATCAAGGCCATCATCAGTACCGTATTTCGTTACGCGATTGCCACGGGCCGCGCGGTAAGAAACCCCGCTGCTGATGTCGGGGTGGCGCTCAAAACCACAGTCAAAGGGCACCACCCAGCCATCACCGATCCAAAGCGCTACGGGCAGATGTTGCGGGATATTTATGCCTACTCTGGCAGCAACATCGCGCGGGCGGCGCTGCAAATCCATGCCCTGACCTTCCAGCGTCCCAATGAAGTACGGGATGCCGCGTGGGCAGAAATGGACCTTGAAGCGGGTGTCTGGGTCATTCCTGCGGCCCGCATGAAGAACAACCTTGCGCGAAAGGCGCACGGAGAGGCCCACACAGTGCCTTTGTCAAAGCAAGCCGTTGCCGTCTTGAGAGACTTGCAACCGCTAACGGGCCACGGCGTAAAGGTTTTCCCCAGCGAACGCGGCGAAGGCAGGTCAATCAGCGAAAACACTGCACGCCAAGCGCTGCGGAGCATGGGCTACCTTGACCACGTACCGCATGGGTTTCGGGCGTCAGCAAGAACACTTCTGAGGGAAGCTCTTCACTGGGACAAGGATGTCATTGAGCGTCAACTGGCCCACGGTAGCGATGAGGAACTGGGAGGAGCGTATGACCGCACTCAGTTCTTAGCGGAGCGGGAAAGAATGATGCAGGAGTGGGCAGACCATCAGGACAAGCTGCGCATTGGTGCTGACGTGATCCAGCTAAAGAAGGCATGAAACCACGACACCTTGACGCAGCATTCCACAGCCACATACCGCAATTGCAACCAGTCACACCAGCTTATAAGTAACCCGTTTGTTTTTGACCACGACAGGGTTCCGTGAGCCTCACCGGATCGTTGCCACTACACGTTAGTTAGAACTCTATTGACCCGTTGCCTTTTTGAACTCAGCTATCGCTTTTTCTTTATTGCACGCATCAGAAGATCCATTTTTGCAGCGATCAGCTTGACTACTTTGTTCTTGATTGATGGTTTCCTTGGGATTTGCTGTACGCGCTGTAGGAGCGTTTCCAGCATCACTACACCCCGATAGCCAAGCCAACAGCATTAGTGATATGGTAAAAATTGACGATGATTTGTACATGTAATTTTCTTCTTCTGTTACGACAAAAAAAGCGTTGCCGAACCGCTCTAACAATCAGCGTTTAGCCTTGCTCTAGCGGGCGTAGTGCAGCCAGCTGAATGCGTTGCCGTCACTTTGAAGTGGACTGGGCTTTAGTCTTTTCCTTGGCTGTTGAGGGGCCAGTAATCTGTCCATCGGCTATGTACCTACCACATCGGGCTTCGACATCAGCACGTGACTGTCCATCGTTGTCGAGGTTGCATTTAAGAATCCCAATTGAACGCTTGATCTCTTCGGCGCGGGATCTGGCTGCAGCGACAGAAAATGACTGATCGGAATCGCGCTTTGGAAAGACCGAGATAAATTCCCGCATTAAGTCGCGCGTCTTTTCATCGGGTGCAAACTCCGTGATGCAAATCTTGAATTCAAGCGACTGTGCAGAAGCCATCTGCTCGATCTCTTCGAAAGAGGTCTTCACTCTGACCCACTCCAGTACGTGGCCAGACCCGACGGAACCTTTGTGTTCGGACTCACCAAGCTTGACACGCACGCCGTCGACAAGGCCAACGACGTGATTGCACTCGAGGTATTCCCAATCATCGTGCGTCGAAAAGAACCCAATGGTTACATAGTTGGGCCTAGACGGAGTCGTGCCTTTAAATGACGCATGCAGGCTGAACTGAAGCTGGCCAGTGGGCGGGGACACACCTGGTTTTAGAGAGACGCTGGTGAAGTCCAAAAAACGGTCGTATTCCGACTTCACTTCAGCGTTGGGCTGGGCAAGCGCCTCAGTGGAACCTGCGAGCACGAGTGTCAGCGCTGGCAGAAGATGCATGAGTTTCATAATGATTCTCTGGTAGTAGCTGTCATGGGGTAGTGTGCAGCATGGTTCGAAGGCAACTGTTCAGGCTCGCTTATAAGTAATCCGTTTGTTCTTGGTAGCGATGGGGTTCCGGGATGCACGCCGGATCGTTACCTTTAGAACTCAGTTTTGCTGACTGTGTCTTACCATGCGCCCAAACCTCAGCGAGAGCTTCTGTGAAGAGGCAATCAACTCGGGTTCACCCGTGTTGGATGCACTGGTTGGCCCAAATGACGGCGATGCATCGATTTTTCCAATGGATGCTGGTGCTGACGAACGGCGGCTTACCGGTAGGCTGGTGTAATTTCCAACAAGGGCAATTTGTGTTGGACACCTTTGTGCCGATGTTGTCTCTACGCGAAGCGCCGGCGACTTCAGCAATGCCGCGAAAACGGTCGTTCAAGTTGTCAGTCCGGTGAGTGCATCAAGTGGACTTTTGGCGCCACCCGCTGCCACTTTCAATACATGGGTGTATATCATGGTGGTGCTCACATCCCCATGACCTAAAAGCTCTTGTACTGTGCGTATGTCGGCGCCTGACTGAAGCATGTGCGTCGCAAAACTATGCCGCAGCGTATGCACGGATACATGTTTGGCGATGGCCGCGTGCTCGACAGCAATCTTGAGCTTACGACCCAACCTCTCCTCAAAGAGATGGTGGCGCCGTTCGACGCCACTACGCGGGTCAATAGACAGCGTGGGGGATGGGAATACCCAATGCCAAGCCCACGACTGCCCGGCCCTGGGGTACTTGGCTTCCAAAGCATGTGGCATAGAGACGCCTGCTTGACCGGATGCTCTGTCTGCAGCCCAAAGGCTGCGTGACTTGGCCAATTGCGCTGTCAACACTGGAACTAAGGAAACTGGCAACATCACAATCCGATCCTTGTCACCTTTGCCACTGCGCACAACGATGACCTTGCGATCAAAGTCCACGTCCTTGACGCGCAGACTTAGACCTTCTGCCAAGCGCATGTCGGTGCCGTACAGAAGCTTGGCCAGCGTTCCTTCAACCCCATCCATCAAGCCCAACACAGATTGCACCTCTAGCATCGTCAAGACGACAGGAACACGCTTGCGCTCTGGCGGACGACCAATTGAATTCATCCATTCGAGGTCCTGACCAATGACCTGCTTGTAGAGAAACAGCAACGCATTGAGGGCCTGTCGATGAGTGGCAGGGGAAACTTGCCTTTCATTGGCCAGCATGGTGAGGAAGGACTCGACCTCCCGCTTACCCATATCTTTTGGGTGACGCATGGAGCCGTTGCGGCCATGCCAACGGATGAAAAACCGTGCCCAATAAAGGTAGGCTTTCTCGGTTTGAAGGCTATAGTGCAGGTAGCGAATGCGCTCGCGCAGTTGGTCAAGCAGCCGAATCGAGCGCAAAACGGGAGCGGCGACTTTGTCAGATTCAATATACCTGTACATAAAAACAGTATATTTCTGTAAGTCCATGAAAACAAGAGATTTTTGGATGAACAACGAACCACGTTATCTGACTGGCTCCCTTGTTATCCCGCAAAACTGCGGGATATATCAAAGTTAGGCAGCACAGCACCCACCGCCCTTCTCCTACCCCAAAACATCCATGGCATCCCAAACTCAAAGGCAACTCATCAGTTCCGGCTCACCCTTCGAGGAGCAGATTGCATACTCGCGAGCAGTCGTCCAAGGAGACTGGATTTTCGTTTCCGGAACAACCGGGTTCGACTACGCTTCAATGACCATCTCGCCCAAGGTCGACGAACAAGTCAGGCAATGCCTGGAGAACATCAGCAACGCGCTCGCGAAGGCTGGCTCTTCGCTTGCGGACGTAGTCAGAGTCCACTACATCCTTCCAAACGGATCGGACTTCGAGAAGTGTTGGCCCGTTCTTCAGGAGTACTTCGGAGCGGTTCGTCCTGCAGCCACGATGATCGTTGCGCATCTGCTAGATTCCCGCATGCTCATCGAAGTCGAGGTTACGGCCATGCGTCAACATACTCAGCGGCAACACGGTGCTGCCTAACCCCTCGCTCAACCGGAGAGCCAACGGCAGGCCACCAGGCCCGGGCCTGGCGTCCTGCCGTTGTCTCCCGGTTAGCTCGAACGTTAGCACCCAAAAATGTCACACCGCTATTTATTTCTTGCACTATTTTTGATATTGCCGCGTATAGCTTTTGCTGACTATGGGCTGCCAGCATTGCGCCTTTATTGTCCCGTCGCAGGTGGAGCTATCGAAATCGAGCCGTACATTGCATGGAATGACAACAACTCTCGTTATATAGAGTTCCAGGTAGAGCAGGCTGAAAGCACCTGTTGTCATCATCCGAACCGGGATACCAGTTTCTTTTCATATGCTTGGAAGGACCAAGACTTCATCTATACGCCGTGTGCATCCAAGTCACGGCATCTCGATATATTCGTCGTAAGGGAGGCCATTACAGTAGTCGAAGATGGCGAAGCGCCAATTCAAAACCATGAGATTGGTTACGTTTGGAAGGCGGCCGGAGGCATTTCGTACCTTCAGTCAGATAAAAAGGGCGATTGGGAAATTTGCGAAGGCAGTGAAGTAAATGAAAAGCAGCCAATTGTCTGCAAGGCGCTAACCCGTCGTTCAAACGGGACGCCGCAAAAGCGCGGCGCCCCTTAACTTTACGTTAGACCTCACTCGCTAATGCTTCGCTATATCCTGTCCTTCGCATTCATGTTTGCCGCTATTGCATCGGCGGAAGCAGCGCCTCCGGAAATTCCGCCGGGCCAATATGTCCGTGATGGCGACAGCGGTACGCTCACAATTAGACGGGACGAGCAGAACAAACAGATCTTCGAAATCGAGTCTATTGGAGGGAACTGCCACATCTGCGGGGTTTCAGGTGAGATTCGTGGCGCAACTGGCCACGCTGACAGTTGGGCCGGAGACGGAAGCGACTCAAAGTGCGATGTATCTTTCTCAGCTGGCCGTTCCGCTGTCGACGTTAACCCCATTACTCAGGAAGAGTGTCGTGCCTACTGTGGAGCACGAGCCGGTTTCGACGGCACGTACCGTGTTCCATCGGCAACCTGCACGTCTGCGGGTCGGCGTGCGCAGCGCGATCAATCCCTTCGCTTGTATCGTTCTCATCGCTTTTCCCAGGCAGCGAGCAAACTTCAAGCCCTGATGGCGCAGTGTCGGCCATTCATGAACTGGATCGAAATGGATCAAGTGCGTAACGACCTAGCACTAGCGCAATATCACAATGGCGACTTCTCACAATGTTTGCAAACACTGAATGGCACGTTAGCTGCCGATGTGAAGGACGAAGATGAACTCAAGTCCGGGAACGGCAACACTTACCTTCCACCTTGCGATTTCGATAACTACATCGGTGTGGCTAAGTCGACATGGTTTAACAAAGCACTCTGCACCAAAGCAATGTCAAGGGGACGGTGAGATGGCAAGGTCTAACCTTTCGGCCCACACGGACACACAGCAGCAGGTTGCCGCTGCGCGGCGCTTGCTGCGTGCCGGTGGCCTCCAACGTTAACCTGCCATTTGAGTGACTGCTTCGAGGCGCCGGGAAAGTCGGCTTCCAGCCCATAGCTGACGGCCAGACCGAAAATTATTAAGACTGCTGCTGGCCCACTGGAGGTGCTCGCCTTATCGTAACGGTCGATTCGAAGCCGACACTCATCCAGTGGCGTGCATGACCGGTTATGGTTCACCCGGTTGTTTTCAGTAGGGCCTTTTTTAAGCCTGGCTGAAGTGAGGGCAGAGCGATTGGCAGTCACTGCAAGCGATTTAAAGACTTTAAAAAACGCCCCGCTATAGCCAGGGACTACCTTTGCAGGCACTACCCGCACCGCCAATAGGCCCGCCACGGGCTTTTGTAGGCGGGGCTGGCACCCTATATAGGTGCCAACCAGTGCATTAGCCGCGCACAGCCCTTTTCTTGCTGGGTTTGTGTAGCCCTCCATTGTGGCGGCTTACAACGCCAATACTGTCCATGACAAAGTCCCGCGCCCATTCAGCATGCTTGAGGTTGATGATGGGTAGCCTGCAATCATCGGCCACAGCCAGTAAGGCGGCCACGAGCAGAGCGTTCTCATGCGCGTGGTTCCAAATGCGGCGCGTCACATCACCTACGCTGCCATTGATTACCGAGTCGCAATAGTTGTTAAACGTATCGAGGAACAGTGAGGCTTCCGCGTCAATTCCGACGGATGTGGGGCGATAACAATCCCCCTTGCTGGTTGCAACTTGGCATAAGTTGACGATGCGTTGGAGCAAGACATCGGGGACAGGATGATCCGCATTCTCGTTTGCAGGCGGTCGCACACGGGTGCATTCAATCATCATGAAAGTGTGTATGAAGTCAGTCCCAAGCACAGAAGCGGTGAGCGTCTTGCGAACCCTACCGAGCGTCATTCTGCTTATCAAACTGTATCCAGAACAGGTTGTTGTGTCACGATGCTGCATAGCACCTTGCAAGGCTGCCACGCGGTCGTTTTTAGACGTTGCCATGCCTTCCAGATGGCTGCCAATGTCCCCAACCAAGTTTAAGAAGGAAGGACGTGACGCCAGCGATTTGGTCAATGCAGGGCCGCTTGAGTATTCGCGGAAATCGACGAACTGAGTAATTGCGGGGTCGCTCTTGGACACTGCGCTGACTATGCTACCAATGCCCTGTTCCAAGGCTTTTTCTGCGACGCAGTCTTCGGCAATGAAGACTACGCGCAAATTGAGCCCATGCCTTCCAACTTCAAAGGCTTTGCCGCAAATACCGGCGAGGGTGCCGAGTGCGACCAGGATGGCGACCTCTAGCACTGGTCGCGTAGCCGTGTCGAAAGCGAACTTGGCGAGGTCTCCGGCAACGCCGGGAGGCAGGGATAGACGTGAGGTGGGAGTGGGAGTGGGAGTGGGCGGAATTTGATCGCATTTGGTAAGGGGGTGCATGGGGGGACTCCAATGTTTGCTAACTATGTTTTTTGCTAAATGGAACCCTGCTTCACAGGGGTTAAGTAGTGACCAATTGCTTAAGTTTGGAAACGACAATTAGGCTAATTTTTTGATGATGTTGGGATAGCGCATGGGTGGCACACAGGCACCACCCTAAAGGGTGGGTGCTGTGCGTGCCGTCATATCCCAATGCGCCGCAGCACATGTGCTACCCGTGTGCTGCTACTGTGCTGGCGTGCTGCAGGCCTGTCGTTTTCGGATCGCGTCGGCAATAAGCTTGTTTTGAATCCCAGAGGTAACCCCGGCAAGGCGATAGATGTCATTGTTGACATTCAACCTGCCAAGTTTCACGAGGTCTTTTCGCACGCGCTGAAACGCCACCTTTTTTGCATTGGCCGAGACAGCCATGGACTTGGCATGAAACTCATCACGCCATTGATCAACATGCAGACCGTCGAACTCACCCGCGCTATTCAGTAGTCCCACAAGTACAGCCGCACTGTTGAAGCTGGACAGTCCGTCGGACTGATGCTCAGTAAGCTCCTTTTCACGTGGCGGCAAATCATCATGATCAGGCACAACCACACATGACGTGATGGCGTCCCCGAACTCATCCATGCCCAGCTCTATCACCTCTAAAGCAAACCCATGCGAACCACCGTCGGCCCCGTCTTTGCTCTTTGAAACCTTCCACTCACGGTAGTCTTCACCGCGTAAGACTTCAATGACTGCATCACACGCGGCAAATAAGCTGCTATGACCCCGTAGCCCCCTAGTTGAATCCTTGCCAGTATGGTGAACCAGAACGACAAGCCCCTGAATAAGGCTTTGCAGCAATTTGGCTGCCTCCAGTATTTGTCCCATGTCCTTGGAGCTGTTTTCGTCAGCGGTTGGGGCCGCTCTATTCAAGGTGTCAATAAAAATCACAGTACCTTTTGGAATAGGTGTGGCCAATTCATGCACACTGGTGAGGTCTGTTAGGTTGAATGGCTGGATCATCAGCCGCACTGGGTCCGGCACCTTCCTCCCGTGATGCACTTCCCAAGCTTGCATTCTTCGGCTCAATCCCGCTTCGCCCTCCAGACATATGTAGAGAATACGGGCGGGCTGAATCCGGCACCCAAACCAGTGATCACCCTCGGTGATCGCAATAGCCAAGTCAATCGCAAGGAACGACTTGCCGCTACCGCTCGGGCCATACAGCGCGACCAAACCCTCAGCAGGGAGGACGCCGGACACCAGCCAGCGCAAAGGGGGCATACCTCGCAGGTCATCGGCGCTTAGCAGCTTGAAGCGGGGTATAGACGCGACTGTCTCGCCAACAGTGGGGCCATTTGTCGCCATGTTTGCCAGTAGGGCAGAAAAGTCAACAGGCAACCCATACTTAGCTTTGGCGCTGCTCACCAACGCGGGTATCTGTGCCCGACGTGCTTTCCAACGGTCATCGTGGGGCGCTTGACTGGAATCCATTAGGGCGCGTAGGTGGTTGACCACAGCGCCGTCGTGCATACCTGTTGCCACCAGCGATGCCGCCAAGTCGCGCAGGCTGTCATGGAGCACTTCACCTGTGAGGATGCGTTGCACTAGCTTTGCGTGCCTCTCGTCAGGCGCAGCGATCGTGGTCTCTCCCGTTTGTGGGTTCACCACTTTGTCTGCACGGATTCGATCCGCAAGCTCTGAAAAGTGATTCAGGGGGCCGATTGGTTCGCTCTTGATGCACTGGCCCGTAACTGTGAGATAGCGTGCCGTGGAGTAAAGCTCAACGTCCAACCCTCTAAATTTCCCCTTGGCTCCTGTCTGGAGGTTTTCAGCGTATCCAAACGCCCGCAGGCCGGTTCCGGACGGGCTTTTCTCTATGTAGCCAGCCCCCAGTTCATCTAGTAGCTCCAGTGCGGCAGGGTCTGGCACGCCGTTGGTGACGCAATGGTCAATGTCCACGCCAACCAGTCCGGAACCATTCAAGACAATACCGATGCCAGTGAATCCCCCCTGCTTATAGCTAGTAGTTGCCTGGTCAAATGTCCGCCATGTGGTGGGGTCGGTCGAACTGGCTCGACTGTTGGGGCTTCCAGCTATGTAGGGTACTTTGCGCGGCTTTTCGCTCGGGTTTCCTTCGGCCCGCCAGTTCACGAACGGGCGCGAGCGAAGCTCTAGGGGGATGTTGTCAAAGTTTGGAGTGAGAAAGAAGTTGGACATGGCACCACCTCTTACGCTGCCGACTGGACGGCCATCCATTGGCGAACGTCGCTGCATTTCCATGCAGTCACACGTGCAGACAGCTTGACTGGTGCAGGGAACGTACCAGCGCGCACCATGCGCCACAATGTCGCTGCTGAAAAAGGGACGACCTCTAAGACATGCGATTGCCGAATGAAGCCGGTATCAGGCCGGGTGTCGAATCCCGGTTTGGGTTTGCTGATTTCCGTCAGTTTATGAACGGGCGCGGTGAGTTTTGGCATGGCTTGGGGCCTCCTGTGAAGATGCCCCTGATTAAATCGACACCAAACAAAAACGCGAACCCAAAACCCCCCGATAGTTATGGGGTGAGACTCCAATTCGGATGCCCAATTGATTTCCAAACTTCATAGGTCATGCTGGGGCCCAGCCTCTCAACTAACCTGCGAATGGCATCAGGCTTCGCATTTCGCCGCTTCGCAACCGCTTCACAAGCCGCTTGTTTCGGGTCAGCTTTTGATCCTGTAGATTCAAGCCTCTTCCGCTCTGCAAACACCTCTGAGGCAATTACTCGCTCCACTCTCCCGCTGTATTCGACGGGTCTACCACCACGTTTTAGCGTGCTAGAAGCCAGATCCGCCAAAAATTCCCTCGCAAAGTCTGGTATCGGCCGCGCGACGTCGCGCAATAGGACCGCTAACGGTGCCGGGTCGCGCTCTTTGCCGCCCTGCATCCATTGATAAATTGCCCATCCCCATCGTTCTTTGTTGAATTCGTCTTTCACGGCAATTGCTCCTATGACAACGTTCTAAGAACTCGATCCACATGAATTTGCGGGAACAATGCGCTCTTCCCCCCTGTTGCCGTCATGACAGCAAAAATTAGCTCGCTATCAGACATAAAATCGATAGTACTTTGCTGTGCCCCCGGAGCGATAAGTTCTGAGTCATCTAAAGACAACAGTTTATTTTTTGTTGGTATTTTTGTTGGTATTTTTCAATAACACCTTGGATAAACCTAGGAACCATGCGGGTTTTCGGGCGATTTGCGGCGGCACCTATCCCATCCATTTTTAGCCAAACTCATTTCAGTTTGGCTTTTTTTTCCAAATCCCCAACGTTTTCAAACACTTACGGCAACTGCCTCTTGAGTGGTGTGCTCCTGTTTTTGCGTCATATTGGGCGTTTTTGGCCCAAAAACCCGCGTTTTCTCTCACTTCAGCAATCTGTTTGCCCAATTGGGGCTGGCCGACGATGCATCGAGCATTGCGGATTTTTTGACCAAGCACAAAGGCATGGCTGCCGGTATGAGGTTGCCGGACGCGCCCTACTGGACACTTGCGCAGGCCGAATTTCTAAGGGAATCACTGGTTCAGGATTCCGATTGGACGAGCTTGGTCGATCAACTCAGCAAGGCTTTGCTGGCTGAAACGCCGCATCAGACACCCGACTTAGACCCCCGGCATTTCACAGAACCACTCCACCAAAAAATGAATAAAGATTGCCACTTCATGGCATGGCAACATCCATCGGCATAGGGCGGAAAGACGAGCTATTCACTGTGATCGGAAATGTACGCTGCCGCACCGACAGTATTTGTACCCTTGGCATAACGTCGCCCAATAGTTGACAGACCGAGCCTCCTGCTCATTCCCTTGTTAACTGAACTGGAGAAGCATATGAATCTATCGAGCACCCCATTGCCAAGTACCCTATCGGCTGACTCGGACATGGCAGAGCAGGCCAACCCCGGCCACGGTATCCCCTCGCAGGACCCAGATGCGGCGGCGCAGACTCCGTTGGAACCCCAGGATGTCGAGCGCGAGGCTAACTCTGTGCTGATCGGTGGCGGCGTGATGGCAGGTGCGGCCACGGGTGCCGCCATCGGGGTTGCGGTGGCCGGTCCAGTCGGCGTTTTGGTCGGAGCCTCGCTGGGTGCGGTTGCCGGTGCGCTGGGCGGAGCCGCTGCCGGAGCTGTGGCGAACGCAGAGGATTCGAACAGTCTCGACACTGTGCCTGCGGACAACGTGCACCTCCACATCGACGACAGCGGTGGCGATGGCCGACCGGTGGTGCTGATTCATGGCTGGCCGCTGTCAGCCCAAGCCTGGGAACCGCAGGTGTCGGTGCTTCGAGCCGCTGGTTTTCGCGTGGTGGCGTACGACCGACGAGGCTTCGGGCGTTCAGACAAGCCGGAGTCAGGTTACAGCTACGACACGCTGGCAGACGATCTGCAAAGGGTGATAGTCCAATGTGGACTGCAAGATGTGACGCTGGTGGGTTTCTCCATGGGCGGGGGCGAAGTGGCACGCTATGTCGCACGCCACGGCGAATCGCGCCTGCGCAGCGTGGTATTTGCCTCAGCCGTACCACCTTACCTGATGAAGACTGTCGACAACCCCGAAGGGCCGCTTACGCCCGAGAAGGCGCAACAAAAGAAACACGCGCTTGAGCAAGATCGAAGTGCCTATTTCGACCAGTTCACCCAGAATTTCTTTTCCGCAAACGGGGTGCTCCAGGTCACCGAGTCGCAGCGCAGCGAAGCGGTCGCCATCTGTCACCAGTCAGCGCAGCATGCGGCCTTGGCGTGCATGGACTCGTTCAGCACCACCGACTTCCGCGAAGACCTGAAGAAGCTAGCCGTGCCAACGCTGGTGATTCACGGCGATGCCGACGCGATCGTACCCATCGAGGGCTCGGGCCTGCGCACCCACCGCGCCGTGCACCACAGCCAACTGGTGACGGTGAATGGTGCCCCCCACGGGCTGAACCTGTCCCATGCGAAGGCATTCAACGATGCGCTGCTTACGTTCCTGCGGACGCGTCCCTGAAGAACAGCCATCGGTCGGATCAGTTTTACGGATTTCTCCTGCCCAATTCAAACCCTAAAAGGATCTTTCATGCCGCAAAAAGCCTGGAGCGCCAAGCGCGAACGTCAGTACACCCACATCAAGGACAGCTTGCTGGAAGGCGGCAAGCCTGAGTCTGTGGCCCAAGAGATCGCGGCGCGGGTCGTCAACAAGGAGCGGGCGCAGCACGGTGAATCGGTGACTGCCAGCGCCTCTTCGATCAACGACATGCCCGCAGGTCGACGTGGTGGCTTGCGCTCCCACCAAGGACCCGGTGGTCGAACCGTACTTCAGCTTCGCAATGAGGCACGTCAGCGCGGACTGAAGGGGCGTTCCGCAATGAACAAAGCGCAGCTTGAAACTGCCCTTTCGAAATGACTACGCCGCCACCCCTCACTCCTGACACGGGTAGCCCCGAAAGCCCTCCGGTGGCCGCAGCAGAGGCGCGAACCGTAGCGCCTTTGCTGGTCAGTAGCATAGAAGCTGTGGCTCAATCGCGGCTGTTTACAGTGCCTTCGGATGCGACGCTCGTAGAAGTGGCTGCGCGCTTATCCGGCGCGCAAATCAGCGTAGTGGTGGTCTGTGATGCGGCGGGTGCGGCAATGGGCATCATCACCGAAACCATACTGGTTAGGCGCTTGGGTATGGGTCAGGCCGACTTCTTCACCACCCATGCCGGAGACGTGATAACGCAAGATTTCACAACCTGCGCGCCCGAGGAGTTGCTGTCCGATGTACTGGCGACGATGCACGCGCGCGGCCTCATTCACGTGCTGCTAATGGGTGCTGACAACCATCCAACGGGGGTGCTGAATGCGCGCGACGGGTTGCGGGCGCTTCTGGCCGCTGGCAACCACGAAGAGGCGCTACTGCGCAACTACGTGATGGGCATAGGCTACCAATGACAACACGAACGTGAGCGCCACCCCAATCAAGCCCATCGTCCTGATCACCGGGGCCAGTGGCAACCTGGGTCGCTCGGTGGCCAAGGCCTTGGGTGGTCACTACAAAATTGTGGGCCTGGACCGCGAGGCCAAAGAGGTAGCGACGGACAGCGACGACTTCCCCGTTTTGGCTGTTGATCTCGGTGCGGATGAATCGGTGGTGTTGGCGCTACAGGCGTTTCGCGCGACACACGGTTCGCACATTGCCAGCGTGGTGCACTTGGCCGCCTACTTTGATTTCACCGGTGAAGACAACCCACTGTACCAATCAGTCAACGTGGACGGGACGCGGCGTTTGTTGCACGTGCTGCAGGGCTTTGAGGTGGACCAGTTTCTGTACCCCAGCACCATGCTCGTTCACGCGCCCTGCAAACCGGGTGAGCGCATCAATGAAGGGCAGCCCATCGCCCCGGGGTGGGCCTATCCAAAGTCGAAGGCGGCCGCCGAGGCCGTCGTGCGCACGGAGCGTGGGCACATCGCCGCCGTCATCCTGCGGCTTGCAGGTGTCTACGACACGAACACGATGGTGCCCACCATGGCGCAGCAAATGGCCCGCATCTATGAGCGCGACCTGCAGAGCCACCTGTATTCCGGCAGCACGCTGGTGGGCCAGTCCGCGCTGCACCGTGACGACATGCTGGATGCGCTCAAACGCACCGTGGACCGGCGCGGCGTGCTGCCGCCCGATACTGAAATCCTGATCGGCGAGGCCGAGGCGGTCGGCTACGGCGTGCTGCAAGACACCTTGGGCCAACTGATGCATGGCGCCAACGAATGGGTCACGCTGCAGGTCCCCAAGCCGCTGGCCGCAGCGGGTGCCTGGGTGCAGGGCCAGTTGGAACCTTTGGTGCCAGATGCCATCGACGGCGGCAAGCCACCCTTTGTGCGGCCGTTCATGGTGGCCATGGCCGACGACCACTATGCGCTCGACATCCGACGCGCACGCCTGTTGCTGGATTGGGAACCGACACACCGCCTTGCCGATGCGTTGCCACAGATGGTGAGCAACCTGAAGGCCGACCCGGCCGCCTGGTACACCGCCAATGGCGTCGTGGCGCCGGGATGGGTCACCAGCGCTATGGATGCCGAAGCGTCGAAATCCTCCGAAGCGCCCGCCGCGCCAGCGCCGCCCATTGCCCCCGTG
The DNA here is from genome assembly GCF_056521285.1 of Rhodoferax sp. GT1R46. Classification (NCBI taxonomy): domain Bacteria; kingdom Pseudomonadati; phylum Pseudomonadota; class Betaproteobacteria; order Burkholderiales; family Comamonadaceae; genus Rhodoferax; species Rhodoferax sp. GT1R46. The sequence continues at coordinate 127,876 of NZ_JBWMBC010000005.1, forward strand.
GGAGATGGAAACCCGGACGTGCTGCGCACACACCACGATGCCCAGCGCCGGGACGAGCACGGCGCCTGGCGCTGGGCGCACTTTGTCAACATCGGCCTGGGTACTTGGTTGCTGACGCAACCCCTGTTGATCGGCGTTCAAGAGACCGGACTGCGCGTCAGTGAAATGGCCATGGGTCTGTTGTTGATGGCGGCTGCGGGCCTGGCGCTCTCCTGGCGCGCCGTGTGGGCGCGCTGGCTGTGTGCGGCAATCGGCACGGTAGTGATGGCGTTGCCCTTTTTGTGGTCCACCGCCAATGGCGCGGCATACCTTTCGGACACGCTGGTGGGCGCCCTCATCTTCGGTCTGGCTGTGTGCAGCAAGCCCGAGCCGGGGTCATCGGCCATCGCGGCACTGACAGGCCCCACCGTACCGCCGGGCTGGAGCTACAACCCGTCCGAATGGAGCCAGCGGATACCCATCATCGTTCTGGCGTTGCTGGGCCTGTATGTTTCGCGTTATCTGGCGGGCTACCAGTTGGGGCACATCCCTGGCGTGTGGGACCCTTTCTTTACCGGGTCGCCCGCTGACCCGCGCAACGGCACTGAAGAAATCGTGACGTCCTGGGTGTCAAAAGCGCTGCCGGTGTCTGATGCGGCGCTGGGCGGCTACACCTACCTGCTGGAAATTCTCACCGGCCTGGTGGGGTCGCGTCGCCGCTGGCGCACGGCTCCCTGGCTGGTGCTGTTGTTCGGCCTGATGATCGTGCCGCTGGGTATGACAACCATCCTGTTCATTGTGATCCAGCCGGTTGTGCTGGGTACCTGGAGCACGCTGGCGCTGGTGGGTGGCGCGGCAGTGCTGATTCAGATCCCGTATTCGCTGGACGAACTGCTGGCCACCTGCCAGTTCTTGCGCCGCCGCGCCCTTGCGGGCAAGTCGTGGATGCGGGTGCTGTTCGTCGGGGATACCGATGACTTGCCTGCCGCTGGTGCGGCCAGGCCAGTATTGGCCGGTGACAGTGACGACGAGTTCGACCGTCCGCTGGGCGCAGTCTTGAAAAGCATGCTCGGTGGTGGCGTCAGCCTGCCCTGGAATCTGGCCTTGGCGGGCACTATTGGCCTGGCACTGCTGTTCACCCGCGTCACGCTCGGAACCGACGGCACCCTAGCTCATGCCCACCACATCATCGGCTGCCTGGTGTTGACGGTGTGCGCCATTGCAGCGGCCGACGTGGCCCGGCCGGCTCGGGCACTGAATGCGGTGCTCGGCGTGGGTCTGGTGCTGGTGCCATTCGTGTTCAGTGGCAACACGGTGACAACCGCTGTTACCGTTGGACTGGGGGTGGCTCTGGTTCTTCTCAGCATTCGCCGTGGGCCTATAAAAGAGAATTACGGCAACTGGAATCGCTGGTTGGTCTAGCACTGACAGTGCAGCGGTACGCTGAAGCGTCTACCCATGGTTTGCCATCGCACAGACCTGGCTCCACTGGCACCGCAAAGTGCATTTCTATCAACCATTTTGGAAAACCATGAACTACATCGATGGATATCTGATTCCAGTGACAGCAGGAAACAAAGAGGCCTATCGCGACCAGGCGACCAAGGCGGCTGCGCTGTTCAAAGAATTTGGCGCAACACGCGTCGTGGAATGCTGGGGCGATGCTTTACCGGATGGCAAGGTCACCGATTTCAAGCGCGCTGTCAAAGCCGAGGGTGAAGAAAACGTGGTCTTCTCATGGATCGAGTGGCCCTCGAAAGCGGCGCGCGATGCAGGCAATGAAAAGTTTATGAACGACCCGCGCATGAAGGCGTGGGGCGAAATGCCTTTTGATGGCAAACGGATGATCTACGGCGGCTTTGAGCCGCTACTGGACGCGTGATCGACGATCGCTTCAAATTCACCACCACCCGAGAGGAATTCACTATGAAGGTTCAAGCCTACGTATCTTTCAGCGGACGTTGCGAAGAGGCGCTGGAGTTCTACAAAAATGTCATTGACGCCAAAATCACGAGCTTGCACCGCTGAAAGGAAAGCCCTGACGAGGCCATGAAGTCGCCACCCGGCTATGAAGAAAAAGTCATGAATGCAACTTTTAGAATTGGCGAAACCGAGCTGATGGCCGACGACGGCATGGGTGAGAAACAAACCGAGTTCAAGGGGATGACGCTCGCGATCGAGGTGGCCGACGACGCCGAAGCTAAACGCATTTTTTTGGCGCTTGGTGAAGGCGGGATGGTCACGATGGCCCTGGCGAAAACGTTCTGGACCTCTTCATGCGGCATGTTGACCGACAAGTTTGGTGTGCCGTGGATGCTGAATGTGGCAATGCCGAAGGCGCAATAAAGAAACCGCCAGGAAGGCAACCCGCAGTGTGAGCTCTGCGTTTTGCGCGGCTTCAACGGGGCTTCGAATTCAGGGTCAGATCAGTGAGCGCCGCATCGTGAATTCCCGCGCTCGCGCTTGGGCAAAACACAGCTCGATGGTCAGACTTGTCCTGCTCGCCGCCGGTGAGTTGATCCACAAAAAGCCCCGTATTGCCGAGGAGCCAGCGCCACATCCAGGAGTGCTTGCTGATGCTGTGCCGTACCTGTGCGCAACGGAATAGCTCTGGATGAAGCAGGTAAGCCGCCGCGGTCAGGTCAAAAGAGAAGAAGCCAGGTTGCCCGATTTCTTCGTGCCAAAACGACAACCACTCGCGGGACCTTTCGCTTACCCAAAGCGCCGCCGAACCAGCACGAGCCATTGCATTGAGATCAGCGTCAGTGATGGTTAACGCCTGCGCAGCCTCATAGGGAACAAACGTCATTCGAATGCCAAGTGCGAGAAGCTCCGCTGCTGCCGCACGGTCCTTGGCAAAGTTGAAGTCCTTGAATACGGGGCCGTGGCCGAAAACCATGCGGGCCACACCGCCTTCAACGGGATGGAATACATGCCCGGACCGTTGGCCCATGACCGCGACAATTTCACGAACCTGCGGAGCAATGGCAGGATGGCTTCGCAGGGCGGCTGCAATGTTCGTGAGCGGACCGAGTGCAACGATTGTCATCGGTGCTTCGGTAAGTGCGTTGCGAATGGCGCGCTCAGCCAAAGTCGGATCGATGGGGTTGTTGCCATCCAGACTTGAACTTCGACCGCGGAACACCAGTGGAAGTTGAAAACCTTCGCTGGCGAGTCGCGAAACGAGATCGCGTGTGGTGCGATCAGTCACCTCAATCGCCGCGTTCCCAAAAATGGTCGAAATACCTGCCACCTGCAAGCCTGGCGCTTTGATCAGTGCGAGCAGGGCCAAGCAGTCATCCGGGTCGGTGGTTCGACTGGCTCCACACGCCGCGTCGGTATCGATCCAGATTCGTCGGCCTGTGACAGCATGGGCGCCTGCAGGTGCCAAAGTAAGCGGTTTGATGTCCCCCCGCCCGCTTCTCCAATCTGTCACTGGTAGTGTCAGCACCACGGCAATCACGAGGGCCAATCCCAGCACAACCACCAATACAGTTAAAAGCTTGCCCGATACTCGCAACGGATACCCCCTTATCCTCGTTTCAACACCAACACTGCGAGAAACCCGCAACGCTTAAGGTGGGTGCACTTGCGATGGTCACTTTAGTTTTGTGTCTTCTAGCTTCACTTCCGCCATGGCCTCCGGTTCGAGTTCTTCGGCGTATCGATTCATCCGTACGAACAGGCCCCAGCAGGCGAGTAAAACTCCGGCAGCAAGCACGATGCTCGCTGCGTACAGCATGTGCTCGGGGTCTTTGTACGACGCCTTGAAGGTTGCGACCAAGCCTTCAATGGCCAGCGCAACCACAATGACAACGAGAAACCTTGACAGGAAACGCCGCACGCGAGTTGGCCCACTTATATGAGCGTCGCGTAAAACTTCCTCTTCCGCGATGGTCTGTGCAATCTGCAACGCCACCACTGCCGCTGCCAGTAGGCCCACAGCTTCAATAATTTGCTGTGCGGCATTGCGATCCAGTCCGCCCGAAAAGGCTTCCCAGCCAACCTTTGCGGCGATGATAATGAGCATGGATGCGGCGCAGGCGAAGAGAATTGACATCAGACCGTGGATGATCGTAAACGCTCGCAGAAAGGATTTCATTGGGAGATGATGACACAGAAGTAAAAGAACAATGGTTCTGTGCACCTCAACAAACTGCGTTTAACTTGCGCGCAAAAGATTGATCAATCGTTCGTACGCGAACTTGCAACCGATAAAAGTGATCAAGCGATCGTACGCACCATCATCGCGATGGCGCAGAACCTGAACCTGGATGTCATCGCAGAAGGTCAAGACAAAGGAACAACAGCGCATCCTCCTAAACGAGGGATGCGCCGATTGGGCCGCAAACGCCATCTCACTGGAGTCGAAATGGGCAACTAGTAAGCAGCCATTCGTGAGCGGATCTTGTAGACCTATATGCATACCTATATTCATAAGGGTCTATGGCCGAACTCGCGATGGTGACTTAGAGTGTCGGGAATCAACTAAGTTCCAGCCCCTGCTGCTCACTTTTCAGAGTTGCTCGTTGATCGACCCATCTGCCAGCGAGACAAGCTAGAGCCAACTGCTCTAGTTTCAGATTTTCACATCCATTGGTAAGACATGATTCGACAATTTCCGGAGACAGCCGTGTCAATCGTGCCGTCCGGCTAGCTTGGCCGAGATCAACGCCTTCCGCTGAAGCAATTTCCGTCAACGACCGATACCTAAAGGCCTATCCAAATGGTCGTGATGGTATTGCTACCGCAACCCGCTTACTCACCATGAAGCGACCTGATTTATTTGTTTGTGTTGACTCGGCTAACAGACGGTTGCTGGCACAGGACATCGGCATCACGCGTCCGGACAAGCTGGATTACGAACGGTACTGAGAAGAAGTCATCCTTTGCCTCCGTGATGCCACTTGGTGGCAGTCTTCTGAGCCAACCATCGATATCGAAAAGGCCGTGTGGCATGGAAGATCTGCAATGCTCGACGCGATTTTCTACGAACAGAGCAAGTTATTAATTTAAAAAATCACCGTTGGGAAAGTATCAGCCCACGACAACACCGCTGTGCAGTGCGGAGTCGGCTCGATACCAGCCTTACTTTGACTACCTTGGCAGGTGCGGCAGCGGCTCTTGACTAGCGCATCAAACTTGAGTTAACGCCAGTCTGATGGTTGCCACAATGTGAAAAGGACAATCTCCAAAAACGGGGACAAGCACCCTATACTTGCCCAACGGTCTTGGAGATCGGATTTGAACCGGCGTCCGCACTCCACCACCAGAACATAGCCCGCAAGGGCACTAGCCCCGCAGCTACTTCATTGATAGCACGGGGCTTTTTACTTGGTGTTCTAGCTTCGCCTTGAAGGCAACCAGTTGGCAGGTTGCCCCCATGCCGCGCCAGCACCAATCAGTTTTTATTTCCTATCGAGGTGCGCCATGGCTGATTTAACTTTAGAACAACTACGCGCAGCGGAGGCGGGATGCAAAGGATGCGTCCACAGCGTCCCCGTTCAGTTCGTTGGCGCAAAAACTCCGCTCAATGTCTGCGAATTCGGTGGCAAGTACGGCACACGCTGCGACGACTTCAAAGCAAAGGCTTTGGTTCACTAACGACAAGCGGTTCAAAGCCTTCACAGGCAATGTGGAGCCCCACTTTATGCAAGGCTTTGCACTGAGCTTTTCAGCAATACCTGGTTCCCAGGTATCGGGGTCTTGGGCAATCCGCTCGATCGAGTATCAGATCACAACCCATGAAATTTCCGATATAAGGATGGATTTCCACCCATTTGTGATCACAAATGCAAATGTCGGTATGATTCTGGCATCCCGTTAGTGGAGCCCCCATGACCCCGTCCCTCGCCGAATTCCTCACGCAGCACCGCATCCACGAGGTGGAATGCGTCATACCCGACATGACCGGCATTGCCCGCGGAAAAATTCTGCCGCGGGACCTGTTTCTGGCCTCGGGCGAGATGCGGCTACCCAAAAGCGTGCTGCTCAATACCGTCAACGGCCAGCAACCCGACAACGGCCCGTTTGTGGGCGACACCGACCCCGACATGGTCTGCATTCCCGATGCCAGCACGGTGCGCATCGTCCCCTGGGCTGCCGAGCCGGTGGCAGTGGTGATTCACGATTGCCAGGAATGGGATGGCAGCCCGGTGCAGCTTTCCCCGCGCGGCGTCTTGCGCCGCGTGCTGGCGCTGTATGCAAAGGAAGGCTGGCAGCCTGTAGTGGCGCCGGAGATGGAGTTCTACCTGGTGGCGCGCCAGCAAAACCCGCATGAACCCCTGCAACCACCACTGGGCCGAACCGGCAAACCCGAGGCTGGGCGCCAAAGCTATTCGATTGACGCGGTCAACGATTTCGATCCTTTTTTCATGGAGTTGTCCACCTTTTGCGGGCAGCACAAACTGGGCGTGGAGACGCTGATCCACGAAGCCGGCGCGGGCCAGATGGAAATCAACTTTTCACACGGTGAGCCGCTGGACCTGGCAGACCGGGTCTTTCTGTTCAAACGCACGGTGCGTGAGACGGCCTTGCGCCACGGCATTTTTGCCACCTTCATGGCCAAGCCCATGGAGCAGGAGCCAGGCAGTGCCATGCACATCCACCAGAACGTCAACGACGCCGCCACCGGGCGCAACCTGTTCAGCAACGCCGACGGCAGCGACAGTGCGCTCTTCATGCACTACATCGCCGGGCTGCAAACCTATATTCCGTTGGTGATGCCCATGTTTGCGCCCTACGTCAACTCGTACCGGCGGTTGACGCCCTTCATGTCGGCACCCATCAATGTGCGCTGGGGTCTGGACAACCGCACCTGCGGTATCCGGGTGCCCAAGTCGGGGCCTGAAGCGCGGCGCGTCGAAAACCGCGTACCCGGCGTGGACGTGAATCCTTATCTGGCCATGGCCGCCACGCTGGCTTGCGGCTACCTCGGTATACGCGATCAACTCAAAGCCAGCGCACCCACCCTGGACAGCGCATGGAACGTGAGCCACGAGCTGCCGCGCCACCTGGAAGACGCCATTGAGGCGATGCGTGCCTGCGAGCGCATGCGCGAGCTGCTGGGTCCCTCGATTGTTGACGCGTTCTGCGCCGTCAAGGAGCTGGAGTTCGCCACCTATAACCGCGTCATCAGTTCCTGGGAGCGCGAGCACTTGCTGCTGCTGGTGTGAGTTCGCCATGAATCCTTCCAGCTTGCCCTTGCCTGCCACCGGCATCGATCCCGAGCGCGTGCGTGCGCTCGCCGAGCGGGAGCGTGACACCTACATTCAACGCAATCCGAAGTCCAAAGCCCAGGCGCAGCGCGCGGCCCACCACCTGATGTTTGGTGTGCCCCTGCACTGGATGAACGACTGGGGCACCCCGTTTGCCCTGCAGGTGGCCAGCGCCCAGGGCGCGCACCTGACGGACGTGGACGGCCACGAGTTGGCCGACTTTTGCCTGGGCGACACCGGCGCCATGTTTGGCCATTCCCCCGACGTGGTGGCGCAAGCCTTGCGCGCCCAGTCCAGCCGTGGCTATACCACGATGCTGGCCAACGAAGATGCCGCAGTCGTGGCCGAGACGCTGGCCGAGCGCTTTGGCCTGCCCCAATGGCAGTTCGCGATGACGGCCACCGACGCCAACCGATTTGTATTGCGATGGGTCCGCGCGGCCACGCAACGCAAGGTGCTGCTGGTGTTCAACGGGTGCTACCACGGCACGGTGGACGATGTGTTTGTGGACCTGGTGGAAGGGCAGGCCGTGCAGCGCGACAGCCTGCTGGGGCAGGTGCAGGACCTGACGCAGACCACGCGCGTCATCGAGTTCAACGACCTGGCGGCACTGGAAGCCGCTCTGGCCCCCGGTGACGTGGCCTGCGTACTGGCCGAGCCGGTGATGACCAACATCGGCATGGTGCTGCCGCGCCCCGGCTTTTGGGAAGCCGCTATTGAACTGATCCACCGCCACGGCAGCCTGCTGGTGCTGGACGAGACCCATACCATCAGCAGCGGGCCAGGCGGTTACGCGCGTGCCAACGACCTGGCGCCGGATGCAGTGGTGGTGGGCAAACCGCTGGGCGGCGGCATGCCCTGCGCCGCCTATGGATTCAGCAGCGAACTGGCCGCGCGGGCGGAAGCGGCCAAGCGCAAGGCCCCACCGGGACACTCCGGCATTGGCACCACGCTCACCGCCAATCTGCTCGCCATGACCGCCATGCGCGCCACACTGACGCAACTGATGACGCCTTCCGTATACGCCCCCATGCTCGCGCTGGCCAGTCATCTGAGCGAGGGCCTGCGTCACGCAATCACCGGGCATGGAGTGCCTTGGTGTGTCACTCAGGTAGGTGCGCGCGTCGAGTTTCAGTTTTGTACCGTTGCCCCCGTCAATGGCACCGAGGCCGGTAAGGCCATGGACCCCGAACTGGAGCACGCCATTCACCTTTACCTGTTCAACCGCGAGGTGCTCATCACCCCCTTTCACAACATGATGCTGGTCTGCCCTGACACCACGTTTGCCGACGTGCAGCGCTTGCTGCAGGCCTTTGACGCGGCACTGCAAGAGCTCACAAGCAACACCACCGCATGAGCAAAACCACTTCGCCAATGCCCGTACCCACCAGCACCCAGCAGGACGGCACCTACGCCACCTTGCGCCAGTGGATCACGGTCGGCCGCTTCCTCCCCGGCGAGCGGCTCAAAATCCGCACGGTGGCCGCCGCCATGGGCGTGGGCCAAATGCCCGTGCGTGCCGCACTGCAGCGCCTGGCCGCGGAAGGTGCACTGATCAACGTGCCCAATGCCGGCGTGACCGTGCCCAGATTGTCCGTACCCGAGTTCGATGACCTGCTGCAGATGCGCATGCTGCTCGAAGGCGAGGCGGCTGAGCGCGGCTGCCTGCGCCTTGATGCCGCGCAAATCGGCACGCTGGCCGCCCTGTGCGAACGCATGGGCCGGGCGCTAGCCGCCAACGATGCCACCGACTACCTGGCGGCCAATGAAGATTTTCATGTGCTGCTGTACCGCGCGGCCGGCTCGCCCTTGCTGTTCGAGTTGATTGACACGCTGTGGCTCAAAGCGGGGCCCATCTCCAACCAGCTGTTCGACAGCCCCGAGGCCTCCCGCGTTTTAGATGATGCCCACACCGATCTGATGCGCGCGCTGGAACGGCGCGACAGCGCAGGCGTTCGCAGCGCGGTGGAAAAGGACATCTTCGTGGCCGGGCAGTTTCTGCGCCGCCGATGCAAGGGCGCATGAGGTCACGCGGCTTGCCCGCTGCTTGAAGGTCAATGCACCCGCACTCAGCGCGGAGTCGGCTCGCTTGGTAGAGTCAGGCGCATGATGAAAACGCGCGCGCTGGTGTGGTTTAAACGTGATTTGCGGGTGCACGACCACGCGCCGCTGCTTGCTGCCCAAAGCTTGGACGCCACCGTCGGCATTTTTGTCGTCGAGCCGGAATGGCTGCAGAGTCCCGAGTGCGATGCCAGCCATGTGGAAACCTGCCTGACTTGCCTTGCAGAATTGCGCGAAGCGCTTGCCCAGCGCGGTGTGCCGCTGCTGGTGCGGGTGGGCTCCATATTGCCGGTCTTTCAGGCCTTGCAGGCGCAGTATGCGTTCACCCATGTGCTGAGCCACGAAGAAACCGGCTCTGGCTGGAGCTACGCCCGCGACGTGCAAGTCGCAAAGTGGTGCCAAGGCACGGGTGTGAATTGGCAGGAGTTTTCACAAACCGGCGTCGTGCGGCGGCTGCGCTCGCGCCAAGGGTGGGCCGGCCGCTGGCAAGCCCGTATGGACGCCCCGCTGCACCTGCTGCAAGGCAGCTTTAACGCAGGGCAAAGCCTTCACGCTGATTTGGCGGTGGATGACATTCCCACCCTGGCCGCGCTGGGTTTGGCGCCCCACGGCAAAACACTGCAGGCCGCAGGTGAGCGCGCCGCCCGCCAGACACTGAAGACCTTCTTGCTGGGCCGAGGCCGCGACTACCGCAAGGCGCTGTCAAGCCCACTGACCGCCGAGACGGGTTGCAGCCGCCTGAGCCCGCACCTGGCCTTTGGCACCCTGTCGATGCGCACGGTGCACCAGGCCACCGAGGTCAGCATGGCCCGCACGGAAGACCGCGCCTTGGCGTACGGACTCAAAGGCTTTTCCAGCCGCCTGCGCTGGCACTGCCATTTCATGCAGAAGCTGGAGAGTGAGCCAGCCATCGAGTTTCAGAACTTTTCGCGTGCCTGCGATGGCTTGCGCCCCGGCGACATTCAAGGCGGCGCGGCGCCCTTTGGCGAGTTGGAAGACACGCTTTTTAAAAGCTGGTGTGAAGGACGCACCGGCTACCCGATGGTGGATGCCTGCATGCGTTCGCTCATCGCCACCGGCTGGCTGAACTTTCGCATGCGCGCCATGCTGGTGAGCTTTGCGTCCAACCACCTTTGGCTGCACTGGCGCACCACCGGTATTTTTCTGGCACGCCAGTTTCTCGACTTTGAGCCCGGCATCCACTGGAGCCAGATGCAGATGCAAAGCGGCACCACCGGCATCAACACCCTGCGCATGTACTCGCCCACCAAGCAGGCGCAGGACCAGGACCCGCAGGGTCTGTTCATTCGCCGCTGGGTGCCCGAGCTGGCGCGGGTACCCCTGCCCTACCTGGCAGCCCCCTGGACCATGGACATTGCCGTGCAACGCATGGCGGGCTGCTTCATCGGGCACGACTACCCCGCACCCGTGGTGGACGACAAGACCGCCATGAAGGCGGCCAAAGACCGCATGTATGGGCTGCGCAGCACCGCAGAGGCACACCAGGAAGCCGGGCACGTGCTGGCGCGCCACGGTTCACGCAAGAGCGGCTTGCCCCCAACCACCCGGCGGCGCACCGGCCCCATTGCAAAAAAGACCGAGACCGTGCCCTCTGCCCAAGGCGACTTGTTCGGGCCGGACAGCACATGAAAAACGATTTCAAAGGCAACAAGCAATCGCTGCCCAGCAAGCTGTGCGCCGTGTGCGGCCGCACCATGACCTGGCGCAAAGCCTGGGCCAAAAACTGGGAGTCGGTGCTGTACTGCTCCGATGCCTGCCGGACCAACAAAAAAGAGAAGCAGAAAAATGGCTGAGAGCAGGATCCGTAACCTCGTTCTGGTGCTGGGCGACCAGCTCGATGAAACCTCCAGCGCCTTCGATGGCTTCGACCCTGCGCTGGACCTTGTTTGGATGGCCGAGGTGGCCGACGAATCGGAGCACGTGTGGTCTGCCAAACAGCGCATTGCCGTGTTCCTGAGCGCCATGCGCCACTTTGCGCAAAGCCTGCGGGCGCGGCAGTGGCCGCTGGCCTACACCGCACTGGATGCGCCCGACAACCCGGGCACACTGGGTTTGGTATTGGCAGCCGACATTGCACGGCTTGAACCTGTCGCGCTGGTGATGACAGCGCCGGGCGACTGGCGTGTCTTGCAGGCCATTCGTGCAGTTGCCCTGGCTGCAGCCCTGCCGCTGGACCTGCGTGATGACCGGCATTTTTTCACCACCGTGCGCGACTTTGCTGCGCACGCCAAGGGTAGAAAACAGCTGCGACTGGAGTACTGGTACCGCGAACTGCGCCAAAAAACCGGCATTTTGATGGCCGGCAAAGAGCCCGAAGGCGGCCAGTGGAACTTCGATGCGGACAACCGCGAATCGTTTGGCAAGGCCGGCCCGGTGAACGTGCCACCGCCCACGCGCTTCGTGCCCGACACCATCACGCTGGAGGTGATGGCGCTGGTGAACACCCGCTTCTCGGCGCACCCGGGCACGCTCGCCACCTTCGGCTGGCCGGTGGAGCGCGCCCAGGCGCTGGTGGCATTGCAGACCTTCATAGCCCAGCGCCTGCCCTTGTTCGGACAATATGAAGATGCCATGTGGTCGGGCGAGCCCTGGCTGTACCACTCGCATCTGTCGGCGGCCATGAACCTCAAGCTGCTGAACCCGCGTGAAGTGGTGCAAGCTGCCGAAGACGCTTACCGCGCAGGGCACGCGCCGCTGGCCGCGGTGGAGGGCTTTATCCGCCAGATTTTGGGCTGGCGTGAATTTGTACGCGGCATCTACTGGACACAGATGCCCGGCTACCTGGAGCGCAACGCGCTGGATGCCCAGGCCGCATTGCCTGCGTTTTACTGGACCGGCGACACCAACATGGCTTGCCTGAAAGACGCCATCACCCAGACGCTGGAACACGGCTACGCCCACCACATCCAGCGCCTGATGGTGACCGGGCTCTATGCCTTGCTGCTGGGCGTCAAACCGCAGGCGGTGCACGAGTGGTACCTGAGCGTCTACGTGGACGCGGTGGAGTGGGTGGAGTTGCCCAACACCCTGGGCATGGGCCAGTTTGGCGATGGCGGCCTGATGGCCAGCAAGCCTTACGTGGCCAGTGGCAAGTACATCCAGCGCATGAGCAACCACTGCAAAGGCTGCCGTTTTGATCCGGCCCTATCGACGGGCGAGACGGCCTGCCCGTATACCAGCTTGTACTGGGACTTTTTGATGCGCCACGAAGCTCTCCTCAAGAAGAACCCCCGCATGGCCATGCAGCTCAAAAACCTGGCGCGGCTCGACGGCCCTGCACGCGAAGCCATCCAAGCCCAAGCCAACACACACAAGATTGCGCATTGTCATGCCCCACTTTGAACCCACGGTGCAGGCAGCGCAGCTGCGTTTGGACGCCGTGCGGCCCGACGACTACGCCCGCACCCGCAACGCACTGGATGGCGCAGTCACCCGGCTGTCGCCCTACCTCACCCACGGGCTGTTGAGCCTGAGCGAGGTCTACAACACGGTGCACGCGCGCCATGCGCTACACCCCCAACACAAGCTGGTGTTTGAACTGGGCTGGCGCGCCTACTACCGGCATGTGTGGGAACACTTGGAGGGCGGTATTGACCAATCGCTACACGCCGGGCTGCTACCCGACAGCGCCTACCAGAGCGAAATACCTTTGGACGTGTTGGAAGCGCGCACCGGCATCCCCGCCATGGATTTGGCCGTGCGTGAACTCTATGAAACAGGCTACATCCACAACCATGCGCGCATGTGGCTGGCCAGCTACCTGGTGCACCTGCGCAAAGTGCACTGGCACGCAGGCGCGCAGTGGATGCTGGGCCATCTGCTGGATGGCGACCATGCCAGCAACCATTTGAGCTGGCAATGGGTGGCTGGCACCGGCAGCAGCAAGCCGTATTTGTTCAACGCCGAAAATATTGCCAAATACGCGCCCGCGCACTGGCATAGCCCGGGCACAGCCATCGATGTTTCTTATGAGGTCATGGAGAGGTTGGCGCGCGGCACAAAACCGATTTGTCTGCCCCAAGACGCCCGCCGGGAAAATGATGGCGTGAGCACCCCGGAACTGCTCGGGTCACCCTGGGAAACCCGCTCAGGAGAAGATTCGAGTGGGCTATGGTGCGCGCTCGGTACGCTCGGTGGACACGATGCGCCAGACGCGCTGGTCCTGCAACACCTGGCGGGCCGCGATGTCTGGTTGCATCACCCGTGGTCGCTAGGCCCTGGTCCCACCACGCTCCCTGCGGACGTGCTGCATATCGGGGTCGGCATTGCGACTTGCCACACACAGAACCCGTGGAGTCCACTGCGCTGGGACTTTGTTGCCCGGGGGCTCAGGGCACAAGCCAATCCATTGCTTCCTTTGTATTGGGGCAGCGTGGAACAAATCGCCCAGGCTTTGCAAAGTGCCCGATCCGTGCACTGGCAACCCGACCCCCACATGGACGCAGCACTGGCACGCCTGCAGACGCTACTGCAAACCACCCATCCACAATGCGCCACGGGCCCTCAGCCAACAGCCGACTTGTTTGAACCGGTCAGCACCTACTGCCGGAGCTTTTCTGAATGGTGGAGACAGACACGCATCCGCGGTACCCGCCCGACCAGCCAAGACCCCTATTTGTGGAATTCAGCAACATGAAAATGATCAAGCACTCTGCCAACCCTGCGCTCAGCGCGGCCGACATCTCCCGCGTGGTTGAAATGGCCTGGGAGGACCGTACCGCTTTCGAAGCGATAGAGATCCAGTTCGGTCTGAACGAGTCGGCCGTAGTAGCGCTCATGCGGCGCACGATGAAACCGTCGTCCTTTCGCATGTGGCGCACCCGTATGGCAGGTCGCGTCACCAAGCACGCAGTCTTGCGGGGCGCCACGCACTTGCGCCACTGTGCCAGCCACACCCGGCAGTGAGCGTCACCGGACGGCTGTAAAATTACGCCTTCTTTCACTCAGCCTCTGGTACACACCATGAATCGCTGCCCTAGCCGCCCTGCCCTGCGCCTGACCGCCGCAAACATGGCTATCGCCATCAGCCTAGTAGCTGGTTTGATCGGCCTGTCGGCACCCGCCGCCGCGCAACTGACGGTTCGCCCTTTTCCCGTGGCTGTCAAGCGTGGTGCCCTGCAGGTGACCAATCCGCCTGATCTGGTGATCGACGGCAAGGTCGAACGCCTGTCGCCCGGTGCACGTATCCGGGATATGAACAACATGCTGGTGATGTCGGGCGCCATCGTCGGTCAGAACCTGCTGGTGAACTATGTGCGTGAACCGCAAGGCCTGATTCACGAGGTGTGGATCCTGACCGAAGCGGAAGCGAAGCTCCCGCTGCCCAAAGCCCCGTGAGGCCGGCGGGTGACGCCAGCGCGTCACTCCAGCATAGATTTCAAGCGTTTAGGGCTCTAGCCCCCGTAGAACCTGCGAAAGCAGCTACTAAATTCATAGCAAATTTCAGAATTCGTCAGGATTGACCATGTCCAAAAAAGTCTTTATCAAAACCTTCGGCTGCCAGATGAACGAGTACGACTCCGACAAGATGGTCGACGTCATGCACGCAGCCCAGGGCTATGAGTCCACCCAAAATGTAGACGAGGCCGACCTGATTTTGTTCAACACCTGCTCGGTGCGCGAGAAGGCGCAGGAAAAGGTCTTCTCGGACCTGGGGCGTGTGCGCCATCTGGCCAAAAAAGGCGTGCTGATCGGCGTGGGCGGCTGCGTCGCCAGCCAGGAAGGGGCAGAGATCATCAAGCGCGCACCCTATGTGGACGTGGTTTTTGGCCCGCAAACCCTGCACCGCCTGCCGGAACTCCTGAACCAGCGCGCGCTGCAAAAGCGCCCGCAGGTGGACATCAGCTTTCCCGAGATTGAAAAGTTTGACCATCTGCCACCCGCCAAGGTGGACGGCGCGTCAGCCTTTGTGAGCATCATGGAAGGCTGCTCCAAATACTGCAGCTACTGCGTGGTGCCCTACACCCGTGGCGAAGAGGTGAGCCGCCCGTTTGAAGACGTGCTGGTGGAAGTGGCTGGACTGGCCGACCAGGGCGTGAAAGAAGTCACGCTCTTGGGGCAAAACGTCAACGCCTACCGCGCCAAAATGATTGGCGATGCCTCGGCGCTGTCCGCTGAAATGGCCGACTTTGCCACCCTGTTGGAATACGTGGCCGACATCCCTGGCATTGAGCGCATCCGCTACACCACCAGCCACCCCAACGAGTTCACACCCTCGCTGATTGCCGCGTACGACAAGCTCCCCAAACTGGTGAGCCATTTGCATCTGCCGGTGCAGCACGGCAGCGATCGCATCCTGATGGCCATGAAGCGTGGCTACACCGCCATGGAATACAAGAGCACGGTGCGCAAGCTGCGCGCCATTCGCCCCGACATGGCCATGAGCTCGGACTTTATTGTCGGCTTCCCCGGCGAGACCGAAGACGACTTTGGCAAGATGATGAAGCTGATCGACGACGTCGGCTTTGACAACAGTTTCAGCTTCATCTTCAGCCCCCGCCCCGGCACGCCGGCAGCCAATCTGCACGACGATACCCCGCACGAAGAAAAGCTGCGCCGCCTGCACCTGCTGCAAGCGGCCATCAACGCGAACATCACCCGAATCAGCGAGAGCCGTCTGGGAACGGTGCAGCGCATTCTGGTGGAGGGCGCGTCCAAACGCGATGGGGGAGAACTGATGGGACGCACCGAGTGCAACCGGGTGGTGAACTTTATCGGTCAGCCACGCCTGGTAGGGCAACTGGTCGATGTGAAGATTACCGAGACCCGCAGCTATACGCTGCGGGGTGAAGTCTTGATGCAGGAAGTCCTTACGGGCCGAGATTTTGCCGTTCGGGTTGAAGAAGCGCAAAAAAGCGCATACTGACCTTTGCTGAATTCGGCATGTTCAACGTGCACTTTTGCTCGTTGGAAAGTTGCCGCAACTTATTGCGGACCTCACAGTCAAAAGTAGAAAAATCATGGTTTACGAAGAACGTTTTTCTGACGTCGAGCTGGCTCAGATCATTTCAGAAGGATTGATCTACATGTGCGCCTGCCCGGCGCAGGTGGCAGAGGCCGTTCGCAAAGTGCGCGAACTCTATCGCTACCAAATGAACTGTCTGAAAGATTCTGAAAATGAATCCACCGTGCACCAAACGATTGCACAAACCGCGGCTGCAACGCACGGTCAGTTGCAGGATTGCATGGAGCAGATTCTCGTACTGGAGAAATGGGATCGAGAAACCCTGCAAATGCCCGAGTACCTGCGCGTCAAGCAACTGAAAGAAATTTCAAGCGACTGAACTAGAACGGCATCTTCGGCATGCCCTTCATGCCGCCAATGCGTTTCATCATCTTCATCATGCCGCCGCCCTTCATCTTCTTCATCATGTCCTGCATCTGCTCAAACTCCTTGAGCATGCGGTTCACTTCCTGAACCTGCACACCGGCACCTGCGGCGATGCGGCGCTTGCGGGTGGCTTTGATGAGTTCGGGCTTGCAGCGCTCCAGCGGGGTCATGCTCTGGATGATGCCTTCCTTGCGCTTGATGTCCTTCTCGGCGCGGTCCATGTCCACATTGCCCGCCTTGGCAGCCATGGACGCAGGCAGTTTATCCATCAGGCTGGACAGGCCACCCATTTGCTTCATCTGCTGAATCTGGGCCAAAAAATCGTTCAAGTCGAAGCCAGCACCGCTCTTGACCTTGGCCGCCAGCCGCTGAGCTGCCTGAATATCCACACCGGCGGTGACCTGCTCGACCAACGCCAGAATGTCGCCCATACCCAGGATGCGTCCCGCGTGGCGCTCGGCATCAAACACTTCGAGGCCATCGAGTTTTTCGCTGGTACCGGCAAACTTGATAGGCGCTCCGGTAACCTGGCGTACTGACAGCGCCGCACCGCCGCGAGAGTCACCATCCAGCTTGGTCAGGATAATGCCCGTCAGTGGCAGGGCTTCCTTGAACGCTTTGGCGGTGTTGACCGCATCCTGGCCCTGCATGGCGTCGACCACAAACAGGGTCTCAATCGGGTTCAGGGCGGTGTGCAGGTCCTTGATCTCGCGCATCAACGCTTCATCAATGGCCAGACGGCCCGCGGTATCGACCAGTAGCACGTCAAAGAAGTGCCTCTTCGCGTAGTCCAGGGCTGCCAATCCAATGTCAACCGGCTTTTGGTCCGGCGTGCTGGGGAACCATTCCGCTCCAGCCTGCGCGGTTACGGTTTTCAGCTGCTCGATGGCGGCAGGACGGTACACGTCGCCCGAAACCGTCAGCACTTTCTTTTTGCGCTTTTCGATCAGGTGCTTGGCCAACTTGCCCGTGGTGGTGGTTTTACCCGCACCTTGCAGACCGGCCATCAGGATGACCGCGGGTGGCTGGGCGGCGAGGTTGATGTCACTCACACCCTCGCCCATGGTAGCCGCCAGTTCCTTGCTGACAATGCTCACCAGCACCTGCCCCGGCTGCAGGGAGCCCAGTACTTCCTGACCCAGGGCTTTTTCTTTCACGCGGGCAATGAAGTCGCGCACCACGGGCAGGGCCACGTCGGCCTCCAGCAAGGCCATGCGCACCTCGCGCAACATGTCGGTCACATTGGTTTCGGTGATGCGGGCCTGGCCTCGCATTTCCTTGACGAGGCGGGAAAGTTTGTCGGAAAGAGCGGAGGCCATAGTGGGTCCAGTGGTGGAGGTTTCCGGTACGCGGAATCTCAAGTGAATGCCAGCCGGAGCCAGCAGGGTGCGAAACGCTAAACTGTACCCATGATTTTAGCCAGTGCGTCCCCCATTCACCTGATTTTGTCGGTTTCAGCCGCTGCAGCCTATGCGTGGCCTGCAATCTTGGCCAACCGCCTCAGCCAGCGATCGGCGCGCCTGTGGGTAGCTGTGGCTTGGCTGCTGCATGGCGCCATGCTGGCCTGGACGCTCTTTGGAGAGCAACCGCACTTTGGTTTTGCACCCGCCATGTCAGTCACCGCCTGGCTGGTGGCGGCCGTCTATGCCGTAGAGAGCCAGATCTACCCACAACTTCCAACCCGGTGGACCTTGTGCGCGCTGGGTGCATTGGCCGTGCTGGTAGCGCTTCTGTTTCCTGGCAGCCCCATGCCCGCCACCGCATCAGCCTGGCTGGCCCTGCATCTTGCATTTGGCGTGGCCTGCTACGGACTGTTCGGTATCGCGGTTGTGCATGCCTGGTTCATGACGCGTGCCGAAGCTCGCATTCGCCATGCAGAAGATCCTCAAAGCGGTTTACCCCTGTTAACACTGGAGCGACTGACCTACCGTTTTGTGGGCGCAGGCTTTGTTCTGCTCAGCGCCACTTTGCTTGCAGGGTTCTTGTTTGGCGACTCGCTGTATGGCCATGGCCACGCGTGGCGCTGGGACCACAAGACAGTTTTCTCCGTGCTGGCATGGATCACTTTTGCGGTGCTGCTCATCGGGCGGGCCGCTTTCGGATGGCGCGGCAAACGGGCCGTGAATGTGCTCTACATCGGCTCTGCGCTTTTACTTCTGGCGTATGTGGGCTCGCGCTTTGTGATGGAAATCGTACTGGGGCGTACACCATGAAGTACCTGCTGATTTTTCTGGTGGTGTTGTTGCTGGCGTGGCGCTGGCGCTCGTCACGCTCAACCGCGCAACGCGATGTTTCGCGAAAAAAGCCCGCCTCTGCGATCCCGCAGGACATGGTTCGTTGTACCCAGTGTGGTGTGCATATCCCCGCAAACGAAGCGGTGCTTGGCACCAGAGGTTCCTATTGCAGCGCAGCCCACCGCCAAAAAACAGAGTCTTGAATGGGCGAGCCAGACTACCAACACTCATGGTTTGATCCTGCCGGGATCAAAGGGCCTTCGGATACGCCCGATGATTTGAACGAACTAACCCGTTTGTGGCAGGGCTTCATGACCGCCCGGCTCATTCTGGGACTTGTGCTGGTGGTGCTGCAAACGGCATTAGTTGCCACCGGCACATCCCACAGCGTTTTGTTGATTGCCATCAGTGCCGCCTATTTTGCGGGCACGTTGGCAGCCCGGCTATATATCAAGCCACGGCCACTGGGTGAGTCGTTCAACCGCGCCTGGGTGGCGCTGGTGGGACTGGACGTCGTTGCATTTTCCGCGTTGCAGCTGTTGCAGGGCAACAGCATTAACTACACCCCCCTTTTCGCACTTCCGATACTGCTGGCGTCCATTTTGGGCTCCCTGAGCCTGGCACTGGGTACCGCAGCCGGAGTGACCGTTGTTTTACTGGGAAGCACCTTGTGGGCCTACGTTCAGGCCCCGACCGATGCCGCACCGTATTTTGTACAGGCCGCGCTCAGCGGAGTAGGCTACTTTGTGATTGCGCTACTGGGAAATCAGCTTTCCACCCGATTGGCGAGCGAAGGACAGCGCGCCCGCCAGAGCCAGCTCGCAGCAACCATTCAGCGTCAGGTCAATGAACTGGTCATCGAGTCACTCCCGGACGGCGTACTGGTTGTGGATGACAAGGGTCGTGTGCGCGCTGCCAACCCCGCAGCGCGGCAGCTACTTGCTTCCGAGCGAGCCTCGCACGCGAATGTTTTTGACCTGAAAGACGAAGCAGGCTGGCTTCCTCTGCTGAAGTTGACGCGCTTGACGGTCGGAACCCACCAGAGCCAGGAACAGGATGTGGTCATTCATCACTTGGCCCATGGTCCGCGCCGATTGCATGCGCGCACCCGTCTTGCTGCGCCGCACGGCAGCAGTGGCGAAAGCCTGTGCGTGCTCTTTCTGGAGGATCAACGCGAACTGGAGGCGCGCATGCGCACGGAAAAACTCGCCAGCATGGGCCGCTTGTCTGCCGCAGTGGCACACGAAATCCGCAATCCCCTGGCCGCCATTGCGCAGGCCAATGCGCTGCTCGACGAAGACCTCACCGATCCCAGACACAAGCGATTGACCGTGATGGTGAGCCAGAACGCCAAACGACTTGCAAAAATCGTGGATGACATCCTCAATGTATCAAGAGCACAACCCCACGACAATCCGCACACAACACTTGCACTGAACGAGTCGATTCAGCGCATTTGCACTGATTGGGCGGGGCAAAACGGCAGCCAGAGGCAAATGGGCATCCATTTGCTCGATCCAGAAGCCAACGTCCGCTTTGATGACGATCACTTGCGTCGGGTGTTGGTCAATCTACTGGACAATGCACTGCGATATGCCAGCGGTAAGCCCGACTCCATCCAGGTCAGCAGGCTCCTGGTTGATTCACAGCATACTGGCATTTCTGTCTGGAGTGACGGCGCCGCCATGGAGCAGTCCGTGGAACGCCACTTGTTTGAACCCTTTTTCTCATCGGAGAGCCGCTCCAGCGGTCTGGGGCTCTACATTTGCAGGGAACTCTGCGGAGGGCATGGCGCGTCCCTGATTTACCAGCGCACTACCCGAAAAACCGATGACCACCAGACAGGTGGCAATGAGTTTGTAATCACGTTCCTGCGCACCGACGCACAAGGCAACGCCGCTTTGACGGAAACTAATGCGACACCATGGCAAACCACACTGTATTGAGCAACGCCCAGATTCTGGTGATCGACGACGAGCCCGATCTGCGAACTCTGTATGAGCTGACGCTGTTGCGCGAAGGCTACCGGGTGGAAACCGCGGGCAGCCTGCAGGATGCCTGGCAACTGCTCAACACGCGACGTTTTGACGTAGTTATTACCGACATGCGCTTACCTGACGGACTGGGGATTGAAATATTGTCCAGCATGAAGACGCAACAGCGGGCGGAGCGCTGCATCGTGATAACGGCCTACGGTTCGGCAGAAAACGCGGTGGAATCGTTAAAGGCCGGCGCTTTCGACTACCTCACCAAGCCAGTGGATTTGAAACAATTCAGATCGGCAATTGCTTCTGCAGTCCAGGGTACAGCGCCGCACAGTGGTCCGGCGCGCCGGGCTACGGACGCCAGGTGGTCTGAATCATCGCCCTCAACCTCTGCCGGCCAGTTGACCCTGTCGAAGTTGGCCGGTGACTCTGCTGTCATGCGCAGCGTGAAGGACCGGATCGTCAAGGTTGCTCGCAGCATGGCTCCTGTCTTGATACGCGGCGAGTCGGGCACCGGCAAAGAACTGGTCGCGTCCGCATTGCATGCCAACAGCCACCGGGCGGCAGGGCCCTGGATCGCGGTGAATTGCAGTGCGATACCGGAAAACCTGCTGGAGACCGAGTTTTTTGGCGCGAAGAAGGGCGCCTACACCGGGTCGACCCAAGATCGGCAAGGTTTTTTCCAGGCCGCGACCGGAGGGACACTGTTTCTGGATGAGATTGGGGATCTGCCATTGGCCATGCAGTCGAAACTACTTCGCGCCATCCAGGAGCGCTGCGTGCGGGCAGTGGGCTCCAACCAAGAGGAGTCAGTTGATGTGCGCATCATCAGTGCCACACACAAGGACCTCCCCGAGGAAGTGCATGCGGGTCGGTTCCGGCAGGATCTCTTCTACCGGCTGAACGTCATTGACATAGTTATTCCCCCGTTGCGTGAACGTCGCGAAGACCTTCCCGCATTGTGCGAGGCGCTGCTTGCGCGAATCGCTCAGGAATCGGGGATGCCCGCACCGCGACTGGCCCCAAGCAGCATCGAACAGCTTGCGATGCTGCCGCTCAACGGCAACGTCCGAGAACTTGAAAATCTGTTGCACCGCGCCGTTGCCCTGTGTGAGGGCGACGAGCTTCATTTTGATGACCTGCAGACACCCATCAGTGGAACCATGCCGCTGGAAACCGTCACGTCGCCCGCGCGCCTCGCACCGACGGACTCGCCCCTGCCCACGGATCTGCAAAGCCACCTGGATCAGCAGGAGCGCGACATCCTGGTCAAGACACTGAAAGAGACCAGTTTCAACCGCACCCTGGCAGCCTCTCGCTTGGGCTTGAGCCTCAGGCAAATCCGCTACCGGATAGCGCGGCTAAAAATCGATGCACCCCGGGACGAAGACCCCGATGCCTGACAAACATCTTTTAAATCCTGGACTTTGGGATGGCGGGTGGTACCGCTTTGCGCACCGGGTGCCATCGCCCAACTTCGGCCCCCGCCCAACAAAGGCCCACATAGACCTTATCGTGCTGCACTCCATCAGCCTGCCGCCTGGCGTCTACGGCGGCAATCAGGTTCATGAGCTATTTACGAACCAACTCGACTGGGAACAGCACCCCTACTTCAAACAGATAGAAGGCATGGAGGTATCTGCCCACTTCTACATTCAGCGCGGAGGCGAGGTATGGCAGTTCGTCAGTTGTGATGACCGTGCCTGGCACGCAGGCGCATCGCACTACCGAGGGCGCAATGACTGCAACAACGACTCCATAGGCATTGAGCTTGAGGGCCTGGAGGGAGGCATATTTGAGTCCGCGCAATACGAAGCACTGCAAGCCCTGTGTCCCGCACTGGGCCAGCGGTATCCGATTTCGTACCTTGCGGGTCACGAACACATTGCACCTGGTCGAAAAGGAGACCCTGGCGCTGGCATGGATTGGTCGCTTCTGCAGAAAACCCTGGGATTTTCTCCACCGTGTTTTCCCGCAAGCGTTTAAAAAATAATTGACTCCAGGGTCTGTTGGACGCCACCCGAAAAGTCCAGCGCTGACATTTTTCAAATGCATCGCTGCGATGTCCCGTAGACATCAAACCGCCACCGCATGCGGTTTTTCCAGGCAAAAGCGTTTGAAAGCAGCGCCAGCATTGGGTTTCCTGGCTCAAACACACGTCAGATAAGGCCTGCAAAGCATTGCCCACTTTACGGGCGCCGCGTAGGCATGCAGCGCAGGCCAATAGCACAAGCCAAGCAACTGCCGCGGTTTGGCAAACTTTGACCGGATACACTACCGGTAGCGTCTTGCAACCACCCTGCACCCCATATATAGTGTGTGCTGCTTTCACCGGCTTTTCAGAAATTCCGCCAAAAAAGCCGGCAACCAGGTTCATTTGAGCCCAATAAAAATACCGATTTAGACGAGGAAATCATGCAATCTGTTTCAAACGCCACCGCTCTCGCCTCCAGCGCAGTCCCACCCGCCCTCAGTGAGCCGATGGCTGACAGTGGCGCCATTAACCTGCTTGACCACTACCAGATCATTCGTCGCAATGGCGCCGTCGTACCTTTTGAGCCCAACAAAATTGCGGTGGCCATGATGAAGGCCTTTCTGGCCGTTCACGGAACCCAGGGCGCGGCGTCTGCCAGCGTTCGCGAAATGGTTGACGTTTTGACGCAGCAAGTCATCCGGGCGCTGATGCGCTCGCGCCCAGGCGGTGGAACCTTCCATATTGAGGATGTACAGGATCAGGTGGAACTCGGCCTCATGCGGGGCGGACACCACGAAATCGCACGTGCCTATGTTCTGTATCGTGAGCGCCGCACCCAGGAGCGCGCCAAACAAGTCGCGCAAGTGGCGCCAGTCGCACCCGTATTACATGCCATTGAAGGCGGTCAGCGCGTGGTGCTGGACCTCGGTCAACTCAAGTCGCTGATTCAGACAGCCTGCATGGGTTTGGGAGCCGATGTCAGCGCTGAGCCCATTCTGGCCGAAACCATGCGCAACCTGTACGACGGCGTGCCCATGGACGAGGTGTACAAGGCCTCCATCCTGGCGGCCCGAACACTGATTGAAAAAGACCCCGACTACACGTACGCCACAGCACGCCTGCTGTTTCACACCATTTCCCGCGAAGTACTGGGGCGTGACGTCGCGCCTGCCGACATGGCTGCGGCCTACACCGATTACTTCCCCGGATTCATCAAGCGAGGCGTTGGCGCCGAGTTGCTGGATGAACGATTGATGCAGTTTGATTTGAAGCGTTTGGGCGCAGCCCTCAAGGCCGATCGTGATCTGCAATTTGATTACCTGGGCTTGCAGACGCTGTATGACCGCTACTTCCTGCATGAAGGCAAAATCCGCATTGAATTGCCCCAGGCTTTCTTCATGCGCGTGGCCATGGGTCTGTCCCTCAACGAGATCGACCGCGAGGCGCGGGCCATCGAGTTTTACGAAGTACTTTCCAGCTTCGACTTCATGTCTAGCACCCCGACACTGTTCAACAGTGGCACGCTGCGCTCCCAGCTCTCCAGCTGCTACCTGACCACGGTGCCCGATGACCTGGACGGCATCTACGAATCCATCAAGGAAAACGCGCTCCTCTCCAAATTCGCGGGCGGCCTGGGCAACGACTGGACGCGTGTGCGTGCCTTGGGCGCCCACATCAAGGGTACCAACGGCGAATCACAAGGTGTGGTGCCGTTCCTGAAGGTGGTCAATGACACGGCCGTTGCCGTGAATCAGGGCGGCAAGCGTAAAGGTGCCGTTTGCACCTACCTGGAGACGTGGCACCTCGACATCGAAGAGTTCCTGGAACTGCGCAAGAACACTGGCGATGACCGCCGCCGCACACACGACATGAATACAGCCAACTGGATTCCTGATCTGTTCATGCGCCGCGTGATGGAAAAAGGCCAGTGGACCCTGTTCTCCCCCAACAATGTGCCCGACCTGCACGATTTGTTTGGTGCGGAGTTCGAAAAGGCCTACGTGGCCTATGAAGAAAAAGCAGCCCGCGGCGAGATCAAACCCTCCCGCACCGTCCAAGCCAGCGACCTGTGGCGCAAGATGCTCACCATGCTGTTCGAAACCGGACATCCCTGGATTACCTTCAAGGACGCCTGTAACGTTCGCTCGCCCCAGCAGCATGCGGGTGTCGTGCACTCATCCAATCTGTGCACCGAGATCACACTCAACACCTCCGACACCGAAACGGCCGTCTGCAACCTGGGTTCCGTCAATCTGCGCCAGCACCTGAAGAACGGCGCACTGGACCACGACAAGCTCAAGCGCACCATTTCGACCGCCATGCGCATGCTGGACAACGTCATCGACATCAATTACTACGCCGTCAAAAAAGCGCGTGACTCCAACCTGCGCCACCGCCCGGTCGGCCTGGGAGTCATGGCTTTCCAGGACAGCCTGTATGAGTTGCGCATCCCCTACGCGAGCGATGCTGCCGTGGATTTTGCCGACCAGTCCATGGAAGCCATCAGTTACTACGCCTATTGGGCATCCACTGATCTGGCCAAAGAGCGCGGCAAGTACTCCAGCTACAAGGGATCGCTGTGGGACAAAGGCGTTTTGCCACTCGACACCCTCGACATGCTGGCCAGCGCACGTGGCGGCTATGTGGAAGTGGACCGTTCGTCCACTATGGATTGGGATGCGTTGCGCCAAAAGATTGCGGTTGACGGCATGCGCAACTCCAACTGTGTTGCCATTGCGCCGACGGCAACCATCTCCAACATCATTGGCGTCGATGCCTCCATCGAGCCCAGCTTCGGCAACCTGTCGGTCAAATCCAATTTGTCGGGCGAGTTCACCGTCATCAATGGCTATCTCGTCAAAGACCTGAAACGCCTGGGCTTGTGGGATGACGTCATGGTGATGGACCTGAAACACTTCGATGGATCGCTGAGCCCGATCGATCGCGTACCCCAGGACGTGAAGCAGTTGTACGCGACAGCTTTTGAAGTGGAGACCCAGTGGCTGGTTGAGGCTGCAGCGCGTCGTCAGAAGTGGATTGACCAAGCGCAATCACTGAATATTTATATGGCAGGCGCTTCAGGCAAGAAGCTGGACGAGACCTACAAGCTTGCCTGGCTGCGTGGCTTGAAGACCACTTACTACCTGCGCACCATGTCGGCAACGCATGCAGAGAAATCGACTGTCACGGCCGGACGCATGAATGCAGTGTCCAGTGGCAATGACGCCAAGGGTTCCATGCGGAGTTCCAGCGCGTTGGAGACCGCAGCAGCCGCCGCACAAATGCAAATGGAGATGGCGACAAACGCGGCGACGGACATCAAGTTTTGTGGCGTTGATGACCCAACCTGTGAGTCATGTCAGTGAAGAAAAAGCATGTGTCGCGTTTCACGCGATGCAATTGAACAACACATGCGAGCAACGAAATGCATGATTACTTTTCATTTCATTTCGCTGCTCTCATAATCCGCTGATTGGAATTATTTATGTTGACCTGGGACGAAGAAATCAAGCCCACATCGCTACCGAATTTTGCGCACACGCCGACGGAAGAACTGTCTGCGGTGCAAGCGCAAAGCGCTCCCGTTGTTCGTACATTGAATGATGGCGCGCATCTAGCACCCCTCCCCATGCCATCGACGCCTGTTGCAGCCCGCCCATCTGAGGCGCCTCGGCGCATGAAGGCTTCGGACAAACGAATCATCAACGGTCAGACCGATGTCAATCAGCTGGTCCCGTTCAAGTACAAATGGGCGTGGGAGAAGTACCTTGCGAGCTGCGCCAACCATTGGATGCCGCAAGAGGTCAACATGACCAGGGACATTGCGCTATGGAAAGACCCGAACGGCCTGACTGAAGACGAGCGCCGCATCATCAAACGCAATCTCGGGTTTTTTGTTACTGCAGATTCACTGGCCGCCAACAATATTGTGCTCGGCACGTATCGGCACATCACTGCGCCCGAATGCCGCCAGTTCTTGCTGCGTCAGGCGTTTGAAGAGGCCATCCACACGCATGCATATCAGTACATTGTGGAGTCGCTGGGGCTGGACGAGAGCGAAATCTTCAACGCCTACAACGAAGTGCAGTCCATCCGGGACAAGGATCAATTTCTGATCCCGTTCATTGATGCAATCATGGACCCCAACTTCCATACAGGAACACCCGAAGCCGATCAGACACTGCTGAAGTCGCTGATCGTGTTCGCCTGTCTGATGGAAGGCCTGTTCTTCTATGTTGGCTTCACGCAGATCCTGGCGCTGGGACGGCAGAACAAGATGACCGGCGCCGCAGAGCAGTACCAGTACATCCTGCGCGATGAGTCCATGCACTGCAATTTTGGCATTGACCTGATCAACCAGCTCAAGCTCGAAAACCCGCAACTCTGGACTGCGGAATTCAAGAGCGAAATCAAGGCTTTGTTCGAGAAGGCTGTGGAGTTGGAATACCGTTACGCAGAAGACACCATGCCACGTGGCGTGCTGGGCATGAACGCTTCCATGTTCAAGGGCTACTTGCGCTACATCGCCAATCGACGTGCCACCCAGATCGGACTGGAAGCATTGTTCCCCAATGAAGAGAACCCGTTCCCCTGGATGAGCGAGATGATCGACTTGAAGAAGGAGCGTAATTTCTTCGAGACACGCGTGATTGAGTACCAATCGGGCGGCGCGCTGTCCTGGGACTAAGACGTTGAAAATGGTTCTGCGAATTTCACAAATCCACCAGCACTCTGTAAAGGATGCGATGGGTTTGTGTCACCAAGTTCATGCTGCTGGGCCTTTGCCCAACAACATGAATCGCTTCTTGCGATCCAACCGGCAAGAAGTGCTCTTTGTAAATTGATCAAGGAGAAAATAATGGCAACTGCAAAAAAATCGGCTCCAAAAAAAATGGCCGCATCCGTAAAGAAAGCTGCACCAGCGAAAAAAGCTGCGCCAGCAAAAAAAGTAGCTGCTAAAAAAGCAGCTCCTGCCAAGAAGACTGCTCCGGCAAAAAAAGTAGTTGCTAAAAAAGCAGCTCCTGCCAAGAAAGCCGCTCCGGCAAAAAAAGTAGTTGCTAAAAAAGCAGCTCCTGCCAAGAAAGCCGCTCCGGCAAAAAAAGTAGTTGCTAAAAAAGCGGCTCCTGCCAAGAAAGCCACTCCGGCAAAAAAAGTAGTTGCCAAAAAAGCGGCTCCTGCCAAGAAAGCTACTCCGGCGAAAAAAGCGGCTCCTGCCAAGAAGGCGGCCGTAGCAAAAAAGCCAGTCGCTAAAAAGGCAGCCAAGAAGTCGGCTGCGAAGAAAGCCGCGAAAGCACCCGCTGCTTCCGCCGCGCCTGCTGCTCAGACCACTTTGAGCCCGCAGGCCGCATGGCCCTTTCCAACATCCAGCAAACCCTAAACGGTCTGCTGATTGGAATCAAAGCCCGGAACTGCAAGGTTCCGGGCTTTTTTATGGGTAGAAAGCAAGCAACCGATACCCCGACACCCGATCGGAGGGCGCTGGCAAGCGCACATTAATGGCGAGACTCGCGGCCAACTCAACACCGGGAGCCATGGCGGCCTGCTCGATCCCCAATTCGCTGGCCGCAAAAATCCGCCGAACCAGCGGACGATCCTGCATATCGGTTAGTGCCAACTCCATCGCTGGCGTCGCCACTTCGATTGGAGCGCTGTTCTTGAGCGTGAAAGTCAAACGGTACACATCGGCACGGACTTTGGTGAAAGAAGAACTGTCTATCACCACAGATTCAATTTGCCGCAATGGCGCAATCTTGCAGGCCAGCGCTTCACATATCAACGACACAAAGGGTTTTGTGGCGGGCTCCATTGCGGTAATCCGGTCCCGCTCCTGAACGGTAATCTGCAGAAAAAGCACGCCTGCCAGAAGGACGCACAGTAGCACCAATGAAGCGCGAATCAGCGGCCGGCTCCATATAGTTGCCTCGCGAGCGGATCGCATAAATGACAGATTGGGGTCACTCTCGGCCGGACTCTCTATGGCGTCTGCCTGCACGAACCGGAGCGGTGACACCTCTGCCGCTGGTTCGACACATGCATCTTCGTCGACCACATCACCCGGAACATCGGCGACAACCGAATCGTCAAGAGGTAGATTCTCTGGTTCTGGTTCTGGTTCTGGCTCAAGATCAACATCAGAATCAACGGGAAACTCCAGAATCCGTGACAGCTCAGAAGGACTCTGCTCAGGAAACGAATCCGGGGGAACCTCGGCCACCGCGAGGTCAGGCTCGGGCGTTGGCTCCGGCTCAATGGAAAGAAAATCGAACCGGTCAGGAACTACGCTATCGGGGAGTTCGTCGGCAACCTCATGGGCAGCGAACTCTGGTTGCGCCTCGGTCTCAGTCTCGGGCGCTACCGCGCCAAGAAGATGCGCATTGGCGTCAAAAACCTCGTCACATTGCCCGCAACGGACCCAACCGTCTGAAATACGAAGTTGATCCGGCACCACTTTGAACATCGTGGAGCAGGCGGGACATTGGGTTATCAGGCTCATCGGTAGGCCATTGTAGATGGCCTGAAATGCACGTTCAGATTGATGCGGTCATCAATATCCAGCCATCTTCCCGGTCGGCGACCGCAAGACGACAATGCGGCGCGTACGCCTCGATAAGCTCATCGGCTTGCCGCTCCAGAATGCCCGCAAGCACCAGATCACCACCCGGCACGACATGTGCACACAGTAAGGGAGCCAGCACCTTGAGTGGCGTGGCCAGAATATTGGCCAACACCACTTCGTACACACCCTCAGCCCGGTCCGGCAGACCCGCCAGCAAGATCACCCCGTTTGCAGAGGCGTTCAATTCGGTGGACTGAACCGCCGCGACATCAATGTCGACCGCGACGACTTCGCTCGCCCCGAATTTCGCAGCCCCAATGGCCAGAATACCGGACCCGCAGCCGTAGTCCAAAACGCGTCCTTGCACGGAGTGGGTTGCAATCCAGCGCAGACACATGCGGGTAGTGGGGTGGGTTCCCGTGCCGAAGGCAAGTCCCGGGTCGAGCCGAATCACCTGGCGCGCCTGGGCAGGTGGTTCATGCCAGGTCGGCACGATCCAGAATTCGGGTGTAATCTCCACCGGCGTGAACTGCGACTGCGTCAACCGCACCCAGTCCTGATCGGGCACTGCTGCCATAGCCAAGACCAGGCACCCCGCAAACAGTTCCTGCACCTTGAGCAATCCAGCAGCTTCTGCAGCAAGGGACTCTTCGGCAAACAACGCAGTCACCCGCGAACGCTGCCATCCATCTTTAGGTGGCGGCATGCCGGGCTCACCAAAAAGGGCCTGTTCGGCATCCGTCTGGGCATCTGCGTCTTCGACACTCACGCTCAAGGCGTCCAGCGCGTCGAGGGCATCACTCAACCATTCCACCCGGTCTTCGGGGCACATCATGCTCAGTTCAAACATCGCCATGGTGATTAGCGCTTGTGCTGTTCTAGCCAGTGCTCAAGGTAATGGATGTTGGTCCCCCCATCCATAAACTTGGCGTCCACCATCAATTCTCGGTGCAGCGGAATATTGGTGTTGATACCCTCCACCACCGTCTCCGCAAGCGCCGTCCGCATGCGGGCCATGGCTTGCTCACGCGTGTCACCGTGCACAATGATTTTTCCGACCATGGAGTCGTAGTTGGGCGGCACAAAATAATTGGTGTACACATGAGAATCCACCCGCACACCTGGGCCACCCGGTGGATGCCACATCGTGACCCGACCTGGTGAGGGAATGAACTTGAAAGGGTCTTCTGCGTTGATACGGCATTCGATCGCATGACCCCGGATCTCGATCTGGCGCTGGGTAAACGGCAACTTTTCACCTGCTGCCACCATGATCTGGGTCCGGACGATGTCGATGCCGGTCACCATTTCTGTGACGGGATGCTCCACCTGCACACGGGTATTCATCTCAATGAAGTAGAACTCGCCGTCTTCGTACAGGAACTCAAAGGTTCCGGCGCCCCTATAACCAATCTTCTTGCACGCAGCCACGCAGCGCTCGCCTACGCGATCGATCAGCTTGCGATTGATACCGGGTGCGGGCGCCTCCTCCAGAATTTTCTGGTGCCTACGCTGCATGGAGCAATCCCGCTCGCCCAGATAGACGGCGTTTTTATGCTTGTCCGCAAGAATCTGGATTTCAATGTGGCGCGGGTTCTGGAGAAACTTCTCCATATAAACGGCCGGATTGTTGAATGCAGCACCGGCTTCTGCCTTCGTCATCGCGACTGCGTTGATCAGCGCCGCCTCTGTGTGCACCACCCGCATGCCGCGCCCACCGCCACCGCCTGCCGCCTTGATGATGACGGGGTAACCCACCGCCTTGGCAATGCGGCGAATCTGGACCGGGTCATCCGGCAATTCACCCTCGGATCCGGGCACGCAGGGAACGCCGGCGCGGATCATGGCTTGTTTGGCTGACACCTTGTCGCCCATGATGCGGATCGATTCAGGCGTGGGTCCAATGAACTGGAAGCCGCTTTTCTCCACCCGCTCGGCGAAATCCGCGTTCTCGCTCAGGAATCCGTAGCCCGGGTGAATGGCTTCAGCGTCCGTAACCTCGGCAGCCGAGATAATCGCCGGCACATTCAGGTAGCTGAGAGACGACTGGGCTGGTCCGATGCAAACCGCCTCATCGGCCAGTTTGACGTATTTGGCCTCCCGGTCAGCTTCAGAATAGACCATCACGGCCTTGATACCCATTTCGCGGCAGGCACGCTGGATTCGCAGCGCAATCTCGCCACGGTTGGCGATCAGGATTTTTTTGAACATGAGAATGCGTGTGAGAACTTACTCTATGACGAACAGGAATTGACCGTATTCAACGGCTTGACCGTTCTCGCACAGGATGCGAGTGACCGTGCCGGACTTGTCGGCCTCGATCTCGTTGAGAATCTTCATGGCTTCTATGATGCAGATCGTCTCGCCTTCCTTGATGGAGTCACCCACCTCCACATAGGCCTTGGCGCCAGGAGAGGACGAGCGGTAAAAGGTACCCACCATCGGCGACTTGACTGCGTGACCGGCGGCCGCTTCGGCGACGACAGGCACCGCGCTCGCCGCTGGCACTGGCGCAGCCGCAAGAGGCGCGGCATAAACGGGCGCGGGCGCATAGCCTTGCACCATGGCTCCACCGCCTTTAACGATGCGAACTTTGCCTTCTGCCTCGGTGATTTCCAGTTCAGACACATTCGAGTCCGACACCAGATCGATCAAAGTTTTGAGTTTGCGTAAATCCATGATATCTCCAACAACCGACATTTAGTAAGCGGCGAATTTACAGCAAAAAACGCCATCTGGCGATAAAACTATTTATTTACAGCCGAAGTCCCTGCAAAGACTCAGGGAACTCTGCGGACCCGGGAACAACCCTGAAGAGAGTATTCTGGTTTTTTTGTCCGCCGCACGCCTATTTTAAACGCACCCACGCGTCCAGGTCGGACGCACTCAGACGGCCCATCTTGCGTTGAAGCACCTGCCCATTGCCACCCACAACGACGGAGAACGGCAGTCCACCTGCCAGATTACCCAAGCCACGCCCCAGATCTGCGCCCGCCAACCCGGCCATTCCGACCGGAAAATCCAGTGGCATTTTTTGCAGAAACGCCTGCACGGATGCGAGCTTGTCGACCGCCAGCCCCAGCACTTGCCAACCGTTGGCTTTATTTTGCTGATAGAACGCGTTTATTAAAGGCAATTCTTCCACGCACGGCGGGCACCACGTTGCCCAGAAGTTCAATAGCAGTGGACGCCCCCGAAATGACTGCATGGGTACAACGCCACCTTGCGGGGTTTCCCATTGCATGGACCAAAAACCCTCCACGGGCATCGCGCCCGGCGGTATTTCGGGCATTTTGGTACGCCACCATGCCACGCCTGCACCCGCCAGTGCGGCCGCTGCGGCAGCACCGCCCAAAATCGCCCGGCGGCCCATCACGGGTGCAACAGCGGGAGGAGTCGGGATGTCAGATTGAGAATCGGTCATGGGCCGCCATCATGCAGCAAATTGCGCAAAGCTGCCAGATCGCCCCTTGGCCGCCTGCCCCGCGCATCGGGTTTCAGGGCACCGCGCAAATCATCAAAGTCGTAAATCAACAAGTGCAAACCGATGTACTCACCAAAGTCCGGACAGAGCACATGCACGCTCAGTGCATCCACAGAGTCCCCCTGAAAGCCGGTCACGGTGCGCGGCTCGAAGCGGACGTTCATGTCAATTAGGCCAATTTCGGCCGATTTCGGGTCATCACAGAACAATTGAAGATAAATGTCTGATCGGCGCGTAGCCGTTCCATGCCATACCGACCCACCGATGTGTGGCCGAAAGCGCTCCAGCCGCTCCATCCACGAAAGCGCCAACACCCGCAGTGAGCGCAGTTCGGCAGGTTGCGTGTCCGCACAAAAGATGGCGATGTACTCCTCGACCGCCGCCTCAACTTGGTCG
This sequence comes from Rhodoferax sp. GT1R46, assembly GCF_056521285.1. Classification (NCBI taxonomy): domain Bacteria; kingdom Pseudomonadati; phylum Pseudomonadota; class Betaproteobacteria; order Burkholderiales; family Comamonadaceae; genus Rhodoferax; species Rhodoferax sp. GT1R46. The sequence goes on from NZ_JBWMBC010000005.1 coordinate 161,114, forward strand.
TTATCGGGCAAGCCCGTACGCGGCGACAAGCCCATCTGCTTGACCGCGCGGCGTTTGGCGGTGCCGTATTCCAGCCCCTCCTCCACCACCATACGGGCGGATACGGCCGCAATTTCTTCTTTCAATGATTCCATGGCGCCATTTTGCACCTGTGCACCCATCAACGTCTCGAGACAGGGCGCTCCATTTTTGATAGCGGCCTGCACAATCGACACGCGGGCCCGCGGCCTCAATCGCCATGAGCCTCGACTTAGAATAAGCGCATGCACATTCATATTCTTGGCATTTGTGGCACCTTCATGGGTGGTCTGGCCGCACTCGCCCGCGAAGCGGGTCACCGCGTAACCGGCTGCGACGCCGGCGTCTACCCGCCCATGAGCGACCAGCTGCGCGGCTTGGGCATTGAGTTGATCGAGGGCTTTGGTGCAGACCAGATGGCGCTGGCTCCCGACATGTTTGTCATCGGCAATGTCGTCAGCCGTGCGCGCCTGCCCGATGGCACGCCCAAGTTTCCGCTGATGGAAGCCATTTTGGACGCCGGCTCGCCCTACACCAGCGGTCCCCAATGGCTGGCCGAACATGTGCTGCAGGGCCGCCATGTGCTGGCGGTGGCCGGCACCCACGGTAAAACTACCACCACGGCCATGCTGGCCTGGATACTGGAATGCGCCGGCCTGCAGCCCGGGTTTCTGGTCGGCGGCGTGCCCATGAACTTCAGCGTCTCCGCCAGGTTGGGCTCGGGGGCCTTTTTTGTCATAGAAGCCGACGAATACGACACGGCATTTTTCGACAAGCGCAGCAAGTTCGTGCACTACCGGCCCCGTACCGCCGTGTTGAACAATCTGGAATTCGACCACGCCGACATTTTTGACAACCTGGCCGCCATCGAACGCCAGTTTCACCACTTGGTGCGCACCGTACCATTGACGGGCCGCGTGGTGGTCAATGGCCTCGAAGAAAGCCTGACCCGCGTGCTCCACCAGGGTTGCTGGAGCGAAGTACGCACCTTTGGCGCAGCCGTCAGCGACTTCACTGCAGTGGGTGAACCGGATGCATTTGACGTGGTCCACCAGGGTAAGACCGTGGGCCGCGTCGAGTGGCCTTTAGGCGGCGTGCACAACCAGCTCAACGCGCTGGCGGCCATTGCGGCGGCAGAGCATGTCGGGGTGGCGCCCGCGCAAGCGGCATCGGCACTGGGACGGTTCGAGAACGTCAAGCGCCGCATGGAGGTGCGCGCCTGCGTGCCATGGCACGGCCCGGCAAAACCCGGCGAAGTGGCCGCACCGGTCACTATTTATGACGACTTCGCCCACCACCCGACCGCCATCCGCACCACGGTCAATGGCTTGCGTCGCAAGGTGGGCTCCGCACGCATCCTGGCCGTTTTTGAGCCACGCAGCAACACCATGAAACTCGGCGCCATGAAGTCGCAGTTGCCTTGGAGCCTCGAAGAGGCCGATCTGGCTTTTTGCCATTCCGGTGGACTCGACTGGGACGCTGCGCAAGCCCTGTCTGGCATGGGGGCACGCGCGCAGGTGGCCGACAACATCGATTTACTGGTGACACAGGTACTGGCGAGCGTGCGTCCCGGCGACCACATTCTGTGCATGAGCAATGGGGGGTTCGGCGGCATTCACCTCAAACTGGCCGCGGCGCTACAAAAACGATAGCTGCTTGTGCAGTATCGGCGGGAGCTAGTGCCATTTTTTGTTTGCACCGGTGGTCAATTGCGCCTGATCAAAACGTCGCCGTCGGTTATGCCGACAATGGCAGCATGAATTGGCTGCAAAAAATCCCCAACTCCATTCGCACGGCCAGTGGACTCGAATGGCGACTTTGGCGCAAGCTGCCGAAAATTGCGCTGCTGGGAACCGTGCTGCCCTTGGTGGGTTTGGGCGTTTTGCACTGGATGAACGACCCGCAAGCCAGCGCTGCGCAAGCGCGCTGGCTCCAGATGGCTGACTATTTTGTGGGTGCCGTCATTGTTTTCCACTGGACCATGGTGCTGACGATCGCCATCGGCTGCATCATCGTCATGGTGATGAAAGGCCCGGGCTACATGGCGGATAGCTATCCGGTGTCGCACAGCGACCAGCCGCGCGCGCAGCACGAAACCGAAGCAGAGGCCGCCAGCAAACGACCTGGCGGCACACCCACCCCTACCGACAAGTCAGGATCTTCACCGTGAGCAGCATTTTTGAATTGGGCGAGCAGATTGACGGCTACGCGGTGCGCGTGGTCAACGAGCGGGCGGTTCGTGCAGCGGCGGGTCTGCTTTTTGTTCCGGCGTTCATTTCCTTCATGAATGCCATGCTGCTGGGCAACTTCCAGCCCACGCGGCTGTTTGTGGTGGTGTTTTTGCTGGACATGGCCATCCGCCTGTTCATCAGCCCGAAATGGTCGCCCAGCATGATCGTGGGGCAATGGTTTGTCCGACACCAGCAACCCGAGTGGGTGGGTGCGCCGCAAAAACGCTTTGCCTGGGGCTTGGGGCTTCTGCTGGCGGTCACCATGTTTTTCCTGATGGTGGTGAACCAGGTGATCGGCCCCATCAACATGCTGGTGTGCGGCACCTGCCTGCTGTTGATGTTTTTTGAGTCGGCGTTTGGCATCTGCCTGGGTTGCAAGCTCTATACACTGTTCAACCGTGAACCCGCCCAGTTGTGCCCCGGTGGCGTATGCGAAGCGCCTGCCCAAGGCGTGCAGGGGTTGGGGTGGACGCAACGCCTTGTTCTGGTCGCGTTTGTGGGTATCGTGGTGGTCACTGCGCAATGGGTTCGCCAGACGGCACCCGAAGCCCGCACGTTCAGTGTCCTGCCCGATGCTGCGGCCATGTCTGGCCTTGCAGCGCAGCCGCCAGCCACGCAAGAACCTGTCGAGGCCGCGCGCTGCAAGGTGCCCGATTTCGCCAAAGCCATTGGCCACGAGGCGCAGTGGAAATTGCATAACCACTGCCCGTAGCACCCGGGCCTGGACCGTACCCACCCAGTCGCACTTGGGCGAATCCATTGCGGCGCAGCTCAACGACGACAGTTGCAACTGCAGCCTGCTGTCATTTAAAGCAACAAATAAATACCCCATACCGTATGTAATTTGTGCTTACAATTCATGTAATTACTCAATTACTTGAATATGAAGGCAACACCCAAGCGCCCCAAACAAGTCACGGAAGTTCGCCAAGCCAGTCTGGTCGAGGCGGCCTTGCAACTGGCGGCGCAGCGCAGCCCGGCCGACATCACCACCGGCGACCTGGCGCAGGCAGTGGGAATTACACAAGGGGCGGTATTCAGGCACTTTTCCAGCAAAGAGGCCGTCTGGCTGGCCGCACTGGACTGGGCTACTGACACCCTGATGGCCCGGCTGCAAGCCGCCGCCACGCTTGCCATCACCCTTGAAAGACCCGAACCCAACGCGCTGGCGGCTTTGCAGAACGTGTTTCTGGAACACGTGAACTTCGTGATCGCCCACCCCGGTGTGCCGCGCATCATTTTTCAGGAATTGCAGCACACCGAGGACACGCCGCTCAAGGCCCGCGTGCGCGGGCTGATGCAGCAATACCGGGCCCTGCTCATGGGCCTGCTGACACAGGCAAAAAAACAGCATTCGCTGGCACCTGGCACCGACTTGCAGTCCGCGACCGTGCTCTTTATGGGCGCGGTGCAAGGCCTGGTCATGCAATCGCTGCTCAGCGGTCAAGTACACGCCATGGCGGCCCAGGCGCCCGGCGTGTTCTCCATTTACCTGCGCGGACTCACACTGAAGGAAACCCCATGAAACGCAACCCATTGCTGCTACGCCGGATGGGCATCGGTGCACTGCTGGTGATACTGATCGGTGCACTGGTCTTTGTGGCCCGCAACGCCGGCCCTCTTGCGCCCACGCGCGTCACGGTTACCTCCGTCCAGGAAGGACGCATCACCCCCGCCATTTTTGGCATCGGCACCGTGGAAGCGCGTCGCAGCTGGATGGTGGGCCCCACCGTGGCGGGACGGGTGCTCAGCGTCAAGGTGGATGTGGGCGACACGGTGAAGGCTGGCCAGCTGTTGGCTGAGATGGACCCGGTGGACTTGGACCAACGCCTGAGCGCTTTGGACGCCGCGCTCGCCCGCGCAGGCAGCACACAGGCGGCGGCACTGGCCCAGGTCACGGACGCCACCGCGCGGCGTGAGCTGGCCGCCATCAACGCCAAACGCAACCAGGAACTTGCCGCCCAGAACTTCATCAGCCCGGGCGCACTGGAGTCTCGCTTGCAGGAGAAAGCTTCGGCCGATGCGGCGCTGCAGGCTGCACAGGCCAACCTCACCGGCGCCGGCCAGGACGTGAGCCGGCAAAAGGCTGAGCGCGCTGCTTTGCAACAACAGCGTGGCAACGTGCGCCTGTTGGCCCCGGCCGATGGGGTGGTCACCAGCCGCGATGCCGAGGCGGGCAGCACCGTAGTGGCGGGTCAGCCGGTAGTGCGCGTCATCGACCCCGGCAGTCTGTGGGTCAAGTTGCGGGTGGACCAGGGACGCTCTGCCGGATTGGCTGCAGGTTTGAAGGCCAGCATCGTGCTGCGCTCGCAACCGCGCACCCCATTGACAGGCCAGGTCGCTCGAGTGGAGCTACTGGCCGACAGCGTGACCGAAGAGCGCATGGCGCAAGTGGCGTTTGATGCGCCACCTGCGGGCACTGCCATCACGGCGTCGGTTGGTGAACTGGCAGAGGTAACGCTGCAACTCCCCCAAACCGACTCCACCCTGGTGCTGCCTAACGCCAGCATCCAGCGCGTGCAGGGCCAAACAGGCGTGTGGCGGCTGGAAGGCGGCAAGCCCGTATTCGCAGCCGTGCGATTGGGTGCCAGCAACTTGGGTGGCCAGGTGCAGATTCTGGAAGGGCTCCAAGCCGGCGACACCGTGGTGGTGTACAGCCAGAAGGCCTTGACCGAGGGCGCCCGCGTGCAGGTGGTGGACACACTGGTCAAAGCCAAGGCGGCACCATGATCAGCCTGGCCGGGCGCGACATTGTCCACAGCTGGGGCAAATTTGTACTCACCGGGCTGGGCCTGGGCCTGTTGATTGGCGTGACGCTAACCATGGCCGGCGTCTACCGCGGCATGGTGGACGATGCCCACGCCCTGCTCGACAACAGCCGGGCCGACCTGTGGGTGGTGCAAAAAGACACGCAGGGGCCCTATGCCGAATCGTCCAGCCTCAAAGACGATGTGGTGCGCAGTGTGCGCGGCATGCCCGGCGTGGCGCAGGCCGCCAATGTGACCTACTTCACCATGCAGGTGCAGGGTGCGGATGGTGACGACACCCGCGCCATGGTGGTCGGTATGGAGCCCGGCCAATCGGGCGAGCCAGGCTATCTGGTGGCGGGGCGCCAGCTCACCCGCAGCCATTACGAGGCGGTGGCCGATGTCAAAACCGGCTTTGCGCTGGGCGAGCACATCCGCATTCGCCGCCACGACTACACCGTGGTAGGCCTGACGCAGCGCATGGTGTCCTCGGGCGGTGACCCGATGGTTTTCATTGCGCTCAAGGACGCGCAGGAAGCGCAGTTCTTGAAAGACAACGACGCCATTCAAAACGACCGTACTCGCACGGCGGCCAACCCGGCCTTCAACCGCCCGGGCGTGCCCGGTCTGCTGGACGCGGTTCAGGCGCTGCAAGCCAGCAGCCACAACGTGAACGCGGTGCTGGTACAAATCGCACCTGGCTTTGATCCCGAGCAGGTGGCCGAGCCGATTCGGCGCTGGAAGCACCTGCAGGTGTTCACCCGCGCGGGCATGGAAGAGATTCTGGTGGCCAAACTGATTGCCACCGCCGCCAAGCAGATCTTCATGTTTCTGGTGATTCTGGCCATCGTCAGCGCGGCCATTGTGGCCTTCATCATCTACACCATGACGCTAGGGAAAATCCGGGAGATTGCAGTGCTTAAGCTCATTGGCACGCGCAACACCACCATTGCCAGCATGATCCTGCAGCAGGCGCTGGGCCTGGGCCTGATTGGCTTTGTGGTGGGCAAGATAGCGGCCACCATCTGGGCACCGGTGTTTCCCAAATTCGTGCTGCTGCTCACACAGGATGCCCTCACCGGACTGGTGGTCACGATGGTGATTTGCGCGCTGGCCAGCACGCTGGCCATTCGTGCGGCGCTGAACGTCGACCCGGCAGAGGCCATTGGATGATCCCCATGAAAAAACCACCCCTTCCCGGCGGCATTCTGATTGAAGGCCTGCGCAAGGTGTACGGCAAGGGCGACACCGCCGTCGAGGCCCTCAGGAACGTGAACATGCAGGTCAGCCCCGGCGAGGTGGTGGGCCTGGTCGGGCCCTCGGGCTCGGGCAAAAGCACGCTGCTCAAATGCCTGGGCGCCATCATTGAACCCACGTCGGGCCGCATGACCCTTGGCAATGACGTGATCTATGACGACGGCTGGAAGGTGAGCGACCTGCGCGCCCTGCGGCGTGACCGCATCGGCTTTGTGTTTCAGGCGCCCTACCTGATTCCGTTTCTGGACGTGACCGACAACGTGGCCCTGTTGCCCATGCTGGCCGGCATGCCCAACGCACTGGCCCGCGCCCGCGCGATCGAACTGCTGACCGCGCTGGACGTGCAGCACCGCGCCAAAGCCGAGCCGTCGCAACTGTCAGGGGGCGAGCAACAACGGGTGTCGATTGCCCGTGCACTGGCCAACCGCCCGCCGGTCATCCTGGCCGACGAGCCCACTGCACCGTTGGACAGCGAACGTGCTCTGGCGGTGATGCGCATCCTGAACCAGATGGCGCAGCAGGCTCAGACCGCGATCATTGTGGTGACGCACGACGAGAAGATCATCCCCACCTTCAAACGGATTTATCACATCCGCGATGGACAAACCGTGGAAGAAGCGGGCGAAGGCCGCTCGCTCTGACTATTCGAACGACGGCGCCTCAGGCTTGGCAACGGGTTTGCCCGCCGCCGCCCAGGCATCAGAACCGCCCGCAATGGACTGCACGTTCAAGTAGCCCATCTCGTGCAAAGCAGCAGCAGCAAGTGCAGCGCGGCCGCTGGTTTTGCAATACAGCACGATCTTGAGGTCGCGGGCTTGCAGGGCTGGCATGCCGCTGAAACGAAACTCCAGCATGCCACGCGAGATGTGCACCGCACCGGGCACATGGCCTGCGGCAAATTCATCGGCCTCGCGCACATCCACCAGCACATCGGCTTCGCGAATGGCCTGCTCGGCATCTTGAACACTGATTTCCTGCACGCGGGTTTTGGCGGCGGCTACGAGGTCGTGGGCGGTTTTCATGGGTTTCTCCTGAAGAGTTTACTATTAAAATAATAGCTGCTTACGCAATAGATACGGGGGCTAGAGGCCTTTTTTATGCATAACGCCGCCCCACCCAGCGCGTCACATGCGCCAACCCCCGGTGGCCCGGCCCTTCGGACAAGGTGGTCTCCCCCTGCCACACGAGCTTAGGCGCAAGCAGGCCCGCAAAGTCGGCCTCCAGCAGTTCGGGGGTGTACAGCATGTCGGCATCTTTGGGGCCACCGCTGTTATGCGCCAACTGCGCGGGGTGAAACGCTTCCAGTATCAGCCAGCCCCCGCTTTGCAGGCCTTCGGCCATGCGCCGGTGCGCCGCAGACCGGATGGCACTGGGCAAGTGGGTATAGATCAGCACCACGGCGTCCAGGCTGTCGGCCTCGGGCGCCCAGTCAGCCAGATCCACCCATTCGGTGTTGAGCGACACGCCACGGGCAGCAGCCAACGCGCGCGCTTTTTTCAGACCGACCTCCGAGCTGTCCACCGAGAAGACAGTGTGCCCCTGCTCGGCCAGCCAGACCCCGTTGCGGCCTTCGCCATCGCCAGGTACCAGCACCCGGCTGGCGGAATGCAGGCGCACGGCCTGTTCGCGCAAAAAGGCATTGGGCTCTGTGCCGTACTTGTAGCCAGGCTCAGTAAACCTTTGGTCCCAGAAGTTCATACATCAGCCTTGAACATCACCAGGCGACGTAGGCGTAGCCCTTTTCCTGCAGCTCCATCACCGCTGCCGCACCCACGTCCTCTACTTGCACAAAATCAAACATGTCCGACGGTGACCAGCCCACACTGTGCATGGTGTTGCCGCAGGCAATGAACCGGATGCCATAGGCTTCCGCCATGCTGCGTGCCCGGTCTTGCAGGAGCTTGGGCACCGGGCGTTTTGGTTTTTTCGCCAGAAGGTGAATGCCCGGCCCCCACACCACCACCACAATGCTGACGTCGTCCACGTATTTTTTGAGCACCGCACTGATGGAGTTGAAGATGGCTTCCTGGTAGGCGTCGTCCGCCTTGTTGAGCTGGAAGACGATCTTGTGCAGCGTGTTTCCCACCAAGTCACCGGTTTTTCCGGAAGCCGTGGCGGACGACGTGGCCTGCGCGGGTGCGCTGAGGGCCGCGAGGCTGGCCATACCCGCCAACAGGTGGCGCCGTGTGGGCGTATTGCTGTTCTTCATGTTGGAGTTACCCCCTTAAGGTGTTCCCTGCCGGGGACAGTCTTCTGCACAGGTTTCGGGTCGGCTGTCGCGCGGCACGGGGCAGCGGTTCACCTCAAACGGCGACATGGCCAACAGCGTCGTCAAGGCGCCGCTGACCATGGTGATGAACCAAAACACAAAAAAGACCACGGTGTAAACCGCCTGGCGCGATGCCTCCAGCGGCGCGCCTTGCCAATGCAGGTCGGCGGGATCCACCATGGCGAACACCACAATCTCCAGCACGCCCGCCATCAAAAAGGCGGGCCACACAATCCACATCAATCGTTGACTCAGCGCAGTGGGATCCTGGTTCATGGTTAATCCTTAACGGAGAACAATGAATACGGCTTTTTCGGACACTTTGCCGATGGAACCCTCGGCGGCAATTTCGAAGTGGATGGTGTGCGAGCCCGGTGCAAGCCCTTCCGCAGGGCCCTGTACCCGCACGGCGACCCATCGGGCTTGCGTGGAAGCAATGGCAATGTCGTTTTCGGACACCACGCTCAAACCGGGCATGCCTTCCACTGAAATGTGGAACCGCTGTGTCGCCTCGGTCGCATTCATGATCTGCAGGCGAAACACATTTTCGATGCGTCCCCCTTCGGCAATGCGTGCCAGCGCGCCCCGGTCGCGCACCACATCCACCTTGAAGGGGATGCGCATCGCCAGGCTGACCGCCATGGCGGTGACCACGGTGCCAAGAATCGCGATGTAAATCAGCACCCGCGGACGCAGCACATGGCGCAGGGTCTGGGCACGCGTCCATTGCTGATTGACGGCGTTCTCGGTGGAGTATTTCACCAGGCCGCGCGCATAGCCCACTTTGTCCATCACCGTATCGCACACGTCAGCGCAGGCGCCGCAGCCGATGCATTCGTATTGCAAGCCTTTGCGGATATCGATGCCGGTGGGGCACACCTGCACGCACAAGCTGCAGTCCACGCAGGCGCCCAGATTCAGGGTCGACAGATCGGCCTTTTTGGAGCGCGCGCCACGGGGCTCGCCGCGCTCGGCGTCGTAGGTGACGATGAGGGTGTCCTTGTCGAACATGGCGCTTTGAAAGCGTGCGTACGGGCACATGTGCTTGCAGACCTGCTCACGCATGAAGCCGGCATTACCGTAAGTGGCAAAGCCGTAGAAAAATGTCCAGAAAATTTCCCACGAACCCATGTCGAGCTGGATGAATTCACGGCCCAACTCGTGAATGGGTGTGAAGTAACCCACGAAGGTAAAACCGGTCCACAAGGCGACCGCCAACCACAGGACGTGCTTGCTGGTCTTGCGCCACAGTTTGTCCAGGGTCCAAGGCCGCGCATCGCGGCGCATGCGCGCGGAGCGGTCGCCCTCTGTCTTTTTTTCCAGCCAGAGGAAAATTTCCGTATAAACCGTTTGCGGGCAGGCATAGCCGCACCACAAGCGCCCTGCTACCGCGGTAAACAGGAACAGCGAGAAGGCCGAGATCACCAGAATGCCGGTGAGGTAGATGAAGTCCTGCGGATACAGCACCAGACCGAAGATATAGAAGCGCCGTGCACCCAGATCAAACAGCACGGCTTGGCGCTGGCCCCATTCGAGCCATGGCAAGCCGTAGAACACAATCTGGGTCAGGAACACCGTGGCCCAGCGCCAGTTGGAGAAAAACCCGGTAACACTGCGGGGGTAGATCTTTTTGTGCGCCTCGTACAGCGAGACCATCTCTGCATCGGCACCCGGTGGGGGCTCAATAGGCCCTTTGTCCAGGGACTCGGCAATGGGGATGACCTTGCGTAGGGGTGCTGATTCGGTGTTCACTTGCGTTCTTTCTATCGATCGATGCCGCTGGCAGGATGCCACCCGATGGATGGCCTACCCTTGCGCACGGCCGTAATCAGCTTCAGGCTTTTTTGGCCCAGGCACTGCACCAGCCCTTGGCAGACACTTGCTTGCCTGCGAACAGGGGGCACGGACCGGCGTCACCCGTCTTGCCCTGGTACAGCGCGCAATTGCTGCACTTTTGATCGGCTGCATATTTGGGGAACTTCTTTTTGTCCGTCTTGGTGGCATCGGCCTTGTAACCCAGGGCTACGGCTTGCGCATCTCCTTCGGCGACCATAGCACCCTGAGCCCGCGCCTGACTGGCGGTGAGGGCTGCGCTGGCAAGACCCAATTGAACAATGAATTCACGGCGGTTGGACATGGAATTTTCTCCTGAGTGGATAAAAGTTGAATATTGCAAACTGGCAAGAATCCGAATAATACCCCTACGGGTATTAATGTCCATGATCTATGTCAATTCATGCAGGCATTGCCATGGCTATTGCAATGCCTTGGTTGCGCCAAAACTGTCTGGCATCTGTACAGCCACCACTTCGCCGCGTGCAGTGACCACGCCGTCTACCCGCACCGTGGTCTCAACGATTACCTTGCGTCCCTTGATTTCCTTCACCCGACCGCGGATCTCTATCAGGCCCGTCAAAGGCGTTGGCTTGAGGAAGTCCACGTGCAGCGAACCGGTGACAAATCGAAACGGTGGCAATGTATCCATCTCGCGTCCCTCGCCGCGGTACATGGCAGCAGCAGCGGTGCCGGTGCTGTGGCAATCAATCAGCGAAGCAATCAAACCTCCATAGGCATAGCCGGGTACCGAGGTGTGGTGCGGCTCAGGCTTGAAACGGGTGACCGTCTCATCGCCCTCCCAGTACGTTTTGATCTGGTGACCGTGTGTGTTGAGCTGGCCGCAGCCGTAACAATGCGACACATTCTCGGGGTAGTACTCTTGAAAGGCTTTCATGAAATATCCGGTGATAAACAGGGGCTCTGCGGGAGTTGCACCCGGGTAAACGGCTGCAAAAAACCCAGAATTTTGCGGGTAACTTCCGGCAAATCGTCGAATGCCTCGTGTGACCCGTTGCACTCCAGCAAAGTGACGTCGGCCTGCGCACGGTTTTGCCACAGCCATCGCGCATCCTCAATGGGCACGGTACGGTCTTGCAGCCCATGCACCAGTAGTACCGGGCTATGGGAATGCGAGAGGGTGTGTGCCGGGGCGATGGCATCAAAACGGGCACCAATGACCCGTTCCACATAGCGGTTCACCAGCCACCCCAGCGGCCAGTAAGGCACACGACGCGAGGCCAGCCAGCGGCGCATCACCTGCTCGGGGTGGGCAAATGCCGACACGCTGACCACCGCGTGCAGGTCATGCCTGCGGGACGCGCTCAGCAGTACCGCGGCACCTCCCACCGAGTGACCCAATGCGGACAGACGCGTGGCATCAATGCCCGACTGCAAGCGCAGCCAATCGAGCGCACTGTCGAGGTCTTGCGCAAAGCGCGGCAACGAACTGTGGCTATCGCGGTCACTGCGGCCGTGGTTGCGCGACTCTGGCAACAGCACGGCATAGCCCGCACGGTGCAGGGCCTGCGCAGCCGGTAGCAGCGTACTGGCGTTGCCACCCCAGCCGTGCAAGAGCACGATGGCAGGGGCAGGCTGCGTTGCGGTACCCGCGGGCACATACCATGCAAACAGGCTCAAGCCACCGGCCACAGGAATGCGCACGGACTGCGCGGTCAAACCCAAGTCAGCGGGCTGCGGCCCTTCCAGCGTAGCGTGCGGAGCCAGACCGCGGTGCAGAACCGCGCGTGCGCCCAGCAACAGCGCGAGCAGCACACCACCCAGGCTAAGCCAGAACCACGGACTGAGGGGTTCACCGGTCATGAATGCTTATGCCGTATGGGAATGTCCCGCAGCGCACGCGCCGCCACCTTGCGTGTTGACCATGTGATCGGCCATCTGGGCAAACGTGTCGATCAACCGGCCCCGAAAAGCCACATCCGCCACCTGCTCATTCAGGGCCTGCGTCATGCACAGCATCCACTCATCCCGCTCCAAGGGGCTGATGGCATAGGGGTTGTGGCGCATGCGCAGGCGCGGATGGCCTTTTTTGGCAATGTAGAGCGAAGGTCCGCCGAACCAGCCTGATAGAAATTCAAACAGGTTCTCTTCACTACCCTTAAGGCTTTCGGGATGCATCTTGCGCACGGTGTAAGCCTCGGGCAGCTCATCCATCAGTTCGTAAAAACGGTGGGCCAGCTGCTGCACTCCGGCTGCACCACCCAGGCCTTCGTAGGGCGTTGCGGCGGCGGGAGTAACGGGGGTTGATTCAGTCATGTTTGGCAATTCTTTCATGTTAAAAATTGACAGTATTTTCGCAAACAGGCACCTTCGACACGACACTGCGCATCGGCCTTGAGCAGGTCACCACGGCAGCCGGGCAGCGTTGGCGCTCCAACTCGGTTTCAGCGAATTAACGCAGCGCCCGGTGGTAACAACGCAGTACAAAAGATGTCATCTTGAGCGGGGCATTGCGCACCACGGCGGGTAGCCACCGGGGCGCATTCAGGGAAAAACGGGTTGCCCAGCGGGTAAAAGGCCTTAGCCAGGCGGTCAACTCAACAAAACGACGGTTATTCATTTCGATCAAGCAGGTGCTTGCCTCCAGTAAAGAAATCTATTTTCAAGGGTTGGCTATAACCTTGCCAAGGCGATGACAGTCAGCCACATGCCGCGCACTCGCCAAAGCGGTGCTCAAGCAGCTCACCTATCGCGTCGATTGAAATTCTCATTACTATACCCCCATGGGTATCGTATAGTTCGACTGTTACGTTGCATTTATTGCCAACTCCAACACAGAGCCCTTTGACTTCAGGAGTTTTCCAGGCGTGAATTAGGCTGGCGACAAGCGTGCCAGCGAAGGCTGCAAGGCGACCGAATGGTGTTACTCCAACAAGCCTTTCTGGTTGTCGTAGCTATTGGAAAGGGCGCGGCGCACATGCTCCGCGCCCTTTGTTACCGGGTTTGACTGAATGATGAAAGCCTTGCCATGTCACAACGATTAGCCATAGAACATTTCTTTGACGAAGCCACGTCCACCTTCAGCTACCTCGTGCTGGACCGCAGCACACTGCAGTGCGCGCTGATTGACAGCGTGCTGAATTACGACCCCAAGTCGGGTCGCACCAGCACGGTGGCAGCCGACAAGTTGATTGTGCGCGTCAAAGCGCTGGGCGCGCAGGTGCAGTGGCTGCTGGAAACCCATGTGCATGCCGACCACCTGTCTGCTGCGCCTTACCTGCAAAAGCAGCTTGGCGGACACATCGCCATTGGCAGCCACATCACCACCGTGCAGCAGGTGTTTGGCAAGCTGTTCAACGCAGGCCCCGAGTTCGCCCGTGACGGCTCCCAGTTCGGGCGCCTGCTTGAGGACGAAGAACATTTCGCCATTGGCAGCCTGGCCGTACGAGCCTTGCACACCCCGGGCCATACTCCTGCCTGCATGACCTATGTGATTGAAGACGGCGGCAAAACCGTGGCCTTTGTGGGGGACACGCTCTTCATGCCCGACTACGGCACTGCGCGCTGCGATTTTCCGGGCGGCGATGCCGGCGTGCTGTTCCGCTCAATCCAAAAAGTGCTGGCTTTGCCACCCGAGACCCAGTTGTATATGTGCCACGACTACCCGCCCGGCGGACGCCCGGTGGCCCATGCCAGCACGGTGGCGGCACAGCGCAGCGCCAACATTCATGTGCACGATGGGATTGGCGAGGAAGCGTTCGTGGCCATGCGCCGCGCCCGCGATGCCACATTGCCCATGCCGGCGCTGATCCTGCCTTCGGTGCAGGTGAACATGCGTGCCGGTCAAATGCCGCCGCCGGAGGACAACGGCGTGCGCTATCTCAAGATTCCCATTGATGTACTGTAGGGACTGCTGATGGACCCCGCAATACTCGCTGGCGCGCTCGGCGGCCTCATCGGCCTGGTGCTGGCATTTACCGGTGCCGGTGGTGGCGTGTTGGCCATTCCACTGCTCGTGTTTGCCCTGCACTTGCCCGTGCAGCAAGCCGGGCCCGTAGGCTTGTTTGCAGTGGGAATTGCTGCCGCAGTGGGTGCAGCCGTGGGGCTGCGCCAAGGCGTGGTTCGTTACCGGGCCGCCACGCTGATTGGACTGGCAGGCATGCTGACCGCACCGCTGGGTGTGATGCTGGCACACCAGCTTCCAAACCGTCCGCTGACTGCTGCCTTTGCTGCCGTTCTGGCATATACCGCCTGGCGCATGTGGCGCCCGCCTGCTGTACCCGCGACCGGCAACCGGACTGTAGCCTGCCTGATGGATGTCCACCAAGGTCGACTGCATTGGACGCGGCGCTGCGCGCAGGCACTGGCGGGAACCGGCCTGCTCTCGGGCGTGCTGAGTGGACTGTTGGGTGTAGGCGGCGGATTTGTGATCGTGCCGGCGCTGACGCGCCACACCGACCTCACGCTGCGCATGATCCAGGCCACCTCACTGGCAGTGATTGCCTGGGTCTCTGTCAGCGGCATCACGGCGGCTACGCTGCAAGGCTCAATGCGCTGGGATGTTGCCCTGCCCTTTGGCGCGGGCGCTGTTGTGGCCATGCTGGCCGGCCAGCAGGTGGCGGGCAAGTTGCCAGCCGCGCGCCTGCGCCAGGGCTTTGCTGCCGTCAGCGCCCTGGTGGCTGCGCTGATGCTGGCAAAGGCGTTAGGCTGGGTTCCGGTTTAATTCGACCAATACAGAATTGTCAGTGGTCCGAGTGCAGCCTGGCATGAATGCGGCGCGTCGTACGCCATACCGCCCACACCACCGCGGGCACCAGCACCCCAGCGGCTATTTCCGGATTGATTGGCACGCCCGCGCCCTTGAGCGCCTTGCCGCCATACAGCAGCAAACTGACCACGTAGTACGAGATGGCGGCAATCGACAGTCCTTCCACCGTGGACTGCAGGCGTAGCTGCAGCTCTTGCCCGCGCGTGAGCTTTTCCAGTAGCTGCTGGTTTTGCACTTCGGTGGCAATGTCCACGCGTGTACGCAGCAGCGCACTGGTGCGCGACACCCGCTCTGAAAGGGATGTCAATCGCTGCGCTGTGGCCGCTACCGTGGCCATGGCGGGCGAAAGCCGGCGCTGCATGAACTCACCAATCGTCTGGGTGCCTGGAATGGCTTTTTCGCGCAGTTCGGCAATGCGTTGTCCCACCAGGGTGTCGTAAGCGCGCGTGGCGGAGAAACGGTACACATGCTCGGCTGTGGCGCGCTCCACGCGGGCCGCCAGGGACACCAGTGTGTCGAGCAAGTCCTGATCCGAGTCCGATTTGTTTTCCAGGCGCGCCGTGATGTCCGCCAGTGCCCCTTCGGCCTGCGCCAGCATGGGGCCGAGCGTCTTGGCGACCGGCAGACCCCGCAAGGCCATCAGGCGGTAGGTCTCCAGCTCCAGTAGGCGTTGCGAGACCCGTCCGGCACGCGTCTGCGTGGTGTCGGGCGGCGCGATGACCAGCATGCGCTCGAAGCCATCCGGACGCAGCAGGTAGTCGGTCACCGCCCAGGAGTGGCTGTTGTTGCCCATGACCGAGGCTACGACCGAATGCCCTCCAAACCACGTGCGGGCCTGCGCTAGCGTGGCGTCCGCATTTTCCAGATCACCATGCACCATGGCCAGCTTGACTGCCGCAATGGTGCGACCCGGAATGCCGCGCAGCCACTCCGGCGTCAATACCACCGCCGACATGAGTTCGGGGTCGTTTGCACCCAACAGCGCGCGCGCTGGCAACGGCTGCACCAGGGAATAGCGGGTGAACTCGGTGTGGCGCTCCCATTTGACGGTGTAGCCCTCAAAACGCAGGCGCAGAAAATTGCCTTGCAAGCTGTCCAGCGAGAGGTCCTGCTGACCCGGCAGGCGGCGCAAGTGGGCGCACTCCTGCTCGCGAGTAACCCCCTCGTTGAAAACCGCAACATAGACCACCAGAGCGGGCAGGCGGATGCGGGCCGGCGGGCGAGCGTGCACCTCGTTGTGCAGCAATGCACGCTGGGAGTCATCAAGCGGAAGGTAGCGTTCGGGCAGAGAGGCGTCGGGTAAGGTCATGGGTTGGCGGCGGAATGTGGGTTTGGATGGCCATGAGGAACTGCGCTCCATTTTCAACCCAAACACACGCGACCCACTGGAATGCCTGCTGCAATGCAGCACCTGCGCCCGAGATCTCCCGCTAAGATAGATTTCATCACTCCATCCAATCGCACACGGAGAGCCTCAATGCAGACCGGAAAATTGGTGAAGATCAGTACAAGTGAGATCAAGACGACTCATTTCGCGCCGCATGGACTGGTTGAAATATCCATGGATGAAAACTTGTTGCGATACGAAGCAACCGGCCCTTTCAATCAGGAGGTTTTTGATTGCTTGGCGGTCGCACAAATGAATTTTCTGGAAGCCCTGCAACCGTCAGGCCCGTGGGCCAGCATTTGCACAGTCCTGCAAAGCGCCATAGCGACCCCTGATGGCATCCGGCGGTACACCGAACTGATGCAAACCGCCAAGCCGCCTGCATTCACACCCGTAGCCACGGCATTTGTTATGGCGCCCGAGGTCGAAGGGAGAACAATCATGAACCCTCACTTTGCAAGAATCTACAACTCAATTGGACGCCCATTCAAGATGTTTGGAACCATGGCAGAAGCCCAAAGTTGGGCCCTGTCCATGATCGAGGCCAGTCGCGCCCCCTGCTAACCCATTTTTTACAGGGCGCGACGCGCTTTGACAGCCGCCGACAGCAGCTCCAGCGACTGCAGGGAATCATCCCAACCCAGACAGGCATCGGTGATACTTTTGCCGTATTCGAGCGCCGTTGCATCATCTTTTCCGGGCGTGAATTTTTGTGCACCGGCGTGCAGATGGCTCTCCACCATCACACCGAATACGCTGTGCGAGCCTGAAGCAATCTGGTTCGCAATATCACGCGCTACTTCCACCTGTTTCTCATGCTGCTTGCTGCTGTTGGCGTGGCTGCAGTCCACCATCAGGGTGGCGGGCAACTTGGCTTTTTCCAGGTCTTTGCAGGCGGCAGCCACACTGGCAGCATCGTAGTTGGGGGCCTTGCCGCCGCGCAGGATGACGTGACAATCGGGGTTGCCCTTGGTCTGCACAATGGCCACTTGGCCGTTTTTGTGAACTGACAAAAAGTGGTGGGCACCCGCCGCCGCCTGAATGGCGTCCGTGGCAATCTTGATGTTGCCATCCGTCCCGTTCTTGAAACCAATGGGGGCCGACAGACCCGAGGCCAGCTCGCGGTGCACCTGGCTTTCGGTGGTGCGCGCACCGATGGCGCCCCAGGCAATCAGGTCACCCAGGTATTGCGGAGAGATTACATCCAGAAACTCACTGCCTGCGGGCAAGCCCAGGCGGTTGATTTCAATCAGCAACTGGCGCGCAATGCGCAGGCCTTCGTCAATGCGGAAGCTCTCGTCCAGGTAGGGGTCGTTGATCAGCCCTTTCCAGCCCACGGTGGTGCGGGGCTTCTCGAAATACACGCGCATCACAATTTCCAGCGTGTCCTTGTACTTCTCGCGCTGCTCTTTCAAGCGACGGGCATAGTCCAGCGCGGCAGCCGGGTCGTGAATGGAACACGGCCCAATCACCACCAGCAGCCGGTCGTCTTTACCGGCCATGATCTTGTGGATGCTGCGGCGGGTGCTGGTAATCAGCGTTTCCACCGGCGTGCCGCGGATGGGGAAAAAACGGATCAAGTGCTCGGGAGGTGGCAACACGGTAATGTCCTGAATGCGTTCGTCGTCGGTCTGGCTGGTACGGTCGGCGGGCTGGGTGCCATGCGGGTACCAGGCGTCTTGGGTTGAAGCTTTTGCAGTCATGTCGTAATTCCTGTTGCGGTGATCAATCGATGGGATGGCGAGGCAAAAAAAAACCGCCGGTGGTGCCGGCGGTTTGGGAGGATTCAGGACGTCTTTTGTTTCAGGACCGTTCAGAACTCTCTACCGCCAAAGGCGCTGGAGAACCAAAAGTAGCTAAAGAAGAAGCGGCCGAAATGCATGAAAGAACTGTAGCACAGTTGTTTAGCGTCGTCGAAGCCACCCTGCCAGCCGCTTCCATGCCGATACGGAAGCCGCCGGTTCCGTGGGCGGAAGTGAGCGGGCATGCTCGTAAACATCCAGTAATAGGGCCCCCGCACCCAGCACCCGCCACGCAGCCAAATCAAAATCGACGACGGCCGGGGCCGCCTGCCGTGGTGGCGCCGCCTCCAGAGTCCATTGTGTGAGCAGCGTGCGAAAGTGAGTCAACCCCGTGCAGTGCGCGCCATATTCGTAAAAGCCCCGCCAGTCGGCACTCAGGGCGTTCAGCAGTTCGCGGTGGGTGCGCAAATCATCCAGCAGGCCCAGAAACGCCTGCGCCTTCAGGGCGGGCAGATTGCTGTGTTGTCGCAGCAGTTTGCCCAGGTCTTCAATCCGGGCGGCCAGTGCCTGCAGGCTCTCCCCCATTTGCAGCGACTCTTCGTCGGCCACGGCCGATCGCAAAAATTGGCTGTACTGGCCGAAGGTCTGAAAGCTGTGCACGGCCCCGCAAACGTCAGGCGGTGCCGCCCACCGTCAGCCCGTCAATACGCAGTGTGGGCTGCCCCACGCCCACCGGCACACTCTGGCCTTCCTTGCCACAGGTGCCCACGCCGCTGTCGAGCTTCATGTCGTTGCCAATCATGCTGACGCGCTTCAGGCACTCGGGCCCGCTGCCCACAATAGTGGCTCCCTTGACGGGGTACAGAATCTTGCCGTTTTCAACCCAGTACGCTTCGCTGGCCGAAAACACAAACTTGCCCGAGGTAATGTCCACCTGGCCACCGCCAAAGTTGGTGGCATACAGGCCCTTTTTGATGCTGGCAACGATCTCCTGCGGGTCCTTGTCGCCCCCCAGCATGTAGGTATTGGTCATGCGCGGCATCGGAATGTGGGCGTAGCTCTCGCGCCGGCCATTGCCCGTGGGCGCCACGCCCATCAGGCGCGCGTTCATCGCGTCCTGGATGTAGCCTTTGAGAATGCCGTCTTCGATCAGCACATTGCGCTGACTGGTGTTGCCTTCGTCATCCACATTGAGCGAACCCCGGCGGTCGGCAATGGTGCCATCGTCCAGCACGGTCACACCTTTGGCTGCCACGCGCTGGCCGATGCGGCCACTGAAGGCGCTGGAGCCCTTGCGGTTGAAGTCGCCCTCCAGACCGTGGCCGATGGCTTCGTGCAACAAAATGCCGGGCCAGCCGGAACCCAGCACCACGGTCATCTCGCCAGCGGGTGCGGGACGCGCATCCAGATTGGTCAGCGCGGCGTGCACGGCTTCGTCCACGTACCTGGAAATTTGCGCGTCATCAAAGTAAGCCAGGCCAAAGCGACCGCCGCCACCCGCAGAGCCCACTTCGCGGCGGACCACGCCTTTGATGGTTTGCTCGGCTATTACTGTCACCGACAGGCGCACCAGCGGGCGCACGTCGGCCGCCAGTGTGCCGTCTGCGCGTGCCACCATCACTACGTCGTATTCACTGGCGAGGCCCGCCATGACCTGCGCCACACGCGGGTCTTTGGCGCGGGCCAGGCGCTCCACCTTGCCCAGCAGCGCGACCTTGGTGGCACTGTCGAGGGTAGAAATGGGGTCCACGCCGTGGTAAAGCGACCGTGCTTTCGCTATCTTTTTGGTAGCTAACCGCGCACGCCCTGTCTGGGCTGCGCTTGAAATGGTACGCACCGTTCGGGCGGCATCCAGCAAGGACGCCTCCGAGATGTCGTCGGAATAGGCAAATGCGGTTTTCTCGCCGCTCACCGCCCGCACGCCCACGCCCTGGTCGATGCTGAAAGAGCCGGTTTTAACGATGCCTTCTTCCAGGCTCCAGCCCTCGGAGCGGGTGTACTGAAAGTACAAATCCGCCTCATCCACCTTGTGCGCCTTGATTTCCGCCAGGGCGCGAGCCAGATGGGTCTCGTCAAGGCCAAAGGGGGTGAGCAGCAGGCCTTGGGCAATAGCCAGGCGTTCAATAGTGGGTTCGCGTGAAATCATCCGCTGATTCTAGGCGCGTCTCACCAGGCGTGCACGGCCCTCAGGATTGCACCAGGCGCTTGGAGTTGGCAATTGACATCAAGATACCCAGCGCCAGCCCCAGCGTCACCATGGCAGTGCCGCCGTAGCTGATGAAAGGCAGCGGCACCCCCACCACGGGCAAGATGCCGCTGACCATGCCCATGTTGACGAAGGCATAGGTGAAGAAGATCATGGTGACGCTGCCTGCCAGTAGGCGGGAAAACAGAGTCGGCGCCTCCAGGGCAATGGCCAGGCCACGAAGAATGAGAAAGATGAACGCACAAATCAAAAACAGGTTGCCTGCCAGGCCGAATTCCTCGGAGTAGGCAGCAAAGATGAAGTCGGTGGTGCGCTCGGGAATGAACTCCAGATGCGTCTGGGTGCCCTGCATGAACCCCACGCCAAACACGCCGCCCGAGCCAATGGCAATCATGCCCTGAATGATGTGAAACCCCTTGCCCAGGGGGTCGCGCGTAGGGTCCAGCAGGGTGCAGATGCGTTGCTGCTGGTAATCGTGCAGCACGGGCCAGCGCACGCCATCGGCGCACAGGCTGGGCTCAAAGACCACAATCAAGATGACGCCCACAAGCCCCAGCACCACGGGTGGCAAAACCAGCTTCCAGCTGACACCCGCGTAAAAAATGACCGACAGGCCCGCAGCCAGCACCAGCAACGAAGTGCCCAGGTCGGGCTGTTTCATGATCAGGCCTACGGGCACCAGCAGCAATACGCCCGCCGCCGCAAAGTCCAGCGGGCGCAACTGGCCCTCGCGCTTCTGAAACCACCAGGCCAGCATGAGTGGCATGGCAATCTTCAAGATTTCGCTGGGCTGAATCGTCACGCCGACATTGATCCAGCGCTTGGCGCCCTTTTTGGTGATGCCAAACACCGCCACGGCCACCAGCAGGGTGACGCCCAGGATGTACAGCGGCACCGCCAGCGCCATCAGCCGCTGCGGGGGAATCTGCGCCACCACAAACATGATGGTCGCGGCAATCAGCATGTTGCGACCATGGTCCTCAAACCGGGTTCCGTGATCAAACCCGGAGGAATACATGGTGAGCAGACCCGCACATGCCAGCATGAACACGGCAAAGGCCAAGGGGCCATCAAAGCCGCGAAACCAGGGCGCGACACGTCGCCAGAGAGAGGGTTTGTTGAATGCTGAAACCATAATTTGCCGCAATTATCCCCGCTACCGGGGCTTGCCGCAGCGGTCGTCCATCGCAGGGTCAGCCAAACCGGATTTCAACCACCGTGCGACCGGGCTGGCTACTGATTTGAAGCTGTGCGCCTATAGCCGTTGCCCGCTCGTGCATGGATGCCTGGCCCTTGCGCCGGGCGCTTAACGTATCAAAGCCCACACCGTCATCCGCAACCCGTACGCGCACCACCTGGGCGCCACTGGCCCCGGCCGGGGGTTCGACGTGGGCTTCAATGCGCAGTGTTTTTGCCTGCGCATGCTGCAATACGTTGGACAAGGCCTCAAACAGCATGAACTGCAACTGGCGCATGGCGCTGGCGTCGAGATGGGCCATCACCGGCAACAAGTCCACATCCCATTGCAGTTCAATGCCGGATGCCGCGAGACGGGGCTCCAGCCGGTAGCGCAGGTTGGCCAGCAGCGAGGTGATGTCACCAGGAGGCAGATTCATCGCGTCGATGGACAGTTTGAGCTGGTCCAGCGCATCGCGTAGCGTCCGCAGTACCTCGGCGTGCCCCACCCGGCGGCTGACCTCCCGATCCGATTGCAGCTGGCGAATGGCCGAACTGATATGGGAACCCACGCCATCGTGCATATCGCGCAAGATGCGGGTCCGCTCCGCCGTGCGCTCCTGCTCGCGCGCCAGTGCTTCAAGCTGGTTGTAGCTTTCTCCCAGTTCGGCCTCTTTCTGGGCAACCCGGGCCGCCAGCGTAGCCATCAGGTCACGCGCTTGGGCGCTGGCGGTGCGAAACCGCAGCAACACGATGTAGCCCAGCGATAGGCCGAACAGCAACGAGGAATAGCGGATCCAGGTGATTTCGCCGTAAGAGGGGTGGATGCGGTAAACATACAGGTCACGCAAGCCGACCAGCGCATTCAAAAAGATCGCTGCCGCCACCACGCGGTGCCCCATCGGAGCCCGGCGTGCAGCGTGCCAGACGAATACGGCGAAAAACGTCAGGGCCGTTACGCCAGACAGTGCGTAACTGATGGTCAGCGCCAGCGGTTGTCCCCCGGCCAGCGCCCAATAGGCCATGCTGACGCTACCAACCATGAAAAACCCCAACCAGCGGCGAAGCCACTGCGCCGCAACCGTCTGACCCCAGTCAGCCACCTCCACACAAAACAGCAACATATTGCACATCCAGGCACTCGACGCCACGATGGGCAGCAGGCCCCACCAAGGCCAAGGCAGCGGTGGGTCTTCGATGAGGGCGTACCCCACACCAAAAGCCCAAAAGAGTTCAGCCAACGCGGCAAAGAGATAGAGCCGGTCGCGTGTGAGTTTGCCGGCTTCACCCATGTCCACCTGGGTCAGCCACAGGGATAGCGCGATCAACCCGACCAGCAAACTGAACACCGCCACCACCGCCGAGCCCGTGCCCCGCCAAAGATAGCCTTGCACATAGGCCAGTTGCACCTCGTCTTGCGGTCCCAACACGAGCTTGGCGAGCCCACCCCGCCGACCCACGTCGGCACGGATATGCACGCGAAACTGGTTGCTTGAGCGCAGGACCCCCGAGGGAATGACAACGTAGCGCGGCACCTGCGAATAATCTGCGCCGTTGTAGTGGATCAGGTCGCCCTGGCGCTGCAACAGCGTGCCATTGAGCCAGATTTCGTACGCGTTGCCCAGACGGGACAGGTACAGCCCCCAAGGCTCCGCGGGCACATCGACCAGATCAAATGAAAGCGCAAACACCGCCTCGCCACGGTGGCCTTTGTTGTACAGGTCCCAGTGATAGGGCAACTGCACAGCCTGGGTCGTCGTGGCGTCGTCAGCCGTGGCTGTGACCTGCGCTTGCGTGAGCTCCATCGTATGGGCTTGCACTGGCGGTGCAAAGACCCACACCATCAACAGCGCCGCGAAAAATGGGCCAAGACGCGCAACAGTCATTTGCGCAGCGCAGCAACGTCTGGCTGGGTCAACAAGCCCATGCGGGTGGCTTCAAACACCGCTTCGCTTTTGGAATGCACTGCCAGCTTGCTGTAGAGGCTTTTGATGTGGGTCTGCACGGTATGCACGCTCACCGCCTGAAGACGGGCAATCTCGGCATAGGAAAACCCCCGGGCAATCAACTCCAGCACTTCTTGCTCGCGCCGGGACAGCAAACCCTTCTCACCATCATTTGCTCCACTTTTTATAGCTGCTTGCGCAATATCCACGGAGGCTAGAGGCCTATTTGACTGCAAAGAAAGGTACTTGGACAGCACGCGGCGGGCAATCATGGGGGAGATCGGCGAGGCCCCTGCCTTCATCTCCAGAATGGTGTGGGCAATGTCGTCGGGCGCCGCATCTTTGTGGATGTAACCCAAGGCCCCGGCCTCGATGCTGGCGAGCACATTGTCTTCGTCCCCAAACATCGAAATCACCAGCGCCTCGCATTCGGGATGGCGCTGGCGCGCGTAACGAATCACATCCAGGCCACTGCCATCGGGCAGGCCCAAGTCGGTCAGCAGCACATCCGGCCCGCGTGCAGCGTCGTCCAGAAACGCCCGCGCGTCGGCCACCGTACCCACGCTGGCAACCAGAGTCAACTGATCGCTGCGCCGAACGCTGGCCGCAAAAAACTCCCGCATCTGCGGATCGTCTTCAACAATCAATACACGCCACACTAGCTTCGCCCTGCTGTTTTTCAATCAGACGCGAGCATAGCCGCAGGCGCCTGCATTGGCTATGCCGGCGCCTCCCATAGACATGGGATGGCGCGATTCCACCCACCCCAATAGCATCCGTGACGCAGGTCAAGGAGTGCAAAACCATGTCTCCAACCCACCTGCGTCTCATACAACTCAGGAGGTTCTCATGAATATTTCACTTAAACGCCTTTCCCTTGCCATTGCAGGTGCAGGCCTGCTGACGATCTACGGCTGTGGCGGGGGCGGTGGAGGCAGCTCATCGAGCTTGTCAACGCCTCCGTCATCCACGCCCCCATCGTCTGCGGTGTTGAATGACGCGCCAGTCAAGGGCGTTTGCTACAGTGCATCCCCGTCTGGCCTACATGGTGTAACCGATGCCGCTGGTGCGTACCAATACCAGGCGGGTGACAACGTTTCGTTCTGGATCGATGTCAGCGGCTCGACCTGCGGCACCACGCCAGCCAACCGTGCCAGCACAACGGCGATTGCCTTGGGCTCAGTGATCCCCGGTACGGCCTCTGCCGGCACAACAGTGCAAACCTTTATCCTGAGCCTGGACACCGGTCCACAAGCAGCACAGACGCTGCAGGCGCTGAACCATGGCACCGCTTCCAGCATGGATGTCAGTGGCATCACCCTGCCTGCTGCACAAGTCACCGCTGTCAATACCTATCTGGCCTCGAAAGGCGATACCTCTCTGATTACTGGCGCACCGTCAGTGGTTTCGCTGTTCTTCGCCGTGCAGGGCGCTGCCACCGTCGCGAGCGCTCCCCTCACGCCGACGCTGCCGGTTACCGCTACTTTTGAGGCATCTGTTACCAACAACCTGGCTATCACCGTCGCGAGCGGCTTGGGCGCAGCACCCACCACCTTCACCATCCCGGCCAACCGTATTGTCTTTTCAACTTCTTCAGGAACTCAAACTACAAACGCCATCACCAGCCCATTCAACAATGCCAGCATTGTCTGGTTCGATGGCAACGGCAATGGCAAAAGGTTCGTCAAACCCGCGAACTTGACCACGGCTATCACCACCACCAATGTTTCGTCCACGATTGGCAGCGTAACTCAGCCATTCATCTACTCAATCAGTGGCAAGACGGTGAGCAAGACCATCACCACTAGCAACGCAAGCATTAGCGATGCCACTACCATCCAATACGCCGATGATCATGGTGCTTTCTACTCTGGGACTTCGACGAAGACGCCGCTAGCGGGTCTTCCCACTACGAACAGTTACAGCGGCTCCAACATCCGGCTGACACCGCTGACGGCGTCCATGTTGGCCGGCAAGACGTTAACTCTTGAGGCTCCGGGTTGCCCCAACGGTGTCAGCATAGACACCTACTCCGCCGACGGCACGACCGCTCAAAATACTAACTGCGGCCCTGGCGGCGGCATCGGCGAAATCAGGACCAATGTCGCCTCTTCTATACCTGGTATCGTGCAATCTTCAAGCACGGGAGGTACCGCTCCGGACCAGTCGATTATCCTGGTCGGCCTGGATGGCGCCAGTGTCAGCGTGGGCTCCGCCCTCGTTATCCTGACGCTCAACAGTGGTGGCGGCGACTTCCCAGCCTGGGGTCGCATGAAAATTGTGGCAGTGAACTAAGTCCATCTCAGCTGCAACAGGCCCCCGCATAGGTGGACCTGGCCCAGTCAAATGCCCCGCACTGGCGGGGCATTTTCATTTGACCCCTGCGGGAATCGCTTGGGGCAATGAAGCCACATGAACATTCACCCTGTCTCGAACCAATGCGATCGGACCCAATTTCCTTGTCGAATACATTCGGGTACTCTGGTCCTGCAAAAGGGGAATATCAGTACCACCACCGAGGTATTGGTTCTGGGTAACCAAGCGTCATCCGGCCAGCCCTACGCCAACTAGCAGTGTGCAGCCGGCTGACATTCCTGAAACGCGAGATTGGTGGATTCAGTTGCCATCCTCGCGAGGACAAAGCGCTATAGCCCGGCGGGCTTCTCTTTCTCAATTCGCCCCTATCATCCTGTCCATGCCCACCCCTCAGCCCCGCCAGCCCATCACCCACCTCCTCTACCTGCACGGTTTCCGCTCATCCCCCAATCCGTAAAGGCCCGCCAAATGGCTGCGCTGGTTGCGGGACGTTTTCCCAACGTCACCTGGTGGTGCCCTCAGCTACCGGCCTCGCCCCGTGAGGCCATGAAAATGCTGATGGACGGCATCCAAACCTGGCCGCATGACTCCATGTCGGTCATCGGCTCGTCACTTGGCGGCTTTTATGCTACGGCGGTGGCAGCGCAAACCGGCTGCAGGGCGGTGCTACTGAACCCGGCCGTCAACCCGGCGCGGGATCTGGAAAAATACATTGGCGAGCAAACCAGCTGGCACGACCCGCAAGCGCATTTTTTCTTCCTGCCTGAGTTTGTGGAGGAGCTTCGGGCCATAGCCCCGGCAAGTCTGACCCAACTGGATCGTTTCTTTGCTGTGATTGCCAAAGGCGATGAGGTGCTGGACTGGCAAGAAATGACCGGGCGCTACCTCGGCGCGCGCATCAAGCTGCTGGAGGGCGGTGACCACGCCCTGAGCGACTTTGACGACCATGTGGACGAGGTACTTGCCTTTATGGGCCTCGCCCACACGGGCATTGAGCGGGTTGCTACCTCGGTAGCTTGAAGACCGCCAAGGCTTTCGTCAGATTGTCGGTTTGTTCGGCAAGGCTTCCTGTTGCAGCAGCAGCCTCTTCGACCAGTGCGGCGTTTTGCTGCGTCACCAGGTCCAGTTGCCCCACGGCCTGGTTCACCTCAGAAATACCGATACTCTGCTCACGGGTTGCAGCGGTCATCTCGCCGATGATCGCAGCCACTCTGCCCACTGACGCAATCACCTCCTGCATGGAATTGCCAGACCGGGTGGTCAACGCCATTCCGGCATCCACTTTGATCAGTGACTCGTCAATGAGTATCTTGATCTCCTTGGCCGCAGCAGCGCTTCGACCCGCCAGGCTGCGCACTTCAGACGCCACGACTGCAAAGCCGCGCCCCTGCTCACCGGCGCGAGCGGCCTCCACAGCCGCATTGAGGGCAAGAATATTGGTCTGAAACGCGATTCCGTCAATCAGCCCCAGGATGTCCGCAATCTTGCGCGACGACACATTGATCGCCTGCATGGTTCGGACCAAATCCGTCGCTTCTGCTCCACTCTGACTGGCCAGCCCTGATGCGCTGTTGGCCAATGTGTTGGCCTCTCCCGCATTCGCGGCGCTTTGCTGCACAGTGGAAGTCAGCTCTTCCATGCTCGCGGCTGTCTGCTCCAGATTGGACGCCTGCGCCTCCGTGCGGTTCGATAAGTCCATGTTGCCCGTGGCAATTTCCTGCGTAGCCAGCCGGATGCTTTCAAAGTTGCTGCGCACGTCGCCAATAATGCTGCGCAAATTGATGTTGAGCTGGCGCAAGGCGTTTTGCAATTGCCCTACATCGTCGCGACCTGCCGGAGCAATAGCGTGCGTCAAGTCGCCCCCGGCCATGATGCGGGCATTCAGCATGACGTTTTCCAGGGGTTTGAATACCCGGGTGTTCAGCAGGTAACCGGCGTACAGGGTAGACCACGCACCCACTGCGGCCACAGCCGCCAGCCAGCCACCGCCCATGGCTTGCGGCCACAGGGCGCCGCACCCCAGCACCACAAAAGCCACCACGATCAGAGCAAAACTGACCTGCAAGCGCTGTTGCAGGGAGTACCGCGACCACAGCTGCCCAGCCCCAGAGGTGACCACGCCATGGTCAATGCGCAGCTTTCGGGGATTTCCGTCGCGGATTTCCTTGTAAATTTGCTCCGATTGCGTCACCTGCTCCCGGCTGGGTTTGGTTCGCACGGACATGTACCCAACAGGCTTGCCATTTTCGACAACCGGGGTGACATTGGCCAGCACCCAGTAGTAACCACCCTGTTTGGTGCGATTTTTGACCATGCCGGTCCACGGCTCCCCAGACTTGAGCGTGGCCCACATATCGGCAAACGCCTCGACTGGCATATCGGGGTGGCGAAGAATGTTGTGGGGTGCCCCAATGAGTTCCTGTACCGAGTAGCCACTGATTTCGATGAAATAGGGATTCGCGTGCAAGATGTTGCCCTGCAAATCGGTGGTTGACACGATCGCAAAGGTGTCGCTGAGGATCACTTCGGTGGTGGTAATGGGCAGATTGGTACGCATGCTTTGGCCCGCCAGGAGTTGAAGTTGACCGATTTTTTCGAGGAAGTTGTTTATAGCACGCATGATTTTTCGTCCAAACCGGCTCCACTCCCCAGCATGGGACAATCCGGCCCATGTATTTATTGTTTGAAGAAGCCGGAAAATTCATGGCCGGTCGGGTGCTGTCAGAGGCGGATTCCTCTGCACAGGTGGAGCTGGACAGCGGCAAGCGCGTCAAGGTGAAGGCCGCCAACACGCTGCTGAAGTTTGAAAAACCGTCGCCGGCGGAGTTGATCGCTGCGGCGCAGACGGTAGCGCAGGGGATTGAGCTGGAGATGGCCTGGGAATTTGCGCCCGAAGAAGAGTTTGGCTTTGCCGACCTGGCACGCGACTATTTCTCGGCCCAGGCGCCGCTGACCGAGCAAGCTGCCATGTTGTTCAAGCTGTTTGAGTCGCCACATTACTTTCGCCGTGCAGGCAAGGGGCGTTTTCGCAAGGCCTCGGCGGACGTGATTGCGCTGGCGCTGGCCGCCATCGAGAAGAAGAAGCTGCTGGCCGAGCAAATTACCCAATGGGCCACGGATCTGGGCGCGGGCCAGTGCCCGGAGCCAATCAAAGAACAGCTCTACAAGATTCTGTTCAAGCCCGACAAGAACGCGCCGGAGTACAAGGCCGTGGTGGAAGCCGCACGCGCCACCCACACCGCGCCGCTGGAACTGCTGCAAAAGGCAGGCGCCATCAGCTCGCCTTACCAGTTCCACTGGAAACGCTTTTTGCTGGAAAACTTCCCCAAGGGCACGGGCTTTCCGGCCATTGCCGCACCCGTCAATGACGACACGCTGTTCTTGGCGCCAGTGCAGGCCTTCTCGATTGATGACTCGCAAACCACCGAGATTGACGATGCACTCTCGGTGCAGGGCCTGGGTAGCGGCACCATCACGCTGGGCATCCACATTGCGGCACCCGGACTGGCGATTCAACCCGGCAGCGCAGTGGACCACTTGGGACGCGACCGCCTGTCCACGGTCTACATGCCGGGCTACAAAGTCACCATGCTGCCCGACGCGCTGGTGCAGACTTACACCTTGCTCGCAGGGCGCGATTGCCCAGCCCTTTCGCTGTACGTGACGCTGGATGAAGCCACACTGGAGATCAAGGGCAGCGAGTCGCGCGTGGAGCGCGTAACGATTGCCCACAACCTGCGCCACGACCAGCTCGATGCGGTGGTGACCGAGGCCTGGCTGACCGACCCTGCGTTTAACCATGAAAACGAGCCGCAGCCCCTGCCAGCACTGCGTGAGCAGCTATCATTTTTATACCGCCTGGCGAAAGACCTGAAGGGCAAACGCGAGATCGTGCGCGGCAAACCCGAGACCTTTAACCGGCCGGACTACAACTTCAAGCTGGTCGGCAATGACGGCGCGGAGCCGCAAGGCCATGAGACCGTGCTGATCAGCACCCGCCAGCGCGGTGCGCCGCTGGACTTGATCGTGGCCGAGGCCATGATTCTGGCCAACAGCACGTGGGGCAACTGGATGGCCGAGCTGGGCGTGCCCGGCATCTACCGCAGCCAGGCTTCTCTGGCGCCCGGCGTCAAGGTGCGCATGGGCACCAAAGCCCTGCCGCACGCCGGCATTGGGGTCAAAAGCTACGCCTGGAGCACCTCGCCCCTGCGCCGCTACACCGATCTGGTGAACCAGTGGCAAATCATTGCCTGCGTCAAGCACGGCAAAACCGCGGCGCTGGCCGCTCCGTTCAAGCCCAAAGACGCAGAGTTGTTTTCCATCATCTCCAGCTTTGACACCACGTACAGCGCCTACAACGGCTACCAGGGCGCCATGGAGCGCTTCTGGACGATGCAGTACCTGCGCCAGAATGGCATCACCGAGCTGGAGGCCAGCGTGTTCAAGGAAAATATGGTGCGTGCCGACACGCTACCGCTGGTGTTGCCGGTCATGGGTGCACAAAACCTGCCCCGCGGCGCCCGTGTGCGGGTCAAGCTGGGCGAAATGGACCTGATTACGCTGGACATCAACGGTACCGTAGTGGAACGTCTGGATCTGCCGGTTGCGGGCGATGCCCCAGCAACCGGGGCCGCAGATGCGCAAGGTGACGAAGGGGACGACGGTGAAGAAGACGAAGTCGCCGGCCCGATTGCCATTGCCGTGGACGTGAGCGAAAGCCCGGAATCTTCCAGCGATAATCCTGCTCCGTGAACCTGCGGTCTTTCAGCACCCTTCAATTGGCCCTGGGCGCATCCATAGCGGTGCACGCGGTGCTGTTGACCGTGCGCTTTGTGGACCCCGAGTCCTTCAACCGCGTGTTCAAGGACACGCCGCTGGAGGTGGTGCTGGTCAACGCCAAAACCAACGAAAAGACCGACAAGGCAAAAGTCATCGCCCAGCATTCGATGGCGGGTGGCGGTGATGCCGAAAAGGGCCGCGCTACCAGTCCCCTCCCCCCATCCGCGCTGACGGACACCGGAGACGCGCTGGAAGCGGAGTCGGCGCGCAAGCTGCAAACCCTGCAGGAGCAGCAAACCCTGCTGCTGGCCCAGGTCAAGAACCAGCTCGCCACACTGGCCCCGACCGATCCCCGCCAGACCGCCACCAAGACCGAGCAGGCCGAGCGTGAGGAAAAACGCCGCCAGCTGATGAATCTGCTGGCTGAAATTGAGCGGCGCATCAACAAGGAAAACTCCCGCCCCAAGAAGCGCTACGTCAGCCCCGCCGCGCAGGAAGGGGTGGAAGCGGTGTACTACGACGCGCTGCGCCATGCCATTGAAGACCGGGGTACCGAAAACTTTCCGCAGTCTGGCGGCAAGAAGCTGTATGGCGAGCTCACCATGATCGTCACCGTCAACCACGATGGCCGCGTACTCGACACCGAAGTGGTGGAGGGTTCGGGCAACCGCGCGCTGGATCGCCACGCGGCGGCCATTGCCAGAACCGCGGGGCCATTTGGCCCATTCAGCGCGGCCATGCGACGCCAGGCAGACCAGATTCTGGTGGTTTCGCGCTTCAAGTTCACCCGCGACGAAACCCTCGAAGCCAACGTTTCCTCCCGGCCATGAAGGGGCTGTTGCGCTGGATTGGCCTGGTCGCGCTTGCATTGGTTGCGCTGCAGCTTTATTTTGTAGCGCGCATTGCCGCCATGGCCGTGGTCGCGCCCCAATCCACCACCTTCCAGCGCTCGGAAGCCTGGCGCATCGTGGGGGAAAAAGGCGAGTTGCGCTGGCGCCAGCAATGGGTGAACTACAACCAGATCTCCGACAACCTCAAACGGGCCGTCATTGCATCGGAGGACGATGGGTTTACCAACCACGACGGCGTGGACTGGGACGCGCTGGAAAAAGCCTGGGAGAAAAATGCCAAGGCCGAGCAGCGCGCTGCAAGCCGCAAGCCCGACACCCGTGTCGCGCAAGGCAAACCCGCACCGGTACCCCGCCCGCCCAAGATTGTGGGTGGCTCCACCATCACCCAGCAGCTGGCCAAGAACCTGTTCTTGTCCGGCGAGCGCACGCTGTTGCGCAAGGGCCAGGAGTTTGTGTTGACGATCCTGCTGGAGCGCCTGCTGAGCAAGCAGCGCATTCTGGAGATCTACCTCAACAGCGTGGAGTGGGGTGAAGGCGTGTTTGGCGCCGAGGCCGCAGCACAGCATTACTTCAGCAAACCGGCTTCCCGGCTCAGCCCATCGGAAGCAGCCCGGCTGGCGGTCATGCTGCCGCGGCCCCGCTACTTTGAGAAGCTACCCAACTCCGCCTACCTGTCGGGCCGGGCCGCCGTCATTACCAGCCGAATGGGCGACGCCACGCTGCCCTGACCGTCATGGCCGCTCTGTATCATGGCTGCCATGCTGCCCAAGTTGATGAGTCTTTTTTTGCTGGGTCTGATTCGGTTTCTCACCGGCTCCCAGGCGCGCTGGTATGGCTGCCCGCCCAAGGCCGAGCAACGCATTTATTTTGCCAACCACCAGAGCCACGCCGACCTGGTGATGATCTGGGCGGCATTGCCCAAAGAGTTGCGCAGCGTCACCCGCGCCATTGCCGCCAGAGACTACTGGACCAAAACGCCCTTCCGGCAATGGCTCACCACAGCGGTTTTCAACGTCATTTATGTGTCACGCGACCGCAGTGCCGACGAAGACCCGCTGGAGCCGCTGTTTGATGCACTGGGGAATGGCGACTCGATCATCCTGTTCCCCGAGGGCACCCGCGGGTTCACCGGTGAGCCCCAGCCCTTCAAGGCGGGGTTGTTCAACCTGGCGGTGCGGTTCCCCCACGTGGTGCTGATACCGGCATGGATCAACAACGTGCAGCACGTTTTGCCCAAGGGCGAAGTGGTGCCGGTGCCCGTGCTGTGCTCGGTGACCTTTGGTGCGCCGATGTCGCTGCAGGCCGGGGAAGAACGCCGCGCTTTCCTGGAGCGCGCCCGTGCAGCAGTTCTGGCCCTGCGCGACGTTTAAGGGGGCGCCATGTATTACTACCTCAAGAATCTCACCCCCACCCAGCAGATCGGCACCCTGTTCGTCATTGTGTTTGGCTTGCTGCTGACCGCCAGCGTCACTGCATTTGTGCTGTCGATTCGCGATCGGGGGGACGACCCGCGTGCCGAAGAGTGGGCCAAGGAACTCAAGAGCGTGGACGGCATGCTGCGCACCAGTTGGCTCATGGTGCTGGTCTTCTGGATCGGGTGGATAGCGGGCGACCGGGTGGTGCTGACCCTGTATGCCTTTGTGTCGTTTTTCGCCCTGCGCGAATTTCTCACTCTCTCACCCACACGGCTGGGTGACCACCGCAGTCTGGTGCTGGCATTCTTTGTCGTGCTGCCGGTGCAGTACTGGCTGGTGGGCAGTGGCCACTTCGACATGTTTGCCGTGTTCATCCCGGTCTACGTGTTTCTGGCGCTCCCCCTGGCCAGCGCGCTGGCCAACGACCCGCTGCGCTTTCTGGAACGCAACGCCAAGCTGCAGTGGGGCATCATGGTGTGCATCTACGGCATGAGCCATGTGCCCGCCCTGCTGCTGCTCAAGTTCCCGGGGTACGACAACCGCAACGCTTTTCTCGTTTTCTTTCTCGTGCTGGTGATGCAGGTTTGCATGGTGGCGCAACACTTTGCCTCACGCCGGTTTCGGCGCCGGCCGGTGGCACCAGCCATCAGCCAGAGCTTCAACTGGACCAGTTGGGGCATCGGCATTGCCGTGGGAAGCCTGCTGGGCGCCCTGCTGGCGGGCATCACGCCCTGGGTGCCTGGCACCGCCTTTGCATTTGCTTTGATTGCCTGTGTGGCCGGGTCGCTGGGCCACTTCGTCATGAAGGCCCTCAAACGCGACCGCGGCATTCCCAACTGGGGCGCAGAAGGCAAATCCGTCACCGGCACTGGCGGTCTTCTGGACCGGGTCGATGCACTGTGCTTTGCTGCCCCGGTCTTCTTTCATTCAGTCCGCTGGCATTTTGATATTTAGCAGGCTCCAGCCCCCGTCCACACTGCGCAAGCAGCTACAAAAAGAATAGCATGCGAATATTGGGCATAGATCCCGGACTGCGCACCACCGGCTTTGGCGTGATTGATGTGGAAGGCTCCGAACTGCGTTACGTGGCCAGCGGCACGATCAGCACCCAGCACCTGGACATTGGTGAATTGCCCGCGCGCCTGAAGGTGCTGTTTGACGGCATTGGCGAAGTGGTGCAACGCTACGAACCCGACCACGCGTCGGTAGAAATTGTGTTTGTCAACGTCAACCCGCAGTCCACCCTGCTTCTGGGGCAGGCCCGCGGTGCGTGCATTACGGCGCTGGTGTCGCGGGACCTGCCGGTGGCCGAATACACGGCGCTGCAAATGAAGCAGGCGGTCGTTGGCTACGGCCGGGCCGACAAAACCCAGGTGCAGTCCATGGTGCAACGCTTGCTGGCATTGCCCGGCCTGCCGGGGCCAGATGCTGCCGACGCCTTGGGGCTGGCCATCACCCATGCCCATGCAGGCACTGCCATGGCGCGGCTGGCCAAAGCCAGCGGGCTGGGCGGCAAGATTGGCGGCAACTACCGGGATGGGCGCAGCCGCTAAGCCGGCACCGGCGCCACAGCATCGTTACACGTCGCTCGCCTTGGGGAAGCCGATCGTCTGGGTTATCAGGATTTGCTGATCCTCGCTCAGCCCCATGGCCTGTGTCAGCGCACCGCGGTCGAACCAGGCCCGAACCACATTAGCGAGACCGGCAGATGCGCAAAACAGTGCAATGTTCTGCACCATTGCACCCGCCGCGATCGATGCGTAAGACTCCCGTGCTGCCGCAGGCACCAGCTTCATGCGCCCGTGGTGGGCTACAAAAACCAGGTCCAGCGGGGCGTTGTCCACAAAGTCCTGGTACCCCGTCACGCGCCGTGCATCCTTGGCCACGATGAGCTTCAGCAACTGGTTTGGGGGATCGTAAAGGTAGAGCCCTTGGGGCATTGCCAGATAAATGTCAACCTCCTGCGCATTCATGGCCGATGGAGCGGTGCGGCCACCCAGATCCGGCCGATTAACGCCGCACGCAGCCCACAGCAGGTTGGAGAGCAGTTGCGGCTCCAGCGCAGTGGGCAGAAAGTCCCGCCCGGAGTGGCGCTGACGCAAAGCCGCCATCAATGGCAGGCCGCCTTCTGTCTGCGGCGGGGGCAATGCGACCGCCACCTGCGCCTCCCCCTGCGGAGGTTCCAGTGTCAATCGGTTGATCATGCCCATTGCCAGCTTGGTCAATGTGTTCATCTCGTATTCCTTTTGTCCATGTCAATCCTTCAACGCCACGCCCGAAAAACAGGCGTGCGCAGGCCACCCCACCGGCTTGCAGAAAATGACCGTATGAAGTGATCCACCTCGCCTGCCGGCAAATCATCCACAACCCAATGGGCGGAGCGTCCGCCAGCAAGGGATTCGCCCACATTTTCTGGCGCACCCAATGGGGCACGCACACTCGCGTGGAAGCGACCATCGCCCTTAGACCGCAGGACGGCACTCGCACGCTGCGGCTCTGCAACCGAGAACTGTTTGTCCACACAACCCGCCACACGGCGGCTCCATGCCGTATCCGGAAGCATGTACACGCTGGCATGTGCGTCCTGCCAATAGGGTGCCAGCGCAAAAGCATGCGACAGGTCTTCCTGGCGGGCCACATCCAGGTCCTGCACAACAGTCTCGGCTTCCAGACAATCCAATGGATCGCTGTAGCGGGACAGAACTTCATACAGGTGGGCTGGCGCAATGGTCGCATCCGCCTCATCCACCCCACACGCGTTGTAGCTGATGAGTTCGCCCAACTGCCGCAGACGCACACGCGCCTGTGCACCCAAGCCCACGCGCAACGCCAATCCATTGGCTACCGTGGTCAGGTTCTTGCCATACGCGCCCACCACGGCCCACCCACGGTACCGGCCACCGAGAATCCGGTCCACAAACAGACTGGTACAAACACCACGGGAAAAATCAACCGTGGCGCGCAGGCGCGGATGTCGGGTGACCTCATCTGCCACATGGTGGTCAAAATACTGCACCGTGGCGCCACAGTCCAGCAGGCGCCGCAAGGCGCTGCGATTGCAATCCATGGGCAGGTCACAAACCAGCACCTCATCGCCCGAGCGGGCATGCACGCGGGCAAGCAGCCCCACGTCGCGACGCAAACCGGCCACCAGCGTGCTGATCCTGGGTTCATGCAAACGCCACTGCAACAGCGAACACAAGCCATCCGCATCACCGTTGCACACATCCACCGACCGGCTTATAGCGGTCTTGCGCCGATTATTCATCCAACACTCCTCATCTGGCAGAGCGTCCAAGGATGGGTTCTTTGCGTCGCTTCGCATTGATAAAAATCAAAGCCTGTGGCACCGGCTGCCTTGCGTTCTATCAAAGGCTTCCTGCCCCACCGCACCTAGCATCTGTCCATGTTCACCTC
The DNA here is from genome assembly GCF_056521285.1 of Rhodoferax sp. GT1R46. NCBI lineage: Bacteria > Pseudomonadati > Pseudomonadota > Betaproteobacteria > Burkholderiales > Comamonadaceae > Rhodoferax > Rhodoferax sp. GT1R46. The sequence continues at coordinate 197,433 of NZ_JBWMBC010000005.1, forward strand.
TCCAACCTAATGCCCATCGAAAGGAATGACATGAGCCACAAGCCTTTGTCCATTGTTGCCGCGCTTGTTCTCGCCGCCAGTTGCGCCTCGTGTGACAAATTCAAGCCGGCCTTGCCGGAAATGGGAAAAGCGGCACCCCCGGCAGCGCAAGAAAGTCCATTAGATTCAGACCGCAACGCCTTCACCCAAAGTGCGCAAAAGGAACTGGACAATCTGCGCACGGCCATTTCAGACCTTCAGATCAAGGCGACCAAGGCAAGCCAGGAAACCAAAGCCCAACTGCAGGCGGATCTGGACAAACTGGAAGACGACTTTCGGGGTGCGCAGCAGCGCCTGTCTGATGTCAAGGGCGCCACCTCAGAGGGCTGGATGCAACTCAGGGAAACGTTCCGAAAATCGCTGGAGCAGCTCAAGGAGTCCACCGAGAAGGTCCGCAAAGCGGCTGGATGACGCGCAACGGCAGTACCCCGCCTAGCATGGGCTGACACCATTTCACAAGAACCCGATCATGCAAGCCAAACAGCTCCTGTTTCACGACGTGGCGAGGGACAAAATCCGCAGGGGCGTGGACGCATTGGCACAGGCGGTCAAGGTCACATTAGGGCCTCGGGGGCGCACGGTCATTCTGGAGCGTGAATTCGGTCCGCCGCAGATCGTCAATTCGGGTGTCGTGGTTGCCGAGTTGAAAAGAATGGCGAAACCGTGCACCACATCTCAAGAAATTGCCCATGTGGCAGCCATCTCGGCCAACAACGATCGCTCGATTGGCGATCTGCTGGCCAGCGCCATTGACAAGGTGGGCCGCGAGGGCGCCATTTCCATTGAAGACGGCTCCGGGCTGGTGAGCGTGCTGGAGGCAGTGGAAGGACTGCAGTTTGACCGCGGGTTTCTGTCACCCTACTTCATCAACAACGCAGAGCGACAAAGTGCCATTCTGGAAGACGTCGCCATCTTGTTGTGTGATGCCAGACTTTCCTCGCTGAAGGACTTGTTGCCGCTTCTCGAAGAGGTGGTCAAGTCAGGGCGGCCACTTCTGGTCATTGCCGAGGAGGTGGACAGCGACTCGCTGGCTGCGCTGGTCATCAATACCATGCGTGGCTCTTTGAAGACCTGCGCCGTCAAGGCACCGGGGTTTGGCGACCGCCGCAAAGCCATGTTGCAGGACATTGCCATTCTCACAGGGGGGGTGGTCGTGAGTGAGGAGGTCGGCCTTCCTTTGGCCAAGGTGAAACTTGCGGATCTTGGACGCGCAGTGCGTGCCGAGGTAGCCAAAGACAACACCACGCTGATTGGTGGCGCAGGGCAGCCGCAGGCCATCAAGGAGCGCATCGCCGTGATTCGCAAGGAACGCGAGGCCGCAACCAGCGACTATGACAAGGAGAAACTCGACGAACGCGCAGCCAAACTCTCCGGGGGCGTTGCGTTGATCAAGGTCGGCGCAGCCACTGAGACCGAACTCAAGGAGCGCAAGCTGCGCGTGGAAGACGCCTTGCATGCCACCCGCGCGGCCGTTGAAGAAGGCATTGTTCCCGGAGGGGGTGTCGCTCTTCTGCGGGCACGGCATGTATTGGCCGGATTGACCGGCAGCAACCTGGACGAAAACTCCGGCATTCATCTGGTCGCGCGGGCGCTGGAAGATCCCTTGCGCTGCATCGTGAGCAATGCGGGCGACGAACCGTCGGTGATTCTGAACCGGGTTGACGAATCCACGGACCCCGCGTTTGGCTACAACGCCGCGACGCGCACGTATGGTGATTTGTTGCAAATGGGCGTGATAGACCCTGCCAAGGTGACCCGTCTAGCGCTGCAGAATGCAGCATCGATCGCAAGCCTCATTCTCACCACGGATTGCATGATTGCCAATGCGCCCAAGCCGCTATCCACCGATGTCGGCCTGGGCGCTGGCGGTGACATGCCCATGCTTTGATGGACACAAAAATCATGTTGGCCCATCACACACCGCACACGAAGAGTAGTCGTCAAAGTGTGCTGGTCGGCGACCTTGCGCTGCCCGGCGAGTTAAGTCTGCCTTGCAATGCGTTGGGCATTGTCGTTTTTGCTCACGGCAGTGGAAGTAGCCGTCACAGCACACGCAATCAGTTCGTAGCCCGGGTCATGCAGTCCTATGGGCTGGGTACTTTGCTGTTTGACCTGTTGACTGACAGCGAGGCAATCGACCGCGCCAACGTCTTCGATATCGATTTACTGGGCCAACGGGTGATCAGCGCGCTGATCTGGCTGGACACGCGCGCGGACCTTGCCACTACGCCCGTTGGCCTGTTCGGCGCGAGCACCGGTGCAGCCGCTGCCTTGGTTGCTGCAGCACGCATGCCTGCGCGGGTACAGGCCGTGGTGTCTCGCGGCGGGCGACCCGACCTGGCCGGCTGGCATCTGGCGGATGTGCGGGCACCCACCCTGCTGGTCGTTGGCAGTGAAGACCGCGAGGTGCTCAGCCTCAATCAGGCAGCCATGCGGATTTTACGGTGCCCCAAGAAGCTGGAAGTTGTAGCTGGCGCTACACACCTGTTCGAAGAGCCGGGCACGCTGGACGTAGCGGCAGGTCTGGCTGGCCACTGGTTTGAGAGCCACTTTTTGGAGCAAGGCCTTCACCCAGGCCCCTGAATGCGGATTTCGTTGTCCGCCGGCTCCGGCAGGGGTACGTCTGTCGCTGCCCGCGCCCGCCTACCAAAGGCAGGGAGTCCCGGCCATGTCGATGGCAACACGGTCCCGCCCGCCATTTTTGGCCTGGTACAGCGCCGCATCCGCCCGCTTGAAGAGGTCTGCAAACGAGGCCTCCTTCAAGAGACAGCTTCCGCCTATGCTGACGGTGTAGGACACGTCGCGCCCATCCACCTCCACAGGGCTTGAACTGACCTTGTCAACAATCCGAAGGGCCAGTGCCCTGCCCCCTTCAAGCGTCGTGTTGGGCAAAAGTACGGCAAACTCGTCACCGCCCATGCGCCCAATCACATCGGACTCCCGAAGAACCTCATTGGCTACTTGAACAAAATTCTTCAAGATCGCGTCGCCGATGGAATGCCCATTCTCATCATTGATGGTCTTGAAACGATCCAGGTCCACTGCCAGTGCCATTAGCGGCAATTGATAGCGTGTGGAACGCATCCACTCCCGCTCGGCGACTTCCAGGAAGTTGCGTCGGCTCAGCGCCCCGGTGAGGTCGTCATAGTTGGCCAGTCGCAAACTGGTCAACTCCGCCTCTTTGAGCGAGGACACATCCTGGTGGCTCACCACCACCCGGCCTTGCCCATCACTGACCGGCGAAACCTTCATGACGAACCAGCGTTTTTCACCCGTCGCACGGCAAGCGTACTCAAGCTGGTAGCTAGGCTGCTCCCTGGACATGACCGAAGCAATACCAATGGACGCTGCGCGAATAGTCTCGCCAACACCGCCCATCACTGTTTCCAGCACGTCGGAATAACTGTCACCGATGAAGCCGCACCGATTGCCAAACCCAGTGGCCTCGGCATAGGCCTTCCAGACGGCGTTGGTCTGCAAGATATTGCCATCCCTGTCCAGCACGGCAATGTGAAAGGGGAGTGAGTCGAATACGGCCTGCTGCAAGCCGCTGACTACCTGCACGGTTTCTTCCATCTGCTTGCGCACAGTGACATCGGTATGGGTACCGATCATTCGCAACACAGCACCATCCACATTGCGACTGAACACTGCGCCTCGGGCAAGGATCCATTTCCAGCTACCGTCCTTGCACTGCCCCCGGTACTCATTGGAATAGCTGGCGGCATTTCCTGTCAGGCACCGCTGCAACGCAGCCATCACACGCTGCCGGTCGTCGGGGTGAATACGGGAGCTCCAACTCTCCACATTGCTCCCGAATTCATCGCTGTCAAAACCATAGAGTTGCGCAAACCGGGGGGAATAGGTGACCGCCCCGTTGCACACATCCCAGTCCCATACGCCATCCCCCACTGCATCCAGTGCAAATTTCCAGCGCGCTTCGCTTTCTCTCAATTTTTGTTCAAGCTGCTTGCGCTCGGTAATGTCCACCAAAATGGCATGGCAACCCAGCCCATGACCCAGTGGCGCCAATTCAACCTGCATGTGTTTTTGCGTGCGGTTCTTGTCTAGCAAAGACACCTCACAGCGCTGCACGTCCCCAGACGCCATCGAGACACGAAGCAGGGAGTTGATTGCGGACCGCTCGTTGTCCGGAAAAAACTGATCAAACCGGGTTCCCAGAATCCGCGCCCGCTCCTGCCCCAGCAATCGGGCGCCAGCCAGATTCAGCTTGACCACAACGCCGTTCGTATCGGTACTGAAGCAGCCCACCGGCGCAAAGTCATACAACTCTGTGGACTGGCTGAGCGCCAATTCCAGCTGGGCACGGGTCGCATTCAAATGCTCATTCTGCAGCTGCAGCTCAATCTTGGTGATTGCCAAGTCTTCCAGCATCCGCTGCGATTGTTCTGCGGACAAGCCACTGGCGCCATCGGTTGTGGGGCGCCCAAATTGTTCCGTTGCGAGTTGTCGCAACGAATCGGCATCCAGTGGATTTTTTTTGTAATTCACGGCAGACCTATGGCGTTGACTGACCCTTTTTTCCTATCCTTCATAGGCCCGCAAAGCCTCAGGCGAAAGAATCGTGATTTCGCGGTTGGAGACCTCAATAATGCCCAGGTGATGCAGTGCGGACAGGGCACGGCTGACGGTTTCCAGTGTAACGCTGAGGTAGCTGCCAATATCCCTGCGGGTCATGGGCAATGTAAAACGGCGGGGCGAGTAGCCCATGGTTGCAAAGCATTCGGACTGCAGCAACAAAAACCGTGCAACCCTTACCTCCGACCTTGCTGCATGGGACAGCGCGTAGGATGTCTGTTCTTTGACGATCTCCCGGCTAATGGCCCAGTAAGCCATTCGCTCGACATCGTTGCAACCACGTCCGGGCGAAAACAATTCCGTCGCGGGCAACCGTATCACCTCGCAATCAGTCAGCGCAACCGCCTCGGTGCAATACTGGTTTTTGCACACGCCGTCTGTCCCCAGCAGATCACCCTTCATGGAAAACGAAAGTACATGTTCATTGCCGTCGTCATGGGTAACGATGGTCTTCAGCGCACCCAGCCGCACCACATACAAGCCATCGAACGCCTGCCCCATCGCGTAGGCTGATTGCCCCGCCTTGATGCGGCGGCGGCGAAACAACCGGCCGCTATCCATGCCGCTTGCCCGCCCTTCAAACAACAGGAGATCCATGACCTCCTGCAAGCCCGACCAATCGCCTTCGCTACGCCGCTGGCGCGCCTGGGGCCGGACTGAAGAATACATACGGGTCGTGTTGCCCGGCATGGTTTGAACATTCATCATGGTTAATCACCCGCGGGGGCCTGCACCCGGTGGGCGCATCCTCCGGCCCCGCTCAGGAAATGTAGTCCGCGAATGTTGTGGCGTCTGTAGGGAGTTCTTGACGCCTGGTGACAGCAGGCGTGGACTAATGCCCCTCGGCGTCCACTAATTTGTAACGAATTGCAAGTCGCACGAGTCCCGGCACATCGCCAACCCCCAGCTTGGTCATCAGTCGACTTCGGTAAGTGGCCACGGTTTTTGGCGACAAATGGAGCTGCAATCCAATTTCACTGCTGGACTGTCCGTTAACCACCATCGTGATGATTTGCCGTTCACGCGGCGACAAGGTGGCCAAGGGGTCATCGGCGTCAACCTGGACCATCGACTGCATCGCCAGGTCCGCGACATCAGAACCCAGGTAGCGTCGACCCTGGGTGGCTGCCTCAATGGCGCTGGCCAACTCATTACCCGCAGAGCCCTTGAGCACATACCCCAGCGCGCCCATGCGAAGTGCCTCGGCCACATGCCGCGGCTGGGCCGACATGGTCAACACGACGCAGCGAGTTGCCACCTGGCGACGCTGCAGGTCTGCAAGCAGTTCAAAGCCCGAACGGCCTCCCAGGTTGAGGTCCAGCAGCAAAACATCAGGCTTCAAGCGCTGTACATCGGCAAGGGCTTCGGTCGGGTCCGCCGACTCGCCCACCACGGTGTGACCCCGCGCCTGCATCAGCGCGCGCAAGCCTTCCCGCATAATCAGATGGTCATCAACCAGATACAGCTGACTCATGTCGCAGGCTGCCAACGCAGGCTCACACAGGTGCCGCCACCGTCGCGAGGCTCAAGGTCCAGAGAAGCGCCTACTGACTTGGCACGCTCCCCCATTCCGGCAATACCCAAGTGTCCCAATTTTTTCCTTTTTTCTGGAGCGAAACCGGCTCCGTTATCAAGCACCACCACCTCAAGAGACAGCGGTCCACCCGACAGATGCACGGATATGGACGACGCACCCGAATGCCGCAGCGCATTTTCAACCGCTTCCCGAGCCACCATGAATGCAGCATATTCAACCGCGGTAGGCCAGCGAACGGCCGCCAGCGCCGGTGGCACTTCCAGCGCAAGATGGGTACGGGTCTGGGTCAGCGAGCGGTTGCGCAATTCATTGTCCAGCGCAGCGGCCAGCCCGTGCTCGTCCAGGAGCGGCGGGTGCAGTTCAATCAACACCTGACGGACCTGGCGTATGGCCTGTTTGATCAACGCACCCAACTGCTGGTCCAGCCGGGCAATTTCTGGCGAAACACGGTCAGGCTGCAGCACACCCATGGTTTCGTGGACCATGCGGATGGCCGCCATGGTCTGGCCCAACTGATCGTGCATGGCTTGGGCGATGCGTTTGACGAGTTCTTTCTCCTGCGACATCAACTTGTTCGCAAGATCGGACAGTTGCGCGCGGGACTCCTGGCGCTCCAATTCGCCCTGCACCCGCGCCGTGACATCCTGCAGGGTGGTAATCAGCACCTGCTCCTGCCCCACACTGATTTGCGCAATGGTTCCCTCCAAATCAAGCTCCTTGCCGTCGGCGCGCAAGCCCTTGACCATCCGCAAACCCATCATGCGAGAAGGCCCCTTGGCCTCGGCGAAGTGGCGCCGCTGCTGCACATGCGCAGCCCTGAACCGTTCAGGCAACAGCGATTCCACTCCCTGACCTTCCATCCGCTCACGACTGACACCAAATACGCGCTCGGCGCCGGGGCTGAAAGTGAGGATGCGTCCTTCAACGTCGGTGCTGATGATGGCGTCGTGGGATGCCTTGACGACTGCCGACAGGATTTCACGCTCCGCCATCGCCCTTTGTTCGACAAGGCGCAGCTGCGTCACATCCCTCACCAGCAACATGCGTGCGCGCACGCCATCCATCTCCACATCCTGTGCATCGACTTCCACATGGAGCAGATCGCCATTTCGGCTCTGGTGTCGCCACGCCCGCCGCGTTTCGCGTTCGGCTTCGGGTTGCTGCAGATACAGCTTCAACAGCGGCCGCTCGTCAGGGTGATGAAGATCTGCCAACTGCAGCCCATGGAATTCAGCGGCGCTATGCCCATAGCACTTGACCGCCGCTTCATTGGCCGCCAAAACCCGCTGTGTACTTTTGTCATAGACCAGCATGGGCAATGGATTGCGCTCGAACACAAGCTGGTAGCTGATCTGCAGCCGGTTCGACGCGTTATCAAAAGGGAGGTCCATGAAGCGGTTTGACAATTCTGCTTAGGGTTGAGAGCTATCCAGTCGGCTGGCTGTGCTATTTCCATGCATTGTGCATTTTTTCCCCAAGGAATCAACATCGTCCAGATTGACGCCGAGACGGAGGATGCCACTTAGTTCAAGGAAAACGGTGGCAAGGTGTTACGTGGCGAGCGCTTTTACGGATCGCTCTCTTGCGCAGGTCCCGCCCCCAACAGGGCGATGACTTCGTCGTCCGAGACTTGTGGAAAATGCACATAGAACTGACCGACGGCCCGGAAATACTCCGGGGCTTCCAGGCAGATCACTTGATCGGCAAGTTCTTCCACTTTCTTCAGCGTGTCAGGCGGCGCCACCGGTACCGCACAGATCAGTTGCGCAGGGTGCCGGGTTCGCAAACCCTGAAGGGCCGCAATCATGGTGGCACCCGTGGCAAGGCCGTCATCCACCACAATGACAATGCGCCCGGCGGGGTCAATCGGCGGGCGCACCGGTGTGTACTGCACGCGTCGCTGGCGAATGGTCTCCAGCTGCCGCTGCTTCTCAGCGGCAATGTACTGCTGGCTCGCGCCATAAGCACCTGCGTAGTCGGCTATATAGGTCCAGCCGCTTTCATCCACTGATCCAATTGCGAGCTCTGGCTGGTGCGGTGCGCGCAGTTTGCGCACCAGGACCACGTCGAGTTCACCAGTCAACGCACGGGCAATGATTTTGCCCATGGGTACCGCCCCGCGCGGTATCGCGATGACCAGCGGGTTCTTGCCCCGGTAGTTCTGGAGTTGGACCGCCAATGCGAGGGCCGCTTCATTTCGATCGTGGAACATGCCAAATGGACTCGAGTGGGCAGGGCTCCCATCATTGACGCGACCTCACACCAGACCTTGCGATTTATCAAGGCGGTTTGCCATTGTCATAAGCGACCATTAAGTCCGTCAACGCCATGAAGCAATCTTCGCCAAACCACATGAACCCGGCCGCTGTCGGTACGGAGATACTTTGGACGGCTCAAAAGGTTTTCCCGATTGTTGGCATAGGCGCATCGGCCGGCGGATTGCAGGCTCTGGAAGCGTTCCTTGGGCATGTGCCCGCCCACTGTGGCGCGGCCTTTGTCGTTGTCCTGCACCTGGACCCCGCCCAAAGAGACCTCATGGCAGAGCTGCTCCAGCGCAAGACTTCCATGCGGGTATCCCAAATTACAGACCGGATGCCAGTGGAACCCGATCAGGTGTATGTCATCCCGCCCAATCGGGATTTGTCTATTCTGCACGGTGTTCTGTACCTGCTTGAACCCGCAGAGTCACGTGGGTTGCGGCTGCCGATTGATGCGTTCCTGCGGTCTCTGGCCGATGATCAGCAGGCACAAGGTATTGGCGTCATCCTGTCGGGCATGGGCTCCGATGGCACGCTGGGGTTGCGTGCCATCAAGGAAAAGGGCGGCGCAGTCTTTGTGCAGGCACCGACGTCGACACAGTTCGACGGAATGCCGCGCAGTGCCATCGGCACCGGGCTGGCAGACGTCGTTGCCCCAGCACAGGAATTGGGCGAAAAAATCGATGCTTACCTCAAACACATACCGACGCTGACACCCCGCGCCGACCACAAGCCGGGTAAGGCAGACCTGAGTGATCTTGAAAAAGTCATTCTCACGCTGCGCAGCAAGACGGGGCATGACTTTTCACTCTACAAGAAAAGCACGATTTACCGGCGCATTGAACGCCGCATGGGCTTGCACCATCTCTCCAGAATCGCCGATTACGTTCGTTACCTGCGCAGTGACCCCCATGAGTCCGAGCTTCTCTTCAGGGACCTGCTCATTGGGGTAACCCGCTTTTTCCGCGATCCAGCGGTATGGGAGCAACTGAAGGACGAAGTGTTCCCCGAACTGCTGGCGACGCACCAGCTCGGTGGCGTGTTGCGAGCCTGGACCCCAGGCTGCTCCAGCGGCGAAGAGGCCTACTCGCTGGCCATGGTTTTCAGGGAAGCGCTGGACAAAGTGAATCCGGACGTTCATTACACGTTGCAGATATTTGCTACGGATCTTGATCAGGATTCCATCGACACGGCGCGCGCAGGCGTCTACCCGGTCAATATTTCCGCCGATGTCAGCGAGGCGCGCCTGTTGCGTTTTTTTGTGCAGGAAGAACGCGGCTATCGGATTTGCAAGGAAATCCGGGAGATGGTGATTTTTGCACCACAAAACGTGGTCATGAATGCGCCCTTTACCAAGCTTGACCTGTTGAGCTGCCGCAACCTTCTGATTTACCTGGAATCGGATTTACAGAAGAAACTGCTCCCACTCTTTCACTACAGCCTCAATCCCGATGGCATTCTGGTTTTGGGGAACTCAGAGACGGTGGGGGGCGCAACCGATCTTTTCGCGCAATTGCCAGGACAGGCCCGTATTTACAAGCGTCAGAATGCGGTTGCACGGGCAGGCCACCTGGAGTTTCCGACGACGTTCTCACCCCATATTGCGAACGCACTGGCCTTCAAAAAGCCGATGGCACCGGCATTGCTGGCGCCTACGAACCTGAAGGCGCAGGTTGACGCCCCTGTTGATGGAACACTACACACCGCCAGCCGTGCTGACCACCAGCGTGGGTGACATTGTGTATATCAGCGGGAGAACCGGGAAATACCTGGAAGCCGCTGCCGGCAAACCCAGCCTGAACGTGTTCAACATGGCCCGCGAGGGTCTCGGCGGGGCCTTGAGCGAGATATTTTCCCAAGCGGTTCGCGAGAATGCCACCCTTGAAACGAAAGGCATCAAGGTAGACATCAACAGCCAGTCGCGAGCGGTGGATGTCACGGTGCAACCTTTGACCGAGCCTGCCGCATTGAAGGGACTGGTGTTGACCGTTTTCGTTGATGCTATGAGCGCGCCTTCGTCGGACTCAACGGAAAAGGCCGTGCTTGCCGCCGCTCATGACACGCGTGTTGCCTCGCTGGCGCAAGAGTTGCACCAAGCGCAAAAGGACCTCCAGACCACACGGGAAGAAATGCAGACATCGCAAGAGGAGCTCAAGTCCACGAACGAAGAGCTTCACACGGTCAATGCGGAGTTGTGGGCCAATGTCAATAACCTGTCCCAGGCGGGCGATGACATGAAGAATTTACTGGACAGCACCGACATTGCCACGCTATTCCTGGATGCGGGGCTCAAGGTCCGGCGCTTCACCCGGCAGACCACTCAATTATTCAAGCTGATCCCCTGTGACGTGGGCCGGCCCATCACGGACCTGGTTACCGAACTGGAGTACCCCTCGCTGGCGGCGAACGCGCGTGAGGTTTTGAGGTCTCTCCTGCTTCATGAGCAACAGGTTCTCACCCATTCTGGCGCATGGTTCACGGTACGTACATGCCCTACCGTACGCAGGACAACCGCATCGCTGGCGTGGTGGTCACCTTTGTGGATATCAGTGCGGCCAAGGCGCTGGAAGCGTCACTGCGCGAGGCTTTGGCGGTGCTGCAAAGTGGCTCCAGCGACCAGCCGCTTGAACCGGAAAAGGCCAAAGTGTTGGAAAGCGCTCTCCAACAGGCAAAGGCGTTTTTGGGCAAACGCTAGTTTGCAGCGGGCGGTTCTTGCCCCATTGCGACGCGAATTGCCTCCAGCTTGGCGTGGTAGTCGGGGGACTCTCCGAATTGCAGAAAGTGCTCGTAACGTTTGTGGGTCCCGACAACTTTGCGCGCGTGCTTGATCGGGCAGAAGTATTGTTCGGTACGCGCCAGTATTTCTGTTGCATAGGCCATGAGGCCATTTCCATAGGCGCAGTATTCGCAGTGGAAGCGCTCGATAAAATTCAGGTACCCCAGCTGATGCCTGTCAAAAACGATGTAGTCCGCCCGCCGAACTTTCGCAATGCCGTAGATGGGAAAGCAGCTCAGTTGATAAATGGACAAGCAGAGGTCGAACAGGGCCATAGGAACCGCCATTCCGTAGATGATCGGGCCGGTGATCAGGTTTTGCCCGCGATCCGTCACCAGCCAGCGGAAAAATCCACGCTTGAGGCGTTTGTGCGCCTCGCTGATCTCCCTTTCGAACTCGATGCGTTTGCCGCGAATGGTAAACATCACCCGCGACTCACGCGCGTGCAGTGCGGTGCGCAATTCATCTTCCAGGGTGGCAATCTGCTCAACCAAATCGCGAATGCGGGTGTCCATAGTGTTTCCAGGAAAGGGGGCGGAGATGCCCTATGCAATTCGTTCCAGGATCAGAACGCCAAAGAAACCAAAGGCGCCAATCAGCGTCCACTTGAGAACAACCAGGCCATAGTGCTTGAATCGCTGCTGGCCGGTCGCAACAAACAGTCCGAAGGACACGACAGAACCCAGCAGCAACAGGAGAATCAGCCAGCGAAAGAAGACCATTTGGACCTCTCCGGTAGCTTCTACCAGGCCCGCGCCAGCTGCGCAAAACCGTTGGGCGCCTTCTTCTCATCTTCAAAAGTAACCAGCTCCCAGGCATCCGTGTGCGCCAGCAACTCGCGCAGCAGTTTGTTGTTCATGGCGTGGCCCGAGCGAAAGGCGCTGTAGCTGGCCAGCAACGGTTTACCCACCACATAGAGGTCGCCCATGGCGTCCAGAATCTTGTGCTTGACGAACTCATCGTCGTAGCGCAATCCATCGGCATTGAGCACCTTGTAGTCATCCATGACGATGGCATTGTCCAGCCCGCCACCCAGCGCCAAACCGTTGGCGCGCATCATCTCCACATCCTTGGTGAAGCCAAAGGTGCGCGCGCGCGCGATGTCTTTGGAGTAGGAACCAGTGCTCATATCGAACTCGACGCACTGACCTGTAGAGTCGACCGCGGGGTGCTTGAAATCGATCTCGAAGCGCAGCTTGTATCCGTGGTAGGGCTCCAGACGGGCCCATTTTTCGGTTGGGCCAGAGCCCTCGCGCACTTCCACCGGCTTCAACAAGCGGATGAAGCGCCGGGGCGCATTTTGCAGTTCAATGCCTGCGCTTTGCAGCAAAAACACGAACGACGCCGCCGACCCGTCCAGAATGGGAACCTCTTCCGCGGTGATGTCCACATACATGTTGTCCACACCGAGCCCGGCGCACGCCGACATCAGGTGTTCCACGGTATGAACCTTGACCGGGCCATTGGACAGCGTGGACGCCAGCCGCGTGTCGGTCACCGCGGCAGCCGACACCACAATCTCCACCGGCACAGGCAAATCCACCCGGCGAAAGACAATGCCGGTGTCAGGCTGCGCGGGCCGCAAGGTGAGTTCCACCCGCTGACCGCTGTGCAGCCCCACTCCGACGGCGTGGGTTAGCGATTTGAGCGTTCGTTGTTTAAGCACCGCGCTATTTTACTAATCTGCCTGCTTACGCAGGAATGCAGGGATTTCGTAGTCATCCATACCGCCGCTGGACAACGCGTCCACTTTGGCCGCGGCCGAGGTACGACCGCGCCACACGGCGGGCGTGCTCATGCTGCCATAGTCTTGCTGCCCCAGATGCATGGGCGTGGCACCCGCAACAGCTTGCCCGCCGACCGCGTTGTTCAGGGTTGGCACATGAAAGGGCACGTTGTCGGTACCGGTGCGCAACACCTGCAGCGGTGGCGCGGTACGGCGCATGCCCTGGCGGCTCAGGCCGGTAGCGACCACCGTTACCCGGATGTTGTCACGCAACTCATCGTCATAGGCGGTGCCGTAAATGACATGCGCATCGGGCGAGGCATAGGCACGAATGGTGTTCATGGCCAGCTTGGATTCGCTCAGTTTCAGCGAACCCTTTGCAGCAGTGATCAGCACCAGAACGCCCTTGGCACCCGACAAGTCAATGCCTTCCAGCAGCGGGCAGGCCACCGCCTGCTCTGCTGCGATACGGGCGCGATCCGGACCACTGGCCAAAGCCGTTCCCATCATGGCCTTGCCTGGTTCACCCATGACAGTACGAACGTCTTCAAAGTCGACGTTCACATGGCCCGGCACGTTGATGATTTCGGCAATGCCGCCCACGGCGTTCTTCAGCACATCGTTGGCATGGGCAAACGCTTCGTCCTGCGAGACGTCATCACCCAGGACTTCGAGCAGCTTCTCGTTCAACACCACGATCAGCGAGTCGACGTTGGCTTCCAGTTCGGCCAGACCTGCGTCGGCGTTGCTCATGCGGCGACCGCCTTCAAAGTCAAACGGCTTGGTGACCACCCCGACCGTCAGGATGCCCATGGACTTGGCCACGCGGGCGATGACGGGAGCCGCACCGGTGCCGGTACCGCCGCCCATGCCTGCGGTGATGAACAGCATGTGCGCGCCTTCAATGGCGGTGCGAATGTCGGCCTCGGCCAGCTCGGCAGCTTCGCGGCCTTTGTCAGGCTTGCTGCCAGCGCCCAGACCGCCGGCGCCCAGCTGAATGGTCTTGTGCGCGGTGCTGCGGCCCAGAGCCTGCGCATCGGTATTGGCGCAGATGAATTCGACACCCCCCACGGCGGTGGTGATCATGTGTTCGACGGCGTTGCCGCCCCCGCCGCCCACGCCGATGACCTTGATCTGGGTGCCCTGGTTAAACGCTTCTTCTTCAATCATTTCGATGGCCATGTGTTTCTCCTAATATTTCAATGTGGTTGCTGGTTCAATGTCGCTATTCAAGGTGTTCAATGTGCGGGGCCCTCCCGCGGCGGTGGACCCACGCACCGCCATCGCCAATGGGGACTTCCCCGTGCCAGCCATATCTTGTTTTTCATGGTCAGAAGTTCCCGATGAACCAGTCTTTGACTGAGCCCAATGCCGTTTTCATGGAACCGTTTTTCTGCGAGACCTTGTAGCCACGCATGCGTGCCAGGCGGGCTTCTTCAAGCAAACCCATCACCGTGGCAGCGCGCGGCTGGGCGATCATGTCGGACAAGGCGCCCCGGTACTTGGGAATGCCGCGGCGAACGGGCTTGAGGAAAATATCTTCCCCCAGCTCCACCATGCCCGGCATGATGCAACTACCGCCCGTGAGCACGATGCCGGAGGAGAGGACCTCCTCATAACCCGACTCGCGGATGACCTGATTCACCAGTGAGAAGATCTCCTCAATGCGTGGCTCGATCACACCGGCCAGCGCCTGGCGGCTGAGCATGCGCGGGCCGCGGTCGCCCAAGCCGGGCACCTCGACTTGCGTCTCTGGGTCAACCAGCAGCTGCTTGGCGTGGCCGCTTTCCACCTTGATGTCTTCGGCATCCTTGGTGGGGGTGCGCAAAGCCATGGCAATATCGCTGGTGATCAGGTCGCCCGCAATCGGAATCACCGCGGTGTGGCGAATGGCGCCGTTGGCGAAAATGGCAATGTCCGTTGTGCCTGCACCAATATCCACCAGCGCGACGCCCAGCGCCCGCTCGTCTTCGGTCAACACCGAGAGGCTGGACGCCAATGGGTTGAGCATGAGCTGCTCCACTTCCAGCCCGCACCGGCGCACGCACTTGATGATGTTCTCGGCCGCGCTCTGCGCGCCGGTGACGATGTGCACCTTGGCCTCCAGGCGGATGCCGCTCATGCCGATGGGCTCGCGCACATCCTGCCCGTCAATGATGAACTCCTGTGGCTCTACCAGCAGCAAGCGCTGGTCGGTGGAGATGTTGATGGCCTTGGCCGTCTCCACCACGCGGGCCACGTCGGCTTGCGTCACCTCGCGGTCCTTCACCGCCACCATGCCGCTGGAGTTGATGCCGCGGATGTGGCTACCTGTGATGCCGGTGTAGACGCGGGTGATCTTGCAATCGGCCATCAGCTCGGCCTCCCGCAGGGCCTGCTGGATGCTTTGTACCGTCGCGTCAATGTTGACCACGACACCGCGCTTGATGCCGTTGCTGGGAGCGACCCCCAGGCCCGCCAGCTTGAGCTCGCCACCGGGCAGCACTTCGGCCACCACCACCATGACCTTGGCGGTTCCGATGTCCAGTCCTACGACGAGGTCTTTGTATTCTTTAGCCATATTTGCACCTGCAATGTTTTCCTGCGCTACTTTTTCAAACCGTCGGCTGCCAGCGTGGTGACGCCGCGCAGCCGAATGGCATAACCGTTTTCATGACGCAAGTCCGCCGATTCCACGGCACTGGATTGCCGTCCGTATCGGGTGGTCACTTGCGTGAGAGTCTTGAGGAAGCGCTGTGAGCGGTCAGACACCATATCTGCGGCACCGCGACCCAGTTCGATGACGGCCCCGGTTTCCAGATGGGCGCGCCAGCTACCGCCACCGGAGAGCTCGAGCTGCTCAATCGGCAGTTCCATTTCCGCAAACACGGGCTCCAGCGCGCGGTACATGGCCAACACCTCGCCAGCCTGACCCTCGGGTCCACTGAGCTGCGGCAGCACGTCTTGCTCCACCTCGCCCAAGTTGGCTTCAAACACCTCGCCATAGGTGTTGATGAGGCGCAGCTCGCCATTGCCACCCCAATAGGCCACGGCCTGGTGTTCCTGCAACACGACCCGCAACCGGTTGGGAAAATCCCGGCGAACCACCGCGCGACGCACCCAGGGAACGGACTCGAACGCAGCCCTGACCCGTGCCAGATCCACGCTGAAGAAAGTGCCCGACAGGCGGGGCATCACATTGGCGCGCAAGGTAGCGGCGTTGTTGTGATTGAGGTCCCCGGCCACCGCAATACTCTTGATGTCAAAGGCGGGCAAACGTACGACCCACCGGGCTGCAGCAAAGGCGCTCACCACGGCAAACGCCACGAACAGGACCGCAGCGGTCGCGTTCATGAGCTTGACGTCCAGGGGCGTTGCCACAGCAGGATTCATGCAGAGGCTCCCACATCCAGTGCGGTGTTTTGCAGCAGGCGCACACACAAGTCTTCGTAGCTGATGCCAGCCGCCTTGGCCGACATGGGCACCAGCGAATGCCCGGTCATGCCGGGAGACGTGTTGATCTCCAGCAGGTAAGGCTTGCGGGTATGCGCATCAATCATCACGTCGGCGCGTGCCCAGCCTCTGCAGCCCAGCACCTGGTAGGCCTTGCAGACCATGGCGGCAATGGCTTCTTCTTCGCCCGCGGGTAATCCGGCTGGAACCAGGTATTGCGTGGTGTCGGTGAAATATTTGTTCTGGTAGTCGTAATTGCCGTCCGGCGCCACGATGCGAATCACGGGCAGGGCATGCGGCTGGTCGGTCGGGCCAAGTACCGGGCAGGTTACCTCGTCACCGGCAATGAACTGCTCGCACAGCACCATGGGGTCGTGTTGCGCCGCCAATGCGTAGGCCGCTTCGCATTGGTCCGCCGACATGACCTTGGTGAATCCGATGGATGAGCCTTCGCGTGCAGGCTTGACGATCATGGGGGCGCCCAACTCGGCAAAGGCCGCGCGGGTTTGCGCACCACTGTGTACCTGGCTCCAGGCCGGGGTCGACAAGCCTTCAAAGCGCCAGATGCGCTTGGTCATGACCTTGTCCATGGAGATGGCCGATGCCATTACACCCGAGCCGGTGTAGGGAATGCCCAGCAACTCCAGCGCGCCTTGCACCGTGCCGTCTTCACCAAAGCGGCCATGCAGCGCGATAAAGCAGCGCGCAAAGCCTTCGCGCTTGAGTTCGCACAGGTCCCGCTCGGCCGGGTCAAACGCGTGGGCATCGACACCTTTGGACCGCAGCGCTTTCAATACGCCGCTACCGGACATCAACGAGACTTCACGCTCCGCCGACGCGCCGCCCATCAGCACGGCAACCTTACCAAAATTTAAGTCTAATTGACTCATAGCCCCGGTCCCTCCTGCGCAGACAGCTCACTTATTGATAGCAAATTCACCACCTTCGCAGGCACTGCACCAATCGAGCCAGCGCCCATGCAAATGAGCACATCACCCGCCTGCGCGTTGTCCACCACCGCTTGGGGCATGGCCTCAATGTCATCCACAAAAAGCGGTTCCACCTTGCCCGCGATGCGCAGCGCACGCGCCAGTGCACGACCATCGGCCGCCACTATCGGCGCTTCGCCCGCGGCGTAGACCTCGCCCAGCAGCACCGAGTCGGCCATGCCAATGACTTTGACGAAGTCTTCAAAACAATCGCGGGTGCGGGTAAACCGGTGCGGCTGAAACGCCAGCACCAGGCGGCGGCCCGGAAATGCGCCACGTGCGGCAGCCAGTGTGGCGGCCATCTCGACGGGGTGGTGTCCGTAGTCGTCCACCACCGTGAGAATGCCGCCAGTGGGCAATGGCAGATCACCATAACGCTGGAAGCGCCGGCCCACGCCGCGGAACTCGGCCAGCGCCTTGACAACCGCCGCGTCATCCACATTGAGTTCCACGGCCACAGCAATGGCTGACAGCGCGTTGAGCACGTTATGCAGACCGGGCAGGTTGAGTACTACGTCGAGGTCGGGCAGCACGACGCCGTTGCGCCGCTGCACGGTGAAATGCATTTGCCCACCGACCGCTCGCACGTTGACCGCACGCACCTGCGCCTGCTCGTTGAAGCCGTAGCTGGTGATGGGACACGTCACCTGGTCCACGATGTCCCGCACGGCCAGGTCGTCGGTGCACAAAATGGCCACGCCATAGAACGGCATGCGGTGCAAAAACTCGACAAACGCGCCTTTGAGGCGGCTGAAGTCGTGACCATAGGTCTCCATATGGTCAGCATCGATATTGGTCACCACGGCCATGATGGGCAGCAGGTTCAGGAACGAGGCGTCGGACTCGTCGGCTTCCACCACGATGTAATCACCACTACCCAGCTTGGCGTTGGCGCCCGCACTGTTGAGGCGCCCGCCAATCACAAACGTGGGGTCCAGCCCCGCCTCGGCCAGCACGCTGGCGACCAGGCTGGTGGTGGTGGTCTTGCCGTGGGTGCCCGCAATGGCAATGCCCTGCTTCAGACGCATCAGTTCAGCGAGCATCAAGGCACGCGGCACGATGGGGATGCGCATTTCGCGGGCAGCCACCACCTCTGGGTTGCTGGGTTGCACTGCGGTGGAGGTCACGACCGCGTCTGCGCCCGCCACATTGGCAGCGGAGTGGCCCACAAAGGTCTGGATGCCCAGCGTCGCCAGACGCTGCAGAGTGGCGCTGTCAGACAGGTCAGACCCCGATATGGTGTAGCCCAGGTTGCACAGCACTTCGGCAATGCCGGACATGCCCGAGCCGCCCACGCCGACAAAGTGAATGTGTTTGATCGCGTGTTTCATTTGGCGAGTTCCTCGCAAGCGGACACGACGGCGTCCGTTGCATGAATTTTTTGCATCTTTTTAGCCTGCAGCCCGCATGCCAGCAGCGCCAAGCGCTCTGTTTTTTGTAGCAAATCGGCCAGCACCCGAGGTGTCAGCTGGTTTTGTGGCATCAGCCAGCCAGCGCCCTGGTCCACCAGAAAGTGGGCGTTGTGGGTCTGATGGTCGTCGACTGCAGAGGGAAATGGCACAAACACTGCGGCAGCGCCTACGGCTGCCAACTCGGTCACGGTACTTGCGCCCGCGCGGCAAATCACCAGATCGGCGCTGGCAAATGCCTGTGCCGTGTTGTCGATAAAGGGGGTTAGCTGCGCTTGTACACCTGCGGCTGCGTAATTGGCATGCAAAGCATCCAGCTGCTGCTCGCCGCTCTGGTGGATCACCACGGGGCGTTGGTCTTCTGCAATAAGGGCCAGGGCCTGCGGAACGACCGTATTAAGTGCGCGTGCACCCAGGCTGCCACCGACCACCAGCACCTGCAGCGGACCGGTCCGGCCCTCGAAACGGACCGCAGGCTCGGCCTGGACCAGGAATTCCGCACGCAAAGGATTCCCCACCCACTGCCCCTTGGACAGAACGTTGGGGAACGCGGTGAACACCCGGCGCGCCACGAGCGCCAAGACCTTGTTCGCCATGCCCGCGACGGAGTTTTGCTCGTGCAACACCAGCGGCTTGCCCAGCAAGGCCGCCATCAGACCAGCGGGAAAGCTGATGTAGCCACCCAGGCCCACCACCACGTCCGGGCGCACGCGGCGCAGGACTGCAATGCTTTGTCCAAAGGCGCGCAACAGGCGCCATGGCAAGGCCACCAAAGAACGCAGCCCCTTGCCGCGCACCCCCGAGAAGTCCACCAGCTCCAGCGGGAAACCCTTTGGAGGCACCAACCGGCTCTCCATGCTGCGGGGTGCGCCCAGCCAGTGCACGCGCCAACCGCGCTCACGCAGTGCGTGTGCCACCGCCAGCCCCGGGAAGATATGCCCACCCGTGCCACCCGCCATGATGAGCGCGCATTTCTGTGTGGCGCTCATACACGGCCTCCGTGCATCAACTGGCGGTTCTCAAAATCAATGCGCAAAACCACCGCGATGGCCACCAGATTGATCAAGATGGCCGAGCCTCCGTAGCTCATGAGGGGCAGGGTGAGGCCTTTGGTGGGGAGGGCTCCCAGATTCACGCCCATGTTGATGAAGGACTGAAAGCCCATCCAGATACCCACGCCCTGCGCCACCAACCCGGCAAAGACACGGTCCAGTGCAATGGCCTGGCGACCGATGTGCATGATGCGGCGGGTCAACCAGAGGAACAGGCCGATCACGATCACCACCCCGACGAGACCAAACTCTTCGCCAATGACGGCGAGCAGAAAGTCGGTATGGGCTTCGGGCAGCCAATGCAATTTCTCGACACTGCCGCCCAGGCCCACGCCAAAGACTTCTCCCCGACCGATCGCGATCAGGGAGTGGGTGAGCTGGTAGCCCTTGGCCAGCGCGTTCTTTTCGCTCCAGGGGTCCAGGTACGCGAAAATCCGTGCCCGTCGATAGTCGTTGAATGCAATCATGAGCCCGAAGGCTGCCACCAACACGGTAGCAATCAGAAAGAACATGCGGGCATTGACACCACCCAGAAACAAAATGCCCATGGCGATCACCGAGATCACCATGAATGACCCCATGTCGGGTTCAGCCAGAAGCAAGGTTCCAACGACCGCGACCGCGATGCCCATCGGTGCCACGGCACGGAAAAACCGCTCTTTCACCTCCATCTTGCGCACCATGTAGTCCGCTGCATACAGCAGCACCGCGAACTTGGCGAGCTCTGACGGTTGAAAGTTGAGAATACCTAAAGAAATCCAGCGCCGTGCGCCATTGACGCCTTTACCGATGAACGGGATCAGCACGGCGATCAACAAAACCAGCGAAACAATGAACAACCAGGGTGCCACCTTCTCCCAGGTCTGCACCGGTATCTGAAACGCAATCAGTGCGGCGACAAACGCGACTCCGATGGACGCCACATGGCGCACCAGAAAATGCGTATGCGTGTAGTTGGAAAAACGGGGGTTGTCGGGCATCGCAATGGAAGCCGAATAGACCATCACCGTTCCCCACAGCAAGAGCGCCACCACCACCCACACCAGTGGCTGGTCAAACCCGCGCACTTGCGCGGTAGTCGTGCTGGATGCAAACGAGCCGCGCCCGCCCAAGCGCACCGGCAAGGCCGCAGCGGCAGGAGTCATCCTGGCTGAAAACCAGCCCGACATGGATTGAAGCCAGGGGCTCACGCAATGCCCTCCAGGTCCACACCCGCCGCCAGCGCCAAGTCATGGACCGCTGCGCAGAACACCTTCGCGCGGTGTTCATAGTCGTCAAACATGTCAAAACTGGCGCAAGCAGGCGACATCAGAACCGCATCACCGGCATGCGCGCGCTGGTTGGCCTGCATCACTGCGGCCTCCATGGATTCGGCGTCAACAAGGGGGACTTCCGCATCAGACAGGGCCTGACGGATCAGGGGTGCATCACGACCGATGAACACCACCGCTCGCGCATAACGTGAAACGGGCGCACACAATGGAGAAAAATCCTGCCCCTTGCCCTCGCCACCCAGAATCAGCACGATCTTGCGGTCTGCGCCCAGGCCCTGCAAGGCCGCCACGGTCGCTCCAACATTGGTGCCCTTGCTGTCGTCAAAAAACTCCACGCCGTTCAGAATGCCGATCGCCTCAACCCGGTGGGGCTCACCCCGGTATTCCCGCAGTCCAAACAGAATAGGCGCCAATGCACAACCGGCGGCGGCACACAGCGCCAAAGCTGCGAGTGCGTTGCTGGCGTTGTGCCGTCCCCGGATACGCAAAACTTCCAGCGGCATCAGCCTCTGGAAATGCAATTCTTCTGCCGCGTCTTTGCGCTTTCGGCGGGTTTCATCGGCTTCCAGTGCGCGAACCAGCCAGACCATGCCATTGACATCTTCCAGCCCGAAGTCGCCCGGGCGCTGCGGCATGTCGGTACCAAAGGTGATCGAGTTGCGCACTGCGCGGCCCTTGACGGGTGCTGGCAGCATCGCCATGACCAGGGGATCATCCCGGTTCACAACCATAAGACCCTCCGCGCCAAAGATGCGGGATTTGGCCTGCGTATAGGCCTGCATATCACCGTGCCAGTCCAGATGGTCCTGCGTGATGTTGAGGACGGCAGCCGCCGTGGGCTCAAACTGCGCGGGAATGTCGAGTTGAAAGCTCGATAACTCCAGAACCCACACCTCGGGCAGGCTCTGGGCGTCCAGTGCCTGCGTAAGCGTATCGAGCAGCGCAGGGCCAATGTTGCCGGCCATGGCAACAGTTTTCCCGGCCCAGTCAATCAGATGCCGCGTGAGCGAAGTCACGGTGGTCTTGCCGTTGGTGCCTGTGATGGCCAGCACTTTGGGTTCGTACTGGGCAGACGCTTTGAGTTCGGCCAGTGCCTGCGCAAACAGGCTGAGCTCGCTGCCAATCCACAGCCCCTGCGACTGCGCGGCGGCCGTTACGCCCTGCGTCTCCTGCGGAGACAAGCCGGGACTCTTGAATACCGCACGGAATTCGGAGCCTTCGACCAATGCAGCGTCAAATGGCGTATGCACAAACACCGCACCGGGCACGCTCTCGCGCAACGGCTGAAGCTGCGGCGGCGCGATTCGGGTATCTGCCACCGTAACCTGTGCACCCTGCCGGGCACACCAGCGCGCCATGGACAAACCGGACGCACCCAGCCCCAGGATCAGGACGTTGTGACCTTGAAGCGTGCTCACCGATTACCTCAGCTTCAGGGTGGACAAGCCAACCAGGCACAACAGCATGGTGATGATCCAGAAGCGCACCACCACCTGCGTTTCTTTCCAGCCAGCTTTCTCGAAATGATGGTGCAAGGGCGCCATCTTCAGCAAGCGGCGACCCGCACCGTATTTTTTCTTGGTGTATTTGAAGTACGTCACCTGCAGCATCACCGACAGCGCTTCAACCACAAAGATGCCGCCCATGATGGCCAGCACGATTTCCTGGCGAACGATGACGGCGATGGTCCCCAGCGCAGCGCCCAGCGCAAGCGCCCCCACATCACCCATGAAAACCTGGGCGGGATGGGTGTTGAACCACAGAAATGCCAGTCCGGCACCCGCCATGGCAGCACAAAAAATCATCAGCTCACCGGAGCCTGGAATATGCGGGAAAAACAGGTATTTTGAATACACCGAGCTGCCGGTCACATACGCAAAGACACCCAGCGCAGAACCCACCATGACCACCGGCATGATGGCCAACCCGTCGAGACCGTCGGTCAGGTTCACCGCATTGCTGGAGCCGACAATGACCAGATAGGTCAGAACCACAAAACCCAGCACACCCAACGGGTAGCTCACCTCTTTGATGAAGGGCAACAGCAGTCCGGCTTTGGGTGGCAAATTCACATCGAACCCCGAACGCACCCAGTTCAGGAACAGTTCCAGAACGCGCATATTGGAGCTCTCGGAGATGCTGAACACCAGGTACAGCGCCGCCAGCAAACCAATGACCGACTGCCAAAGGTACTTTTCACGGGAACGCATACCCTCAGGATCCTTGTGCACCACCTTGCGCCAGTCATCCACCCAGCCAATCGCGCCAAATCCAAGCGTCACCAAGAGAACGATCCAGACGAAGCGGTTGCTCAAGTCAACCCACAACAGGGTGGAGATGGCGATCGACAGCAGGATCAGGACACCGCCCATCGTTGGGGTGCCACTTTTGCTGAGGTGCGACTCCATGCCATACCCCCGAATGGGCTGCCCAATCTTGAGTTCACGCAGCCGCCGGATGACATAGGGGCCGGCTGCCAGCCCGATGAGCAATGCCGTGAGGGCGGCCATCACGGCACGAAATGTCAGGTATTGAAAAACCCGGAAAAACCCGAACTCGGGCGACAAGGCCTGCAGCCACTGGGCCAGACTCAACAACATGCGATTTCTCCAAAAAGGGACTCAGGCAGCATGCGGATGCTCCTTGGGTGAAGGGTTATGGGCCACCACGGATTCCACAACCCGCTCCATGCGCATGAACCGGGAGCCTTTAACCAGCAAACTGCGCACGTGCGGCAGTGAGGCTGCAACCGCCTCATTCATCTCCTCCAATGAGGAGCAATGTCGCGCACCGGAAAACGCATTGGCTGCGACTTGGGCCATCTCGCCCAGAGTCAGCAAGTGTTCGATCCCTCTGGCTTGCGCATAGCGACCGGCCTCGGCATGGAACATCGGGCCTTCATGTCCAACCTCACCCATGTCGCCCAGCACCAGCAGACGCGGACCGGGTAATTCAGCCAACACGTCAATTGCGGCGCGCACCGAGTCGGGGTTGGCGTTGTAGGTGTCATCGATCAGCGTGCAGGGATGCCCCTGCACCAGTAATGCCACGGCACGGGAACGTCCTTTCACCGGAACAAACGACGCCAGGCCACGTTCTACCGACGCGGCGGGAACACCGGCGGCCAGTGCGCACGCCGCTGCGGCCAGAGAGTTCTTGACGTTGTGCCTTCCAGCAATCGCCAGACGGTAATGCAGGTCAACTCCGCTGGCGCGCGCATGCACTTGCCAGGCACCTGAATCCCAGTGGGCTTCTACACACGCCATGTCCTGCGCAGACGCCGACGGTGCGAGAGCAAAATTGACAACAGGCCGCATTCCAGCCAACGCAGCCCACACCCCGGTGTACGCATCACCCGAGGGAAAAACTGCCACCCCGAGTGGTCCCAGCGATGCAATGACGGCACCGTTTTCCTCCGCGACGGCCTGTACGGTTTGCATGAACTCCATGTGTTCACGTTGTGCGTTGTTCACCAGGGCCACCGTCGGCTGCGCCATCGCCGCCAACATCGCGATTTCTCCAGGATGGTTCATGCCGAGCTCGACCACCGCAATCTGGTGTTGCGGGCGCAGGCGAAGCAGCGTAAGCGGAACCCCAATATCGTTGTTCAAATTCCCGCGGGTCGCCAGTGACTGGCCGTCGGGCTGACAAGCCTCGAGAATGGACGCCAGCATTTGAGTGACCGTGGTTTTTCCGTTGCTGCCCGTGACCGCGATCAACGGTAACGTGAACTGCGCACGCCAGCCGCGCGCCAACTCGCCCAGTGCCACCTTGGTGTCAGGCACCTCAATGCATGGCAGCCCCGCCAAGCCGCGACCGGCACCAGGATGGCAGAGGACGGCCGCTGCTCCACGCTGCTGCGCTTCCTGCAGAAAGTCGTTTGCATCAAAGCGCTCACCCTTGAGCGCCACAAACAAGTCACCCGACTCGATGGTGCGGGTATCGGTGTGGACACGAACGACCGGCGTATTCCCGTCACCCTGCAGCCGGGCGTGCGAGAGCCATTGAACGGCCTGGGTGATCGTCATCATGGCGCTCATGGTTTCGCACCCATAACTGGCAGTTGCCGTATGCGCAAGGCCTGCTGCGCATGGGCACGGTCGGAAAAGGGGTGCTTGACACCCGAAATTTCCTGTGACTCCTCGTGGCCCTTGCCCGCGATGAGGATGACATCCGCGGGCATCGCACGCGACACGGCGTCAGCGATGGCCAATGCCCGATCCGACTGCACCTCTACCGATTGACTCTTCGACAAACCCAGCAAAATCTGGGAAATGATGGCCTCGGGTTTCTCGCTACGAGGGTTGTCGCTGGTTACCACGACATGATCGGCATTTTGGGCGGCGATGGCCCCCATAAGAGGCCGCTTGGAGGCATCGCGATCACCGCCGCAACCAAAAACGCACCACAGCCGTCCGCCACGTTGTGTCGCCAAAGGCCGCAGCGCGGAGAGCGCCTGGGCCAGCGCATCGGGGCTGTGGGCATAGTCCACCGCCACTATTGGTTGCCCTTCATCGCCCATGCATTCCATGCGACCTGGCACAGGATGCAGACTGCCGCACGCCTGAACGGCCGCTTCCAGCGAGATCCCAAGGTGCCGCATCGCTGCCAGAACACCCAAAAGATTGGAAACGTTGTAGGAACCAATCATCCGGGTGCGCAAGAGCTGCGCAGCATGGCCCTCCACGACCTCAAACTGCAGGCCATCCGCTGCATACGTGATGTTGCGGGCCTGCAGGCGCGCGGCCTTTTGAGCCGATACAGTCCAGACATCCAGCTCAGCCGAATCCATTTCAGAAGCCAACTCGGCTCCGCGTGGGTCGTCCACATTAATGACGGCGCTGGCCAGACCCGGCCAGGCAAACAACTTGCGCTTGGTCTGCCAATAGGCGTCCATGCTGCCGTGGTAATCCAGGTGGTCCTGGGTGAAATTCGTGAATATGGCGACGCGAATGTGCGTGGCGTTCATCCGGTGCTCTTCAATACCGATGGATGACGCCTCAATGGCGCACGCCTTGAGCCCGCTATCCACAAACTGGCGCAAGGTCTGCTGCAACAGCACGGGATCGGGGGTGGTGAAACCCGTCGGGCTTACCGACCCCGAGCGCGCTGCGGAACCCGCAGCATCGGCTGCAGGTGGCCGCCCGACGCCGAGCGTGCCAATGACTCCGCAAGGAAGTGCAAGCGATGCGGGCAAGGCGGACAAGGCCTGCGCCAGCCACCAGGCGGTGGAGGTCTTGCCGTTGGTACCCGTGACTGCCACCAATGCCAGTTGATGAGACGGTGATCCGAAAAACTCGGAGGCGATGGCCCCGGCACCCATCTTGAGTCCTGCGTAATGGCCGATGCGCGCATCGGAAAAACCAAACTCTTCAGCCCCCTCTCGCTCAACCAAACAAGCCGATGCGCCGCGGCTCAGCGCATCCGCCACATGTCCACGCGGGTCCGCCGCGGCGCCAGGCCAGGCAATAAAACCGTCTCCGGGTTTCACGTTGCGACTGTCGGACAACAAGGTGCCTGTGACATTTCTACGCAACCATTGCACTGCCAGCTGTGGGGTGTGGAGTTCCTGCATCAGAAGCTCTCTTCCACCGCAGCCGCCACGATTTGCGGACGCACCGCCATATCTGGCTGCACACCCAGCATACGCAGGGTTTGCTGCACGGTCTCACTGAATACGGGGGCCGCTACTTCACCGCCGAAATATTTGCCGGCACTGGGCTCATCCAGCATCACAGCAACAATGACTCTGGGACTGTCAATGGGGGCCATGCCAACAAACCAGCTGCGGTACTTCCGGTTTCCGTCGGACCCGTAGCCCTTGCCAATCTGCTTGTAGGCAGTACCCGACTTGCCCCCCACCGAGTAGCCAATGGTCTGGGCTTTGGGCCCGGTTCCGCCGGGCCCCGCCGCCATTTGCAGCATGTGACGGACTTCAGCCGCAGTTGCAGGGGTAAAAACGGAAACCCCCTGCGCGGGGGTCGAATTCTTAAGCAGCGTGGCGGGAATGATCTGCCCATCGTGAGAAAAAACGGTGTAAGACCGGGCCATCTGGAATAGGGACGCGGACAGGCCGTACCCATAGGAAATGGTGGCCTGCTCGATGGGACGCCAGGTTTTGGCAGGACGCAATCGCCCAGAGACCACACCGGGGAATTCAATCTGCGGCTTCTGTCCAAAACCTGCTTGGGAGAATGTCTCCCACATGTCGCTGGCGGGCATCTGCATGGCAATCTTGGCAGTGCCCACATTGCTGGAAACCTGAATCACCTGCTCCACCGTCAGCGCGCCGTGCGCATGAGAATCGTGAATGGTCGCCCCGCCAATAGTGACCGAACCGGGTGCCGTGTCAATGACCGTGGACGGCTTGACGCGCCCTTTGTTGAGCGCCAGGCCGACGGTAAAGGGCTTCATGACCGAACCTGGCTCGAACGTGTCGGTCAAAGCCCGGTTGCGCAACTGCTCCCCCGTCAGGTTTTGCCGCTTGTCAGGTACATAGCTGGGGTAATTCGCCAAGGCAAGTACTTCGCCGGTAATGGCATCCAGCACGACGATACTGCCGGCATGTGCGCGGTTCACAAGGACCGCATCACGCAACTTTTGGTAGGCAAAGAACTGAATCTTGCTGTCGATGCTGAGCTGAAGGTCCCGTCCATCCACCGGAGGAATCACCTCGCCCACGTCTTCTACGGCACGGCCCAGGCGATCCTTGATGACGTGGCGCATCCCTGGTCGACCCAGCAATGTCTTGTTGAACATCAACTCAACACCCTCCTGGCCGTTGTCTTCCACATTGGTGAAGCCAACGATGTGGGCCGCAGCCTCCCCTTCCGGATACTTGCGTTTGTATTCCTTGCGCTGATAGATGCCCTTGATATTGAGTTCAGCGATTTTCTTGGCGACGTCGGCATCGACCTGTCGCTTGATCCACACAAAAGTCTTGTCTTCATCATCCAGCTTTTTGGCCAGATCGGCCGCTGGCATTTCCAGTAGCTTGGCAAGGCGCTGCATTTGTGCCTTGTCCATATCTACATCCTCGGGGATGGCCCAGATGCTGGGTGCCGGCACACTGGAGGCAAGAATGAGCCCGTTGCGATCCAGAATACGGCCGCGGTTGGCAGGCAAGTCCAGAGTCCGGGCAAAACGCACTTCGCCCTGGCGCTGAAAGAAATCATTGGCCACCACCTGGATGTAGGCGGCGCGGGCAGCAAGCCCAAAAAATGCCAGGGCAATCGCACCCACCACAAACTTGCTGCGCCACACGGGCGTGCGGCTGGCCAGCAGCGGACTGGAGGTGTACTGAATGCTGCGGCTCATGGGGTTTGCCCCTTGGTCACATCAGCCCCAGCCGACGCAGAGTAGGTCACATAGTTGGTAATGGCAGGGGATGCCTGACGCATCTGCAGTTTTTCGCGGGCCAGCTTTTCGACGCGCGCTGGCGTGGCCTGGCCACGCTTCTCCACTTGCAGTCGCTCGTATTCCGCCTCCAGGCGACGCGACTCGGATCGCGCCTTGTCCAGCTCGGTAAATACCCGGCGGGACTCGTACTGCACGCTGACCAGATATACCGCGCTGGCCATTACCGCGAGCAGCAAGACAAGGTTGAGCCGTATCATGCCGCTGTCCTTTGCGCAATACGCATGACAGCACTGCGGGAACGCTTGTTCCCGCTGACTTCAGATTCGCTGGGTTTGACGCGGCCCAGCGCTTTGAGTTTCATGACCTTGGGGGCCGCAAAGGGTGCACGGCGATCGTATTCGTCGCGCGAATGTTTCGCGATGAACTGCTTGACTATGCGGTCTTCCAGCGAGTGAAAGCTGATGACGACCAGCCGGCCACCGGGCTTCAGGGCATCCAGTGAGGCCTCTAGCGCTTGTTGCAGCTCTTCAAGCTCGGCGTTGATGAAAATCCGAAAAGCCTGAAATGTGCGCGTTGCAGGGTTCTGGCCCTGCTCGCGGGTTTTGACCGTGTCAGCCACGAGCTGGGCCAGTTCAGTGGTGGTTGAAATTGGGCCCCGTTCCTGTCGGCGAGCAACAATCGCCTTTGCAATGGGGCCAGCAAACCGTTCTTCACCATATTCACGTATCACCTCCGCGATTTGATCTGTTTCTGCTGTTACCAGCCACTGGGCCACACTCTCCCCACGGGTGGTATCCATCCGCATGTCCAGAGGACCGTCGAACCGAAAACTGAATCCCCGAACGGGGTTATCAATCTGCGGGGAGCTGATGCCCAAATCCATCAACACCCCGTCAAGACTATTCCCGGGGAGTTCGTTCAGATGCGAAAAAGCCGCGTGCCGAATGGAAAACCGCTCGTCCTCAATGGCATTGGCCGCAGCCACCGCATCAGGATCCCGATCAAAGGCAATGAGTCTGCCAACAGGAGACAAACGCGACAAAATGAGACGGGAATGCCCGCCGCGGCCAAATGTGGCATCTACATAGGTGCCATTCGCAGCCGGTTGATCAGCATCCGGCGCATCATTGAACAGCGCATCAACTGCTTCGTTCAACAATACGGTGGAGTGGGTCCATGGAGTGTCCACCGCCGCGTCCTAGAAGGAAAAATCCTTGAAGACATCGGGCATATCACCCTGCATGGCTTTCGCTTCCTGGGCATCGTATGTGGCCTTGTCCCACAACTCGAAGTGATTGCCCATTCCCAACAGCATGGTGTCTTTGGAAATGCCGGCGGCCTCGCGCAGTTCCGGAGAAACCAGTACGCGCCCGGTCGAATCCATTTCCACATCCATCGCGTTTCCCAGAAAGATGCGCTTCCACCATTGCGCCGACATGGGCAAGGCGGCGATACGCTCCCGGAACTTCTCCCATTCGGGGCGCGGAAACACCATGAGACAGCCATGGGGGTGCTTGGTAATGGTGAGATGGCCTGATGCGGTGGCGCTCAAGACGTCACGATGCCGGGTAGGCACACTAAGCCTTCCCTTTGCATCCAGACTGAGAGACGAAGCCCCTTGAAACACAGCAGCACACCCTTTTTTCTCACTGCAGCAAAAAGGTCGACTTAACAACACTTTTCACCACTAAATTGCACTTTTTTGCACTGTATCAGCAAAAGCACCTATTGCAAGGGGGGTTACGAGAATTTATTCCAATGAAATCAAGGACTTAGAAGCGCTTTTGCAACTGATCTGCAGTCAAAAAACGTTCTAAATTAAGCACTTAGCGCACGTTATGAAAGTAACGCTTGAACCCGGCGGCCCATGGACGCCAAAGTGCAGTTACAAAATGTAACGCGAGAGGTCTTCGTTTTGGCTGAGCTCGCCCAAACGGATGTCTACATAGGCACCATCTACGCGAACCGTCGTGCCAGATAACGAGACCGCATCAAAACTGACGTCATCCAACAGACGCTCCATGACAGTCGCCAGTCGGCGCGCGCCGATGTTTTCCGTGCGCTCATTCACGTCAAAGGCAATCTGTGCAAGACGTGTGATGCCGTCCCGCGTGAATTCAAGTCCCACATTTTCCGTGGCCAGTAGCGCCTGATACTGCTTCATCAGCGACGCGTGGGTTTGCGTCAGGATGGCCTCAAAATCTTTCACCGACAAGGATTGCAACTCGACCCGAATCGGGAAACGGCCCTGCAACTCAGGGATCAGGTCGCTTGGCTTGCTCAGGTGAAACGCGCCGGATGCCACAAACAGAATGTGGTCGGTTTTCACCATGCCGTATTTGGTTGACACTGTGGTTCCCTCGACTAAGGGCAACAGGTCACGCTGCACGCCCTGGCGAGAAACCTCCGCACCACTGCCTTCACTGCGCGATGTCACTTTATCGATCTCATCGATAAACACAATGCCGTTCTGCTCCAGCATGTGCAACGCCTGCGTCTTGATATCGTCTTCATTCACCAGCTTGGCCGCCTCCTCGTCTGCCAGGAGTCTTTGTGCCTCGCTGATTTTGAGCTTGCGAGTCTGCTTCTTGCTTTGGCCCATTTGCCCAAACATGCCTCGCAACTGTTCCGTCATTTCCTCCATACCGGGTGGACCCATCACTTCCATCTGGTGCGCAGGCACCAGGACGTCCAACTCAATTTCACGGTCTGCCAACTGACCCTCGCGCAGTTTCTTGCGGAACGTTTGGCGCGCGGTGCTTTGCGGTGCGTCTTCGGTGTTTGCCATGCCAAACTCGGCGCGCGGTGGCGGAATCAGAATGTCGAGAATGCGGTCTTCCGCCGCCTCTTCGGCGCGGGCACGTACCTTGCGTTTTTCTGCTTCACGTGTCTGCTTGACTGCAATGTCCGCCAAGTCCCGGATGATGGAGTCGACATCCTTGCCGACATAACCCACCTCGGTGAACTTGGTGGCTTCCACCTTGATGAAGGGCGCATCCGCCAGTCGAGCAAGCCGGCGCGCGATCTCGGTTTTCCCGACACCGGTCGGCCCGATCATCAAGATATTTTTCGGCGTGATCTCGGCACGCAGGTCACCCTCGACCTGCTGGCGGCGCCACCGGTTACGCAGCGCAATCGCCACCGCGCGTTTGGCCTGGCTTTGTCCAACAATGTGTTTGTCGAGTTCAGCGACGATTTCCAGTGGCGTCATAAGGTTTCAATCGTGTGGTGCATATTGGTATAGATGCAGAGCTCACCCGCGATTTCCAGAGACTGCTTAACAATGTCCGTCGCCGACAACTCCGTGTGGGTGAGCAAGGCCATGGCCGCCGCCTGGGCATATGCCCCACCCGAGCCGATGGTGACGATGCCGTTTTCCGGCTCCAGTACATCCCCATTGCCCGTAATAATGAGCGAAGTCTCACTGTCGGCGACGGCGAGCATGGCCTCCAGTCGGCGCAATACCCGATCGGTTCGCCAATCCTTGGTCAGTTCGATGGCGGCACGCACCAGATGCCCCTGGTGCTTTTCCAGCTTGGCTTCAAACCGCTCAAACAGCGTGAACGCATCGGCGGTGGCGCCGGCAAAACCAGCCAGAACCTTGCCATGGTAGAGCTTTCGCACCTTGCGCGCAGTGCCCTTGACCACGATATTGCCTAAAGTTACCTGTCCATCGCCGCCGATTGCCACAGAGTAGCCTTCGGGTGTTTTGCGACGCACGCTGATGATGGTGGTGCCGTGAAATTGTTCCATGGAATATTAGGTACGGGCGATGGCCCCGGTAATCAAGAGCCGCTGCGCAATCTTCGTCAGGGCCGTGCAGGACTAAATAGGGCGTGGCACAACCCGGGCATGTTCATTGATTCCAATAACATTGAAAAATGCGGCAACCAGACGGTGCACGTCCCGAAACTGAATTTGACACCCCTCTGACTGGCGAAGGGCAACCCAGTTGAGAATGCTGCCCGCGGCAGAAAAATCGACGCGGACCAAGCCGCAGCAGGACACCACGACACGTTCTCCGTTTCGGCACGCAAACTCCAGTGCTTCCAGTGCCTTGGTGGCATCGCCAAGCACATGGCCCTTCAACTCAAGCACTTGGCCCGCGCTGTCCAGAACCATGGGCGCCGTCGGCGCCGGGTTTGATATCGCGACACCACCGGCCTCGACATCGTCGTATTGGCAGAGAGCTTCCTGCCAGGCAGGTGGAGAAACCTCATAGGTAACACAGTAGTCCAACGCTGCCAGCTCAAACTCATCCTGCAACTTCATCGTGCGCAAAACATCCAGACGCACCGTCCACCAGTCAGGGGACACGCTGCGGTCACTTGAGGGCATCATGTCGCGCAACACTTGTCCCAACCGGCCTGAACCACTAAAGCGCAGATTAACTGGCTCGCTACACAAGCTGCTGAACAGACCGGCCAGCAAGGGCATGGCATCTTCTGAAATATGCGTCAACCGAGACCAGCCCAGATGCCATGGCATGGGGTTGGAAGACATGGCCTCGCGCAGGCTTTCCATGCCCTGCTCAGTCAGCTCAGTCCCACTGGCCCAGATAGCACCGTTGGCCAGATCATCTTCAGCGTCACGACCGCCCTCAGCAGCGGGAGTGCCGGGTTTCGCGAGGACCGGAGCAGCGCCATCCCCTATCGCCGCCCACACGGGCGTCATGTTGTCAAAATACGGCGCAAACTCGGCCACCGCGCGGTCAAACTCGACACGTTTGTTCGTGGCCCGGTACAAGTCCAGCAAGGCGGCCGCCCATGACAGCGCGACCTCGGGGAGGATTACCTCTCCCCTTAGCGACTCCAGCAGTCCCTTTTCGGCTCCCGCATCATCCCCATTCGCAAAGCGGATGGCAGCCTCCTCCAACTCGGGATCTGTCGCCAGTTCATCCACTTCCATCGCAATCAGGCGGGATGCAGAGAACCCAATATCAGCGTAATCATCCGTGTCCCCTCCCCCGCCCGGCGCGTTCGCGGTACGCGCGCCTGCGAGTGGCAAATGGGTTGACATCGGCGCCATGCCGGACTCCCTCTGCCCCGCTCTATTCGCCGCACTGGCATGCTCGGCGCCAGTCGGATTCAGGGTTGATGTCTGGGTTGGTACAAACGGGTCGGCTGTGGAACCAGGAGAAACGGTCGGCAGTTCCGAAGCACGGGTCTGCGGCGAATCGGTGCCAGGCTGCCTGGAAGCCGGGAATACCTGATTCTGGGTGTTGACAGCCTCTTGCTTGCCCTTCCACCACTGCTTGGACATCTGGGCTTCGATCTCGTCAATCTTTTTCAAGGTGACCGCACGACCGTCGGCATCTGTTGCAACGCTTGACTGAAACAAGGATGGCCTTGCCTGTCCGGCGATGGAGGATGCGTCCCGACTGCGCAATTTGCGCAACTGGTCAAATTCACGCCGACGCACGAAATCATTTTGCCGTTTGCGCTCGATCATGGCCTTGAGCGCCTGCTTGTCGTAACCGCTTTCCTGCTCAGGCTGGGGACGATCCAGCTCCGCCCAGTCTTTGGTCGGATTGCGAACAAACATCGCCATTTTGGAAAGCAATGTAGGGCGGTCGTCTTTCGTGGCCATAGGTGCAGCTTAACAAACGTGCGGTGTTGTCAGCCGTGCATCAATCCCCGAACATCTTCTGTTTGAGCTCACGGCGCTGCTGCGCCTCCAGAGAGAGCGTTGCGGTAGGACGCGCCAACAGGCGGCCCACGCCAATGGCCTCACCGGTCTCATCACAATAGCCGTAATCGCCCGCATCAATGCGGGTGATCGATTGCTCAATCTTCTTCAGCAGCTTGCGCTCCCGGTCACGGGTGCGCAGTTCAAGGGCGTGCTCTTCTTCGATGGTTGCGCGGTCTGCAGGATCCGGTGTGACCGAACTGTCTTCGCGCAGATGCTCCGTCGTCTCGCCGGCATTGCTGAGAATGTCACGCTTCAATGTTGACAGTTTCAAGCGAAAGGCCGCCATCTGCACGTCGTTCATGTACTCCGAATCCGGCATGGCCATCAGGTCCGCGTCGGTCAATTGATCCAAGGGCTTGGTTTTCCAGTTATTGGCAAGCTTGGGGTCTTTTTTGACAGAAGAAGGCAGCACGGGAACGATCAGCGGCGAAGAGGCAGCAGCTTCGCCATAGCTGGCCTTGGCTGCAGTGGACGCCACAGTTTGCGCCATGGATGGCACCGTCAATTGGGCCAGTCGGGAAGATGGGCGGCCCGCTTTCGCAGGAACAGCGGCTGGCGCAGGCGCGGCCGAAACTTTAACAACGGTGGGGGTCACTGACATGGATTTGATTTCTTTCGCTGCCGCAGCAGTGGAGGCCGATTTGGCTGGCGACTTAACGACTGGCTTTGCGACGGGACTGACAGGGGTTTGTGATTTGGCAACCGGCTTGGCAACGGCTTTTGCCGCTGCCTTGACCGCTGGTTTAACCGCGGGTTGGGTGACGGACTTTGCGATTGCTTTAGCTACCGGTTTAGCCGATTTTACCGCGACGGCCTTCACAGGTGTCTTGCTGACCGCTTTTGCTGGCGCCTTTGCCACCGTCTTGCCCGCAGGCTTGACAGGAATCTTCACCGGTGTTTCGCTCGCCTTGGCGGGCTTGACAACCGGTTTTGTTGTTGGCTTGACTGCCGCCGGCACTTTACTGCTGGCGGTTTTTGCCTTGGTGTCTTTCCCAGATATAGCTTTCACTTCTTTTCTCCTGGCAGGTTTGGCCTGCGCATGGTCGGTGGGGGCTGCTTTCCCATCAGGCGCTTTGGAAGCCTTGCCTGGTGGGGTTTCTCCGGCGCGCGAGTGTACAGGCTTCCCCAACGGAAAACCCATCAGTTGCAAAATCGAGACAATCATTTGGCATTCAACCTGAAGATAAGACGATTCATCGAAGACTGGCCGGAGGCGTTCAGACCAGGGATTGCTCCATGCCTTGCAGCAAGATGTCCTTGGGCAAGTCGATCCCGATAAACACCATCTTGCTGCCGCGTGTTTCACCGTCAGCCCATGGTGGACCCAGATCGCTGCCCATCAATTGGTGCACCCCCTGGAAGATGACCTTGCGGTCGGTGCCCTTCATATAGAGCACACCCTTGTAACGCAGCATGCGTGGACCATAAATATTGACAATGGCGCCCAGGAAGTCTTCCAGCTTGGCGGCGTCAAACGGCCGGTCTGACTTGAAGACAAAGCTTTTGACGTCGTCGTCATGGTGATGGTGGTGGCCACCGCCATGGTCATGTGCTGCATGCGACGGATGGTCGCAATGCTCGCCGGGCGCATGGTTATGACCTTCGTGGCCCTCATGGCTGGCATGGTCATGCCCGGCGTGCTCGTCTTCCTTCAGAAAGTCCGGGTCAATGTCGAGCTTGGCATTGAGATTGAAGCCGCGCAGGTCAAACACCTCGGACAGCGTCACGTCCCCAAAATGCACGGTTTTTTGCGGCGCCCGCGGATTCATGTGCTTCAGGCGGTGCTGAAGGGCATCCAGCTCTTCGGCAGACACCAATTCCGACTTGCTGATAAAAATCTGGTCCGCGAAGCCCACCTGGCGGCGCGCTTCCTGGCGGTCATTGAGTTGCTGGGCGGCGTGCTTGGCATCCACCAGCGTCAGGATGGAGTCCAGCAGAAAACTCTCGGCGATTTCATCGTCCATAAAGAAGGTCTGCGCCACTGGGCCAGGGTCGGCCAAACCGGTGGTTTCGATCACCACCCGGTCAAAGTCCAGCAAACCCTTGCGCTTCTTGGCGGCCAGCATTTGCAGGGTTTCGCGCAAGTCTTCGCGAATGGTGCAGCAGATGCAGCCATTGCTCATCTGGATGATTTGCTCGTTGGTATCGCTGACCAGAATGTCGCTGTCGATGTTCTCTTCACCGAATTCGTTTTCGATGATGGCAATCTTCTGGCCGTGCGCTTCGGCAAGCACGCGCTTCAAAAGCGTGGTTTTACCGGAACCGAGGAAGCCGGTCAGGATGGTGGCAGGAATAAGGCTCATATGGGAATCCGGAATTCAGCAGGTGGGGAGTGTAGCGGGGTATCAAGGCATTGGGGCTGACGTGCTTTTTCGCCCTAGCGGCGCATGACCACCAGCCCCTTGAGGTATTCCCCCTCGGGAAAGGCAATCGTCATCGGATGATCGGGGGCTCCGCCCATGCGGTCCGTGATGTAGCCGTCCACGCCCGCGTCCAACCCGGCTCCGGCCACGATCTTGTGAAACAGGTCGGCGCTGATACCGCCCGAGCACGAATAGGTGAACAGCACGCCGCCGGGCTCCAGCAATTTGAGCGCCAGGCGGTTGATGTCCTTGTAGGCCCGTGCGGCCCGCTCGGCGTGCGCCACGGTGGGCGCGAACTTCGGCGGGTCCAGCACGATGGCGTCAAAGGTGCGGCCCTCGGTCAGAAACTGCCGCAACGAGGCATTGACATCGGCATCCATGAACGTGGTTTGCGACGCACTAAAGCCGTTCAACGCGACGTTGGCAGCCGCCTTTTCAATGGCGGGGCCGGACGAGTCGATGGAGGTGACGTGCCCGCCGGTGAAACCGCCTGCCCGCATGCCAGCCAGGGCGGCAACGGTGAAGCCACCCGTGTAGCAAAAGCAATTGAGCACCCGCTGGAAGTTCAGCCGCTGGGCATAGTCCGCAAACTTCTTGCGGCTGTCGCGCTGGTCCAGATAGAAACCGGTTTTGTGCCCCTCGGCAATACTCAGGCCCAACTGCCACTGGTGTTCCTGCAGAACCAGATCGGTCGGTGCATCGGCATCTCCGCCGCGCAACCAGCCCGTCACCTCGGGCAGGCCTTCCAGGCTGCGGCTGCTGGCGTCGGAACGCTCATAAAGCCGGGTCAGCCCGGTGGCCGTCAGCAAGGCGTCGGCGATCACCTCCTTCCAGCGCTCCACCCCGGCCGAAGTGAACTGCGCCACCAGCGTGTCGCCATAGCGGTCCACGATCAGGCCTGGCAGGCCATCGGACTCACCGTGGATCAGGCGCATGCCGTCGCTTTGCACGTCAAATCGGGCCCTGGCCCTTATGGATGCTGCGCAAGCAGCTATAAAAAAAGGAGCGTCAATGCGCTGCACCTCATCAAAACTCCAGACCCGTGCGCGAATTTTGGAGGTCGGGCTGAACGCAGCCCAGGCCAGAAAGGCGCCAGAGTGGGACTCCACGCGCACCGTCTCGCCGCTGTCGGCACCGCCGCTTTGGATGGCGGATTCAAAAATCCAGGGGTGGCGGCGCAACAGGGAGCGCTCTTTGCCGTCGCGAAGTCGAATGGTTTTCATGGGGCGTATTGTCACCCCTGCCGGAGTGCATTCGGGCCCCTGCGGCTCAGGCGGCGGACAGGCGCTGCGGCAGCTTTTCCTCGCGGATAGGCACATGCACCAGCGCCGCGCCCACCGCCAGAGCGATGTCGAGGTACCACATCCAGTCGTAGCTGCCCGTGGCCTCAAATACCCGGCCACCCAGCCAGGCCCCCAAAAAGCCGCCCAATTGGTGCGTCAGCA
Source organism: Rhodoferax sp. GT1R46 (assembly GCF_056521285.1). NCBI lineage: Bacteria > Pseudomonadati > Pseudomonadota > Betaproteobacteria > Burkholderiales > Comamonadaceae > Rhodoferax > Rhodoferax sp. GT1R46. The sequence continues at coordinate 235,382 of NZ_JBWMBC010000005.1, forward strand.
TCACGATACCAAACAGCGTCGCCATGTGGCTCACGCCAAAGAACTTCACCACCAGCCCGGCCGTGGGCGGCACGGTGGACAGAAAGGTCAGGCCCATGAAGGCCGCAAACACCAGAACGGCAGGCCCGGTCTTGGGTACCAGCAAGAACACCAGCACCGCCAGCGCCCGTGCGGCATAGACCAGCGACAACAGGGATTTCATGCGCCAGCGACCCACAGCCCAGCCCATGCTGACACTCCCCACAATGTTAAACAGCCCCAGGATAGCCAGCGACCAGGCACCAAACTGCACCGGCAGACCGCACGAGGCAATGAAACCCGGCAGGTGTGTGGCCAGAAACGCCACGTGGAAACCGCACACAAAAAACCCCGCGCCCAGCAAGCGGTAGCTGGGGTTGTGCAGCGCCGCGCGAATGGCCTGGCGTGTGCTGGTGGGCTGGTGACCCGGTGCAGCCGTCTGGCTGGGGCTGCCCTTGAGAATAAAAGCGGCGGGCAGGCACAACAAGACCAGCAGACCCATGATCTGCATGGCGCTGACCCAACCCAGCCCCAGGATGAGCGCGCCCGCAACCGGCGCCATCACAAACTGCCCAAACGACCCGCCGGCGTTGACGATGCCGGTCGCCAGCCCCCGCCGCTCGGGCGGAATCAGGCGCGTGGTGGCCGCCATCAGCACGGCAGGCCCCGCCATGCCGGCGCCGCCCGCCGACAGCACACCAATGGCAAAAATCAGTCCTGCCGTGCTGGTCATCAAAGGCGTGATGTAGGTGCCAATGGCCACCAGCACCGCCCCCGCAAACAGCACGAAGCCCGCTCCCATGCGGTCCGCCATGGCCCCCGCAAAGGGCTGGGTGAGGCCCCACCACAGTTGACCAAAGGCAAACGCGAGGCTGATGCTGCCAACCCCCAGACCGGTGGACGTATTGAGGGAGCTGAGAAACAGCCCCATGGTCTGGCGCGTGCCCATGGTGAGCGCAAAAGTGCCAGCGGCGGCCAGTAGCACCAGCCAGACGGCCATGGGTTTGTTGGAAGGGCGCCGCACTGCATCAGTCATCCAGATCTCCCGTTTCGGCAGGGACGAGCAGTTCCATGGATTCCTGGATCAGCGTGTGCAAGGCCGCCACACGCTCCAGGCCCAGGGTCTTGTTCAGGGTGTCCTGTGCCACCTTCCAGTGGCGCTGCGCCTCGGTGCGCTTGTCGCGTCCGGCAGGGGTGGCGGTCACGCTGCGGCTGCGGCCATCGGCGCCCGCAACGACTTCCACCCAGCCGGCGGTGATCAGCGGCTTGAGGTTGCGCGTCAGGGTGGATGGCTCCATTTTCATGGCCTCTGCGAGGTCGCTTGGGCGAATGGGGCCCAGCTTCACCACATAGGACAGCAGGGAATATTGCGTGGTTTTGAGACCGATGGGGGACATCTCGGCGTCATACAACTGTGCCACCCGGCGCATCAGCTGGCGCAACTGGAGATTGGTGCAGCCCCGGGGTTTGGCAAAAGCGGGCGCTGGCGCGGGTTCTGGAACGAAGGTGACAGTGCTCATACGACAATTGTAGCTACAATCATTGCATATGCAAGTTTAATCAACCTTGTTAACAAAGGAGTCGTCATGAGCGCTGTCAACCACCTCGAAGCCTGGCTCGTGCAAGAGCAAGTCGTTCTATCCGCACTGGAAGCGGGACCCGGACCCGGCGTAGCCCACCCGGAGCAGATCGCCCACATGACCGGGCTGGAAATGATGCAGGCCATGCTGAACGGGGATATTCCCTACGCCGCCATCGCCAAAACACTGGACTTCACCATTGTGGAAGTGGGTGTGGGCCGCGCCGTGTTTCAGGGCACCCCCGGCGCCCACCACCTCAACCCCATGGGCACCATCCACGGAGGCTGGTATGCCACGCTGCTGGACTCCGCTCTGGGTTGCGCCGTGCACACCATGATGCCCCCGGGGCGGGGCTACACCACGGCCGAACTGGGCGTGAATCTGGTCAAGGCACTGACACCCAAAGTCACCCGCGTCCGGGCCGAAGGCAAAGTGATCCACTGCGGCCGGCAACTGGCCACGGCGGAAGCCCGCCTGATCGGCCCCGATGGCACGCTGTACGCCCACGCCACCACGACCTGCCTGGTGTTTGAGCGATCCAAGAAATGAGACCGCTCTGCGCTTAATCGCCCTTGCTCCGCTTGAGGTGCGCCCGCGGATGGGCGGCGTCGTAAGCTTTGGCCAGATGCTGAAAGTCCAGCCGGGTATAGACCTGCGTGGTGGTGATGTTGGCGTGGCCCAGCAACTCCTGCACGGCACGCAAATCGCCACTGGACTGCAGCACGTGGCTGGCAAAGGAGTGGCGCAGCATGTGCGGATGCACCGGGGTGCTGAGCCCCGCCTGCAGACTGCGCCGCTTGAGCCGCTGCCACACCGACTGGGGCGTCAGGCGCGTGCCGTTGCGGCCGGTGAAGAGGCCCGCGGCATCTCCGCGTGCCGCGTCCGGTCCGCGCAGTGCCAGCCAGCGTTCCAGCGCCTGCAAAGCCACGCTACCCACCGGCACGACCCGGCGTTTGGAACCCTTGCCCAGCACGTGCGCCTGGGCCGCCTGCAGATCGACCCAACCCCGCGCTGAAGAACTCGCCACCGCGTCCAGCCCCACGAGCTCGCCCACACGCAAGCCACTGCCGTACAGCAACTCCACGATGGCCGCGTCCCGCGCTTCCAGCCAGACGTCATCGGCACTTTGAAAATTGGCGAACTGCACCGCGCCGTCCACGCCCAGCGCCTTGGGCAAGGGCTTGGGGGCCTTGGGTGCGCGCACGTCCTGCACCGGATTGCTGGCCACCAACGCCTGGCGCCCCAGCCAGGCATAAAAACCGCGCCAGCCCGACATGATCAGGGCAATGCCGCGCCCGCTGCGACCACCGCTGTGCATATGCGCCACCCAACGGCGAATGTGCGTGTTCTGAACCGCAGTCAACGCGACCGGAATCTGGCTGGCGAAGGCGCAGAGTTTGTGCAAATCCAGCGCGTATAGCTCTACCGTGCGCGCCGCCAGACGTTTTTCAACGCGAACGTATTCCAGATACCGCTCGACCAGTTCGGTATCTGACGCCACGGCCTTACCTCAGGCGCGACAGCGCCGCGCTGGCCAGTTCGCCAATGCGCGCAAGAAACTCGGTCCCCAGGCCACTGTTGAAACGGTGCGCATCGGGCGACGCCAGCACCAGCATGCCAAAAGCCGGCGCGGTGCTACCGGCCGGACCGCTGCGCAGAGGAATCAGCGCCAGCGAAGCCACATGGCCCGGGTCCCCCAGCCAGCCTACCGCTTCAAAACCGGTATTCAGACCACAAAACGGCTCCATCAGCGACGAGGCAAACATCTTGGCATCGTCACTCGCGCCCTGGGCAAAGCCCATGGCTGCGTGCTCGGGGGCCACACCCCAGATACGCATACCGACCTGCGGCACCGAGAACTGCTCCTTGATTTCCTGCTCGATCAGCCCTGGCAGGGTCTGCGCGTCGGTGGTCAAGAACAGGGTGCGCGCCCAGCGCAGAATCTTGTCCGACAGCATCACGTTTTCGTTGCCATTGCGGATCATTTCCATGATGCGCTGCTCCAGCACCTTGATCTTTTCGCGCAGCATTTCGGCCTGGCGCTCCTGCAGGCTGACGGCCCGGTGGCTGTGCGGGCTGGTGAACTGCACCGCGGCCAACAACTCGGCATGACGCTGGAAAAAGTCAGGCGTATTGCTCAGGTAATGGGCAATGTCGTCTTCGGTGATGGGATTGTTTAAGGGTTGGTTCAGTGGAGTGGTCATAAGTGATCGGGTACGTGGTCTGCTGAGGGGTCTTCTAAATCGTCCGGGACATCAATCTCGCCCTGGAATACGGTCGTGGCCGGGCCGGTCATCATGACCGGGGCGTCATCGCCAGCCCAGGCAATGGTCAGCACGCCGCCGTGGGTCTGCACTTCAACGCAGGCGTCCAGCAAGCCCAGCCGGATGCCCGCGACCACCGCCGCACAGGCCCCGGAGCCACACGCCAGGGTTTCACCCACGCCGCGCTCAAACACCCGCAGGCGGATGTGGCGGCGATCCACCACCTGCATAAAGCCCACATTAACACCCTGCGGAAAACGCGGGCTGGCCTGCACGGCGGGCCCCAGGGTCCGCACCGGCGCGGTGTCCACGTTGTCCACCAGGGTGATGGCATGGGGGTTTCCCATGGACACGGGCGCTATCAATACAATAGCTGCCTGCACATAATCCACGGGGGCTAGAGGCCAATTTCCCCATGCGCCTTGCGGCTGCCACTGCAAACCGCTGGCGTCAAAGGGAACCTGCTCTGGGTCCATCACGGGGGGCCCCATGTCCACGGTGACGCGGCCATCCGGGGTCAGGCGGGGCTCGATCACACCCTTCATGGTTTTGACACGCAACACGTCTTTGGCGCTGAGCCCCTGGTCGCGCACATAGCGGGCAAAGCAGCGCGCGCCGTTGCCGCACTGTTCCACCTCGCCGCCGTCGGCATTGTGAATGGCGTACTCAAAATCGATGCCCTCCGCAGGCGAGGCGCGCACGCTCAGGATCTGGTCCGCACCCACGCCGAAGTGCCGGTCACCCAGAAAGCGATACTGCGCGGCAGTCAGCCCCAGACGGCCCCGCGTCTCGTCGAGCACGACAAAATCGTTACCCGCGCCCTGCATTTTGGTGAAGTGGATTCGCATGCCGCGGATTATCCCCCCAAGGCAGTGGCCGCACAGGCGGGCTTTGCTGCAAAATGCCCGCATGGTACGACCCAATCAACGACTCCACCCGCATGCCGGGACACCGCCATCCGCCCACGCCACGCAAGCGGCACCGGCCAGCCCGGCCCAGCGTACCGGCCTGCTGGCGGGCATTGCCACCCATGTGCTGCAGCACGACATGGCCTACGGCGAACTGGCATTGGTCAGCCCCGGTGGCCACGAGCCTCACCACGCCCTGGACTGGCAAACCGCGCACCCGGTCCATCTATTGAAAAATGTGATGCGGCTCACCGCCCCCAACCCCGGCTTCATGACCGGTCCGGGTACCAATAGCTATCTGGTGGGCGACGCCAATACGGGCTTCACCGCCATTGACCCCGGACCGGCCGACGCAGACCATATCGGACGCCTGTGGCGCGCAGCCATGCACCCGGATGGCAGTGGCGGCAACCTGCGCATGATCGTGTGCACCCACTCGCATCCCGACCACTCGCCGGGTGCGGCGCCCCTGCAAGCCCTGTGCAGCCACACGCCGCCCATTCTGGGCCTGCCCTCGGCCCCTACGGCCCGTGCCGCCAGCGCATTCACCCCCGACCGATCGCTATCAAATCAGGAGCTGCAGACGCTTGTTCCACGGGGGCCAGACGCCCATTTTGCTTCCAAACATACGCTGCAGGTCATCCACACCCCGGGCCACGCGGCCAACCACCTGTGCCTGGTGCTGGTCGAAGACGGGCTGCTGTTCTCGGGTGACCATATCCTCAACGGCAGCACCACCGTCATCGACCCGCCCGACGGCAACATGAACGACTACCTGGACTCGCTGGATGTGCTGCACGCAGCCTGTATCCAGCACGATGTGCAGTTCATCCTGCCCGCCCATGGCCATGTGATGGGCGGCTCGCTGCAGGCGGCCACCGGCGCCATCACCCACCTGAAAGCCCACCGACTGAAGCGCGAAGCCAAGATTGCCGCCATCGTGGCCGCCCATCCGCAGGGCACGGTGGACGACTGGCTGCCCCTGGCCTATGACGACGTCGCCCCCCGCGTGTGGCCGGTCGCCAAACGCTCGCTGCTCGCGCATCTGGAGCGGCTGCAAACCCTGAACACGCCCGAAACATTGCCCACGACACCATGACCAAACCCACCGGGCCCATCACCCTCAAACTCCCCGCGAACCCCGCGCCCAAGCGCCCGGCAACACGCCCACAAGAGGGCACGCCAGCCACCCGACCCGCGGCCAAACCGCGGATGCGCCCCATCACGTCGCTTCGTACCAAGCCGCCAGCCGCTCCCGTGGTGCCAGAGCAGGACCCCGGCGAGCGCCTGGCCAAGCGGGTCGCGGCCCTGGTGCCCTGCTCCCGCAGCGAGGCCGAGCAATACATCGAAGGGGGCTGGGTGCGCGTGGACGGCAAGGTCATCGAAGAACCCCAGTTCCGGGTGCAAAACCAGACGATCGCCATCGACCCCAATGCCACGCTGATCGATGTCACTTCCATCACGCTGGTGCTGCACAAGCCGGCGGATTGGGTGGACGGCACGGCAGAGTCTCTGGCCAAACTGAACCGCAGCGCACGCCGCGCACCGTTTGACGATGCGCGCACCCTGCTGGTGGCGGCCAAACGCGTGGCAAAAGACCCGTCGGGCATCCGGATGCTGCAGCGCCATTTCAAGGACCTCACCGCCGCCGTGCCGCTGGAAACCGCCGCCAGCGGGCTGATCGTGTTCACGCAGGACTGGCGCATTGTGCGCAAGCTCACGGAAGACGCGGGCTCCCTGGAGCACGAGGTGATTGTGGATGTGAAGGGTGAAGTGTCGGACAAGGCGCTGCACGAGCTCAACCGCGAGTTGCAGGTCGATGGCCAATACCTGCCCCACACCAAGGTCAGCATCAACAGCGCGACGCCCGAACGCAGCAAACTGCGTTTTGCCATTAAGGGCGCGCACCGCGGCCTGATTGCTTACCTGTGCCAGCGCGCGGAACTGGAAATTCTGGAAATGCGGCGCATCCGGCTGGGCCGCATCACCCTGAGCGACCTGCCCGTGGGGCAATGGCGCTACCTGGCACCCACCGAGCGTTTTTAGCTGCTGATGTACTGCTCGAGCTGACTGATGGTCAGCTCGTGGTCGGCAATGATGTCGTTCATGATGTCGCGGATGGAAATCATGCCCAGCACCTTGTCGCCATCGAGAACCGGCAAGTGGCGGATTTTCTTCTGGCTCATCAGGGCCATGCAATCCTGGGTGCTGGCGCTCGCTTTGACGGTCAATACGTTGGCGGTCATGATGTCCTGCACCCGGGTGTCTTTGGATGACTTGCCCGCCAGGGCGATCTTGCGGGTGTAGTCGCGTTCGGAAAACACGCCCACCAGCCTGCCTTGTTCCATCACCATCAGCGCGCCCACGTCGTGGTTGGCGAGTGTCTGCAACGCATCAAACACACTGTCCTGTGGACTCAAGGTCCAGAGTGTGACCTGTGTGCGCTGCTTCAACAATTCCTGTATGGGTCGCATAGTGCCTCCTGAGAAGGGAACAAGTGCCTAACCATACAGCAAAAAAGTGTGAAGCCCACCGATAAGCCGGATTCTGTGCACGGAGGTTTCCCTCCATGTGACCACCATTAATCTGGGCCGCTGGTCACCCAGCGGCTCGGTGCTACCTACCCGCACACTCCGGGGGCCCCGTCAACGTGTGCCTACTTGGTATTGCTGCGCGTAGAGATTGCCCGTTTCACCCGAACTGAATCGGCTCGTCTCTGTTGCTCTAATCCTCACCTTAGGGCCTCCTGCTTGCGCAGGCGACTTGTCAGTGGGCAGCGGTTAGCTGCTACGCTGCCCTATGCAGTCCGGACGTTCCTCCAGTGCTCTGTTTCCAGAATTGCACCAGCGGTGGTCTGGCGGGCTTCACCGAAGGATTATCATTCAATTCAACCACCCACCAACGGAGCCTCTCATGAAAGCCGACAACATTCTGCAGACCATTGGCAACACGCCGCACGTGCGCATCAACCGCCTGTTTGGCGACACGCACACGGTGTGGATCAAGTCCGAACGCGGCAACCCGGGCGGCTCGATCAAAGACCGTATCGCGCTGGCCATGGTGGAAGACGCTGAAAAAAGCGGCGCCCTCACAGCCGGCTCCACCATCATCGAGCCGACCTCGGGCAACACCGGTGTGGGCCTGGCCATGGTGGCGGCCGTCAAAGGCTACAAATTGATTCTGGTCATGCCCGACAGCATGTCCATTGAACGCCGCCGCCTGATGCTGGCCTATGGCGCCAGCTTTGACTTGACGCCCCGCGAAAAAGGCATGAAGGGTGCCATCGCACGCGCCCAGGAATTGGCTGCAGCCACACCCGGTTCGTGGATTCCCCAGCAGTTTGAAAATCCCGCCAATATCGACGCGCACGTGCGCACCACTGCGCAGGAAATTCTGGCAGACTTTCCCGATGGCATTGACGCACTGATCACCGGTGTCGGCACCGGCGGCCACCTGACGGGTGTCGCCCGTGTGCTCAAAGCCAAATGGCCCCAACTCAAGGTGTATGCCGTCGAGCCCTCCGGCTCACCCGTGATTTCGGGAGGCTCCCCCGCGCCCCACCCCATTCAGGGCATTGGTGCGGGTTTCATCCCCAAAAACCTGGACACCTCGTTGCTGGACGGCGTGATCCAGGTCGACGCCGAACCGGCGCGTGAATACGCCCGCCGTAGTGCGCGTGAAGAAGGTATTTTGGTGGGTATCTCCAGCGGCGCCACCCTGGCTGCCATTGCACAGAAGCTGCCAGACCTGCCCGCAGGTGCCACGGTGCTGGGCTTTAACTACGATACGGGTGAACGGTATCTGTCAACGGAAGGCTTTCTGCCAGCCTGAGCGAACCACCGAATTCACTTGGATGCCTTGTGGCAGCGAGGACCCTCGCCCATCAATTCTTTGCGGATGGACAACAATTCTTTTTGGCGTTCTGCGCCTGCTTCGGGATAGCGCATATTTAGTGCATTGAAAGTATCCAGAACAATTCTGGAAATAATCAACCGTGCGTTTTTCTTGTCGTCAGCGGGCACGACATACCAGGGCGCAACCTGTGTGCTGGTTGCGCTCAGACACGCCTCGTAGGCCTGCATGTATTTCCAGTTCTTTTCTGGTGCATCGATACGCGCAAGAAAGCGCTTGCGCTGCTCCTCCTCTGACATATGGAGGAAAAATTTCACGATCCGTGTGCCGCTGCGATGGAGGTGATTCTCAAGGCCCACGATGGAGCGGTAGCGCTCGTTCCAGATGGTCGTCTCCTCACACGACTCTGGCGGCAACCGCTGTGCGCGAAGAATCTCGGGATGCACCCTGACGATCAAAACCTCTTCGTAATAGGAGCGGTTAAAGATGCCGATTCGGCCGCGCTCCGGTAGCGCCTGCGTTGTGCGCCACAAGAAATCATGGTCGAGCTCCTCGACACTCGGATGCTTGAAACTAAACACCTGGCAGCCCTGGGGGTTGATGCCGGACATCACGACGAAGCTGATGGTCAGAAAAGTATCGCTATTAAGAGGCTGCTCACATGCACGTGAGCATCTAAAATCGCGGCTTGCTTGATAAACACGAGCCTCCATGATCCGCATCACCGAACTCAAACTTCCCCTGTCTGCCGTCCCCGTTGCATCGCGCCGCGCCGCGGATGCGCCTTCGGAGACCGACGATGACCGCGCCCCCGTGCCGCACCCTATAGCCGCCCTCAAGACCCTCGCCGCACAGGCGCTGGGTGTAGCGGACGCCGACATCGCCAGCCTGCACGTTTTCAAGCGCAGCTTCGACGCGCGCAAGGTCGAATTGCTGGTGGTGTACATCGTTGACCTGACCCTGGCAGACGCCACCCAGGAAGCGGCGCTGCTACAGCGCCATGCGGGCCGCCCACACATCAGCGCCACGCCCGACATGGACTATCACCCGGTGGGTCTCGCACCCGCCAACCTGGCCTTGCGCCCGGTGGTGGTGGGCTTTGGCCCCTGCGGAATTTTTGCGGCGCTGGTGCTGGCGCAAATGGGCTTCAGGCCCATCGTGCTGGAGCGCGGCACCACCATGCGCCAGCGCACCAAGGACACTTGGGGCCTGTGGCGAAAAAAGACGCTCAAACCCGAAAGCAATGTGCAGTTTGGCGAAGGCGGTGCGGGCACCTTCTCGGACGGAAAACTCTACAGCCAGATCAAGGACCCGCGTTACCTGGGCCGCAAGGTGATGAATGAGTTTGTGAAGGCTGGCGCGCCACCGGAAATTCTCTACGAGGCCCATCCCCACATTGGCACCTTCAAGCTGGTGAAGGTGGTGGAGAGCATTCGCGAGCAAATCATTGCGCTCGGCGGCGAGATCCGCTTTGAACAGAGGGTCACGGACTTGCTATTAAAAGAAGAGCGCGGTACGCAGTGTGTACGGGGGCTAGAGGTCGAAAACAGGCTCAACGGAACAACCTATGAGCTGGCTGCCGATCACGTGGTGATCGCGTTGGGCCACAGTGCACGCGACACCTTCGCCATGTTGCACCGCCGGGGTGTGGCCATGCAGGCGAAGCCCTTTTCGGTGGGCTTTCGCATAGAGCACCCGCAAAGCGTGATCGACCGTGCCCGCTGGGGCCGCCACGCTGGCGACCCCATGCTGGGTGCCGCCGACTACAAGCTGGTGCACCACGCCAGCAATGGCCGCTCGGTTTACAGTTTTTGCATGTGCCCCGGTGGCACCGTGGTGGCAGCGACCAGTGAGCCGGGTCGCGTAGTGACCAATGGCATGAGCCAGTATTCGCGCAACGAGCGCAACGCCAATGCCGGCATCGTGGTGGGTATTGACCCGAAGGATTTTCCGATGGACGAAGCCGCATTTGTCCAGGCCTTTGGTCCGGTAGACGGCCCCCTTTATGCACGGGAAGCCGTCGCTCTGGGCACACACGCCCACGGCAACGCCGACAGCACCCACCCACTGGCGGGCATCGCCCTGCAACGCCAGCTGGAGTCCCGGGCCTACGTGCTGGGCGGCAGCAGCTACGAGGCCCCGGGCCAACTGGTGGGCGACTTCATCGCTGCGCGCCCCTCCAGCGCCTGGGGCTCGGTCGTGCCGTCCTACCAACCGGGCGTCAAACTGGGGGATCTTGCGGCCAGCCTCCCCGCCTACGCCATCGAAGCCATCCGCGAAGCCTTGCCTGCATTCGGTCGCAAGATCAAGGGCTTTGACATGGCCGACGCCGTGCTCACCGGCGTGGAAACCCGCACCTCCTCACCGCTCAAAATTCCGCGCGGTGACGATTTGCAAAGTGTGAACGTGGCCGGCCTGTACCCGGCGGGTGAAGGCGCCAGTTATGCAGGCGGAATCCTGTCTGCCGGGGTCGACGGCATCAAGGTCGCAGAGGCGGTGGCGCGCAGTGCGATTCAGGCAGGCCCCAGGCCATAGGGCGCCGGCGCCATATTCACAATACGCGAAAACAAGGCCCTGAATTCACCGGCGGGGCCTGACCAAGGGTCCTTATTTGCTTCAAAGGCCGCATCAATGCCGGCCCAGTCCTGCGGCGCCAGTCGCTGGCCTGCCAGCGGCAGCAGTTCGGTCTCTTCCGTGCCGATGTGTTTCCAGGTGGCATCAATGTAGGTACGCGCCAGCGCGTTGTCGCCCACGCCATCGAGCACGTCTTCTTCGGTCAGGTCACCGGTGGCAATGATGCGAATACCAGCCTTGGCCAGATCACGTTCTGCAAATCCCTTCATGAAGGCAATGGTCTGCTCGCCGGGTGGCACAAACAGGAATACGGCTTCGGGCTTGGCATCCTTGATCTTCTGCAGGAAGGGAGCAAAGTCGGGGTTCTTCACGGGCGTGCGCACTTCGCCCACGACCTCGCCACCGGCGGCGGTGAAGGTCTTTTTGAACTGTGCCTGCGCATCCTGTCCGGGGCCAAAGTCTGCGACCATGGTGTACACCTTTTTGATATTGTTCTTGGCAGCCCAGCTGGCAATGGGCGCAGTAATTTGCGGCAAAGTGTGCGACACGCGCAGGATGTATTCCGACTTGGTCGTGATCGCCGAGGCGGCGGCATTCATCACAATCATGGGCGTCTTGGCCTCCGTTGCCACGGGTGCCGCAGCAAAGGCCGACGGCGTCAAACCAAAGCCGGCCAAAATGTCAACCTTGTCCTTGACGACCAGTTCCTGCGCGGCACGCTTGCTGATCTCGGGCGCGACACCTGTGTCGTCCTTGATGATCAGTTCCACCTTGCGGCCCGAGAACATGCCACCACTTTGCGCCAGGTACAGGCGAGCGCCGTGCTCGACCTGTTTGCCATAGGCGGCAAACGGGCCGGACATGGGCAGCACCAGCCCGACTTTCAGTGGTTCGGCTGCGTAAGCTGCCATGGTGAAGGCGCGGGCCGCCAGTACGGATGAAATTTTGAAGGTGATTTTTGGGGTGTTCATGCTTGTCTCCTGTTGTAATTTCGATTTATGCAGCGTCGGGTTGCTGTGATGGCGCAGCGCGCTGAAAGGCATCCAGGCCCGCGCAGGCCTGGTCAATAGAAACGAGGGTCGGGTAGGGTGTCATATCCACATTGAAGCGGCGCGCGCTCTCGATCTGGGGCACCAGGTAAACGTCTGCCAGCGTCGGCGTGTTGCCAAAGCAGAACGCACCGCGCTGTTGATCGGCAGCCAGCAGGGCTTCCAGGGCTTCGAATCCGGCATTGATCCAGGTCGCGCACCACGCCAGCACCGCGGCTTCATCGCAACCCAGGGTCTTGCGCAGGTATTCCAGAATGCGCCGGTTGTTGATGGGGTGAATGTCGCACCCCACCAGCGCGGCCACGGCCCGCACGCGAGCGCGATCGTCGATATGGGTCGGCAAGAGTGCCGGTGCGGGATAGCGCTCTTCCAGCCATTCGATGATGGCGGGCGACTGCGTCAGCACCTGTTCGCCATCCACCAGCGCGGGCACCAGCCCTTGCGGATTGAGCGCTTTGAACGCAGCGCCCAAGTGCTCTTCCTTGCGCAAATCAACCACAACATACTGGTAGTCCAGGCCTTTGAGGTTGAGTGCAATGCGCAGGCGGTGGGAGGTGCCACTGCGAAAGAAATTATGAAGTTGCAACATGGAGGTGACTCAGGCGGTGGCGAGGCAGTTGCCCACATTCCAGCCATACAACCACTCCATCGCGTCATAGAAACGCTCGGTACTGCGGCCCTTCCACAGGTCGTTGCGCACCAGGCGCTCCACGCCCTTGGCGTGGTAGATGCGTCCCATCTCGCGGGCCGACAACACGATGCGTGCGGTACGGGCCACTCGGGAGCGCTTGTACAAGTCCAGCGCTTGTGTCCAGTCGTTGTCATGCGTGCGCAGCGCTTCGCCCAGCGTGACCGCGTCTTCCAGCGCCATGCAGGCACCCTGCGCCAGGTATTGCGTGGTGGGGTGTGCGGCGTCGCCCAGAATGGTGACGCGCCCATAAACCCAGTTGTCAATCGGCTCACGGTCTGCGGTGGCCCAGCGTTTCCAGGTCTTGGGCAATTCGATGAGCTGGCGTGCCTTGGGGCAGATGCCCTGAAAGTAGCTCAGCACTTCTTCCTTGCTGCCGTCGGTCACGCTCCACTCTTCCTTGTCGCGGCTATGAAAGGTCACGACCACGTTGTATTGCTCACCGCCGCGCAAGGGGTAGTGCACCAGGTGGCAGTTGGGGCCAACCCAGATGCTGGCGGCGTTCCAGCGCAGGTCTTCGGGAAAATCCTTTTTCTCGACAACAGCGCGGTACACCACATGTCCCGTCACACGGGGTGGGTCATTGACGAACTGGGCACGCACCACTGATTTGCCGCCATCGGCGCCAATCAAGGCCTGGCCACGGTAGGTCTTGCCATTGGCGCAATGCACGGTGACGCTGGACGCGTCTTGCTCGATGCGCTCAACACGGGTGGAGGTATGAAACTCCACACGCCCGGTTTCCTGCGCACCTTCGAGCAAGGACATGTGCACATCTGCACGGTGAATCACAGCGTACGGGTTGCCGAAGCGCTGGATGAAGGCTTCGCCCGTGGGAATCTTGCCAACCTGGTATTCATCCAGCGCGTCATGCATCACCATGTAGTCGGTGTAGACCGCGCGGCTACGCGCCTTGTCGCCCACGCCCAAGGCGTCGAAAGCGTGAAAGGCGTTGGGCCCCAGTTGAATGCCCGCACCAATTTCACCGATTTCAGGGGCCTGCTCCAGCACGGTCACATTGAAACCCTGGCGCACCAAGGCCAGTGCAGCGGCCAGGCCACCAATGCCACCACCGGCAACGATCACGGGAAGTGCTTCTGGCGTCATTCTGCGGCTCCAATGGTGAGTGTTACCTCTCCCACGCCGTCCACATGGCCGGTGATGACGTCGCCGGAAAGCACCGCACCAACGCCCTCGGGCGTGCCGGTATAAATGAGGTCGCCGGGCTGAAGGTGGTAATACTGCGAGAGGTCGGCCAGCAGTTCTGGAATGTTCCAAATGAGTTGACCCAGATCAGAGGTCTGCTTGCTTTGGCCGTTGACCCGCAAGTTGATGGCGCCTTTTTGCAGCACACCCAGATTACCAATGGGCACAATCTCGGCACAAACGGCAGACTTCTCGAAGTCTTTGCCCAGGTCCCATGGGCGACCCTGGTCACGGGCCACCAATTGCAGGTCGCGGCGCGTCATGTCCAGACCTGCGGCATAGCCGTAGATCAGGCTGGCGGCATCCGCCTCGTTCACCCGAAAGCCAGGGGCACCGATGGCGACCACGAGTTCCATCTCAAAATGGTAGTTGCTGGTGCCTGCGGGGTAAGGCACGGTAGCGCCAGACTCCACCAGGGTCGATGGCGACTTGGTGAAGTAAAACGGCTTGGATGTGGCTTTGTCCACCGGGCGGCCCATTTCAACGGCGTGGGCGTGGTAGTTGCGACCCACACAGAAAATGCGGTGAATGGGAAAGCGGGCATCCGTACCACGAACGGGCAAGGAAGGCGTTGGCGCGGGAGTCCACAGATAGTCGGCTTGTGTCATGGGTGTTCCTATAGGGGTCTTGTCGATTTAGGGATTGCGAACTTCGTAGACGCCCAGCTTTTTCTGAAGCGGCGCGTCGTCGGCGATAAAAATGAAAGCGGGCTGCTCTGCAGATCGGTTCACCAGCGTGACCGGCGTGTAGCCGGGAATGCAGCAGGTGTCAGCCTCGGCCAGGCTGAAACGGTGGCCCTCGACGCTCACGTCTGCACCGCCTTCAATCTGGTGGAAGACCATGGCGGTGGAACGAGCGGGCATCGCCAGCGTTTCGCCGGGGCGCAGCATCAGGGCAGAGAAGCCCAGAATTTTTTGTGCGTCAGCACCGGTTTCCGGATTCACATAAGCCACCTGAACGGCTTCGATTTCCGGCTGGGTCTTGGCCAGCACTTCCAGTGCGGCGCGCACGTCCACCCACGGGTAGCGCAGCATGGGGAACGCCTGTTCGGACCGAACGAATGCTGGTGCTGGCACCACGCCACCGCGCTGGTAAGCCCGGTCCGCCGCTTCACCCGTAATGGGTTGCGCCTTGCCCTCGGTGACATACGAAGCTTCCATGTAATAGACCATCGGCAGGTCCAGCACATCGAGCCAGACTACCGGCTTGTCGCCATCGTGCCCGTGCTCGTGCCACAGGCCGGTGGGCGTCAAGATCAGGTCACCGCGGCGCATGATGCATTTTTCACCGTCCACCGTGGTGTAGGCACCTTCTCCTTCCACAATCATGCGCACCGCATTCGGGGTGTGGCGGTGGGCGGGAGCCCACTCACCGGGCAACAGTAGCTGCATGCCGAGATAGATGGTGGAGCTGGCCTGCATCTTCTCCAGCCCGTGGCCGGGATTGGCCAGCACCAGCACGCGGCGCTCAGCCTTTTCAATGGGGGTGAGTTCACCGGCCTTGAGCAGCAGCGGACGCAGATCCAGATAGGGCCAGCAAGTCGGACGGGTCCGGGGGAGCGGCTTGCCGGGCGGCAATACGGCGCGCAGGCTCGGCCAAAGTGGGACCAGATTTTGTGCCGTCAGGGCAGCACGGTAGTCTTCTGGCAAATCTTCGAGGCGACCGAGTTCTTGCATGGCGTTTCCGTCTCCATCCGGGGCATTTCTGCGATGGATGGGATCGTAGGAGCCGCGGGAAATACTGTAAATGCAACGGACTTAATATCGGATATTTGAAATTCGAATAGAGGTGACGCCCTGAACACGATTGATATCCGCCTGCTGTCGGTATTTGACGCGATTTACAAAACCCGCAGTTCTCGACCTGGGGCAGCCTGCGGTGAGCGTGGCCCTGTCCAAGCTGCGCCACCACTTTGGCGACCAGCTGTTTGTGCGCACCTCCAGCGGCATGGAGCCCACCCCCTTTGGTGAAGGACTGGTGCGACCCGTGCGCAGCGTACTGGAAGCGCTTGACGTGGTGCTGGGCCACCGCGATGACTTTGACCCGGCCTCTTCGCAGCGCACTTTTCGTATCTGCATGACCGACATCAGCCAACTGGTGCTGCTACCCAAACTGTGGGAAACATTGCGCGTGTCGGCACCGCACATCCACATCGAAATCGTTCCGCTGTCGGCGGATATTGCGCGCATGCTGGAGACCGGTGTGGCAGACCTCGCCCTGGGCTTTATGCCACAACTCGAAGCCGGCTTCTACCAAAACCTGCTGTTTACCCAGACATTCGTCTGCATGGTGAGTGCGCACCACCCGCGAATCAAGGATGAACTGACGCTCGAGCAATTTCAGGCGGAAGACCACGCCGTCATCAGCTCTTCCGGGTCTGCGCCCCTTCTGATCGATCAGGAGATTGCACGCCTGGGTCTGCGGAGAAGAATTTCGCTCAAGATTCCCAACTTTATCGGCGCCGCTCTGGTGGTGGAACACACCGACCTGATCATCACGACCCCGGAACGCGCTGGCTTCGCCGTGTGATCGCCGAATTACTGACGCAGAAAACGGGTTGAAGGCCGCCTGATCGGCCTGACCCGAACAGGCCGTCAGGTCGAACGCTTGAACAACGCCAGCAGCGAACCCGCGACGACAAACAGGCTGCCAAAAACCCGGTTCATGGCCCGAATATGGTAGGGCGACTTCAAGGCACCAAGCACCCGCGCGGCCAGCACCGTATAGCCCGCCATCACCACCAGATCGGTGAACCCCAGCGTCGCGGCGATGATGAGGTATTGCGGCAGCAAGGGCTGCGACAGCACCATGAACTGCGGTACCACGGCCAGCAAAAACACGGTGCCCTTGGGGTTGACGGAATTGATCATCCAGGCCCGCAAAATCATGGAACGGCGCGTGACGGTGGGGCCCTCGTCACTCTGGGCCACCATGGGAGTGGCCGGTGCGCGCCACTGGCTGATTCCCAGCCACACCAGATACGCCACGCCGGCCCACTTGACCACCAGAAATGCCGTGCTGGAGGCCGCCACCAGCGCCCCCAGACCCACGCCCACCACGATGACCTGCGTCCAGATACCCAGTACCAGGCCGAAGGTGGTGAAGTAGCCGCGGCGAAAGCCGTGGTTCAGCCCGGCGCTCATGGCAGCAACTGCGCCCGCACCCGGAGACAGGCTGATAGCCCAGCTCGCGGCGAAAAAAGTAAGCCAGGTTGAAAGTTCCATCGTGATCGTGCTCTGTAGCCAGGGTAAATTAGTCTTTGGTTTTAGCACAACTGCGGATGCTGCGCAGTGGGAGCAGAGGTGTACCATCCGCCGCCATGAAGATTGATCCTGCTGTCGTCCGGATTTTTGCCGAAAACGTGCGTGCCGAAGTGATTGCCCGGCCTGCCGGCCTGCAACTGGATGCGTCCGTGGTTCAGAAAATCGCCAGCAAGGTCAAGGTGTTTCACGGCATGACCTCTGACTGCCTGATGAGCACCCTGGCGATGGCGGAGCACATGCCCGTCAAGGCCGGGGAGGTCATCTTCAACGAAGGCGACATCGGCAGCTCGTTTCACATCCTGATCGCGGGTGAAGTGGCGGTGGAAAAGACCCGTGGCGACCAGGTTGTCACCCTGGCGCGGCTGGGTTCAGGCGAATGTTTTGGCGAGATGGCACTGGTGGGCAACCATTTGCGCAGCGCAACGGTGCGGGCCCTGCGCGACAGTGTCACCATGCGCTTCGACCGGGAGCGGGTGGACGCCTATCCGGACAGTGCCCACATCATTTTCCGCAACATCGCGCGCATTCTTTCCGCGCGGCTGGACACCTCCAGCGAATTGCTCACCGGTCTCGTCCTGCGCAGCAGTGAGGCCGGGACGCCAGATATCTCCTGACCGGCCTCCGCAACTCAAGCCTGCGGGTTTTGCAAGGCAGCGATGCGCTCTTCAATGGGCGGGTGGGTCGAGAACAACTGCCCGATTCCCCCGGCAATGCCCATGGCAGCCACGCTCTTGGGCAATTCACCCGGCACCATGCCGCCCAAACGCGCCAGCGCGTTGATCATGGGCTGCTTGCGGCCCAGCAACTGGGCAGAACCCGCATCGGCGCGGAATTCGCGGTGACGCGAGAACCAGGCCACCACCATGGCTGCGGCGAAGCCCAACACAATATCCAGCACGATGGTGCTGATGTAATAGCCAATGCCGGGACCGGAGCTGCGGTCATCGCCCTTGCGCAGGAAGCTGTCCACCGCGTAGCCAATGACACGACTCAGGAACACCACAAAGGTATTCATCACGCCCTGAATCAGGGTCATGGTGACCATATCTCCGTTGGCAACGTGGGCAATTTCATGGCCAATGACGGCCTCGATTTCTTCGCGGGTCATGCCCTGCAGCAAGCCAGTGGACACGGCCACCAAGGCCGAGTTCTTGAAAGCGCCGGTGGCGAAGGCATTGGGATCGCCCTCAAAAATGCCGACTTCGGGCATGCCGATGCCAGCCTTCTCGGACAATTTTCGAACCGTCTCGACGATCCAGGCTTCGTCCGCGTTCTGGGGCTGGTTGATCACCCGCACACCCGAGGTCCACTTGGCCATGGGTTTACTGATCAGCAGCGAGATGATGGCGCCACCAAAGCCCATGATCAGGGCAAAGCCCAGCAAGGACCCCAGATTCAGGCCATTGGGCGTCAGGTAACGGTTGACGCCCAGCAGGCTGGCAACAATGCCCAGCACGGCCACGACCAGTACGTTAGTCAGTACAAACAAAAGAATGCGTTTCATGGTTTCCTTGGGTTGCAGCCCCATCCACGGAGGCCGACAGCGCCAATGGTAAGGTCGATTTGTTGAAATTCAAGCTGGCTCGGCCTGAAAACACCCAAACGGATTGGGGCTTTGGCGCGGCGCGCGGAACACACTGGCATCCGCATAAAACGAAGGATCTTCGTTGGCGGGCCACCAACCGGGCACACCCAGCACCGGTAGATGCGCAAACGGCTTGGTCGCCAGCTTCTCCGCGCTCAGGTCGGCGGCCATCCAGGCATCCAGATCTGCTATTGAATTGGTAGCGGTCTGCGCACGGTACACGTGGGCTGTGATGGGTTTTCGCGGTGAAACCAGCTTTTCCAGCAAGGCATGGCCAAAAAGCACCAGATGGGCCTGTGCCCACAGCGGGCGCAGGGTCACAAACAGGCTTTGCCAGTCTTTGGCAGCTAAGGCATCCCACAAGGCATCCGGGCCCTGAAAAAAAGCGGCGTTTTCGTCAAAGACCGTCAGCCCGTCGCGTGCCGGGCCGCGCACCGGTTGGATACCGGATTCCGCAATCTGCGCGGCCTGCAACTGGTTGAGGCGCCGCTTGGTCAAGGGAAAGTGCAGCCAGCACAAGCCGTTAAAAAAGTCATGCAATCCATCGCGGGTGGGTACCTGACCGGTGCGATGAATGAAAGCCTCATAGGCCTCCCCGGCGGGCAATGCGGACTGGGGCACAAACTGAACCGGCGCGGACGGAACGGCGCTGTTCAGCGCTTGCGCGCAGTCCAGCCTTCCATCGGTCAGGCGGGCCATGGGCTGACCCGCCTGGCGCCAGGGCGCCAGCCAGCCAACGGACCAGTCAACAGCCTCTAGACCATGCGCCACGGCAAGGTCTCGCCCGCGCACAGGGGTTTGAGCTGGGCTTCGCCAAACGCAAAACTCTCGGGCACGCTCCACGCTTCGCGGCGCAGGGTGATGGTGCCGGTGTTACGCGGCAGGCCGTAGAAAGCTGCGCCATTGAAGCTGGCAAAGGCCTCCAGCTTGTTCAAGGCCCCCGCGGTGTCAAACGCCTGTGCATAGAGCTCCATGGCGGTGTAGGCGGTATAGCAACCGGCACAACCGCTGGCATGTTCCTTGAGGTGCGCGGGGTGCGGCGCACTGTCGGTACCCAGAAAGAATTGGGCGTTACCACTGGTGGCCGCTTCCACCAGTGACAGGCGGTGCTTTTCGCGCTTGAGCACGGGCAGGCAGTAGTAGTGGGGGCGAATGCCACCCGTAAAGAGTGCGTTGCGGTTGTAGAGCAGGTGATGTGCCGTGATGGTGGCGCCGGTAAAACGATCCGCCTCGGCCACATACTGAGCCGCTTCTCGGGTGGTGATGTGCTCGAACACCACTTTGAGTTCAGGAAAATCCCGGCGCAGCGGGATCAGCTGCGTGTCGATGAACACCGCCTCGCGGTCAAACAGGTCGATGTCGGGCGAGGTGACCTCGCCATGCACCAGCAGGGGCATCCCTTCGCGCTGCAAGGCCTCCAGCGTTGGATAGGTCTTGCGCAAATCGGTCACACCGGCATCGCTGTTGGTGGTGGCGCCCGCAGGGTAGAGCTTGACGGCCACCACACCGGCCTCCCGGGCGCGCTGGATCTCGTCGGGCGGCAGGTTGTCGGTCAGGTACAGCGTCATCAGCGGCTCAAACGCCACGCCTTCGGGCACGGCGGCCTGAATACGGGCTTTGTATTGCAGCGCCTGCGCCGCGGTCGTTACCGGTGGACGCAGGTTGGGCATGATGATGGCACGCCCAAACTGGGCGGCGGTGTGGGGCACTACGGTGTGCAGGGCATCGCCATCGCGCACATGCAAATGCCAGTCGTCGGGTCGGGTCAGGGTCAATTCATTCATGCCCCTATTGTCCCAAAAGCGGCAGACCGGTTATTTTTCCTTGCGGGTTGACGCGCTGGACTGGGTCAGCAAGTAATCCCACAGGGCTTGCGCGCTGCTTTTGGGCGCCTGGTTTGCACCTCTGGCCGGTGCTGCAGCACCCCGCTGCGGGTCTTTCAAAACCGGTTTTTCACGGTAGACGCGCACGTCCATGGTGATCTGCAGCCCGATCGTGTCGGGCGGCAAGGCGCTGACCAGCCGCTTGGCGCGCAGCTCTTTTTTCACCGCGCTGTGCGGCAAAAACGCAATGCCGTGACCTTCGAGCGCCATGGCCTTGAGGCCTTCGGCCATATCGGTTTCATACACCCGGTCAAAGTGAATCGCCGTGTTGGATTGCTTGAGGATCAGCTCCACCATCTGCCCCAGATAGGCGCCCGGTGCATAGCCGAGGTAGGGCAGCGGATGACCCGCCCGCCCGGGGAGTTGGAACAGAGGCGCGCCATTGGTGTCCGGTTTGACATACGGCGCCACCGTTTCTTCACCCAGGCTCACCATTTCGTAGCGGTCGGCATCCAGCTGAAACGGCTGTGAGGGGTGGTAGTACGAGATCAACAGGTCGCAACTGCCCTCCACCATGCGCATCACGGCGTCGTGCACATTGAGGGCAATGAGCCGGCTCTTGATGGGTCCGAAGGTTTCGCGCAGGGATGACACCCAGGCTGGGAAAAACGTGAACGCCAGTGTGTGCGGCACGGCAAACTCGATCACATCCTGCCCGGCGGTGGTGTGGCCACGCATCATCGCGCGCGTGCTCTGCAGCGCCTGCAACACCTCCAGCGACTGGTCGTACAGCGTCTCGCCTGCAGGAGTCAGGCGCGTGGGATAGCTGCTGCGGTCCACCAGATCGGTGCCGGCCCAGGCTTCCAGCGATTGGATGCGCCGCGAGAACGCGGGCTGCGTGACGTGGCGCAACTGCGCGGAGCGGCTGAAACTGCGGGTCTCAGCCAGAGAGACAAAGTCTTCAAGCCATTTGGTTTCCATGACGCAATTATCAGGCCGCTATTTCATCCTCAACCCGGTCGCTGGCCTGCTGCTGCAGCGCCCACATCTCGGCATAGCGCCCCTGCATCGCCAGCAGCGCGGTGTGGTTGCCGCGCTCGATGATGCGCCCGGCCTCCATCACCAGGATCTCATGGGCATCCACCACGGTCGACAGGCGGTGCGCAATCACCAGCGTGGTCTTGTTGCGTGCCACGCTTTGCAGTTCGGCCTGAATGGCGCGCTCGTTGGCAGAGTCCAGTGCGGACGTGGCTTCGTCAAAAATCAGGATAGGCGGGTTTTTCAGCAGGGTGCGGGCAATGGCCACGCGCTGCTTCTCGCCGCCAGACAACTTCAGACCCCGCTCGCCCACCATGGTGCCGTAGCCTTTGGGTGTGGAGCTGATGAAGCCGTGAATGTGGGCCGATGCAGCCGCCTCTTCCACCTCGGCGCGGGTGGCGCCGGGCTTGCCGTAGGCAATGTTGTATTCCACCGTGTCGTTGAACAGCACCGTGTCTTGCGGCACGATGCCAATCGCCTGGCGCACGCTGGACTGGGTGACCCGTTTGATGTCCTGACCGGCAATCAAAATACGCCCCTGTTGCACGTCGTAGAAGCGGAACATCAGCCGTGCCAGGGTCGACTTGCCCGAGCCGGATGGCCCCACCACCGCCACCGTTTTTCCCGACGGAATCTCAAAACTGATGTGGTGCAGGATGGGGCGCGACGGGTCGTACGCAAAGCTCACATCATCAAACATCACTGGTGATAAACCGGTCAGCTGCAGCGCCTGTGCGCCGGGCACGTCCGCAATCTCGCGCTCGCGCTCCATCAGTGTGAACATCTTCTCCAGATCCGTCAGGCTTTGTTTGATTTCACGGTAAATCACGCCCAGAAAATTCAGCGGGATGTAGAGCTGAATCATGAAGGCGTTGACCATCACCAGGTCCCCCAGCGTCATGCGGCCATCCACCACGCCCTGGGTAGCGCGCCACAGCATGGCAACCAAGCCGGTCGCAATGATGATCTGCTGCCCCACGTTGAGCATGGACAGGGTGGTCTGGCTTTTCAGGCGTGCGCGGCGCAGGCGCTCGAGGCTCTCGTCGTAGCGGCTGGCTTCAAAGGCTTCGTTGTTGAAGTATTTGACGGTTTCGTAGTTCAGCAGCGAATCGATCGCCTTGGAGTGCGCGGCCGAGTCAAACTCGTTGGCCTGGCGGCGGTACTTGGTGCGCCATTCGGTGACGATCACCGTGAAGGTGATGTACAGGGCCAGCGCAGCCAGCGTGATCCAGGCAAACCACACGTCAAACTTGACTGCCAGAATGCTGAGCACCATTGCCACTTCCAGCAGCGTGGGCACGATGCTGAAAAGTGAGTAGGAAATCAGCGACTCGATACCGCGCACGCCGCGCTCGATGTCGCGCGTCATGCCGCCGGTCTGGCGCTCCAGGTGAAAGCGCAGGCTCAGGGCGTGCAGGTGCTGAAACGTCTCCAGCGCTATGCTGCGGGCGGCGCCCTGCGTGGCCTTGGCAAACACCAGCTCGCGCAGTTCGGTGAGCAAGGTGGTGGAGAGGCGCAGTGCGCCGTAGGCAAAGAGCAGCGCCACCGGCACCACCAGAATGGCCATCGGGTCGGTCGGCTTGTAGCTCATGCTGTCGACCAGATTTTTGAGCAGCAGCGGTACGCCCACGTTGGTCATCTTGGCGCCCACCATGAAGATCAGGGCGGCGATCACCCGCCACTTGTAGATCCACAGGTAGGGAAACAGGCGTTGCAGGGTGGCCCAGTCTGACTTGGGCGGCAGCGAAGTGGCGGAGGAATCCGGGGCGGGAGCGGGTGCTGGGTGGCCGTTGGGGCGCATGGGCGACAATTCTTAGAGTTAGCAACAGATTAAGAGAGGATTGTGCCCATGTCTACCAATGCAAGCCCCGCACGCGTTCAATTGCCCACCGACGAGGAGCTGGTGCTCAAGGTCATTCCCATGCCGGCGGACTGCAACGCCAACGGTGACATCTTCGGCGGCTGGGTGATGGCGCAGGTCGACCTGGCCGGCTCCGTGCTGCCCGCGCGCTACACGCAAGGGCGCATGGCCACCGTGGCGGTGAATGAATTCATCTTCAAGCAACCGGTGCGGGTGGGAGACATTCTGAGCTTTTTCTCCAAGGTCAGCCGCATCGGGCGAACCTCCATCACCGTGAAGGTGGAGGTGTATGCCGAACGCTTTAGCGCGCAGGGCCAGTACATCAAGGTGACCGAGGCTTCGGTGACCTATGTGGCGATTGATGAAAACGGCAAGCCACGGGAGATACCCAAGGCTTGATGCGCGGTGGAGTGGAATGAGGCCCTCATCACAGTTCGGAGGCATCTTTCGTGATGTGCGGCTTATTGACCAGCCGTACCGTGCATTGCATATCGGCTTCCTGAAGGTAGGCAATGAGATCCGTACCACCTGCAAACCAAATCGCAGACCGCTGACCGCTCTTCTCACCGAAGCCTGCGTCGAAAGTGTTTGACCGTCCTAGCGCAGAGTTCAACTCCGAAACCACATCATCAAAAACTGCACGCGCCAGGCAAGGCGCTGCCTTGACAGACCAAATGTGTTCAATCCGCTTCAAGACGCCACTTTTTGCATAAAAAACGGTTTCAAAAAGATGCCCTGCAAAAAGCGCGTTTCCGTTGCTCCATTGGCTTCGGACTCCGCGGGCCCCTATTCGTGGTGCAGTTACCTTTTGCAAACTGGGGAAAACCGTCTTCAACTGTGCCTCATTCATGGAAAAGACCGGCGCCTCCACCCAAGGCTTTGACAGAACGAACGGTCCGTAACCGATACAGATCGAGTATTGACTCGAGGCACGAACCGAAACCAAAGCGGTGATAGATGCTCTGCCCTCCGCCGGCCCCTCCCATACATGCGCACGCATGGCAACCAACTGCTACACAATTCATAGCGTCTTGCGCATATTCCATCGGGGCTAGAGGCCCAAAAAACTAAAACTTTCCGTGCCGCCCTGCCCCGGAGGCAAAGCGCGCCGCCCCCTCCAGGCCCTGCGCAATGCAGGCCTTGCCCCGCTGCCACTCCTGGTGCAGGGCGTGCGGCACATCCAGATTCCACTGGGCATAGGCACTGGCGCGGTCGGCCAGCATGGTTTGTTGTGGAAAGCCCGCCAGCTGCTGCGCCAACGCAAGGGCTGCCGGCAGCGCATCACCCGCGGGCACCACGCGGTTGCACAGCCCCATTTGCAAGGCTTCTGCGGCCCCCACCTTGCGCCCGGTCAGGATCAAATCCATGGCATGGCCCATGCCAATCAGGCGCGGCAAGCGCACCGTGCCACCGTCAATGAGCGGCACACCAAAGCGGCGGCAAAAAACGCCGAAGTAGGCATCTGCTTCCATCACCCGCATGTCGCACCACAAGGCCAGCTCCATGCCGCCCGCCACCGCCGCACCGCTGATGGCGGCAATCACCGGTTTGGACAACAGCAAGCGCGAGGGGCCCATGGGGCCTGCAGGGTTCACATCGTCTGGCGAAAAATCCAGCGCAGCAAATGGATCCGTGCCTTGCTGCATGTGCTGCGCCATCCGGGCACCGGCCTGCAAATCCCAACCGGCACAGAAGTGTCCCTGTGCGCCATGGAAAACCGCAACTTGGGAGTCAGGGTCCGCATCAAACGCCACAAAGGCGTCGTACAGCCGGCGTGCGGTATCCGCATCCACCGCGTTGCGGACATCGGGCCGGGTCAAGGTCACCACAGTGACCGTTCCATGTTGTTGGATTTCTACGGTGTCATGCATGGGATGCATTAAATAGTCACCCGGGCGAACGGGCATCAGTGACAACCCTATCGGAGATTTGCGCAACAGCCGCTATAAACAGCAAACCAACAACAGGAGACAACGTGCTGTTTCTTCAACTCGTAATCAGCGGGATTGCACAGGGGTGCATCTACGGCCTGATTGCCATGGGTTTTGTACTGATCTACAAGGCCACCGAAACCGTCAGCTTCGCCCAGGGCGAGTTGATGATGCTGGGCGCATTCGGTGGCCTGGTGGGCATGACCATGCTGGGCTTTCCCTATTGGCTGGCCGTCATCAGCGCCATTGGCGCGATGGCAGTCTTTGGCGTGGTGCTGGAACGCATCGTCATACGCCCCATATTGGGGCAACCGGCCTTCACCATCGTGATGCTGACCATTGGCATTGGCTATGTGGCGCGTGGGTTGATCACCATGATCCCCGGCATCGGCACGGAAACCCAGGCGCTGCCCGTCCCCTACAAGGACGAGATATGGAACGTGAGCGGACTGGTGCTCAACGTGGAGCACATGGTGGTGATCGGCGCCACGGCCGTTCTCTGCGTGGTGCTGTTTGCCCTGTTTCGCTACAGCAAGCTGGGCATTGCGATGCAGGCCGCATCGCAAAACCAGTTGGCGGCTTATTACATGGGGATTCCCGTGCAGCGCCTCAATGGCATTGCGTGGGGCCTGGCGGCCGCTGTCGCCGCTGTCGCCGGACTGCTGCTCGCACCCATTACCTTTGTGCATGCCAACATGGGCTTCATTGGCCTCAAGGCCTTTCCGGCCGCGGTGGTGGGGGGCTTTGGCAGCTTGCCCGGCGCCATTGTCGGCGGGCTGGTCATTGGCATCGTCGAATCGCTCTCGGGCTTCTATTTACCCGATGGTTTCAAGGACACCGCAGCCTACATCGTGGTGCTGGTCATGCTGATGGTCAAACCCAACGGACTGTTTGGCGAAAAGCTAAGGAAGAAAGTCTGATGCGGTTCATCTTCAAAACCGATTACGGCCAGGACATCAATCTGGCCAAGCACGGCGGACACATCTTCTGGTACAGCGCGCTGATGGCCTTGCTGCTGGCTGCGCCCTGGGTCTTTCCGGAATACTGGCTGGCCCAGCTCACGTTTGTGCTGATCTACTCCGTCGCAGGATTGGGCCTGATGCTGTTGGCAGGCTTTACCGGCCTGTTCTCCATGGGCCATGCGGCGTTTCTGGGTGTGGGAGCATACACACAGGCGGTGCTGACCAATGCCGGCGTGCCCTTCCCTATTGCGCTGGCCTGCGCCGCCGGATTGTCCGCAGCGGTGGGCCTGGTGGTGGGCTTGCCGGCACTGCGCGTGAAGGGCATTTATCTGGGTATTGCCACCCTGTCATTCGGCTTTATTGTCGAAGAGGTGCTGGCACGCTGGGAATCGGTCACCGGCGGCAACGCGGGTATCCACATCAAAAAGCCTGATATTTTCGGCTGGGTGCTGGAGACGGGCGACCAGTTTTACTTTTTGTGCCTGGTCATCACGGTGGTGTCCACGCTGGGCATTCTGAACCTGCTGCGCTCGCCCACCGGCCGTGCCTTTGTGGCAATTCGGGACTCCGAAATTTCCGCGCAGAGCATGGGCATTCACCTGGCGTATTACAAGACGCTGTCGTTTGCGTTGTCGGCGGGCCTGGCCGGAATCGCCGGGGCACTGTATGCGCACAAGCTGCAATTCATCTCACCCGACCAGTTCAATATTTTGCAGTCCATCGACCTGCTGCTCATGATCGTGATTGGCGGCGTGGGCTCGGTGCATGGCGCATTTCTGGGTGCCATCTTCCTGATTACGATGCCGCAGGCCATTTCCTTGTTCAAGGACTATTTGCCCGCCGCCGTGGGTCAGGCTCCAGGCTTGCAAGGCCTGGTGTATGGCGTGGTGCTGATTGCGTTTGTGTTGTTCGAGCCCATGGGTCTGTATGGCCGCTGGCTGAAGATCCGAACCTATCTGCAGATGTTCCCGTTCTACCGCAAGGGCATGTTCAAGCGGCAGAAATCCTTCCAAAAATCCGACAGGCTGAAATGATGGACGACCTGCTTCTTTCTGCCAAAAATTTGAGCGTGCGCTTTGGCGGCGTGCTGGCGGTCAACAACGTGAGTTTTGACGTCAAGCAGGGCGAAGTCTTTACCCTGATTGGCCCCAATGGTGCCGGCAAAACCACGGTATTCAACCTGATCAGCCGCATCTACACACCGACCACGGGCGAGATCACTTACCTCGGCCCCAAAGGCATGATCAAACTGACCGAGCAGCCGCCCCAGAACGTGGCGTCTCTGGGTATTGCCCGCACCTTCCAGAACATCGAGCTGTTCGAGCATGCATCCGTCCTGCACAACCTGCTGATTGGACGCCACACCCACCGCACGACGAGTCTGTGGCAAGACATTTTCTTTACCGCAGCCGTGCGCGAGACCGAGTTGAAAGCCCGCGAAAAGGCGGAAGAAGTCATCGACTTTCTGGGTCTGCAGCACTACCGCGATTCGTTTGTTGCCGGCTTGCCCTACGGCGTTCGCAAGGTCGTGGAGATGGCCCGTGCGCTGTGCACCGAGCCCAAACTGCTGCTGCTGGACGAGCCGTCTTCAGGCCTGAATGTGGAGGAAACCGATGACATGGCCTTCTGGATCCAGGACATCAAAAACGAACTGGGCATCACCGTGCTGATGGTGGAACACGACATGTCGCTGGTGTCCAAGGTGTCTGATCGCGTGCTGGCCATGAACCAGGGCGAAATGCTGGCCATGGGTACACCACGGGAAGTGCAAAGCGACCCCGGCGTGATTGAGGCCTACCTGGGCTCAATTGACGACGTGTCGTCGCTGCGTCGCAAAGCCAAGGGTCAAAGTACCGCCGCGGAGGCTGCATGAGCACAGTACCCCCCGCCATCAGTGATTTGCCCGTTCTCAAGCTGTTGAACGTCGAGAGTGCCTACGGCCCCATTAAAGCCATTCGGGGGGTCAGCCTGCAGGTGCGCCGGGGTGAAATTGCCACGGTGCTGGGCTCCAACGGCGCTGGCAAAACGACCATCTTGAAGACCATCTCGGGCATCATCGATCCCCGCAAGGGCTCCATCGAGTTCAAAGGTGAAAACATCACCGCCAAAGACCCGGCTTTCATCGTGCAGCAGGGCCTGAGCCATGTGCCAGAAGGGCGTGAAGTCTTTCCATTGCTCAGCGTGCACGACAACCTGCTGATGGGCGCCTACACCCGCAGTGACCGCGATGGCGTGGCCCGTGACATGGAGTCGGTCTACACCTACTTTCCGATTTTGCGCGAGCGCACCGCGCAAGATGCCGGCTTGCTATCGGGCGGTCAGCAACAGATGCTGGCCATCTCGCGCGCGCTGATGGCCAACCCTGATCTGATTCTGCTGGACGAGCCCAGTCTGGGCCTTTCACCCAAGCTCACCAAAGAGATTTTTGAGATTGTGGTGCGCATCAACCGCGAACGGGGCACCACCATTCTGCTGGTGGAGCAAAACGCCAACATGGCACTCAATGCCTCGGATTACGGCTACGTGCTGGAAAACGGCCGCATCGTCATGGAAGACACCTGCGCCCACCTGCGCGAGAAGGACGACATCAAGGAGTTCTACCTCGGCATGAAAGAAGACGGCGTGCGCGGCGAGCGGCGCTGGAAAAAGAAAAAGACCTGGAGATAAGACCACATGAGCCGACTCTGGGATACCTCCTCCATCGTGCCTTGCCATGACATCGTCATGGAAGGCGAAACCATTCCCGCCCTGTTCTGGAACGCAGTGGCAAAGCGCGGCCCCACTATCTGGATGCGCCAGAAGCATCTGGGCCTGTGGCGCAGCTGGACCTGGAACCAGACGGCCGAAGCCGTGCGCGAAATTGCCGGCGGCTTGATGAGCCTGGGTTTTGCGCCGGGAGAATGCGCCTCCATCCTCGGCAACACTGTTGTGGAATGGGTCTGCGCCGATCTGGCAGTGCTGTCCGCGGGCGGCGTGTCCAACGGCATCTACCCGACCGACGCCGCATCGCAGGTGCTCTACCTGTGTGCGGACTCCTCGACCACCATCCTGTTTGTAGAAGACGATGAGCAACTCGACAAGGCGTTGGAGGTGCGCGCCCAGCTGCCCAGGTTGCGCAAGATAGTCGTGTTTGACATGGAAGGTCTGCGTGACCTGAACGACCCCGCCGTGATCAGCCTGGACGCACTGCGCGCGCTGGGCCGCGACTATCTGGCCCAGCACCCCCAAGCCGTAGAGCAGCGCGTGGCCGCGTGCAAACCGGAAGACCTGGCTATTCTGGTCTATACCTCGGGCACCACCGGAAAGCCCAAGGGTGCCATGCATTTGCACCAAGGGCTGGTGTATACCGTACGGGGCTATAACACCCTGGTCGCACAGGATGAGCGCGACGAGCGCATGTGCTTTCTGCCCCTGTGCCACATTGCCGAGCGCATGGGAGGTGAGTACTTTGCGCTGTACACCGGCGCCAAACTCAACTTTGTCGAAAACCCCGAGACCATTCCCGAAAATGTGCGGGAGATTGCGCCCACGGTGTTCACGGCCGTGCCCCGCGTCTGGGAAAAGTTTTACTCTGGCGTCATGATCTCGCTCAAGGAAGCCGGCAAACTCCAGCAGGCAGCTTACGCATGGGGCATTGGGGTTGGCACGGATATCGCCGAGCGCGTCTTGGCAGGCAAACCCGTGAGCGCCTGGCTCAAGATCCAGTTCACCCTGGCGCAGTGGATGGTGCTGAACAATGTGCGCAAGCTCATTGGCATTCACCGTGCCCGCTTTCTGGTCACCGGTGCGGCCCCCATTTCACCCGACCTGGTGCGCTGGTACCTGGCCCTGGGTCTGCCAATGCTTGAAGTGTGGGGCATGACCGAAACCTGTGGCGCATCCACGGGCGTGCCAGCAAAAAAAATGAAGCCGGGCTCCATCGGGCCCGCGGCAGCATTCAATGAAGTGAAGCTGGACCCGGTGACGGGTGAGATTCTGGTGCGCGGCAAGAACGTTTTTGCAGGCTACCTAAACCTGCCGGAAAAAACGGCGGAAACCATCGACAAGGACGGCTGGCTGCATACCGGTGACGTCGGCATTGTGGATGCCGATGGCTACTACCGCATTACCGACCGCATGAAGGACATCATCATCACGGCCGGTGGCAAGAACATTACACCCAGCGAGCTGGAAAATGACCTGAAATTTTCGCCCTATATCACCGACGCTGTAGTCGTCGGCGACAAGCGGCCTTACCTGACCGTGATCATCATGATCGATCAGGAAAACGTCGAAAAATTTGCGCAGGACGCCGATGTGCCGTTCAGCAACTATGCGAGCCTGACGCGGTCACACGAAGTGCAGGCACTGATTCAAAGTGAGCTGGACCGGGTGAACCAAAAGTTTGCCCGAGTCGAGCAGATCAAGAAGTTTTTCCTGCTGGATACCCAGCTGACCGCGGAGGATGAGGAGCTCACACCCACGATGAAACTCAAACGCAAGCTGGTGGAAAAGAAATACGGGGCCCAGATTGAGGCCATGTACCACTGATCTATCTGGTCATCCATTCACCGTTCATTACCAACCCAGGTGCTGCCATGAAACTCAAACTGACTTTTGTATTTGTTGCATTGACGACCGCTGCCTCGCTGTGCGGAGCACAGCAACAGGGCGTGAGCAAAAACGAAATCCTGATTGGAACCATTCAGGATCTCTCCGGTCCGCTGGCAGGTTACGGCAAGCAGGCACGCAACGGCATGCAACTGCGCGTCGATGAGGTCAATGAGCAAGGTGGGGTCAACGGTCGCCAGCTCAAGCTGCTGACCGAAGACTCCGGATACGACCCCAAGAAGGCGGTTCTGGCCGCTCAGAAACTGGTCAACCAGGACAAAATTTTTATCATGGCGGGGCATCTTGGCACAGCCCAAAACAACGCGGCCATGCCAGTCCAGTTTGAAAAGAATGTCATCAATTTCATGCCGCTGACTGCAGCGCGTGAGATGTACGAGCCCACCAATCGGCTGAAGTACGCGCTGCTCAGTTCCTACTACGACCAGATGCGCATTTCCCTGCCCAAGATGGTCAAGGATAAAAGTGCCAAGAAAGTTTGCGCTATCTACCAGGATGATGAGTTTGGTCTGGAGGTGTTTCGCGGCGCCGAAGCGGGACTGAAATCCATTTCCATGGAAATGACCGAAAAAACCACCTTCAAGCGGGGTGCTACCGACTTTTCCTCCCAGGTCGCAAAAATGAAGTCCGCTGGCTGCGATCTGGTGGTACTGGGCACTATCATCCGCGAGACGATTGGCACCATTGCCGAGTCCCGCAAGAATGGATTCAACCCGGTCTTCTTCGGCTCTGTCGCTGCTTACACCGACCTGATTCACAAGCTGGGTGGCAAGGCCATGGATGGCATGTACGCCACCATGTCGGTCCAGAACCCTTATCTGGACGAGGCCTCGCAACCCATTCGCTTTTGGGCCAATAAGTACAAGACCAAGTTCAATGACGACCCCACGGTTTTCTCGGCTTATGGCTACACCATGATCGACATCTTCATCCAGGCCGCGCAAAAAGCAGGCCCCAACCTGACGACGGATAGTTTCATCAAGGCCATGGACAGCATGACGATTCCACCGGATATTTTTGGCGCACCGAAGTTGGTTTACAGCGCCAAGCAGCGTTTGGGCAGCGACCTGTCACGCCTTTCCCAGATTCAGGACGGCAAATGGAAAGTCGTTTCAGACTATGTCAAACCCTGAATCGTTTCGACCTGCAAGCGTTCATTCCACAAGGAGACAAACCATGAAACTGAGAACAGCCATTACCCTCGCCAGCCTGGCCCTTGCCACTACGGTGGCGAGCGCCCAGCAAGGTGTCAGCAAGGACGAGATTCTGCTCGGCTCCATCCAGGATCTGTCCGGCCCCATCGCAGGCTTTGGCAAGCAGGCCCGCCTGGGGATGCTGTTGGGGGTTGATGAAATTAACGAGCAAGGCGGCGTCAATGGACGCAAGCTCAAACTCATCGTGGAGGATTCGGCTTACGACCCCAAGAAGGCCGTTTTGGCCGCACAGAAGCTGGTCAACCAGGACAAGATCTTCATGATGGTCGGTCATATCGGAACCGCCCAGAACATGGCCGCCATGCCCGTGCAGTTCGAGAAGAACGTGATCAACTTCTTCCCTATAACCGCCGCACGGGAAATGTACGAACCGTTCCACAAACTCA
Source organism: Rhodoferax sp. GT1R46 (assembly GCF_056521285.1). Taxonomy (NCBI): domain Bacteria; kingdom Pseudomonadati; phylum Pseudomonadota; class Betaproteobacteria; order Burkholderiales; family Comamonadaceae; genus Rhodoferax; species Rhodoferax sp. GT1R46. The sequence goes on from NZ_JBWMBC010000005.1 coordinate 268,192, forward strand.
AGTACTCGTACGCCGCCACGTACTTTGACCAGATGCGCAACGCCGTGCCCAAGCTGGTGAAGGAAAAAGGTGCCAAGAAGGTGTGCACCATGTACCAGGACGATGATTTCGGTCTGGAGGTTTTGCGTGGAGGTGAAGCTGGCCTGAAAACGCTGAACATGGAGTTTGCCGAGAAGACGTCCTACAAGCGCGGCGCCACGGACTTCTCTTCGCAGATTTCGAAAATGCAGGCCGGTGGCTGCGACATGATCGTGCTGGGCACCATCATCCGCGAGACCATTGGCGCCATCGGCACGGCACGCAAGCTGGGTTACAACCCGATCTTTCTGGGATCCAGCGCGTCCTATACCGACCTGATCCACAAGCTCGGCGGCAAGGCAATGGACGGTCTGTATGCCACGATGACGGTTCAGAACCCCTACACGGATGAGACGTCGCAGCCCATTCGCTTCTGGGCTAACAAGTACAAAACCAAGTTCAATGAAGATCCCACCGTATTCTCGGTGTACGGCTACTCCATCATCACAAGCTTCGTGTCCGCTGCGTCCAAAGCGGGTAAGAATCTGAATACCGAGACCTTCATCAAGGCCATGGATACCATGACCATTCCGCCAGATATTTTTGGCTCCACCGAGCAGACCTTCACCGCGACCAAGCGCCTTGGAAGCGACGCTTCGCGTCTTTCGCAAATTCAGGATGGCAAGTGGAAGACTGTATCGGAATACTTTGGCAGCACGGCAACGGCAACGGCAAAAAAATAAGCCTTCTACAGGATGAAAAAAGCCACCGCCAGGTGGCTTTTTTTTCAGGAGACGATGTAGGCCCCTGCGCCTGTGGAAAGCAGTTTGCCATCCGCGCCCAGAAACTCCATGCGAGTGGAGGCCACGCGCGAGCCCAGACGCATAACTTCGGCCCGCAGCTCAAAACGCTCCCCAATACCGGGGCGGAGGTAATCAATCCGCAAGTCAATCGTGCCGAGCTTTGAAAAGCGATGCAGGCGTTGCAGGGGCAGCTCGTCCATGTGGCGCGCGCCAATGGCCGCCATGACCGCCAGCCCGCCCATGGCGTCCAGCCCCGCGCTGATAACGCCACCATGGATGCGGTTGAAACTGTAGTGGCCCACGAGGTCGGGCTTCATGGCAATGTGTGCCACGACCCTCTCAGGCGTGATGGAGGCGATCTTCAAGCCCAGCACCTTGTTGAAGACAATGGCTTCTTCAAAGATATGGGTCAGCCCCTGAAGAAACTCGGGCTCGAATTGAATCGGTGTATCGGATGGGGGTGCATTCGCGGCAGCTTGTATTTTTGGCATGGTGCAGTATTACAGGCCCAACTGACGCGAGGCCAACTCTTTCATGATTTCTTCGGCGCCACCGCCAATCATCATCACCTTGACCTCACGGTAGATGCGCTCGCATGCCGTGCCCCGCATGAAGCCCATGCCGCCCAGGATCTGCACGCCCTGGTCCGCGCAAAACTGCATGGTTTGCGTGGCATGGTTCTTGAGTAGACACACTTGCGCCACCCACTCGGCACCCTTGTCGGCCTTGTTGCCCGAGTCCGCACGCGCCGATACGGCATTCAGCCACGCACGGGTCGACTCAATGCGCATTTTCATATCCATGAGCTTGTGGCGAATGACCTGGTGGTCCACCAGTGCGGTGCCAAAGGTCTTGCGTTGGCGCGCCCACGACAGGGCCTCGTCGTAACAACACTCCGAGAACCCCAGCGCCATGGCCGCCATGGACAGGCGCTCGCCGTTGAAGTTGGTCAGGATGATCTTGAAACCCGAGCCCTCCTCACCCACTAGGTAGCGGGCAGGCACGCGCACGCCGTCAAAGCGCAGCTGCGCCGTGTCGGAGCACAGCCAGCCCATCTTTTTCAAAGGGCTACGTGACAAGCCAATCGAGTCGCCCGGCACCATCAGCATGGAAATCCCCATGGGACCTTTGTTTTTCAGATCGGTGCGCACCGCCACGGTGAACCAGTCGGCCCGCATACCCGAGGTGATGAACACCTTTTCTCCATCCACCACGTATTCATTGCCCTCCAGCCGGGCCGTGGTGCGCAGGGCGGACACGTCAGTGCCTCCCCCGGGCTCGGTGATGGCCAAAGCCGATATTTTCTCGCCGCGCAGAACAGGGGGCATGACCTCCTGCTGCAACTCCGCACTGCCATGGCGCATGACGGGTGGCAGGCCGATGTTGTGGCTGAACAGGCTGGCCATGAGGCCCCCGCTGCCCCCATGCCGTGCCAGCGCAATTGTCATGGCATTGCGCAGATTCCAGGGACTGGGCGTTCCGCCCAATTCCTCCGGATAGCCCATCGCCAACCAACCCATCTCGGCGGCACGTTTGTAGAGGCTGCGCGGAAATTCCCCGGCCTCTTCCCATGCTTCGAGATGGGGCTTGACCTCGGTTTGAATGAACCGGCGCGCCGCGTCCTCCACCAGCGCAATGTCTTCCTGTCCCAATTCTGCTTCAGCCATGCGTTGTCCTGATCATCCGAGAAATTTCATGCACGGGCAGGCCGTTTGGCCACGCCCATGGTCTTGGCAATAATGCCCATCATCACTTCGTCTGCGCCACCGCCGATGGAACCCAGCCGGCCGTCGCGGAACATGCGTGAGACCTTGTTTTCCCAGGTGAATCCCATGCCGCCCCAGAACTGCAGGCAGCCATCGGGAATGATGCGATTCAAGCGACCCGCCTTGAGCTTGGCCATGGAGGCCAGCTCCAGCACATCCTGACCGCCCACATACAGCTCACACGCCCGGTAGGTGAGTGCGCGCAGGCTCTCCAATTCGGTCTTCATTTCGGCCAATTTGAACTGCACCCATTGCTGATCGGCAAGCGTGGCGCCAAACATCTTCCGTTCCTGCGCCCACTCTACGGTCCACTGGATGCAGTTACCCAGGGATTGCAGGCAGCTCGCTGCGCACCACAGCCGCTCTTCCTGAAACTGCTGCATCTGGTACATGAAACCCTGGCCTTCCACCCCAATCAGGTTGCGTTGCGGTACCCGCACCTCGTCAAAGTAGATCAGACCGGTATCGCTGGCGTTCATGCCGATCTTCCTGATTTTGCGGGCCACTTCGATGCCAGCACGCAGCTTGCCGTTCTCGCGCAGTGGCACCATGACCAGGCTTTTGTTCTTGTGTACCGGCCCCTCGCCGGTGTTCACCAGCATGCACATCCAGTCGGCCTGCAGGCTGTTGGTGATCCACATCTTCTGGCCGGTGATCACATAGTCGCCGCCATCCTTGCGGGCCGTACTTTTGACGCCCGACACATCGCTGCCGGCACCCGGCTCGCTCACGCCAATGCAGCCAACGGTGTCGCCCGCAATGGCCGGGGCGAGGAACTCGCGTTTGAGCTCTTCACTGCCAAAGCGTGCCAGTGCGGGCGTGCACATATCGGTCTGCACGCCAATAGCCATGGGGATGCCCCCGCAGTCGATGTGGCCCAGTGCTTCGGCCATGGCCATGCCGTAGGTGTAGTCCAGCCCTGCACCGCCGAAGGCCTCGGGTTTGGTCAGGCCCAGCAGGCCCAAGTCGCCCATCTTCTTGAACAGCGCATGGGCCGGAAACATCTCGGCCTCTTCCCATTCATCGACGTGGGGGTTGATCTCGGCTTCGATGAAGCGTTTGAGCGTTTTCTGGATTTCGAGGTGTTCGTGGGTGTATTGCATCGTAGATTCCGTTGCGTTCAGACCTGAAAAACCTTGGGAATCTGGGCGCGATGAAACCCGTTGAAGGGTTTGACGGCGTCGCGTTCCTGAATAGCGGCGTCGGGCACACGCATGGGGTATCCCATGCGAGCCTGCGGGCGTGCGCCGTCGATGCGCAAGGTGGTCCCGCTGATGAAGGAAGCCGCCGGGCTCAGCAAAAATACAACGCCGGCGGCCGTCTCGGCCTCGGTCCCAAAGCGCCCTGCCGGAATGGTCTTGGCCATCTCGCGCAGCATGGGGCCGACTTCAACCGGGTAGTTGTCCATTCCGCTCGACGCGATGTAGCCAGGCGCTACGGCATTGACCCGCACGCCTCTGGCAGCCCACTCAAGCGCAGCGGTTTCGGTGAAGCTGACCATGCCGGCACGCGCCGCGCCGCTGTGGCCCATGCCGGGCATGGAGCCCCACATGTCGGCCACGATGTTGACGATGGCGCCGCCATTCTTGTTCATGCCCTGCAGGTAGCATTCGCGCGCCATCAAAAAGCCACCGGTGAGGTTGGTGTTGACCACCGCCTGCCAGCCTTTGGCGCTGATGGCCTCCAACGGGGTCATGAACTGGCCACCTGCGTTGTTCACCAAACCATCCACACGACCGTTCGCTGCCATGATGGCCGCCACAGTTTGCTTGACGGATTCTTCCTCCCGGATATCGCAGACCTGAAAGCTGACCTTTCCACCATCCTCCATAATCTCATCCGCCACTTTTTGCAGCTTCTCCACCTTGCGGCCGACCAGTGCAACCTGTGCTCCCAGTGCCGCCAACTCATGCGCCACGCAGCGCCCGATACCCGAACCACCCCCGGTGACGATGACCACCTTGCCCGCAAAAAGGTTGGGAGCAAATACTGAACCGTAATGCATCAGGATTCCTTTAAAAACAAAGCCATTGCCGCATCCGCCAACTCGTGTAGCGACGCGCCTTTCTTGGGATCGAACCATTGGACGGACCAGTTCAACGCGCCGAGTATCAACAGCCGTGCCAAGCCCACTGGGGCACGCAGCTGTCCGCTGGCGTGCAACGCATTGAGCACCGGCATCCACAGGGATTCATACTCGCCAATCAGCTGGGCGACCAATTTGCGCTGGCGCTGCTGGAGTGATCGTGACTCGTACAACATGACTGGCACAAAGTCGTTGCCGGGCCCGAGCAGCACATCAAAATGGACCTGCACCAGGACGCGCAACTGTGCGGCCGGGCTCAGGTGGGCGTGGTCTGCGCTGTCCATGGCGGCACGCTGGCGGGTGAGCGCAGAGCGCATGCCCTCTTCCATGACCGCGTACAGAAGTGCATCCTTGCTTTTGAAGTGGTAGAAGGGCGAGCCGCTTTGCATGCCAGCCGCGGAGGCAATGTCCCGGGTCGTGGTGGCGTCGAAGCCCTTGCGGCGAAACAAGTGCCCCGCCGCAGTCAGCAGCGACTGCCGGCGATTGCCGTCGTCGCGTTCATCCACGGTTTTACGGGGGCGGCCACGGGGGCGTTTGGCTGTAGGTTCGTCTGCGAGCAGCGCGTCGGGGGCGTTCATGGCCCGACGATACCAAACTCCTTTATTTTTAGCAAGCGTTTGCTTGGTGAAAATACAAATTCACCGCATTGAACACCCGCCCAGCCCCTCAATCCACAAAGAAATCCGGCATGAAGTTGCGATTGCCGGGTGTTATCGCATACCGGTCGAAGTCTGTCAGGCCGTGCGCCGCCAGCACCAGGTCATCGATGTAAAAATTACCCGTCTCAAAGACGGGATGCGTGAGGACGCAATGCGCCGCATCGGCCATGATTTCGGGCTTGCGGCACAAGGCCAGGTCCACACCCGGAATCATCTGCATGGCCGCGGTGGCGATGGCCGTGCGTGGCCACAGGCTGTTGACGGCAATGCCCATCTTCTTGAATTCGCCCGCATGCCCCAGGGTGCACATGCTCATGCCGTATTTGGCCATGGTGTAGGCCGTGTGTGGCGCAAACCAGTGCGTTTTCATGGACAACGGAGGTGACATCGTCAGCACCTGTGGATGGCGCCCGGCCGCCGCCGACTTTTTGAGTTCCGGCAAACAGGCCAGGGTGCACAGGTAGGTGCCACGCGCGTTGATGCCGTTCATCAAATCGAAGCGCTTCATGGGCGTGGCCTCGGTGTTGGTAAGACTGATGGCGCTGGCGTTGTTGATCAGGATGTCAATCCCGCCAAAGGTTTCCACCGCTTTGGCGACCGCGGCAAACACGGCGTCGTCATCGCGAATGTCCACTGCCAGTGGCAACGCGTGCCCGCCCGCGGCTTCAATCTCCTCGGCGGCACTGTAAATGGTGCCGGGCAGCTTGGGATTGGTCTGGGTCGTCTTGGCCAGGATGACGATGTTGGCGCCGTCTGCCGCAGCCCGCTTGGCAATCGCCAGGCCAATGCCACGCGAGGCGCCGGTGATGAACAGGGTTTTGCCTTGAAGGCTGCCGCTTCCGGGGTTTGTTGTTTGAGTCATCGTATCTCCATTTGCTATTGATTTAGTAGCTGCTTGCGCAATGAATACGGGGGCCAGAGGCCAATTTCTTATACAAACACCAAGCAGACGGCAGGCTCGGCCTGCGTTCAGGCTTTGCTGAAATCCGGCTTGCGTTTTTCCATGAAGGCGGTGAATGCCTCCTTGGCGGCAGGCTCGCCCAGCATGCGACCAAAGCTTTGGCCTTCTTCGGCCATTTGCGCCAGCACCAGTGACTGCTGGCCTTTTTTCATCAACCGCTTGGTTTCCACCAGTGACGACAGCGGCTTGGCGGCCAGCTTGCGGGCCTGGGCTTGCGCCATGCCATTGGCCTCGGTCGGGGGCACGATGCGGTTCACCAGCCCCACTTCCATCGCCGCCTCAGCCATGAAAGGCTCGCCCAGAAGCAGGGCTTCAGCTGCGCGGTGATAACCCATCAGCTGCGGCACCAGCAGGCTGGAAGCTGCTTCAGGGCACAGGCCCAGATTCACAAAGGGCATGGAGAACGCGGCGTTGTCACCGGCATAGACCAGATCGCAGTGAAACAGCATCGTGGTGCCAATACCGACGGCCGGGCCGCACACCGCCGCAATCACCGGCTTGGGGAAGGTTGCAATGCCGCGCAGAAAACGGAACACCGGCGAATCCTGGGTAGCGGGCGGGTTCTTCAAAAAGTCTCCGATGTCGTTACCGGCGCTGAAGACGGTCACGTCGCCCTGGATTACGACGGCGCGCACCGCATCGTCATCTTTGGCCTGCGCCAGGGCATCGGCCATCGCGCCGTACATGACGGTGGTGAAGGAGTTCTTCTTGTCCACCCGGTTGATGGTGAGGGTGGTTACGCCATCGGCGGTATGGGTCAAAATTTCTTGCATGAGGGTCCTGTTGGTTGCCAATTGAGGGAGCGTGCCGCCGATGGCAGCGGTGTCTCCCGCAAAGTATCACTCTTTGTAGTAGACGATTTGGTGCGTGGTCGCCAGAAGGACACCTTCTTCATTCCACAGTTGCCCGGTATGGTCAAAAAAACCATTGCGAAACGCCTGCGCACGGGCTTGGCCCATCAGGTATTCCACACCGCACTGTGCCAACTGGGCTCCATTAGCGTGGAAATACACCGTCATGGAAACGGTCCCCACAGGAACGGGCGTGGAGCGGCGAATGAAGACACGGGGCAGAAAGATGTCGGCAATGGCCGCCAACGAGGCAAAGTCGAGCGGACGAGGCGGATTGTCGCGCACCCACAGCCGGGACAGGCTGCTGTCGCCCGTACCATCCCAGACCTCGGGCATGGAGCCCATCATCGGTCGCATTTCGTAGCGATTGACGAACTCGATGGGCCCTGGGTACTCGGGTAGTGGCACGTCGCCCGGCGCGGGGCAGGCGGGCATGGGCTCGTCATCCAGACTCCAGGTTTTTCGGCGGGCGGCCGTCACCGCAGTGGCCGTAATGACTGTCTGCCCCTCCTGAAATATTTCGATGATCCAGTGCTGGGTGGAGCGGTTGGTGCGGGCGGGCCGCGCGCGCACCACAAACGGACCATCCGCCAGAGCTGCCGCGAAGTTCACAGTCAGCGCGATGGGCTCGCCCAGTAATTGGGGGTTTTGCAGCACGCCATTCAGAACCTGCGCCGCCGTCAGGCCTCCAAAAGGCCCGACCATGTTGGCGTAGGCCGGGCTGGTGTGCCCCAGCCACGTGCCATCAGACTGCGGCATCAGCGCGATGGCCTGATCGAATAGGTGTTTTGTCAAGGCGAAATTTCCATGAAAAAGGCCACCCGAAGGTGGCCTTGAAAGCCAGCGATTACACGCGCTCGAAAATACCGGCAGCCCCTTGGCCCATGCCGACGCACATCGTGACCATGCCGTACTTCAGCTGATTGCGCTGCAGTGCGTGAATCACCGTCGCGGCGCGGATGGCACCTGTTGCGCCCAACGGGTGGCCCAATGCAATGGCACCGCCCATGGGGTTGACCTTGGCCGGGTCCAGGCCCAGGGTGTTGATGACTGCCAGCGACTGCGCTGCAAAAGCTTCATTCAATTCGAACCAGTCGATGTCGTTTTGCGTCAGCCCGGCATTGCGCAAGGCGGCAGGAATGGCTTCTATGGGGCCGATACCCATGATGTGCGGCGGCACACCTTTGGCGGCGAAGCTGACGAAGCGGGCCAACGGCTTGAGGCCGTATTGTTTGAGCGCCCTCTCACTCACCAGAATGAGCGCACCGGCGCCGTCCGATGTCTGCGAGCTGTTGCCGGCGGTAACGGAGCCCCGTGCTGCAAACACGGTTCTGAGTTTGGACAGTCCTTCAACGGATGTGTCAGCGCGGGCGCCTTCATCCAGACTCACCACCCGGCGGGTCTCAATGACTTCACCGGTTTCGAGGTTGGCCGTGCGGTCCACTACTTCCACCGGGGTCATCTCCGCGGCAAAGTCGCCACGGGCCTGTGCTGCCAAGGCGCGCTTGTGGGATTCCACCGCAAACTCGTCCTGCGCCTGGCGCGAAACTTTCCACTGGTTGGCCACTTTTTCAGCGGTCAGGCCCATGCCATAGGCGATGCCGATGTTCTCATCGCGCTCAAACATGGTGGGTGACAGCGATGGCGAATTCCCCATCATCGGAACCATACTCATGCTTTCCACACCGGCTGCGATCATCACGTCGGCTTCACCCACCCGGATGCGGTCGGCCGCCATTTGCACCGCACTCAGGCCGGATGCGCAAAAGCGGTTGACGGTAATGCCGCCCACGCTGGTGGGCAAGCCTGCGAGCACGGCGCCAATGCGCGCGATGTTGAGGCCCTGCTGGCCTTCGGGAATGGCGCAGCCGCAGATCAGGTCTTCAATGGATTGCGGGTCGAGGCTGGGCACCTGGGCCAATGCAGATTGCAATGCCTTGACCAGCAAATCGTCTGGACGGGTATTGCGGAAAAATCCGCGGTGTGAGCGGCCAATGGGCGTGCGCGTAGCGGCAACGATATAGGCGTCTTGAACTTGTTTCATAAGAGTCTCTTGATCGGTTGTTAGTTACGAACCGGTTTGCCCGTCGACATCATTCCCATGATGCGTTCTTGCGTTTTGGGGTGGGTCAGCAGCGAGCAGAAGGCTTTGCGCTCCAGCGTCATCAAATACTCTTCGGTGACCAGCGTGCCGGCATCCACATCGCCGCCACACACCACGCCAGCGATCAGGCCGGCAATATGGAAATCGTGCGCGCTGATGAAGCCGCCGTCGCGCATGTTGACCAGTGAACCCTTGATGGTGGCAGCGCCGCTGCGCCCTGCGACCACAAACTGGCGCTTGTGTGGCGCGCGGTAGCCGGAAGCAAACATGGCACGGGCTTCGTTGATGGCAACAAACAGCAACTCGTCCTTGTGGGGCACGACCACATCGCTGTCCAGCAGGTAACCCAACTTGCGGGACTCCAGCGCACTGGTGCCCACCTTGGCCATGGCGGCTGCGGTGAAACCTTCGGTGAGGAAAGGCAGCAGGTCCTTGCCTGTGGACGCCGCCGCATTTTCAGCAGCACGGCGGGCAATGTAAGTCAATCCACCAGCGCCTGGCACCAGACCCACGCCCACTTCCACCAGCCCGATGTAGCTCTCCATCGCGACGACGCGCTTGCCCGAATACACGGCCATTTCGCAACCGCCACCCAAGGCGAGACCACGAACAGCAGACACCGTCGGAACATTCGCGTAACGCAACTTGAGCATCACGCGCTGCAACTCGGCCGCTGCACCATCAATCGCTTTCGGACCGCCCATCATGAAGGCTGGCATCATGGATTGCAGGTCGGCACCCGCCGAGAACATCGCGTCGGGTGACCAGATCACCAGTCCCTTGTAGTCCTTTTCGGCCCTATCGATGGCACTGTCCAGGCCTTCAATAACCCCTGCGCCGATGGCATGCATCTTGGTCTTGATGCTGACAATCAATACTTCGTCATCGAGGGTCCACAAGCGAATGGCTTCGTCTTCATGCAAGGTCTTTCCAGCGGTTGCTGCAGATGCCGCACGGGCACCCAGCACGCTTTCCGGAAAGTGCTGACGGGCATAAACAGGCAAACTGCGCACTGGCGAGAAGGTGCCGGTAGTGGGGTTCCATGAACCCTGGGGCGTATGCACGCCACCGGCGTCGGCCACCGGGCCCTTGAACACCCAGTCTGGCAACGGCACATTGCACAGCGCCTTGCCGGCGTCAATGTCTTCCTTGACCATATTGGCCACTTCCAGCCAGCCCGCGTCCTGCCACAACTCGAATGGTCCCTGCTGCATGCCAAAGCCCCAGCGCATGCAGAAGTCCACATCGCGGGCGTTGTCGGCAATGGAGGCCAGGTGCACGGCCGCATAGTGGAAAGCATTGCGCAAAATGGCCCACAGGAACTGTCCCTGCGCGCCTTCGCTGGCGCGCAAGAGCTTCAGGCGTTCGCCCGCGGGCTTCTTGAGCATGCGGCCATAGACCTCGTCCGCCTTCTCTCCGGCAGGAACATAGGACTTCGTTGCCAAGTCAAAACGCATCACATCGCGGCCGACTTTCTTGAAGAAGCCCGCTTTGGTCTTCTGTCCAAAATTGCCCATCTCCAGCAAGGTCTTGAGCACAGCCGGCGTGGCAAAGCTCTCGTAAAAAGGGTCCGTATCGATGCTCAGGGTGTCCTGTAGCGTCTTGATGACGTGGGCCATGGTGTCCAGCCCCACTACATCGGCCGTGCGGAAAGTGCCCGAGCTGGCGCGCCCCAGTTTCTTGCCCGTGAGGTCGTCGACGACGTCGTAGGTCAGTCCGAAATTCTCGACCTCTTTCATGGTGGCCAGCATGCCGGCAATGCCCACGCGGTTGGCAATGAAGTTAGGGGAATCCTTGGCCCGCACTACGCCCTTGCCCAGATTGCTGGTGACAAAGGCTTCCAGATCGTCGAGCACCTGTGGCTGCGTGGTGGGGGTGTTGATCAACTCCACCAGCGCCATGTAGCGCGGTGGGTTGAAGAAGTGGATGCCACAAAAACGCGGCTTGATTTCTTCGGGCAAAGCCTCGCTCAGCCGGGTGATGGAGAGGCCCGACGTGTTGGACGCCACGATGGTGTGCGGCGCGACAAATGGGGCAATCTTTTTGTACAGGTCCAGTTTCCAGTCCATGCGCTCGGCGATGGCCTCGATGATGAGATCGCACTCGCCCAGCAGCGCCAGGTGCTCTTCGTAATTGGCCGCCTGAATCAGCACGGCGTCATCGGCCACGCCCAGGGGCGCGGGCTTGAGCTTTTTCAGCCCATCAATGGCGCGCGTCACGATGCCATTCTTCGGGCCATCCTTGGCGGGCAGATCAAACAGCACCACGGGTACCTTGACGTTGACCAGATGGGCCGCGATCTGCGCACCCATCACACCGGCACCGAGTACGGCTACTTTTCGGACATTAAAACGGGACATAAAATTTCCTGAAAATTACGGGACACGAATCCAGATCTGGGTTCGGTAGAAAAATCCGATGTAGCCGCGCATCTGGAGCTTCGTACCACCCTCTATGGGCGTTACGGCGGCGCGGTACACCTTGCCGTTGTTGGGGTCGAGGACGTTACCGCCCTCCCATACATCCTTGCCTTCAGCCTTCTTGAGGCCACGCAGGATTTCCATGCCCAGGATGGGCTGGTCCTTGCGCTCGTCCTTGCATTCGACACACTTGTCATCCTGCTTGGCCTTCACGTCAAGGATTCTTTCGACCTTGCCGGAAACCACACCACCGTTCTCCACAATGCGGATTTCAGACTTGACCGAACCATCATGGTCATCAATGGTTTTCCATAGCCCCACAGGTGTCATCTGCGCCATGGCCGCCACAGACGACAGACCGACCACGATTGCAATAGCTGAACGAAACATAAGAACTCCTCTATTATTTAAAGTAACCGTCTGAATCGCCCAACGTGAATCGGGTCAGACAAGTGCCGCGTCGGTATCCATCAGCACCTTGCTACCAGTCCGTGCGGTACGCATCAATGTAGCCGTTTCCGGGAACAATTTGGCAAAGTAAAAACGCGCGGTCTGCAGCTTGGCGACATAGAACGGGTCGGTATTTCCCGCTGCAATTTCACGCAGTGCCACTTGGGCCATGCGGGCAAAGAAGTAGCCAAACACCAGGTGTCCGGCCACGCGCAGGTAGTCCACCGCAGCGGCGCCCACTTCGTCAGGGTTCTGAAAACCCTTGAAACCCAGCTCGGTCGTGAACTTGGTCATCTGGTCACCCAGTATGGCGATGGGGTTAATGAATTCGGCCATCTTTTCGTTGACGCCTTCTTCAGCCACCAACTGGCCCACGAGCTTGCCAAACTTCTTCAACGTGGCACCGTTGTTACCCAGAATCTTGCGGCCCAGCAGGTCCAGCGACTGGATGGTGTTGGTGCCTTCGTAGATCATGTTGATGCGGTTGTCGCGCACGAACTGCTCCATGCCCCATTCCTTGATAAAGCCGTGGCCGCCAAACACCTGCATGCAGGCATTGGTGGCAATGTGGCCGTTGTCGGTCAGGAAGGCTTTGACGATAGGTGTCAGCATGGCCAGCATTTCGCCGGACTCGGCACGCACTTTTTCGTCGGGATGGTTATGCTCTTTTTCCAGCAGCATGGAGCAATAGGCCGACAGCGCACGGCCGCCCTCAGCGTAGGCTTTGGCAGTCAGCAGCATCTTGCGCACGTCAGGGTGCACGATGATCGGGTCGGCTGGCTTGTCCTTGGCTTTGGGACCCGTCAGTGAACGCATCTGGATGCGGTCTTTGGCATACGCCAGTGCGTTTTGGTAGGCCACTTCGGTCAGGCCGAGCGACTGGTTACCCACGCCCAGGCGGGCGGCATTCATCATCACAAACATGCCGTTCATGCCCTTGTTGGGCAGACCAACCATGGTGCCGACGGCGTCTTCCAGAACCATCTGGGCCGTGGCGCTGGCCTTGATGCCCATCTTGTGTTCCAGGCCACCGCAATAAATACCGTTGCGTGCGCCCAGCGAGCCGTCCTTTTTTACATTGAACTTGGGAACGATGAACAGGCTCACACCCTTGATCCCGGGGGGCGCGTCGGGCAAACGGGCGAGCACCAGGTGAATGATGTTCGACGCCATATCGTGCTCGCCGGCACTGATGAAGATCTTGTTGCCGGTGATCTTGTAGGTGCCGTCGGCCTGGGGCTCGGCCTTGGTGCGCATCAGGCCCAGATCGGTTCCGCAATGGGGTTCGGTCAGGCACATGGAGCCGGTCCACTCGCCGCTGGTCATTTTGTGCAGGTAGGTCTGCTTTTGCTCTTCGGTGCCGTGGGCGTGCAGCGCGGCGTAGGCGCCATGCGTCAGGCCAGGGTACATGGTCCAGGCCTGGTTGGCGCTGTTGAGCATCTCATAGAACATCTGGTTGACCACCAGCGGCAAGCCCTGGCCGCCGTATTCCGGCTCGCAACCCAGTGCAGCCCAGCCGCCTTCGACGTATTTGGCGTAGGCTTCCTTGAAGCCCTTGGGCGTGGTGACCGCATGGGTGGTCTGGTCGATCGTGCAACCTTCGGCATCACCACTGATGTTCAACGGGAACGTGACTTCGGAAGCAAACTTGCCGCCCTCTTCGAGCACCGCGTTGATGGTGTCCACATCGATATCGGCGTGTTTGGGAATCTGTTTGAAATCATCGACCACGTTGAGCACTTCGTGCATCACAAATTGCATGTCGCGCAGGGGCGGGTTATAGGTAGGCATGCGAAATTACTCCTAGTAAGACTAAAAAAATCAGGTTAAAAATTCAGGAAATGGAATGTGCGCCGTAGCGCGCAAGAATGTTGGCAAACCCCTTGTTGGCACGTTCCACCGAGCCAGGGTTTTTCAGAAAACGGGCCTCGTAGTGCAAGGCCAAAATCAGTCCGTGGATCTCAAAGGCCATTTGCTGGGCATCGGCATCGGGTTGCAGGTGACCGCACTCCTTGGCGCGCTCAACGGCACGGTCCAGGGCGTTCAGCCAGATCTGGACCGATGTAGCCAGCGCGTCCCGAACCGGCCCCGGTCGGTCATCAAATTCGACGGCGCCACTGATGAAAATGCAGCCAGACTGAATCTCTACGGCAACCCGCTTCATCCAGTTGGAAAACAGGGCCTGAACGCGGGGAAAGCCCTGGGGCTCTTTCATGGCGGGGTAAAAAATCTCTTGCTCGAAGCGGGCAAAGTACTCGCGGATCACGGAGATCTGCAACTCTTCACGCGAGCCAAAGTGGGCGAAAACGCCGGATTTGCTCATCTTGGTAATTTCAGCCACCGCACCGATGCTGAGACCCTCCAGCCCGATCTGCGTAGCGAGGCCAAGCGCTGCTTCCACAATGGCCTGCTTGGTTTGCTGCCCTTTGTGCAGCGCTCTGCCCGACGGAGCGCCGCCAGAGCGCGCTGAAGACGGCCTGGCCTTGCGGATCAACTTGGCAGAGAGGGAAGCGATGGACATGGACTGAAAATACCACAAAATAGAACGATCGTGCTATTTTGCAGTATTTTCCCGGCCTGCCCCCAAAAATCCGGGCTTTAGAGTGATTTTTCTAACCGAACCGCGGGTTTACCCGCGCACAGCCCCTGCAATGCCCGCCGATTAGCCGAGTACGAGATGCAGGCTGGCGTCCAGATGCTCGGACGGCAGGCGCTTGTAGCCCGATCGCACGAAGCGCTGCAAGCGCCCGGCCACAAAGGCCGATAGCACGGAGGCACGCAACTGCGCATCCACGGTCGGAGTGGCCGAAGCGGCGGCGGCCCCATCACGCAGGCACTGTTTGAGCGTGGCTTCAATCTTGTCAAAAAACTGATTCATGCGCTGCTGCAGGCGTTCGTTCTCAAACACCAGGGCGTCTCCCACCATGACGCGGGCCATGCCGGGATTCTTCTCGGCAAACTGCAGCAGCATGGCAACGACCCGGGCCGCCTGGCGGGACCCCGCATCGGCGGATGCATCTGCGGGCGTCGACTGCTCTCGCTCGGCGATCTGGTTGATAAGTGAAAAAACCGTCTGCTCGATGAATTCGATCAGGCCCTCGAACATTTGCGCTTTGCTGGCAAAGTGGCGGTAGAGGGCCGCCTCACTCACCGCGAGGCGGGCCGCCAGCGCGGCGGTGGTGATGCGCTCACCCCCGGGTTGCTCCAGCATGCTGGCTAGGGCCTGCAAAATTTGGACCCGTCGCTCTCCAGGCTTGGGGCGCTTGCGGGCAACGGAGACAACGGGCGCTTCAGCATCCACCGTGGTCGTCTCGGAGAAATCGGCTTCGATGGAAGTGTTGAGGGCGTCTGGCATGGTGCTCAAAGCGGTGGTTTGCAATCATTCTCGCACAGCATCTCTCAGGGTTTTGCCTAGTCTGGCAACCACAACGAGACCCTCAGGCCGCGTCCCCCAATGCCACTTTCTACCCGCAAACCACCATGGTGAGCCCGTGCAATTTCTTCAGCAATGGCAAGGCCCAAGCCACTTCCCTCACCGACCGTGCCTGGCACGCGGTAGAACCGCTCCAGCACGTGCTGCCGCTCCGACGCAGGTACTCCCGGGCCATCGTCTTCCACCTCCAGAAAGGGTTGCGACAGACCCTGTGCATGGGCGTTGGCCCAGCCACAACGCAGCGTGACCCGCCCGCCTTCGTGCGTGTAGCGAATCGCGTTGTCCACCAGATTGCCCAGCAGCTCGCGCAGCAACCACTCGTGCCCGGTCGCACGCACGGGCTCCACTTCCAGCCCGAGGTCAATGTCTTTGGCGGTTGCCGCATCCAGATGCGTCTCCAGCATCCATTCGCATAACTGCTTCAGGTCCACCCGCTGCATCGGTTGGGTATCGGCACTGCGCGGATCAGCCCTGGAAAGGGCCAGTAGCTGGTTGGCCAACTGGGACGTGCGGCGTGCGGCCTGGCGCAACTTGAAAACCTGATCCGCTCCTAAAGTAATAGCAGCTTGCGCTGGTTCCACGCGGGCTGGAGGCAGATTGTTCACCCCATCTATAAGCAGGGGTGGTTGACCCGCGGGGCTGCTGACCGCCTGCGCCCATGCCTCGGCCTGGGCTTGCAGGCCCGCCAGTGGCGTCCTGAGCTGGTGCGCGGCATCCGCCACAAAGCGGCGCTGACTTTCTGCCTGGGCGTTGACCAGGTCAAACAGCCGGTTGAGGGACTTCACCAGCGGGCGGACTTCATCGGGCGAACCGTCGGCGTCCAGCGCCGACAGGTCACGTGGAGACCGCCGCTCCACCGCCTCCTTGAGTTCAATCAGCGGACGCAGGGCGCGGTTGACCGCCCAGTTCACGGCAAAAAAAGCCGACAAGACCAACAGCAGGTTAGGTAGGGCCACCTTGACCCACAGCAGGCGCAACCACTGCTGGCGGGGGTCCGACCCATCGGCCAGCCGCAGTACCAGCTCACCGGCCACGGTATTCATCCGCTGGCTGACGATGCGATAGGTAACGCCCTCGTGCTCCTGGCTGCTGAATTCAGCTTCCCCCGTTGCGGGTGGCAGGCCACTCAACCAGGAATCCCCCCACAAGCTGCTCCCTTCAAGCCCAACCAGGGCGAAGGCAGACAGACCGGGGCGTTCCCGCAAGAAATCTTCGACCGGGGGAGCCATCAACAAAACGGGTGGGGCACCGTCGGTCGCACCGGGCGCCACGACCGACCCCGCCATCAGGGGCATCATATTGAGCAGCTTGCGATCCTGCTGCAGGGCCGCGCTGTCAGCAGAACGCAGATCAAACCAGGTGTTCAGCGCCGACAGCAGGAATAAGGGGACCAGCAACAAAAGCAGCAGGCGGCGCTGCAGGCCCGATGCCATGCCGACATTCGCAGGCATGGTCAGCCCACTGAAGCACCGTCGGCGGAACCGGTAGCGCCGACCGGGGCCACCAGTTCCAGCCGGTAGCCAAAGCCACGAATCGAGCGCAATGCCAGGCCATAGGGCTCCAGCTTGCCGCGCAGGCGCGAAATGTAGACCTCCACGGCATTGGGGGTGATCTCCTTGTCCCAGCCGGTGAGGGCCTGCAGAAGCTTGTCCTTGTTGGCGGGCTTGGGGGCCTGCAGCATCAGGTACTCCATGACCGTCCATTCCCGGGGTCCCAATTCAATGGGTTGCGTGGTCGCAGGGGACTCCGCCGTGCGTATGCACGCCAGGCGCAACGCAGTGTCGAGTTCCAGGGGCCCAAAGACCAATGTCGCCGATGTCGCCGCCTGCGAGCGGCGCAAAAGCGCGCGCAGCCGGGCCAGCAACTCGGGCAGCTCAAAAGGTTTGATCATGTAGTCATCACCGCCCATGTCCAGGCCCTGCACCCGGTCCTGCAGCGCATCACGCGCCGTCAAGATCAGCACGGGCATGGAGTACCCTTCCCTGCGCAGGCACTGGGTCAACTCCAGGCCATTCATGCCCGGCAAGCCGATGTCAATCACCGCCAGATCAAAGGTCTCCGCACGGGTGACCTCCAGGGCGCGTTCGGCACTGCCCACCCAGTCCACCGCGTAGCCCGCACCCGCAAGCCCCAGCTTGATGCCGCTGGCCACCATGACGTCGTCTTCCACCAGTAAAAGTCGCATGAAATCAGCCTCCAGCCCCGTTTGCCTCAATGCGACCGGATCATGGTGCCAAAGGCCTGGTCGGTCAAAATTTCCAGCAACAAGACATGGGGCACCCGGCCGTCAATGATGTGCACCGAGTTGACACCGCTCTTGGCGGCGTCCAGCGCACCCGCAATCTTGGGCAGCATGCCGCCCGAGATGGTGCCGTCCGCAAACAGTTCGTCGATACGACGCGCCGTCAGGTCGGTCAGCAGCTTGCCTTCCTTGTCGAGCACGCCACTGATATTGGTCAGCATCATCAGCTTTTCGGCCTTGAGCACAGTGGCCAGCTTGGCGGCCACCACATCGGCGTTGATGTTGTAGCTCTCGTTGCTTTCGCCAAAGCCGATCGGGCTGATGACGGGGATGAAGGCGTCGTCCTGCAAGGCCTTGACCACACTCGGGTCGACGCTGACGATGTCGCCCACCTGGCCAACGTCGTGCTCAACCGTCGGGTCGACGTTGTCCATCATCTTGAGCTTTTGCGCGCGGATCATGCCGCCATCGCGCCCGGTCAGGCCCACCGCCTTGCCGCCGGCCTGGTTGATGAGGCCCACAATGTCTTGCTGCACTTCACCGCCCAGCACCCACTCCACCACTTCCATGGTTTCGGCGTCGGTCACGCGCATGCCCTGGATGAACTCACCCTTTTTGCCCAAGCGCTTCAGCGCGCTTTCAATCTGCGGCCCGCCGCCATGCACCACCACCGGGTTGATGCCGACCAACTTCAGCAACACGACGTCTTCAGCGAACGCTTTTTGCAGTGCCGGATCGGTCATGGCGTTGCCGCCGTACTTGATGACCATGGTTTTGCCATGGAACTTGCGGATGTAGGGCAGCGCCTGCGCCAAAATTTCGGCTTTGTCGCTGGGGGCAATGTGGGGGGAGTCAGTCATGGTGGATCAGTTCACAAGTGAGGGGGCCGGGGAATGCCGGAATTGTGCCGCAATGTTTGTCCCCGACTACGGCCGGCCATTGGGCTTGCACGTATTTTGCTATTGAATTCATAGCTGCTTGCGCATATTCTGCGGGGGCTAGAGGCCTGTTTGACTACTAACGCGTGGGACGCAGCTGCGTTTCGGGCTTGACACCGGCCATACGCGCCAGGCGGGCTTCTTCTTCGTCGCGTGCGGCGTCAATCACGCGCATCACGCTCTTGAGGTCGGTGGGCTTCTCGTCGCGCTTGAAGTGACCGGAGAGCTCGGTCTCAGGCTGCAGCGCGGCGGTCTCGTACAGCGACCAGATCTCCTTGCCGTAGTCGGTGCGCAGCAACTCGGGGGCGAACTGGCCAAAGTAGGTGGCGAGGTTTTCCACATCGCGCTCCAGCAGGCGGGCGGCGTTGTTGTTGGCGGCGGCATCAATGGCCTGCGGCAGGTCGATGATGACCGGGCCATCGGCATCCACCAGGATGTTGTACTCCGACAAATCGCCATGCACGATGCCGGCACACAGCATGTAGACCACCTGGCGAATCAGAAATGCGTGGTATTTGCGGGCGGTCTCGGCGCTGAGCACCACGTCGTTGAGCCGGGGCGCAGGCATGCCATCGGCGTCACACACCAACTCCATCAACAACACACCTTCGTGAAAGTTGTAGGGCGTGGGCACGCGCACACCGGCAGCGGCCAATCGGTGCAGCGCATCCACCTCGGCATGCTGCCAGGCCGCCTCTTGCTCCTGGCGGCCGTAGCGCGAACCCTTGGCCATGGCGCGGGCCTGACGGCTGTTTTTGACCTTGCGGCCTTCGGTGTAGTCCACCGCCTGACGGAAGCTGCGCTTGTTGGCCTCTTTGTAGATCTTGGCGCAGAGCACATCGTCACCGTTCTTGACGACAAACACCATGGCTTCTTTGCCGCTCATGAGCTGGCGTACCACGGTGTCGATCAGTCCGTCTTCAACCAGCGGCTCCAGTCGTTCGGGGGTTCGCATGGCTTCAGGCGGCCTTGTGGAGTTTGCCGTAGGCGGTGAGCAGGCGCTGGTGCATGTCGCAGTGGGCCAAGTCGAGGCCGAGCGAGGGCTGACCAAAGAAGCGCAGCTCACCCACCAGCAGGGCGCGCGCCTGGCTCAGCGTGTCCGCACCGTAGAGGCTTTGCAAAGCCGCCTCATAACGGGCAGCGCCGTGGCCGGCGTCGAGTTGTTGCAGGTTTTCGATGCAACCGTACACGCGCAGGCGATCGGCGTTGATCTGGCCGAAATGGCGCATCCACTCGCATCCCTCTGCGACCGCGGCCTGGTTCCCACAGGCCAGCGCCAGCAGGGTTTTGAGTTCGCCCACGCGCAGGTCTTTCCAGAACGCATCTGCGCCGGGCGCCAGACCAATCAGGGCAGCCACCAGGCGGTCTTCGGTCAGGCCGTTTTCGTTGAGGGTGTCGAGCAGGTCGCTGCACTCTTCGTTGTCGAGCTCGCTCAGGTGACAGATGGCCTCGCGAATGGGGTTGGCAACGCTGTTGTTTTCCCACTCCAGCTCGTCAACCGGGTAGATCTCTGACATGCCGGGCACGATGATGCGGCAGGCATATACGCCCAGGTGGGTGAAGTCGGCCACATAGATGTCCATGCCCGTGGCGTGGATGGTGTTGACCGACCACGCATAGTCTTCGGCCGTGGTGGTGCTGAAGTTCCAGTCGGCAAACGGGAAGTCGGGCTTCGTGCCCAGGAAGTTCCAGCTGATGATGCCGCTTGAATCCACAAAGTGAATTTCGATGTTGGGCGAGCTGGCAATTTCTTCCATGTCAAAACCAGGGGCCGGAAAGCCCGCCAGCGCGTCCAGCGCACGGCCTTGCAGCAGTTCGGTGAGGGCGCGCTCCAGCGCAATTTCAAAGCGCGGGTGCGCGCCAAAGCTGGAGAAGCAGCCCTGGTCCACCGGGTTGAGCAGGGTCACGTTCATGACCGGAAACTTGCCCCCCAGCGAGGCGTCTTTCACCAGAATGCCAAAGCCTGCGTCGCGCAGGCCCTTGATTCCGGCCGCAATGCGGGGGTAGCGGTTGATCACCGCTTCGGGCACATCCGGCAGGCACAGACCTTCGCTGATGATGCGGAACTTGATGAAGCGCTCAAACACCTCGGACAGCGCCTGCGTGCGGGCTTCGGGCGGCGTGTTGCCGGCCGACATGCCGTTGCTGACATACAGGTTGCTGATGATGTTGACCGGGAAATAGGTGACCGCGTCATCACGCAGGCGCACGTACGGGATGGCGCAGATGCCGCGCTCCATGTGGCCTGAGTTGAAATCGACCAGCGTGTGGGCATCGATGGTGCCGCGCGGGTTGTAAAACTTTTGCAGCTCGGGGTTCAGCAGGCCCAGCGGCCATTCTCCGTTCTCGCCCGGTTGGAACCATTCTTCTTGCGGGTAGTGCACAAAAGCGCGCTCTTCACTCTCGGCGTAGGGGTAGCCGAGGTAGTAATGGTTCCAGAAGTAGTTGCATGACAGGCGTTCAAAAAACTCGCCCAGTGCGCTGGCCAGCGAGGCCAGTTTGGTAGCGCCTTTGCCATTGGTAAACATGATGGGGCAATCGCGGTCGCGCACATGCACGGACCAGATGCCGTCGATGGGGTTGAGCCACGAACGCTCTTCCACATGGAAGCCCAGGGCCAGCAGCTTGGCTTGCATGGAGTTGATGGACGACTCTAACGAGGCGTCTTTGCCGACGATGAAGCTTTCTGTGGTCACGGGGGAATCCTGGTAAACGCTGCGCAGAGCGTGAAGATGAAACAGTTTTCAACGACCCAAGCGGTCGAGAAAAAAAGCCCACAGGGCGTGGGCTTGTTGGTATGGCGTTGCCAGCATTTTAACGCGGGCTTCCGTTTCAGTCGTGGATACCCCTTGGCCTCTGTATTCCCCTGACGCACAAACAGGAACGGGTGGAACGCAATAGAACCGATCACGCGTTTGCACAGGCGCCAACGAAAAAGGGTGCCAAGTTACCTTGACACCCTTCTTCCGGTGGCGGCTAAGCTTTATTTGCCAACAGCAACGGCAGGCTTCACAGCAGTACCCTTACTGGCTTTGACATGCTTTACCTTTTTGACTGCATGGGCCTTTTTTGCGGCAGGCTTTGCAGTCATTCCGCCATCGGCCACTGCGATTGAAGGTGCCGTTACGGTGGCTGCAATAGGGGCTGCCTTGGGTGCCGCTGGAGCCTGGGCAAATGAAACAGCTGCAACGCTTGAAAGAACGGCCGCAGCGACAAGGGTTTTGAAATTCAACATGTTGTGTACTCACTCTATTACGACAGTCGCCAAAGCTCCGACTGTCACGAGCGGCCCAGCTTGTTTGCCGGGCTTGTAGTAACAACGCGGGGTTTGTGCTGACGTTGACCACATTCACGATTGTTTACACAGCGCGCCTGCCGCGCTCATTCCCTCGCTTAAAATCCACAGCGTGTTCGCAAGAGCACATTCGCTAGGGGTGTTGCTTCGCGTTCAAAAACGCAGAGCGACTGAGAAAGTCCCTTTGAACCTGATTGAGGTAATCCTCGCGCAGGGAAGCTGGTCCAGCCACGTTGTCACGGTCTTCTCATTTGACATAAGCCCGTGGCTGGGCAAACGCCCACCTGCCAACACTTTTGCTTGGAGCAAATGTATGGCAAATACAAAAAAAACTGACGCAGTGAATGAAGCCTTGGCGCCCATCGCCAACGCCGACCGCGTTTTTAGCTGGAATGAACATGCGTCCCTCTGGTTCAGTCTGGGCGTGGGCTTGCTGGTCATGCAGATTGGCGCCTACCTTGTGCCTGCGGTGGGTACCCGTGATGCGGCCATCGCCATTGTGCTGGGGTCCCTGGTCGGCTCCGGCTTGCTGGCCTGGACCGCCCGTCTGGGTTGCGAAAGCGGACTGACCAGTGCGGGCTTGATGCACAGCACCTATGGCAGCCTGTTTGCACGCTTGCCCGTGTTGCTCAACATCGCCCAGTTGATTGGCTGGACCACGTTTGAACTGGTGGTGATGCGCGACGGCACTGCCGCAGTGGCCAAGCAGTCTTTGGCCCTGTCACTGAACGGGCCGTCGGGGATCGCCATCACGACTTTGTTGTGGGGCGGTGTGCTGGTCTTGTTGCTGTCGGGCTCCATGACCAAACTGGTGCGCAAGTTGATTGGGCGCTTCGGCTTGCCATTGGTCATTGCATCGCTGCTTTGGCTGACATGGCAGTTCGGCATTCAGTTGCATGCCAAAGGATTCGATGCCTTCTGGGCCAAACCCGGTGACGGCAGCATGGGTTTGCTGGCGGCCATGGATCTGGTGATTGCCATGCCCGTATCGTGGCTGCCACTGGTGGCGGACTATGCGCGCCACGGACGTTCAGGGCGCAGCGCCATGAGCGGCACCTGGCTGGGTTATGCCCTTGCCAACATGTGGTGCTACGCGCTGGGCGTGATGGTTGCCAACGTCGCACAGCCGGATATGGACCTGGTCAGTGCACTGCTGCTTGCACAGGGTGGACTGATTGCCCTGAGCCTGATTCTGGTGGATGAGATCGACAACGCCTATGGCGACGTTTACTCGGGTGCCGTATCAGCCCACAGCATCAAGCCATCGTGGTCGATTCGCAAATGGGGCGTGGGTCTGGCCATTGTTTGCACGGCTCTGGCCATGGTGTTGCCCATGCACAGCCTGGAACCTTTCCTGCTGATGCTGAGCTCCGTTTTTGTTCCTTTGTACGGCGTCATACTGGGCCGACTGGGACTGGGCCAGGCAGTTTTCTCTGCACCGAATAGCAAAATCGACTATGTGGCTGCGACCCTGTGGGTTGTGGGCATTGGCCTCTACCAGGCATTGGCCGCCTGGGCTCCGCAATGGGGCGCTACATTGCCCACGCTGGCCGTGACATTCGCGCTGGCTTGGGCTAGCCGCCCCCAGCGCACAGTGCTGGCTGCCCGCGTCTAAAGCGGGACCAGCCGCATCGCAAGAGGAGCGAACCCGTGGTTTAGCGGGCCGCCTCCTTGGCCGGTGCGCACCTGCGAGCCACTCTGCAGGGCGCCGCGAATGTAGGTTCTTGCGCTCTGCACGGAGTCAATCAAGGATTCACCTACGGCCAGGTACGCGGCAATGGCCGATGACAGCGTGCAACCCGTGCCGTGGGTATTGGCACTGCGGATGCGTGGTGCGCGCATCCATAAACGCGCCCCCTTGGCATCCAGGTACAGGTCTGAGACCGTGTCTCCAGCCAAATGCCCTCCCTTGAGCAGGACGGCATGCGCACCCATTCTCAGCAGGTCGGCAGCCGCCGCTTCCATGTCGTGTTCTGAGGCGAGCGCGCGCCCGACCAGCAGGGCCGCTTCGTCCAGATTCGGTGTGATCAGCGCCACACGGGGAAACAGTTCTCGCACCAACACATCCACCGCCGTGTTGTCGATCAGGACCGCGCCACTGGTGGCGACCATGACCGGATCGAACACCACGTGAACAAGGGCGTGCCGGTCGATGGCTTGGGCCACGGTGTGCACGATCTCTGGAGAGTGCAGCATGCCGACTTTGACGGCATCTACACCGATGTCTTCGACCACTGCGTCAATCTGATCGCGTAGCATCGCTGGCGGGATGGGGTGAATGGAACGCACACCGCAGGTGTTCTGGGCGGTCAAGGCCGTGATGGCCGTCATGCCAAAACACCCCAGCGCTGAAAAGGTCTTGAGGTCAGCCTGAATACCGGCGCCCCCTCCGCTGTCGGACCCGGCTATCGACAGGACGCGCGGGTAGCGGTATGAGAACGGATAAATAAGCGGTTCATTCGCCATGGAATATCTTCCTGAAATTTCTTGCTGCATCGGCCGGATCAGGCGCAGAACACAGCGCGCTGACAAGGGCCAGACTGTCTGCGCCGGCCTCCAGTACCGCGCGCGCATTGCCAGCGTGAATGCCACCAATTGCCACCAGCGGCAAATCGGTACGGGCACGCGCCTCGCGCAAACCCTGCAGTTCCCAAGGGGCCAAGGTATCTGTTTTGGTGGCCGTGGCAAACACAGGGCTGACGCCCAGATAGTCCACGGGCAGAGTGGCGCTGTGCACAACCTGGTCCAGCGTCTCGACCGAAAGGCCAATGAACACCTCCGGGGGCAACAAGCGCCGCGCGTGCGCGACAGGCATGTCGCCCTGGCCCAAATGCACGCCTTGCGCCGCGCAGGCCATGGCAATATCAATGCGGTCATTGATGACCAAAGGGATCTTCAAAGGCCCCAACAATTGACTCAGCGCGATGGCCTGGGCACAGAAGTCCCGCGTGTTGAGCGTCTTTTCGCGCAGCTGCACGCACGTCACGCCACCCTGCACCGCGGCCATCACCACATCCGCCAGCGTGCGCCCCCTCAAGCTGGCCTGGTCGGTAACCAGATACAGACGCAGCGCCCTCAATAGCGCGGACCTGTCGTATCGCATGGCGGCTATAGCGCCCGCTACCACGGCTCAACTTTTAGCTGCAAGCGGGCCTCGAAGGTGGCTTGGTCCAGCAACTGCAGTTCGTCGAGCATGGTGACCTGCATGCTGCCCACCCCCTGGCGACGCACCACGGATTTTTCGGCCGCAACTTCACCGACAACTCCCATCAGCGCCATGGCGGACACAGTGGCGCGCCATGCATCGGGTTGCACTGCGCAGAAGGCGCCAATGAGCGCGGTGGCGGAGCAGCCAACGCCGGTAATTCGGGTCATCCACTCGTGTCCATTGGACAGCTGGGCCCAGCGGTGCTTCGCGTCCAGAATATGGTCCGTCTGCCCGCTCACGCAGACCACTCCTTGTGTACGTTGCACCAAGGCTAAGGCCGCTGCGATGGCGTCATTGGCTGCCGCAGTGCTGTCCACACCGCGCGTTTGCACGCTGTCACCCGCCACGCTCATAATTTCGGAGCCATTACCGCGAATGACGGTTGGAAGTGCGGTGTTGAGAAGAAGCTCAATACTTGCGTTTCTGTACGGTGTGGCACCCGCGCCGACCGGGTCGAACACCACGGGAATACCGCGCCGATCCGCGGCGACCATGGCGAGGCGCATGCTCTCAATCCAGTAGGGATCCAGTGTGCCGATGTTGACCACCAGAGATTGCGCAATGCCGACCATGTCAGCCACCTCTTCATGGGCATGGGCCATCACGGGCGATGCGCCAACCGCCAGCAACACGTTGGCGTTGAGATTCATCACAACCAGATTGGTGATGCTGTGAACCAATGGCGCACCGGTGCGCACCGCCAGAATGTCCGACCAAATGTCAGAGGAAGAAAGATTTTCAGCCATGCGGCTCCTAAAAAAGGTTCGACGGTGGCACGCCGGCCGTAGCAGGCTGTACAACCAAAAAGCTGAATTATCCCGGTATTCCGCACGAGACGAAGATGCTCACGCTCTGCTGTTTCCCGCCATACCGAATGGACCAAAAGCATCGCTTTTGCGTCGAGCTGGGGAGTCGCTGCTGCGGCTGTCTGACGGTGTGCGTGTTCACTGGCCGTGCAAATGCCTGCGCGTTCTTATTCGTACTTCGAATCAGAAAACCCCAGACTACGGGATAGCTCCTTAGCAACCTCTTTGAGAATGCGGGCGTTCTCGCAACCCCAGTCTGGATCAAAACCGCCCGTTGGGCCAATGATGGTGATGGCTACGGCAATATGCCCGTTGCTGTCAAAAACCGGAGCGGCAAAAGCACTGACACCGGGGATCGGACGACCAATGACGCGCGCCATGCCATGATCCCGCACATCCTGCAGGGTTGGCTGAATCTCTTTCCAACTGCAGACGGCGCCAACGACGTGCGGAACCGCGCCTGGGTGCGCCGACTCACCAACATAGCGCTCCACTGTTTTGGCGGGCATGTAGGCGCCGAAAACCTGGCCAGTTGCAGTAGTTAGCGCCATTACGGTGCCTGGCCGCAGGTTCATATGAATCGGATAACTGGACTCCTCAAGGTGAATCACCGTGGGCCCCGCGTTACCCCACACCGACAACGCAACCGTATGGTGAATCCTCTGCTCCAGCCCCACAATGGCGGCCATGCCCAATCGCACCGGGTTCAATTGACGCAGGCCCGCAAGCCCCATGCGCAAGGCCAGGGGCCCTAGTCCGTAACGCCCTGAAACAGGGTCCTGTGCGACTAACCCGATCTTCCCAAAACTCACCAGATAGGGATGTGCCTTGGCGGGGCTCATCTGGGCGTTCTCTGCGAGTTGCTTCAAGGACATCGCGGTGCCAGCATCGGCCAAAGCGATGAGTAGCTGCCCACCGACTTCAATCGACTGGATGCCACGTCTCTCTCTTTCGTCGTCGATATGCATTGCGGTTTGATGGGTAGCAAATAACCCAGCATATCAGGCACGACCCGCCATTTCGCCATTCACAAATTTATGCACCAAGACGGACATATTCGTTAATGACAAATGAATTGCATATTGTTGAAATGCAGGATAAGATTTATTCACTATCTAGGGGACATACATGACCAAGAAATTTGCGTCCGTAGCGGACATGGAAGTCAAGAAAACGACTTTTACACAGTTGTCCGATCATTGCTGGGCTTACACCGCTGAGGGCGATCCCAACACGGGTGTCATCATTGGCGAAGACGCCGTTTTGGTCTGCGACGCCCTGGCCACGCCGGTGATGGCGCAAGGTTTGATCGAAGAGATTCGAAAAGTCACCGACAAACCCGTCAAATACGTGGTTCTGTCGCACTACCACGCGGTGCGTGTCCTCGGCGCATCCGGCTACAAGGCGGCAGGAATGCAGGAAATCATTGCCAGCCAGGGCACTTACGAAATGATCGTCGAGCGTGGCGCCCAAGACATGCAGTCCGAATACGAGCGCTTTCCGCGCCTCTTCCAGAACTTCGACTCCATTCCTGGTCTGACTTGGCCCACGTTGGTCTTCAAAGACGAAATCACATTGTGGATGGGCAAACTGGAAGTCAGGATCATGCATGTTGGTGCAGGTCACACTAAAGGCGACACAATTGTTTGGGTCCCGGCTGAAAAGGTCCTGTTCTCCGGCGATCTGGTTGAGGCTGATGCTGCTTGCTACACAGGCGATGCCCAGCTTGCAGAGTGGCCCGCAACGCTGGACGCGCTGGCCGCCTTGGGCGCACAAAAGTTGGTGCCTGGCCGCGGGCCAGCACTGCTCTCGCCAGAACGGGTTCAAGAAGGTCTTGACTACACACGTGATTTTGTGACCACGCTACTTGGCTCAGCCAAAGAAGCTGTGGCACAAGGAATGAACCTTAACCAGGCCATGGTTCACTGTCGCAAGGCGATGGACCCCAAATTTGGTCAGGTCTTCATTTACGAACACTGCCTGCCATTTGACGTGACCCGCGCAGTGGACGAGGCCAACGGCATCAAGCACCCGCGTATCTGGACTGCTGAGCGCGATCAGGAAATGTGGCATGGACTGCAAGCTGCTCCATGAATACGCATCGGCATAGCCGCGACCAAACAACCAAGCGGAGATCCAATGCTGCGCACCTACACCTATCCGTGTTACGACTACGTTCGGCCGCCTGAACTGCAGGGTGGCACAACCCAACGCTATCCGGTAGTAGTTGTTGGCGCGGGGCCGGTTGGACTTGCCGCGGCCATTGATCTGGCTCAGTCGGGTATCCCCGTGGTGCTGCTCGATGACGACAGCACCGTTTCAGTTGGATCGCGCGGCCTGTGCTACAGCAAGCGCACACTCGAAGTGCTTGATCGTCTGGGTGTGGGCGACGACACAGTCGCCAAAGGTGTCAGCTGGAGCGTGGGCCGAACCTATTTCAATCAGGAGGAAGTCTTTCGCTTCAACCTTATGACGCAACCCGACTACAAGCGCCCGGGGATGGTCAACCTGCAGCAGTATTACCTCGAAGAATATGAAGTCAAGCGGGCTAGACAACTGCCCAACCTGGACTTGCGCTTTCGCAGCAAAGTGGTTTCGGTTACGCCCGATGGCAAAGGGGCCGCGTTGACAATTGAGACGCCAGACGGAACATACTCGTTAGAGACAGACTGGCTGGTAGTTGCAGATGGAGCACGCAGCAATATCCGTCGAATGATGGACCTGGAGATTGAAGGCAAGATCTTCATGGACCGATTTTTGATCGCTGATGTTGTGATGCTCGCGGATTTTCCCTCCGAACGCTGGTTTTGGTTTGACCCTCCATTTCACAAGGGGCAGTCCGTCTTGTTGCACCGCGAGGCTGACAACGTTTACCGCATCGATTTCCAACTCGGCTGGCAGGCAGACCCTGAAGAGGAAAAGAAACCAGAAAACGTCATCCCACGCATTAAGGCCATGCTGGGTGATGACCGTCAATTCGAGTTGGAATGGGTGAGCGTCTACACCTTCCAGTGTCGACGGATGACCGAATTTCGACACGGACGTGTCCTGTTTGCGGGGGATGCAGCCCATCAGGTGTCCCCGTTCGGCGCCCGCGGCGCGAACTCGGGAATTCAGGATGCTGACAATTTGGCGTGGAAACTGAAACTCGTCATCGAAGGTAAGGCGCCTGATCGCTTGCTCGACAGCTACTCGCAAGAGCGCACTTTTGCTGCCGACGAGAACCTTATGAATTCAACGCGATCTACCGACTTCATCACCCCCAAAAGCAAAACCTCGCTCACATTTCGAAATGCAGTTCTGGCGTTGGCGCGTGAGCATGCATTTGCGCGTGCCCTAGTCAACTCAGGACGCTTGTCCGTCGCGACCTATTTGACAGAATCGCTACTCAACACGCCGGACACTGCCATCTTCAAAAGCAACATGGTGCCCGGGGCTGCAATGGATGATGCACCGATGCGGGAGAACGGCGAAGACTTTTGGCTAGTCGATCGCGTCGGCAACCAATTCATGGCGCTGGTCTATGTGAACAACGCAACGACGCTCGATCCCACCACCGAGCAAAAGATCAAAGAACTGAGACAAAGCCCCATCCCGCTGCAGGTTGTTCTGGTGTCCCCCAGCCCATGCGACAACACCGCGAATATTCGGATTTTTCACGATCACCGCGGACGATTCTTCGAGCGTTATGACAGCGCGCCCGGAACGACTTACCTGATGCGACCAGACCAACATGTCGCCGCTCGCTGGCGGGCTTTTGATGTTTCGCAGGCGTTGGAAGCAGTGGCCCGCGCGACCCTGAACTCAACGGCAGGAGCTTGAGATGCCACTGAATTTGAACCCCAATTTTTTCGAACCCGGCAAGCACTACTTTCATGCATTTTCGCCCGGCGATGACTTTTATGAGTCGCTCATCGAAACACACCTTGGTCTGAACGACGAACAAAGCGCCATGCTCAACTCCAAGCTGGTGCTGCTGCTTTCCAACCATATTGGCGACATCACTGTTCTACGTGAAGCCATGAAAATCGCGCGCTGCGGCATCTAAGGAGAACATCTTGAAGATCAAGAGAATTCATCACGTCGCCTACCGATGCAAAAATGCCAAGGAAACCGTCGAGTGGTACGGCAAGCATCTCAACATGTCGTTCATTCTGGCCATAGCCGAAAACGAGGTGCCATCGACAAAGGAGGCAGATCCCTACATGCACGTCTTTATGGACGCTGGACAAGGAAGCGTTTTGGCCTTCTTTGAGCTCCCGACCAAGCCGCCCATGGGCCGTGACCTCAACACACCGGAGTGGACGCAGCATCTCGCCTTTGAGGTTGACACTTTGGATGCCATGCTGGAGACCAAGGCTAACCTGGAAGCTGCAGGTGTCAATGTTCTCGGACCCATAGACCACACCATCTTCAAATCGATCTACTTCTTTGACCCGAATGGACACCGCCTGGAGTTGGCAGTGAAAACCGCTACGCCACGAATGGAACAGATGCTGGACGACGTGAAGTGGGCCATGCTTGAGGAATGGGATCAGACCAAGCGCGCACCCCAACATGCTGCTTGGCTGCACGACGGCAACATGGCATCCTGAGAGGAGCCAATGGCGACAACAAGGCTCTTGCATGTGCGCCCAAGGAGAGTGCGTTGTCGAGGGGATCGATAGGCAAACGGAAACTCTGCTAACTGTCGATGCTAATTTGACCAAGGGTGTCTGTTTCCACTGACGGGGCATTGCCGACCCCAGCGCACGTCGATGTTTGCGTTTGCTGCTTCTGCGGTGATCACCGTTTTTCGGCACCGTCTCTATTTCGCTTAGATACCAGGCGATGGCACAAAACTCTTTGGCCAAACATATCCAGGATAATCAGCGCCGACACAAGAAGTAAGCGGCTATGAATTTGTGTTTTTCAGAACTGTTTGCCGAACCAACCAAAAAGGAAATTTAAAAAATGGCAACTGCAAAAAAAGCGGCCCCTAAAGCTGCAACCACTCTGTCGAAATCCGCTCCTGCTAAAGCATTGAAACCCTTGGCAAAAAAGGTAGCACCAAAAGCTGCAGCAGTTCCTGCCAAGAAAGCATCCGCCAAAATGGTGAAGCCCACTGCCAAACCAGCAGCAGCGAAGAAGGCTCCAGCGTCCAAAGCTGCCAAGGCCGTTGCAAAGATCAATGCGAGCCTCGTCAAGTTGAACGAGCGCAAGGCAAAGATCACCCTTGAAATCAATGCCCTGAAGGACCAGCGCACGCAATTGAAGGCGACACCCGCACCCGCTGCAGTTCCTTCCAAAGCGGTCAAGGCTGCGCCTCGCAAGCTTGCAAAAGCCAAGTAATTTTGAGTTTGCTCTGAAGCACTGGATTCGTGATCCATCCAGTGAATGGGTCCAATTGGAGTATTGATTCTTCAAGCACTAGTGGAAATGCCCTCCGGATACAGAAACTCTTGGGGGGCATTTCTTTAGGCCGTTGTCGTCATGCAACTCGCCCAGTCGGACTGAAGGGCCTGCACTGTTTTCAAGTACGACAGGGCTGCTTGCGTTCAGTGCACCTAATCGGGTAACGATTTCCCGTGTGTGGGGCGCTCCTGACTGCATGTAATCCCTCTCGGCTAACGCAGGAAAAAGGCGCAACCAGATCGCCCTCGCATCGGGCCATCTTCCGAAAGACGTGGGCTTTAGCTCAGAGCACCATTGCGGCCCAAGATCAAATTTTCTTGAAAAACTGCAGGTGACTGCAATGACGATCGCCTGAATCTCCCCGTTGACTTGGCCCATACCAAAGCGCTGGCCAATAGCGGCGGTGGCAATATTCCTCGCTTCACTCAAGATGGAAGCCTCGCGTGCCTCGTTTTCGAGGTGTAAGGGTGTCACTTGACAGTATGCAATCCCGACAATCCGCGGCGATTCGGCGAAGCCCGCTGCCTTGTCCGGAAAAAGACATAGCGCCGAACTGGCACACGAAAGCATCGAGCCTGCCATCGGCGAACGGAAGGTTCATCGCATCTGCCTGCTCCAACGTGACTGGTCGACTCGTTCCGATGCTCATGGCATGGGCGAGCATCGCCTGATTCAGCTCGGTCGCATAACGGGCAAATATCAGTGGCACCATCTATTGCTCATACAACTGCGCAATAGATCCAGAGAAGATTCGATCGCCATTGAACGACTTCATGATGTTCGACTCCGGAACGTGCATTTCATGCCCTCTAAAAGTGATCAATCGGACCCAAGTGTTCCGCTCTTCTTGATTGATACAACGTGCATTTCTGGTCCTGAATCCCTTGGTTGATCGGGAATTGTTGCTGACTCACCCTTAAGTCGACAAAACTGTTTTTCCCGATCTGTGCCTGTTGGCCGTACTCCGGTATTCGGCTTACGCATTGATTTCAGGTATCGTGCCCCCATGAATTCAACCGCTAGCGCACCCGCCTCGGCTGCCCCACCGACCCCACAGAAACCCCGCTTTGTCACCGGCTCGCTGATGCGCCACATTGTGGTCATGGCGGGCACTGGGGCCATTGGGCTAGTTGCTATTTTTGCGGTGGACCTGATCAACTTGCTCTACATCTCCATGCTGGGCGAACAGGCGATCGCGGCCGCTGTAGGTTTTGCGGGTGTGGTGGGGTTCTTTCACCTGTCTATCTTCATTGGCCTCTTGATAGGCATTACTGCCACGGTGTCGCGCACGATCGGGTCGGGGCACATGCCCGAGGCGCGGACTCTGGGCACGTCGAGTCTGGTACTGGTCGCCGGGCTAGCGGTATTGATGTCGGCGGCAACGTTGTTGTGGCTGGAGCCGATCCTGCAGCTGCTGGGCGCGCGTGGCCGAGTGCTGGAGTTGTCGCACCGCTACCTCACAATTGCGTTGCCATCCACCGTGTTTCTTGGCGTAGGCATGGCCTGCTCGGCCCTGATGCGGTCTGTGGGCGACGCGCGCCGCTCGATGCTGGTCACGCTGATTCCGGCCATCGCGACCGCGGTGCTGGATCCGCTGTTTATTTTCGGCTTCAATCTGGGCCTGGACGGGGCTACCATTATGGTGGTTATTGCGCGCACGGTGTTGGTGGGCGTGGGCCTGTGGGGTGCGTGGCGAGTGCACAAGCTGCTCGCGCCATTCAACGCGTCGCGCTTGCGCCCAGACGCGCAGTTGCTGTTCAAAGTTGCCGGCCCTGCGATGCTGACCAATCTTGCCACCCCGGTCGGGGCGGCCTTTGTGACTCACAGTGTGGCCGGTTTTGGCGCGGCTGCGGTGGCAGGGCAAGCTACGATCGAGCGGCTTACGCCCGTGGCGTTCGGGCTGATTTATTCGCTCAGCGGGGCCATCGGTCCGGTGTTGGCACAGAACCTTGGGGCCAAGCGGTTTGATCGGGTACAGCAGGCACTGCAGGCGAGCCTAACCTTCATGGTGGTGGCGGTGACTTCGGCCTGGCTGTTGTTGGCACTGCTGCAAGGTCCGCTGGTGACCGTGTTTTCCCTCGGCGGCATGGCCGCCACCATGGTGCAGGCGTTTTGCAGCTGGATTGCGGCCAGCTTCCTGTTTGTCGGCGCGCTCTTTGTGGCCAACGCGGCCTTCAACAACCTCGGCAGGCCCTTGTGGTCCACCGCCTTCAACTGGGGCCGGGCCACGCTGGGCACTATCCCGTTTGCCTGGTGGGGCGCGCACTACGGGCCTGTGGAAGTGCTGGCCGGCCAGGCGGCGGGCTCGGCCATTTTCGGGTCGCTGGCGCTGCTGAGTGCCTTTTGGCTCACGCGGCAGCTGCGCCGGACTGGTAACGGCAGGTAAATTAGTCCGAAAGTGCGAAGAGCAAGTCATTCACTGTACTTTGACAAAGGCCTGCTACGTGAATGGCCGCGATCTGGCAGCGTTTTCCATATCCTGCAAGCCGCTTTGAGGCGCTATGTAAATCTCTCCATAGCGACCCAAGCGGACGTAGTTCTTCAGAAGTTCTTGCCAGTTAGCGCGCATTCGTTGGCAAAAATCGTGAAGGCAACAATGCTGCGATACCCACCGAAGCCCAAATCGAAACCAGTCGTTCAATCGGTCGTTTCTGCTGGGCTTCAACGTCTGAGGTAATCCCTTCGAGCCCGCGCAATGAGGTTGATTGCTCTGGACGCGAAATAGCCGCTAAAGATGCCGTATGCAACGCAAAGCGCTCCAATGAAGGCGGGTACGCCAATGATGGTTGCATTGAGGGCTCGCATCACAGCGAAAACATACTTTGTCAAAAAGATTGCGAGGATGACGGCAAATGGTGTCCAGCTGCCAGGGATGACGAATTTCTGAGTTGGTTGGTCGTAGGCGATTCTCTTGTCTCTGAAGAGAAAGTATCCAATGCCGGCGGTGGCCATAAGTGCCACTCCCCATGCGGCAATGGGGAGTGGCAGAAGACCGAAGCTTGAATGAATTCCTGCAAGCAACAGCGCGAAGAGAAGAAACACCCAAATGGGTGTGTGCGTAAGAATTTCAGTGATCAAACTTGTCTCCTTCTGGATCGGTAGTGGGAGTCAATCTAAAGGCCGTCTTCCTGCCCATGGCAATAGGCCGGATCAGGTTCCCGAACCGGCTCTCAGTGTCTTGTTCAGGAAGTTCACGACCGCTGCGTTGAAGTTCGCGTGAAACGCCGCCCGGTCGAAGGCGACCGCACTGGTGCAAATAACAGGCACCATCGATACCAGCGCGGTACTGCAAGGCGCCAGAAAATCGTAATGCCCTGCATTTGCAACGACGTGATAGTCCGGCGCCTGCGGCATCGCGAGTTTCACCGCTTCTGCGTATCGCGGGTTCGGAAGCAATGCATCGTTTTCGGCACGCCAGAGTTGCACAGGCACCGTGACGTTCTTGAGCCCGTCGGGAGAGAACGTGAATCCAAGCGCGGGTGCGGCCACCACTGCGGACTTGATGCGAGGATCGGCCACACGGGCTGTTGCGGAAGTGAGGGGCACTGCGCGATTGCTGCCGCTCTTCGCGATAAGCTGGCATGCAAAGTCTCCAGGGTACTGGCGGCACTCCGGCCCGACTTTTGAAAAATCAGGAATGCCACCGACGCTTACCAGCGTGGTGAAGCCGCCCGCTGAGAAACCAAACATGCCGATGCGAGCCGGGTCGATCGTGGCGTGGCCATCCCAAGTCGACAGCATGTGGTCGATCACCCGGCTGATCTGACGTGGCCGGTCCATGACGTCGGCGCTGCGGCTTTTGTCTGCGTAATTGTCACCGGTGTGCGTGACTGCCACCACGACAAAACCGGCGTCGGCCAGCGCGATAGCCGTGTCGAAATGACCGAGAAACGAGCTGCCCGTTCCATGCGACATCACGACCAGCGGCAGGGCCTTGCCTTGTGCGATGCCGTTGACGGCGACGCTCATCGTCGTCGGTCCCATGGCCATGGGCTGGACAGTGGCCTGGCTCGGGTACCAGATGCCGATTTCCAGTGGCTTGCCATCAGGATCGGCGGCAAAACCGTGTTGAAAGCCCGCGGCCTGGACGCAGGTGCCGGCGAGCGTGATGACGAAGGTGATGACAGCAAAGAATAGTTTTGATGTGAGCGTCTTCATGGGTGATGACTCCTAAGTGCAATTGAGGTCAGTGATCCTATGCTCTGCCCTGCAGTGGGTCTTCTTCTTTGCGACGAAGTGCCGGTTTCGAGGCACCAGGCGCCAACAACGGCCGTGCGATGCCGTGGCACGGCTCGCTGCGCGGGAGCAAGCACGCAGCAGCGTTTGCTGGACCCTTAAATAAGTTCATTGCATGGCTCACGTTGTTTGGATGCGGACTTCAGTAACGCTGACGTTCATGAAAGTCGACAGTTGGCTCAAAGTGACAGTTCGAATCAGCTGTCTGTAGGACTGCAACGGCCTAGATGGTCAGCTCATGTGATCCCGATTGTCCAGTGCCGGATAAAGACCCAACCAGATCGCAGCAATCAAGACCGTCCTGAGCCCCCCCAATACTACGGAACCCACGGCTCGCTGTGCTCCTGCCACAGCAGCATCAGCGTCATGCCCTTGCGGCGCAGTTCCTGGTGCATCAGGGCGAAATCGGGAGCGACAAAGCTGCTGGCACGCGTAGCCGCTCCCAGTAAATGGCTTTGCAGGTCCGTCTCGCTCATTGCCTCGATCTGGGGCCAGTACAGACCGCCATCGCTGGCAAGTTTGATGTACTTGGCAACCACCCCCTTAGAGATGCCAAGCGAGGCGGCGATGTGCCGCTGGGAGTGGTGGAGTACGAGTGTGAGACGCAGGACGTCTTTGATCTGACGCATAGTGATCCTTCGGATGTCGGGCAAGTCGGCTCCAGCAAAAGCTGGTGAGACTAGCCCGATCGGGTCGGGACAAATATGCGCAGCTCCTCACGCTGCTTACCGATTCGGATGGATCTGTGGCCGGTACCCACGTCGCCGAGGTCAAGGGGCAAATCAGGGCCGCCACCAACCGGTCACGGTAAACCGGAATGGGTGGTCACGATAAACCAGAATCGCTGGTCACGACAAACCGGAAGGGGTGGTCACGGTCGACCGGAATACCCAGTAGCGATGCGCGGCGTCACCAGTGGGCAAGGTCAACAACAAGGCCGGTACGAATTGAAACAAGCCGACCAGTCCCAGATACCTGCCACTGTGGGTGATGTCATACATGTACCTGGCAACAGCCACCATGAGCATCTGGTTTCCGGTGCCCCCCTCAGCCGCGCCGGCCAGGAGCGAATGAACTCGGCTTGGGCGACGAGTTTACGTATAGGAGTGCTTCGCACGCGCAGCAGTTCAGTCCGCAGCGGGGCTAGGGTTGCAGTTGCAGGCCAAGTAGGCCGCCATTACCTTCCAGAGGGCAATGCGCAAGTGGGACGACCTGCTTCATCTGCATCAGTTTGTCTGGATCAGATCGGCTTCAAGAACAGCCCTACTGTTAGACAAAGGCCAATGCAAACGATGGCAACACGAAGCGCTCTTTCGTTGATGCGGTGCAATGCCCAGGATCCCATCAAGCCGCCAACAATGGCGCCAGCACCCAGCACAATGGCTTCGTGCCAATGCACCTGTGGCGATGTCACGAAGAGAATCACAGCCGAAGCATTCATAACGCCGGCAAGCGCGTTCTATGTTGCACCCGCAAGGGAATTCTTTAAGCCTGCCCAGACGCCCGCCACAAGGTATGCGTCCGGCGAACACCCGTTGACGGCGTAACGGTTACGTGATCAGCGGCGCCCAGTTATGCGGCAGCAGCTCGTCAATGCGACTGTTTTTCTGAGTCGGCAAGCGTGCCAGCACATCCTTCAGGTACGCATACGGATCATGCCCATTGAGCTTGGCACTCTGGATCAGACTCATCACCGCAGCCGCGCGTTGGCCCGCACGCAGCGAGCCCGCAAACAACCAGTTACCCCGACCAATTGCAATCGGCCGAATCTGGTTCTCGATCCAGTTGTTGTCGATGGGCAGTCGTGCGTCTTGCACGAACCGGGTCAGTGCCGCCCAGCGTTTCAAACTGTAGTCCAGCGCTTTGGCGGTAGCCGTCCCATCAGTGACGCGTTGGCGCTGCAACAGCATCCACTGGTGCAAGGCATCGACCAGTGGTTTTGATTTGTCTTTTCGGATGCGGCCTCGCTCATCGGGCTTGAGATGTTTGACTTGCCGCTCGACCTCATATAGCTGCCCAATGGTGGTCAGCGCCTGGATGGCAATCTCGCTCTTGTTGCTGACGTGCAGGTCAAAGAACTTGCGCCGTGCGTGCGCCATGCAGCCCACCTCGGTGATGGCCGCACCAAAGCTGGCTTTGTAACCACTGAAGTCATCACAAACCAGCCCACCACTCCACTCCCCCAGGAATGCTCTGGCATGTTCACCGGCACGGGATTCACAGAAGTCGTAAACCACGGCTTTTACGTTCTCGAAGGCTCCCGGCGCATAGGCCCAAAGGTAGGCCCGGTGGGTCTTCTTGTTGCCCGGCTTGAGCATCGCCACCGGAGTCTCATCGGCATGCAGCACGGCAGACTGGAACATGGCCGTCTTCAGCGCATCGACCAGCGGCTGCAATTGCACACCACACACGCCCACCCACTGAGCCAGTGTGGAGCGGGCTATTGGATAGCCAGAACGCCCAAAGATGGTCTCCTGGCGATACAGGGGCAGATGGTCCGAATACTTGGCCACCAGAACCTGTGCCAGCAGGCCCGAGGTGGGCAGGCCCTTGTCAATGATCTGCGCGGGCACCGGCGCTTGCGTCAGGGTCTGGCACGCGGAGCATGCCCACTTGCCACGAACATGGCGCTGCACCGTGAGCACGCCCGGCGTGTAGTCCAGCTTCTCACTGACATCTTCGCCGATGCGCTTCAACTGGCAACCACAGGTGCAGGTGGTGCTGTCGGGCTCGTGGTGCAGATCAACACGGGGCAGCTCTGGGGGTAAGGCTGCGCGCTTGGGTTGCTGGCGGGGTTCTTTGGCTACTTTGTCCGGTGGTGCCAAGTTCTGGAGTTCTTGTTCAATGGCTGCGATGTCGGCATCAATGGTTTCATCGAGCAGACTGACCTGGCTAGCATCGAGTTGTTCGCGGCTGCGGCCAAACTTCCAGCGCTTGAGCACGGCCATCTCATGCGTGAGCTGGTCGATCTTGGCCTGGCGGTACAGGATCTCACGATCTTTGCTGGAGATGGTTTGGTCCAAGCCGGCAATCTGTTGGTCACGGTTGGAGATTTGTGCGATCAAATCACGGGCGAGTTCGCGCAGTTGCTCTGCGTTCAAACCAGACAGTAATTCGGGGGCGACAACCATGAATGCGAGTGTGCCCGCGCCCCATACAAAAGCCTATTGGAGCATCCCCCAATAGACGCAAATGCGCATCACAATCCGGCAATCACACCACGCTAATAATGCCGCCCTCGCCAATGCGCGACCAGGGCAAACCCAGTACCAAGGCATCCAATTGAGCGCGGCTCAGCCTCACGCGATTGGCACCACCTGCTGCACTTGTCTTGGGCCAGACGAAGTGGCCCTGGTGCAGCCGCCTGGCGGCCAGCCAGATGCCGATGCCGTCATGCACCAGCACCTTCATGCGATTGGCACGTCGATTGGCAAAGAGGTAGGCCGTATGTGGATGGGCGGCACCGAACACCCCCACCACGCGGGCCAGCGCCGTGTCCGTGCCAGCGCGCATGTCCAGGGGCACGGTGGACAGCCAGACCGCGTCGATACGGATCACAGCAAGCACTCGTGCAGCCACTGCGCGCAGGCAGCACCACCGGCAAGGGGCCAATGCACGACGATGCTGGTGTTGGCACGCTTGATTTCAATACGGATGTCGCCAGTGGGCGGGGCAGTTTCCGCTTCCTTGGCCTCACTCAAGGTGACCGGCACAAAGGTCTGTGGTCGGTTGATCAGAGTTCCCTGGTCGTGTTCGCGCAACCAACGGTGCACGATGTTGGCGTTGATGGCATGTTTGAGTGCGACGGCGGCAATGGATGCGCCAGGTTCAGCGCATTGCCCAACAACTTGGAGTTTGAACGCGGGACTGTAAAACGTTAGTGCAACATCCTTTCTGTAATTTCCCTGAGCATTGAACCTGGCGGTTCTTGGTTCTGGGGATTTTTTAAACAGGCCCCTGCCAGGCCGCCGGAGGCCCCCCTTGTCAGGGGT
>NZ_JBWMBC010000006.1:0-289910 GCF_056521285.1 Rhodoferax sp. GT1R46
CCAGACTACCTACAATTCAAAGCGCGCTGTGTCTGACTGGCTCATTCCGTCGGTCACGATCCCCGGAACGACCGGTCACGATACCGGAATCATCGGCCACGATAAACGGTATACCCAGTAATTGCACTAAAACCGTCTAACACCGGTTAAGTGGTGGTTGGAGGACTGCAATGGGCTGGTTTCGGTAAAAAGTCTCAGTTTGCATATATTTTTTCTATTGCTTGCCGATTGGAATTGAGCAATGCAATCAACTCGGGGTCAAAATGTTTGCCGGATTGAGAGTTCATGTACGCAAACGCCTCTGCAAGTGACCATGCTTTCTTGTAGCAGCTGCTGTTGATCAGGCAATCCAGTACGTCAGCGACCGCAGCAATCCGGCCTGCCTGGCTGATTTGCTCGCCCTGGAGGTTCTGCGGATAACCGGAACCATCCCACCGCTCATGGTGCTCTAGCGCGATCACAGCACCCAGCTTGTGCAGCTGCGATCTGGAGTGGGACAAGAGAGTGTGGCCCTCGCGAGCATGGGTTTTCATGGTCTCCCACTCCTCGGCAGTCAATGGGCCGGGTTTGGTCAATATCTCGTGCGGTATGCGGGCCTTACCTGTATCGTGCAGTGTTGCAGCCACCCGGATGAGCCCCGCGTCTCGCTCGTTGACTCCGCTCTGGGCCGCCAGCAAGGCTGCAATCAGACCCACCCGGTGCAAATGGCGATCCTGGGTGGGTTCGCCACCGCGCTTCTCGATGGCCCACCCCAAAATGGCAATGGTGTCGTTCTGGGCGCACTCGGTATCTTCGCGCAAGAGCAGTCCGTCGTAGGCGATCGCCACGTTTTTCGAAAAGACCTCGAGCAGTTCGCGAGCCGCTTCATTGATGGATTCAGGGAACGACATGTAAATGGTGCTCTCGCTGCCTGACTGCGTGCGAAAGTACCCAGCGTAATACTGGTCGCCATGGTGGCTGGTTTTTTCGTTCAAGGTCCGCTTCAGGGCGATCTGCACTTCGACAGGCAGGTTGGCAACCTCTTCGTCGATCATGAGGCGGGCATAGGCCTTGGTTGCCGCGAGCACCCTGATATGGCCGCCATTCGTACTCGCGGTGTAGGCTGCCAGGTGGCTGGCGCACAGACCCTCGCCATTGAGGTCCAGCAGAAAGTTGACCTGCTCCAGCACGGCAGAAGCAAAGCTGCGCAACGTGTGCGACTCGTAGACCTGGCCGATGGCTTCAATTGAGCGGCGCAATCCCTGGCGTGCATGTTCAATGCGCATCAAATCCCGGTAAGCACGCAATCCTGCATAAAAGACCGTTATCAGCTTGCGCCGTGTGAGGTCGGTCTTCTCTTTGTAATCGTTGATGTCGTAATCTCGGATGACCTGCTCTTCTGGCGCTTGACCCGGCTGTCCTGTGCGCAAGATGATGCGCACATTGACATTTCCGATGTCTTCGCGAATATGGCGTGCCAGATCAAGCCCGGCGTGCTCCGTCTCCATGACAACGTCCAGCAGGATCAGGGCGATATCGTTGGGGGCACCCAATTTCGCGCGCGCCTCGGCTGCGCTGTAGCAATGCGAAAACTGCAGGAGACGGCCGTCCATCTCGAAACCGGCCATTACCAGCTTCGTCACCTCATGGACCGCGGGATCGTCGTCCACTACCAGCACCTGCCAGGGAGTGAGTCGCCTGACGGGAGTCAGCTCGGACTGTTCTTCACAAAAAACCAGATCGTCTGACATAACGGGGGGGCCCCGGCAAGGTGGAAAACGTGCTTTGAAATCAGTTTATAGGATTGTGGCTGCGATACTACGGTCCATGCAGTTACAGGACATTCTTTATTCGCAGGGTTTTGGTACACGCAGGGTGTGTGCCGGTCTCATTCAACAGGGTTTTGTTGAGGTTTATTCGTCAAAAGATGCCGTAGCCCCCGTGCTTTGTGCGCAATCAGCTACGGAATTTGTAGCAGAAGGTCTGCGTTTTCGGGTTCAGGGCGTGGACTGGGAGTATTTCGAAAAGGCCTATGTGATGTTGCACAAGCCCGCCGGCACCGAATGCTCTCAAAAGCCCTCCACCTACCCCAGCATCTACACCCTGCTTCCGTCGCCACTGCGGTTGCGCCCACAAAAAAGCGCCGTGCAGGGCGTGCAGGCGGTAGGGCGGCTTGACCAGGACACCACGGGCTTGTTGTTGCTGAGTGATGACGGCCAGTTCATTCACCGCATGAGCTCTCCCAAGAAGCACAGCCCCAAGGTTTACGAAGTCACGGCCAAGCATCCTCTGGACAACAAGCAGGTCGAGCGCCTGCTGGCAGGTGTCGTGCTGGATGACGACCCCAAGCCCGTGCGAGCCGCTGCCTGCGAGATCGTTGATGCAGACGGTGCTTCCTTGCACCTGCGCCTGACCCTGACCGAGGGCAAATACCACCAGGTCAAGCGTATGCTGGCGGCCGTGGGCAACCGCGTAGAAGGCTTGCACCGGTCAAAAATGGGTGCGCTGGAGTTACCCGCTGACCTGGCGCCGGGGCAGTGGCGCTGGCTGAGGGCAGAAGATCTGGAAAAACTGCAGGTCAAGGCAGCAGTCTGACCCTTCGAGGCGGCGGGCTGTGGCTTGTGTGTGTCTGACTTGAGCCAAGTCATACATTCCGCTTCCAACTAGGGGAAAATACGGGGTTGGCGACTAAACTCGTGTCCTACCCGTAAAGTGACTTGCTGTGACGACTATTGCTTCTCGAACTGCTTCTTTGATGCGCTGCCTGAACCGCTCGCTGGCCCGGATTGCCCTGCTGGCCGCCGCGGGCACCACCTTGGCCGCTCCTTCCGGGGTTTGGGCACAGGCGAAGCCGGTTTTTGTGCTCAACTCCCTTGACGCCAACGTGAGCGTAATCGATCCCGTGAGCTGGAAGGAGATACGGCGTATTGCTACGGGTAAGGAGCCGCACCACCTGTACCTCTCTCCGGACCAGAAGTCCATCATCGTTGCCAACGCATTGAGCGATTCACTGACGTTTATTGACCCCAAGACCGCTGAAGTTCAGCGAGTGGTCCGAGGCATTGTTGATCCCTACCAGCTGCGTTTTTCTCCTGATATGAAATGGTTTGTGACCGCTGCCAATCGTCTGAACCATGTGGACATTTACCACTGGGACGGTTCCGAGTTGGTCCTGGCCAAGCGCGTGCCCACGGGCAAGACGCCAAGCCACCTCTGGATTGACAGCAGCAGCACCACCATTTACAGCACGATGCAGGACAGCGATGAACTGGTGGCCATCGATTTGCCGACCCAAACCATCAAATGGCGCAGTCCTACCGGGCCCATGCCTGCCGATGTTTTCGGTACACCAGACGACAAATTGTTACTCGTAGGCCTGACCGGAGGCGACGGCGTGGAAGTGTATGACGTGACCGGAGCCAAGCCGAAGTTGCTGCAACTGCTGAAAACCGGCAAGGGCGCGCATTCGTTTCGCGCCGCCGGTGACAAGCACCATGTGTTCGTGAGCAACCGGGTGGCCAACACCATCAGCAAAATCGATTACCTGGCCATGAAGGTGGTTGATACCTTTGACGCACCCAGTGGGCCGGATGACATGGATGTGTCTCCCGATGGTCAGTTCATTTACGTGGCGTCACGCTGGGCCGGCAAACTCACCGTGATTGATACCCGGACGCGGCAGGTCGTACGCCAGATCAAGGTTGGAAAATCACCCCATGGCGTCTGGACGCTGGACCATGCGCCGCGGCAATAACGTGACTACGGGTGTGGTGATGGCTTGTCGCCAGTCGTTGCAGCTTGCTATTATTTTCATAGCTGCTTGTGCAGTATCCACGGGGGCTAGTGCGCAAAAGTCTTGTGAAAAGCCGTTGTATCTGACGCTGGACACGGGGCATATGGAGATTGCACCACTGGTGGCTGAGGTGCTCAACCGCCAGAATGTCAAGGTTACCTTCTTTGCGGCCAATGAGCGCACCAAGGAGGGCGACGGCAGCCTCGGGAACTACTGGGCTCCCTGGTGGAAAGCACGGGCCGCTGAAGGGCACGAATTTGCTTCCCATACCTATGATCATGCGTATTGGCGCGGTGATCTACCCGGTGTAGAGCCCCGGTTTCGCATTCGCCCCACGTCGGGTGCGTTTGAAGGGCGTGAATTCACCTGGGATGCCGCTACATACTGCGGTCAGATCGACCATGCCGCGCAGCGCCTTCAGGACTTTACCGGCAAGAAGACGTTGCCCTTGTTTCGTGCGCCTGGCGGCAAGACTTCGCCACGCTTGCTGGCCGCAGCGAAGGCTTGCGGCTATGCGCATGTGGGATGGGCTCCCGCCGGCTTTTTGGGGGATGAGCTGCCCAGCGAGAAATTCAGCAATGACGCCTTGCTGGGCAAGGCGTTGCGGGATATCCGCCCTGGTGACATCCTGATGGCGCACCTTGGCATCTGGTCGCGCAAAGACCCTTGGGGACCCGCCGTACTGGAGCCCTTGATTGTCGGCCTCAAGGCCAAAGGTTTCTGTTTCCAGACCTTGCGTGAGCATCCAGCCTATAAAAGCTGGATTGCGGCGCACGGTCAATAGCCGGCGTCCCCAATGATGTCGGGTCCGCTGTGAATTCATTTCTCGATGCGTTTGCCAACGCCTTTTCTTCGGCGCAGGCGTGGCTTTTTGAAGTGCTGGTGCAGCCGCTCATGTTTTTCTTTGGCATGGCCAGTCTGCTGGATGATGGCTATGCGGCCACGGGCTGGCTTTTGGTCGGCCTGTTGCAACTGCTCGTGTTGATTGCGGTGATCGGGCCACTGCAACGCTGGCGACCGGTGGAGGCTGTTGTCGACTCGGCCACCATTCGCACCGACATGCTCTACACCGTGATCCACCGGCTGGGGCTGTTCAGGCTGGTGCTGTTTTTCACGCTCAGTCCGCTCTTCGACCAGTGGTTTGGCGCCTTGCGGGTAGCGGGATGGGAGACCTTCCAACTGGATGCCATGTGGCCGGGTGTGACCGACCAACCGGTTGTTAGTTTGTTGATGTACCTGGTTGCGCTGGATTTTTTCAACTATTGGCTGCACCGCAGTCAACACCAGTTCGAGTGGTGGTGGAGCCTGCACTCCTTGCACCATGCCCAGCGCCAGATGACGATGTGGAGCGACAACCGCAACCACTTGCTGGATGACGTGCTGCGGGATACGTTGATGGTCGTTCTGGCGCAGCTGATTGGCATTGCGCCGGGGCAGTTTGTGGCCATCGTTGCGTTCACCCAGC
Source organism: Rhodoferax sp. GT1R46 (assembly GCF_056521285.1). NCBI lineage: Bacteria > Pseudomonadati > Pseudomonadota > Betaproteobacteria > Burkholderiales > Comamonadaceae > Rhodoferax > Rhodoferax sp. GT1R46. The sequence goes on from NZ_JBWMBC010000006.1 coordinate 5,238, forward strand.
TCAGCGAAAGTTTTCAGCATGCCAACCTTCGCCTCTGGTTTGGCCGCGTCGGTGAGCGTCTCTGGGTCAGTCCGCGCTTTCATCGACTGCACCATGCGATTGGCATCGGGCACGAGTCGGCGGGCAAGCAAACCTTGGGAGGACACAATTTCGGGGTATTGCTGCCGTGGTGGGACATGCTGTTTGGCACCGCGAATTTTGAGCAGCGCTTTGAGGCCACCGGCGTGCGGGACCAGGCGGAGCAGGGGCGCGACTATGGGCGCGGCTTCTGGAGCCAGCAGTGGCAGGGCATCAAGCGCCTTGCAGGCCGGGCCTGACGCAGAACCGCCCCGGTGCCAGAACGTTATGCTTGGCCCATGAATCTCTTTCTTGACTCCTTCTGGCGCGCAGTAGCGTACTGCCTGCACCCACGGGTGATTCTCCTTTCGCTATTGCCACTGGTTTTAATGGCCGTTCTGGCGCTGGGTCTCGGGTATTTTTATTGGTATCCCGCACTGGATTGGGTGAGCTCCCTGCTGGAATCCTCAACCGTATTCAACAATGTGTGGAGCTGGCTGGAGGGCATAGGCGCTGGCAAGGTCAAGGTCGTAGCGGGGCCGCTGATTGTTATCTTTGCAGTAACACCGGTGCTGGTGGTGGTCTCGTTGCTCGCTGTGGCAGTCATGATGACGCCCGCGCTGGTTTTCCTGGTAGCGCGAAACCGTTTTCCGAAGCTTGAGCGCAAGCGTGGTGGCTCGACATTGCTGAGTATTGTGTGGTCACTGGGATCGACCTTGCTGGCCTTGGTTGCCTTGGTCGTGTCGACACCTCTTTGGCTGGTGCCCCCCTTGATCATGATTTTGCCCCCCCTCATCTGGGGCTGGCTCACCTACCGTGTGATGGCATTTGATGCGCTGGCAGATCACGCCAGCAAAGATGAGCGTCGCGAGATTTTTCGTCGCCACCGTGGTTGGCTGTTGGGTATTGGCGTCATCACCGGTTTTTTGGGGGCCGCACCCAGCATTGTGTGGGCTTCGGGCGTACTGTTTGCCTCCATGTTCGTGATTCTGGTGCCGGTGGCGATCTGGATTTACACGCTGGTGTTTGCGTTCTCGTCGCTCTGGTTCGCGCACTTCAGCCTGTACGCACTGCAATCCCTTCGGGCTGAGTCGACTGCTAGGGCAAATGTTGCGGCTGCGCCACCTGACGCGTTAGCATTGCCGGATGACAAAGCCTCTGGACCAAACCCTATCCCCTGAACCCGCAGTCCGCTTTGGGCTGATCATTGTTGGAGACGAGATTCTTTCCGGCAAGCGAGCAGACAAGCATCTGCCCAAAGTCATCGCGTTGCTGAAGGCGCGCGGACTGCAACTCGATTACGCCCACTACGTTGGTGACGATCCCGACCGCATTACCGAAACATTGAAGCGTGCGTTTGAATCCGGTGACGTGCTCTTTTCGACCGGTGGCATCGGTGCCACGCCGGACGACCACACGCGCCAGTGCGCTGCAAGGGCCTTGGGTCTGGAGCTGGCTTTGCATCCGCAAGCTGAAGCGCTGATCCGCGAGCGTATGCAGGATCTGGCACGGGAGCAAGGCGTGCCCTGTGAACCCGATCGCAGCGACAACGCGCACCGGCTCAACATGGGCATGTTTCCGGTGGGCGCTCAGATCATTCCCAATCCATTCAACAAAATCGCGGGCTTCAGCTGTGCAGGCGCCGGGAATGGCCGCGTTCACTTCGTACCCGGTTTCCCCGTGATGGCCTGGCCCATGATTGAATGGGTGCTGGACACGCATTACCCGCATTTGTTTACCCAAAACGCCTGGATTGAACGGTCCGTGATCGTGTTTGGTGCCATGGAAGCGGCGCTCACCCCACTGATGGAGGAAATTGAAGGCACGCATGCGGTGAAGGTATTCAGTTTGCCGAGTGTGGATCACGCCGAATATGGGCGCCACATCGAATTGGGCGTCAAGGGAGAACCTGTGGCGGCTGGCGCAGCCTATGAAGCAATGCGGGCTGGCTTATTGAGATTGAATGCCCGCCTTGGCCCTGAATTGGTGCGCGAATAATTTTGCACCAACTAAGTGCGGCAATTGGGGGTCCGATAATGGTGCATTTGCTCTGGTGAAGGGCTTGCTGAGTGGGAAGCCGTCGCATGTCTTTGACATAGGGAGCAAAAAAACCATAAATCTCAGGGCAAAATAGAGCGCTTTATCAAAATAAGCTGCAATTCGGTTTTTGGCACAAAAGCTGCATTGTGGACAAGGCAATTTTTTTACAACCGTGCAACAGGAGTATTTGATGGCCAAGACCGTCGCAGACGTGATGAAAATGGTGAAAGAGAATGAAGTCAAGTTTGTTGACTTCCGCTTCACCGATACCCGCGGCAAAGAGCAGCACGTGACTGTGCCTGTTTCCCATTTTGACGAAGACAAGTTCACATCGGGCCACGCCTTCGACGGTTCATCCATCGCCGGCTGGAAGGGCATTGAAGCCTCCGACATGCAGCTGATGCCTGACGCAAATACCGCCAACATCGATCCATTCTTTGAAGAAACCACGATGTTCATGAGTTGCGACGTGGTCGAGCCTGCGGACGGCAAAGCGTATGACCGTGATCCACGCTCCATCGCCAAGCGCGCTGAAGCCTACCTCAAGGCGTCTGGCATTGGTGACACGGCGTTCTTCGGTCCTGAGCCAGAGTTCTTCATTTTTGATGACGTGCGCTGGAATACCGACATGTCCGGCACCTTCTTCAAAATCGACGAAGGCGAAGCACCCTGGAATTCGGGCAAGAAAATGGAAGGCGGCAACAAGGGCCACCGTCCTACCGTCAAGGGCGGCTACTTTCCTGTGCCACCAGTCGACAGCACGCAGGATATGCGCGCTGAAATGTCCCTGATTCTCGAATCACTGGGCATTCCCGTTGAAGTGTTCCACCACGAAGTGGCAGGCGCTGGCCAAAATGAAATTGGCACCAAGTTCAGCACGCTGGTTCAGCGCGCGGACTGGACCCAGATGCTCAAGTACGTGGTTCAAAACGTCGCGCACGCCTATGGCAAGACCGCGACGTTCATGCCCAAGCCCATCGTTGGCGACAACGGTTCCGGCATGCACGTGCACCAATCCATCTGGAAAGACGGCAAGAACCTGTTTGCTGGCGACGGCTATGCTGGTCTGTCTGACTTCGCCCTGTACTACGTTGGTGGCATCATCAAGCACGCACGTGCATTGAACGCCATCACCAACCCAGGCACCAACAGCTACAAGCGCCTGGTTCCAGGCTACGAGGCACCGGTGAAGCTGGCTTACTCGGCTAAAAACCGCTCGGCTTCCATTCGCATTCCATTCGTGGCAAACCCCAAGGGTCGTCGTATCGAAGCGCGTTTCCCTGATCCACTGATGAACCCGTACCTGGGCTTCTCTGCCCTGATGATGGCGGGTCTGGACGGTGTGGAAAACAAGATCCACCCTGGCGAAGCAGCCACGAAGGATCTGTACCATTTGCCACCCGAAGAAGATGCGTTGATCCCAACCGTTTGTCACAGCCTGGATCAGGCCCTGGACTGCCTCAACGCAGACCGTGGTTTCCTGACCAAGGGCGGCGTGTTCAGCGACAGCATGATCGACGCTTATATCGAACTGAAGATGGGTGAAGTGACGCGTTTGCGCATGGCTACGCACCCCATCGAATTCGACATGTATTACTCCCTGTAACACTTGCTGTCAATTTGGCAGCCAGACGGTGAGTTAATAGGGACGGCGAAAGCCGTCCTTTTTTTTGCAACCTATTTGCTCAATTGAAGTCCAATAAAGTCTTGAGCCGCTGGGCGCTTTATGATCTGGCCAATTTTGGCGCATACTGGCCTGACAGCCCTTGCACTTTGATGCGTGGACACCGAATGAAAACGATATATCTGATCCCCGTTGTTGCTTCGCTGGTTGCTACTTCCAGCTGGGCAGAAGAGCGCATTTACAAATGCGACAACAACGTCTATACCAACACGCTGCAAGATCCAAGGGCACAAGGCTGCAAGCCCATCAGTGGCGGCAACGTGACGGTCGTGCAATCCCAGCGCCCCAACCCTGCAACGGCTGCGCGTGCTCCAGCCGCATCACAGCCTGGTCAGCGCATCGACTCAGGCGATCAGCGCGCCAAAGATTCCGATGCCCGCATGATTCTGGATTCCGAGTTGAAAAAGGCCGAAGCGCGCCAGGCCGAGTTACTCAAGGAATACAACAACGGCGAACCAGAAAAGCTGGGCCCCGAGCACCGTAATAACCAGAAGTATGTGGACCGAATTGCGGAGCTCAAGGCCAATATCAGCCGCAACGAGAGCGATATCGCAGGCATACGGCGTGAGCTGGGCAGGGTGACCACTGGTTCAGGCGCTTCTGCAGCGAAATAACCCGCGTGGACGCGCCAGCCCGGTTTTCGCTATTTGACCTGTTAGCCACACTGGTTGCGGTGGTGAGATCCGACGCATCGGTGGTGTTTTCCAACTCAGCCCTTGAGGACGCACTGGGAACCTCGCGGCGCATGATCGTGGGGTCCTCCTTTTCCGAAGTGTTCACGGAACCGCTGCAGTTGCAAAGTGCGCTCGAAGGTGCGAGCGAAAACGAATTTTCGGCCCTCCGTTACGACGCCTGGCTCAAGCGCTTGGGGCAGGAACCCATGCCGGTGCACGTCATCATCACCCGCACCGAGCCAATAGAAGAGATCATTGTTGAGATGATCCCCTTGGAGCAGCAAACCCGACAGGACCGTGAAGAGCGGCTGGCCGAGCAGGCGCAAACCAACAAGGAACTCATCAGGAACCTGGCACATGAAATCAAGAATCCGCTTGGCGGCATTCGGGGTGCTGCACAGTTGCTGGAAATGGAAATGGAGTCACCCGAGCTGACCGAATACACCCAGGTCATCATCCACGAAGCCGATCGGCTACAGAGTCTGGTCGATCGTTTGCTGGCGCCTCATCGGCGCCCGCACATGGTGGGCGATGTCAATATTCATGAGGTGTGCGAGCGGGTTCGTTCTCTCATATTGGCCGAGTTTCCCAAGGGTTTGCGTGTGGTTCGGGACTACGACACCTCAATCCCGGAGTTTCGGGGTGATCGTGAGCAGTTGATTCAGACGGTATTGAACATTGCTCACAACGCCTGTCAGGCGCTGTCTGAGCGCATTGCGGCAGGGGATGCGCTACTGACATTTCGTACCCGCGTCACGCGGCAGATAACTTTCGGCAAACAGCGCTACCGGTTGGCATTGGAATTGCATGTCATTGACAACGGACCTGGTGTGCCAGATTCGATCAAGGACCGCATTTTCTATCCGCTGGTGTCGGGCAGGGAAGGCGGCTCCGGGCTGGGGCTGACATTGGCGCAAACCTTTGTACAGCAGCACCATGGATTGATCGAAGTCGATAGCGTGCCAGGCCGTACGGATTTCAAAATATTGATTCCGCTTCCGTAATAGCCAGAACTTGGGGACGCAAAGAACATGAAGCCGATTTGGATCGTAGATGATGACCAGTCCATCCGCTTCGTACTGGAGAAAGCACTCCTGCGCGAGCACCTGCCCACGCGCAGTTTCTCCAATTCACGGGATGTATTGGCCGCATTGAACACGGCATCAGACGATGACGGACCGCAAATTCTGGTCAGCGACATTCGCATGCCGGGTGGCTCGGGTCTGGATTTGCTGGAAAAAGTCAAAGCCAAGCATCCGGGCCTGCCCGTGATTATCATGACGGCGTTTTCCGACCTGGACAGCGCAGTGAGTGCTTTTCAGGGGGGGGCCTTTGAGTACCTGCCCAAACCTTTCGATTTGCCCAAAGCGGTCGAGCTGATTCGCCGTGCGGTCGAGGAAAGCCAGCGCGAGGAAGTGGCCGAAGAACGCATGGCTGAGGCCCCGGAGATGCTGGGCCAGGCACCCGCGATGCAGGATGTGTTTCGCGCCATCGGTCGATTGAGCCAGAGCAACGTCACAGTCATGATCACGGGCGAATCGGGTTCGGGCAAAGAACTGGTGGCCCGTGCACTGCACAAGCATTCACCACGCGCCAATGGGCCGTTTGTTGCTATCAATACTGCAGCAATCCCGAAGGACTTGCTGGAAAGCGAACTGTTCGGCCATGAACGCGGTGCCTTCACTGGCGCGCAGACCATGCGCCGCGGCCGGTTTGAGCAAGCCGATGGTGGAACCCTGTTTCTGGATGAAATTGGCGACATGCCGTTTGAATTGCAGACCCGCTTGCTGCGGGTGCTGAGCGACGGGCATTTTTACCGCGTAGGCGGCCACAGCGCGGTGAAGACCAATGTGCGGGTGATTGCTGCGACCCACCAGGACCTGGAGCAACGCGTCAAGGACGGCGTGTTCCGTGAGGATCTGTTTCACCGTCTGAACGTGATCCGTTTGCGCCTGCCGGCCCTGCGGGAGCGCAAAGAAGACATTTCCATGCTGACGCGGCACTTTCTGCAGCAAAGCGCGAAGCAACTGGGTGTGGAGCCTAAGCGTATTTCTGAGGCCTCTTTGGCTTGGCTGGAAGTTTTTGGCTTTCCCGGTAACGTGCGGCAGTTGGAAAACATTTGCCACTGGCTGACGGTGATGGCGCCAGCACAGGTCATTGAACCCAAGGATCTACCGCCCGAAGTGGGTGTATCACGTCCGGATGTTGCACCGACGGCCGCAGCCCAGGCGGTGAAGTCCGCCCCGTCCTCGCCAGCAATCGTTGCCGTATCTTTCACTGCGGAGCCGGATGTGGCCGATGTGCCCATTCCATTACCAGCCCAGAGTACACCTGCAACCGGGTGGGAGGCTGAGCTGGAACTGGAGGCCGTGTCCTTGCTGGGTGCGGGTCAATCTGACGTGTGGGATGCCTTGACGCGCCGCTTTGAATCGCGGCTGATCTTGGCGGCACTTGCCAATACAAAAGGGCGCCGCATTGAGGCTGCACACAAGCTGGGCATTGGCCGCAATACGATTACCCGCAAAATCCAGGAACTGGGGCTGGAGTAGATTCACCCCGTTTTTTGCTTCGCGTTTGCAAGTCATAATCCCGCACAGGGGTGGAAGGCAAGTACGGAGCGAATGATTCATGGCTGTGTCATGGGATTGGGTTGCTGCAGTAGCGGGCGCCGGATTTTTATTCTGGGCGGGGTGGAGACTGGGGGCTGGAAACAGGGCCGCCAGTATCGGTGACTTGCCCATTGAAGCGGTGTTGGACGGCCACTCCGACGCATCGCAAGGGCTGCGCGATGCCATCTTTTCCAAAGTGTTCAATCTGGTGCCGGAGACGCTCACGATCACCCGCATTGCAGACGGCCGCTTTGTGGAAGTTAACCGCAATTGGGAAGCCATGACGGGTTTCACCTACGAGGAGGCGATCGGTCGGACCTCCAATGAACTGGGGGTTTGGGTCGTGCCGGAGCAGCGCGACCGTATTATCCAGAGCATTCGCCGTGACGGCGAGGTGCGTGATGTGGATGTCACTTTCCTGCATAAACAGGGGCATCCCTACTACAACAAGGTGTCTGCCAGCGTCTTCGATGTCGCTGGCGAAAAATACATGATGCTGGCCGTGCAGGACGTGAGCGCTCAGCGCGCGGCACAGCAGCAAATACTCGAGCTCAACCAACAGCTGGAAGCTCGCGTGCGCCAGAGAACTCTCAGTCTGGAGCAAGCCAATGTCGAGTTGGCGGATGCGCTGGGAACGCTGGAGCGCGCCAAGGACGAACTGGTTCGTTCCGAAAAAATGGCAGCACTGGGCTCTCTGGTGGCGGGAGTCGCCCATGAACTCAACACGCCCATCGGCAATAGCTTGACCGTGGCGACAACATTCGAGCACCGCGTCGCTGAATTGGCGCAGGCCGTGGAACAGGGGCTGCGGCGATCAACGCTGGATCAGTTCGTTGCCGACGCGCGCCTTGGGGCTGAGGTGCTGGTACGTAATCTCACCCGGGCCGGTGAACTGGTTCGCAGTTTCAAGCAGGTGGCCGTGGATCAGGCGAGCGCACAGCGGCGGCGCTTTGTATTACTGGAGGTGGTATCTGAAATTCTTGTGACGCTGAATCCAGCGATCCGCAAGTCAGGCTGTGCTGTCAGGGTGAATATCGATCGTGCTCTGGAAATGGACAGCTATCCGGGTCCGCTGGGGCAAGTCTTTTCGAATCTCATCGTCAATGCAATGACCCATGGTTTTGCGGAGGGTAGCGCCGGTACCCTTCAAATAGCCGCTCGTGCACTGGATTCGCAGGAAGTAGAAATCTTGGTCAGCGACGATGGGGCTGGCATCGATGCGGAGAACATCAAACGGGTATTCGATCCCTTTTTTACCACCCGTCTCGGCCAAGGGGGCTCAGGCTTGGGTCTGCACATCGTGCTGAACATTGTCACCTCGGTAATGGGGGGCAAGGTGGATGTAAGCAGCCATCCAGGTCAGGGCGCAACGTTTTCGTTGCGTCTGCCGATGCGACCCCCTGAAGCGGGTCAGGCGGCCTGAATTTCCAGCACGACCGGCGCGTGGTCGCTGGGGCGCTCGTTCTTGCGCGGAGTTTTGTCGATGGTGCAACCCGTCGCCAATCCTTTGAGCGGGTCGCTGACCAGAATGTGGTCAATGCGCATGCCGCGGTTGCGGCGAAAGCCGAAATCCCGGTAGTCCCACCAGGAGTAGCTTTTCTCGGGCTGTTCAAACAGCCGATAGCTGTCGTGCAGACCCAGCGCGATCAGTGCACGCAGGTGGTAGCGTTCTTCTTCGGTGCAATGGATGGTGTCTTTCAGCCCGATGGGGTCCCACACATCTGCATCATCAAACGTGATGTTGTAGTCGCCCATCAGAATCAGATTGGGATGTCTGGACAACTCGTCCTTCACCCAATTGCGCAGGCCCTTGAGCCACTCCATCTTGTATTCAAACTTGTCGCTACCCGGAGCCTGGCCATTGGGGAAATAGGCGCCGATGACCCGAATGTCTTGTGGCGTCGCATCTGATGCGGATGGCAGCGCATAGGTGGCAGCGATCACGCGGGACATATCGTCAGAAAATCCGGGGATGTTTTTGACCACATCGTTGGGGGGCGTGCGCGACAGCAGCGCCACACCGTTGTACGTTTTCTGTCCAAACCACTGTGCGTGGTAGCCCGCGGCCTGGAATGCGGCCGCTGGAAACTTGTCGTCCGTCAGCTTCAACTCTTGCAGTGCCAATACATCAACCGGGTTCGCAGCGAGCCAGTCCAGAACCTGTGGCAGTCGGACCGTGAGGGAATTAATGTTCCAAGTGGCAAGTTTCATTATTTTTACAGGTATTTAGAGCGCTAGCCCCCGCTGAGCATGCGTGGGGAGCTATCAAATGTGTAGCGCGGCCAGTATGCCGACCACCGTGCCAATGGCGCCGCCGGCGAACATGCCGTATTCCAGCCACTTTTTCTTGGTCAGCAGGGCAATGGCTGCGAGTGCAATGGAGACCTGCAGCACGGTGGTTGCCTGCGCCCAGCGGTGGTGCTGGTGCATCTGCTCTTCGCTTTGGTGATCCCACGTGGTGGCTTCTGCTTCCATCTTCTCGGCGCCCAGCTTGATCTCGCCCTTTTCCTTTTCGTAGCGGTCTACTTTGGCCTGGTAGGTCTCTTTTTTGTCGGCTGGCGCGAGGTCGCGTGCCAGTTCAGCCAGAGACTGTTTGGTGCTTTTGGCCTGAAAGAAATTCCACTGGTTGGAGGCTTCCGTCTTCTTGATCGCCGCGTTGTTTTTGTAGAGCCCGGCGTTGGCCTGGGTGGCTCCTCCCATGTACGAGAAGAGGGCGCCCACTGTCGCAATGATGGCGGTGAACATGGCGATCTGGTTGATCATGCCGCCCCCACCATGGCTGCCGTGGCCACCCTGCTGTGCGTGTTCGATTTCATGGTCGTGGGGGCCGTGTACGTGGAATCCATCTGAAGACATATCAAGTACCTTTGTTGTGTTGGTAGGTCACGAAGCTGAAAGGCAGCCCGTTGACCGAGGTGTGGCTGTCGCGGGTGGTTTCAACCCACTGCGGCCCGAAGGGGGGAGCGAAGGCGTCGCCTTCAAAGTCGGCGTCAATCTCGGTGACCACGGCAGAGTCGGCCAGCGGAAGCGCCAAGGCATACAGCTGGGCGCCACCAATCACCCAGACGACAGCATTTTGCTCACAAAACTGTAGCGCCTCGTGCAGGCTGTGTGCGGGCTGGGCGCCATTTTCCTGCCAATCTGTCTGACGCGTTACCACCACATTCACGCGCCCCGGCAGTGGCCTGAAACGGGCGGGCAGTGAATCCCAGGTCTTGCGGCCCATGATGACCGGGCAGCCCAGGGTGACCCGTTTGAAATGGGCCATGTCTTCGGGCAGGTGCCAGGGCAGGGTATTGGCATTGCCAATCACTCCGTTGCGCGCACGCGCAAAAATCAGATGTAGTTTCATGTAATCAGCGCGACGCGCTAGACCGCTACTGTCGCTTTGATGGCGGGGTGGCATTCGTAGCCCAGCACTTCAAAGTCCTCGTATTCGTAGTCGAATATCGACGCCGGCTTGCGCTTGATCTGCAGCGTGGGATAGGCGAAGGGCGCGCGGCTCAGTTGCAATTCCACCTGTTCATGGTGATTGCTGTAGATGTGGCAGTCGCCACCGGTCCAGATGAAGTCACCCACGTCCAGATCACATTGCTGCGCCACCATGTGCGTGAGCAGTGCGTAACTGGCAATGTTGAAGGGCACGCCCAAAAAAATATCGGCGCTGCGCTGGTACAACTGGCAACTCAGTTTGCCTTTGCCACCCGGCTCGTTGGCCGGGGCCACGTAGAACTGAAAGAATGCGTGGCAGGGCATGAGCGCCATCTTGTCCAGGTCGGCCACGTTCCAGGCGCTGACAATGATGCGGCGCGAGTCAGGGTTGGACTTGAGGGTGTTGATGACTTGGGCAATCTGGTCAATGTGGCCCCCATCCGGTGTGGGCCAGCTGCGCCATTGCACGCCATAGACCGGACCCAGGTCGCCGTCGTCACGCGCCCACTCGTCCCAGATGCTGACGCCACGTTCTTTCAGCCAGTTGTTGCTACTGGAGCCAGTCAGAAACCACAGCAGTTCCTGAATGATGGAGCGCAGGTGGACCTTCTTGGTGGTGATGAGCGGAAAACCTTCATTCAGATCGAAGCGCATCTGGTGGCCAAACACACTTTGGGTACCGGTGCCGGTGCGGTCGGCTTTGAAAACGCCGTGGGTCTCCACATGGCGCATGAAGTCTTCGTATTGCGAGCGGATGGGGCGATCGGGTGTGGATGGTGTCATGTGGGGCCAGGGCTGCGGGTTAACGCGGAATTTTAGTGGGAAGCTGCCGGCAGAGTTACAGTAGTGCCCTGATCCTACGCATACAAGGTGACTGAAATGAAAAAAATTGTTACTCTGGCCTTGCTGCTGCTGGCCACAGCGAGCCACGCGCAATCATCCACTTCCAAAAAGGACCTGGTTGCCCGTATCCTGGTACTGCAACAACCGGCGATCGAGCAGACCGCGCAAATGCTTGTCGAGCGTCCCGCGCTGCAATTGCAGCAGCAAGCCGGTGTGGCATTGCAAACCCGCGTGGCGCCTGAAAAGCGTGAGGCGGTGGCAAAACAGGTCCAGCAGGATCTCAAGCAATATGTGGATGAGGTGAGCCCTCTGGTCCGGCAACAGGCCGTGAAGCTGGCGCCATCGACCATTGGCACGCTGCTGGATGATCGATTCACCGAAGAAGAACTCAAGCAGTTGATCGCCATCATTGAGTCGCCGCTCAATCGCAGATACATGCAAATGGGTGGCGAATTCCAGAAGGCCCTGGGTGAAAAGCTGGTGTCTCAAACGCAGAGCCTGGTCATGCCGAAAGTCAGTGCGCTGGAACAGGTGATAGCTAAAGACCTCGGCTTGCCACCACCGGCCGCGGCCAAAGCATCTGAACCAGCCGCCAAGCCGGCGAAGAAATAGGGTTGTAGCCCCCGCGAAATATGCGTGGGCAGCTACTTAATTGATAGCACCCGCCCTGGGTTCATCCGGTTCTGTGGATCCAGCGCCTGTTTGATGGCGCGCATCATACCCAGTGCTACCGGCGATTTGTGCTGCTCCAGCTTGTCACGCTTAAGGCTGCCTACGCCGTGCTCGGCGGAGATGGAGCCGCTGAATTGATCGACCATGTCGTACACCACGGCATTGACGCCTTTTTCCTGATCCTTCAGGAAGGCTTCCGCATCGCAACCTTCGGGTGCTTGCACGTTGTAGTGCAGGTTGCCGTCGCCCAAGTGGCCGTAGTTCACCAGCCGCACGCCCGGGAAGGCTTTTTGCAGCAGTTCGTCTGTGATACGAACAAACTCGGGAATGCGTGACACCGCAATCGAGATATCGTGTTTGATATTAAGGCCTTCCTGCGCCTGGGCCAATGGAATGCTCTCGCGGATGTGCCACAACTGACGCGCCTGGGTGATGCTCTCGGCCACCACCGCGTCGGTGACGCAGCCTTGCTCCATGGCGGCTTCCAGCAGGTGCTCGAACGAGGCGCGCGCATGGGTTTCAGACTCGTGGTCCGAGTTCTCCAGCACCACGCAGTACGGAACGCTTTCAAAAAGCGGCACCTTTTGCTGTGGGAAGTGTTTAACCACCAAACGCAGGGCAAACTGGCCCATGACTTCAAAGCCTGTCAGGCCCGAGCCCAGATGGCGATGCGCCAGGCCCAGCAGTTCGACTGCCGCGTCCAGCGACGGAACCGCGGCAAAAGCGGTGAGTTGCGACAGGGGCAGGGGATACAGCTTCATGGTGGCCGCCGTAATGACACCCAGCGTGCCTTCCGAGCCAATCATCAGGTGGCGCAGGTCATACCCGGTGTTGTCTTTGCGCAGACCCGAGAGGCCATCCCAGATATCGCCCTGCGGCGTCACCACTTCAAGGCCCAGGCACAGCTCGCGGGTGTTGCCGTAGCGCACGACTTGCGTGCCACCTGCGTTGGTGCCCAGATTGCCGCCAATCGTGCAACTGCCTTCGGAAGCCAGGCTCAAGGGAAACAGGAAGCCTGCTTTCTCGCAGGTTTCCTGAATGGTCTGCAGCACACAGCCCGCGTCGACCGTGATGGTGAGGTTGGCGCCATCGAGTGCACGCACCTGGTTCATGCGCAGCAGGCTCAGTACCACTTGCGTGCCACTGGCATCGGGTGTGGAGCCCACGACCATGCCGGTGTTGCCGCCTTGGGGCACGACGCTGACGCCTGCAGTCGCGCACGCTTTGATGACCGCCGCCACTTCGAGGGTGGACGCGGGGCGCACCACCGCCAGCGCCTTGCCGCGCTCGCGTTTGCGCCAGTCCTGTTCAAAGGCGCTCAAATCGCCTTCGGTCAATACATTGGCTGGGCCAACGATTTGGCGCAGTGCATCCAGCAGTGTCGCGTGTTCGGTCATGGTGTCGAGTCGGAGGTTTCAGTCAGGCGGGAACTTTTTCTGCTTCCCAGGCGCATGCGCACATGCAGCACGCAGGCGGCAAAAAGCGTCAAGCAAAGAACAATTTCGACCATGGCCAGGGCGTTGCCCGGTGCTTTGTCGCTCCAGGCGCGCACGACGCCTTCGATGAAGTAGAGCCATACCAGCAGACTGACCCAGCGGTAGGTATACATGCGGTTCTTGAGCAAGCCCGCCAGGGGAATGCACAGGGGCAGCGCCTTGAGCGCCAGCCAGGAGCCACCGGGTCGCAGGGGCGCAAGCACCAGCTCCCAGCTCAGCGCCAGCGCGATGAGGCCCAAAAGACTTCCCACCGCGAGCCATCGGATGAGTTTTACGGTGTTTGCGGTATCGGTGGGTGTGTTCATGTCGGTGGCATCATAGCGGCATGCAAGCATTTCAGCGTTTCCAGGGTTGGCTTCAAGACGCCGCCCATATCCCGTGGTTTGAGGCTGTCTACACCCTGCGCGAGCGGTTTAGGGAAGACCGTCTGGGCTTGACTGCCAGTAGCCTCACTTTTACCACCACCATTGCTCTGGTGCCCTTTATTACGGTCGCGCTGGCGGTATTCACCGCGTTTCCGATGTTCGCCAAGTTTCAGGATGTGCTGCAAAAGTGGCTGATAGAAAGCCTGGTGCCAGACAATATTGCGCGCCAGGTGCTGGGCTACCTCAACCAGTTCGCAGGCCAAGCCAATAAGCTGGGTGTGGCCGGGCTTGCCGTGCTGCTGGGCACGGCGCTGGCTCTGATATTCACCATTGACCGCACGCTCAACAGCATCTGGCGCGTGCGCACGCCCCGGCCGTTTGGGCAGCGCGTGCTCATTTACTGGTCTGCGATCACCCTGGGTCCTTTGTTGCTGGGTGTGAGTCTGAGCATTACTTCCTACGTCGTGTCTGCCTCCAAAGGCGTGGTGGGCGGACTGCCGGGCGGCGTGACGCTGATTCTGGATTCGCTGCAATTTTTTCTGGTGGCCGGCGGCATGGCGGCCATGTTTCACTATGTGCCCAACACCCATGTGCGCTGGGGGCACGCCTGGATGGGCGGATTGTTCGTTGCTAGCGGGATGGAGTTGGCCAAAAAAATACTTGCCTTGTACCTGAGCAAGGTACCTACCTATTCGGTGGTGTACGGCGCGTTTGCCACGGTGCCGATTCTGCTTGTCTGGATCTACGTGGCCTGGGTCATCGTGCTGCTGGGCGCTGCGCTGACGGCCTATGTCCCGAGCCTGATTGCCGGCATTCCGCGCAGGCGTACCGGGCACGGTTGGCAGTTTCAGTTGGCGCTGGAGGTCTTGAAGCAACTGGACCAGGCCAGAGATCAATCTGAAAAAGGAAAGACCACCAGCCAGTTGTGTTCTGCACTGCAGACGGATGCGCTGCGGCTTGAGCCAGTGTTGGAGGCCGTGATGGGTATTGACTGGATTGGTCGGCTCAGTGAAGGTGGGGCTGTGGAAGCCGAGGCGCGCTATGTGTTGCTGGTGGATGCCCAGCAAACCGCGTTGGAGCCGCTGATTCGCACCCTGTTGCTGCCACACAGCCCGGTGACTGAAAAATTATGGAAAAACGGCCGCTGGCCCACAAGCAGCCTGCGTGACGCGCTATGAAAGTTATAGCTTTACCTTGCCCGTCCAGATGTCTTTGTACATCACCCAGTCGCCCATGAAACTGTAAAGGGGTCGTTTGAAGGAGGCGGGTTTGTTTTTCTCAAATCCGAAGTGGCCGACCCAAGCGCATCCGTAGCCACACAGCAACCCATATAAAAAGTATTGCGGCTTACCGGTGATGGCCAGCATGGACAGACATACCAGGGTCAGCGTGGAACCGACAAAATGCAGGCGTCGGCAGATCCGGTTGCTGTGCTCGCTGAGGTAGAAAGGGTAAAACGCATCAAAGGTGCTGAAGCTGCGTGGGTCTATGCCCTGGCCGGCGGTGCTGCTGGTGTTCATGGTTTGTCTCCTGTTTTTTTGCAGTCTAAGCGATCAGTCAAAAAATTTACCGGCGCACTCAGGTTTGCAGAAAATCCCGAATGGCAGACAGCGTTTCTTCCGGCGCCTCAGTCATCTGGTGGTGGCCTACCGGTAGATGGGTGATCTGCACGGACTTGCCAGAGGCGCGTGCTTTTGTAATCAGGGTCTGAGCGGCCTTGGGCAAGGTCATCTGGTCTTGCGCACCCAACAAAAACAGTACGGGGCAGGTGATTTTCTCGATCGCGGCTTCACCGTTTACATAGCTGTCGCACGCCTTGAATCCACGGTGGAACACGTTGACTTTTGCGTTGCTGGCCAGTACGCGGCCCCCCAGTGCCATTCCCAGGCCATACACCCATGTGCCAGGGCCCAGCGCGGAAGGGGGCGCGGCCAGCGTGCTGCGGGAGAACACGTTGATCATGGTCAGGGCTTTTTCGGGCTCGTTCAGTGACGCCTCAATCAGCACCGGGGACACCTTCATCGGGAAGGCGGTGCCCACCAGCACCAGGTGGGTGATGCGGTCTTTGAGTCGGGACGCGGTCTCCAGTGCGATGAGCGAGCCCCAGCTGTGGCCGACCAGCGCGGCTTTTTGCACGCCAGCTGCGTCCAGCAAGGCGCCTATGAAGGTGGCGGCTTCTTCGACGGTGGAGGGTGCTTCGCCGGCGCTTCGGCAGTGCCCGGGCAGGTCCACTGCCAGCACATTCCAACCATGGTTGGCCAGGTAGCGGCTTTGCAAAATCCAGACGCTGTGGTCATTGACCACTCCGTGGATGAACACCACAGTGGGCTTGGCCGCATCAAAGGGCTTGCCGCCGGTGTAGCAATAGCTGGGAGCGCCATTGACGGTGAGTTCCATCATGCACCTGCCTTTTCTGCGGCTTTCAATGCGCGCTTCAAGTCGTCGATCAAATCGTCCGAATCTTCCAGCCCGATGGACAGGCGAATCGTGCCCTGGGTGATGCCTGCACCGGCCAGCGCCTCGTCACTCATGCGGAAATGCGTGGTGCTGGCAGGGTGAATCACCAGACTGCGGCAGTCACCCACGTTGGCAAGGTGACTGAATACTTTCAGGGTCTCGACGAATTTTTTGCCTTGTTCCCGAGTGCCCTTGAGGTCAAAGCTGAAAACCGAGCCTGCGCCCTTTGGAAGCAGCTTTTGCGCCAGCGCGTGGCTGGGGTGGCTCTCCAGCATGGGGTGGCCAACGCGACCCACAAAGGGCTGGCCGGCCAGAAACTGCACCACGCGTTCGGTATTGCTCATGTGGCGCGTCATGCGCAGCGACAGGGTCTCTATGCCCTGCAAAATCAGCCAGGCAGTGTGCGGACTCATGCAGGCACCAAAGTCGCGAAGGCCTTCCCGGCGGGCACGCAGCAAGAAGGCTCCCACGGTGCTTTCTTCGCTGAAATTCATGTTGTGAAAGCCATCGTAGGGCGCCGCCAACTCGGCAAATTTTCCGCTCGCGGCATACGCTTTGGCCCAGTCAAAACTGCCGCCATCCACCACAATGCCACCAATCACGGTGCCGTGGCCCGACAAAAATTTGGTGGCCGAGTGGTAAACCAGATCCGCCCCCAGTGCCAGCGGTTTCATGAGCCAGGGGGAGGTGAGAGTGGAGTCCACCAGCAGGGGCAGGCCCGCGTCGTGCGCAATGCCTGAGATGGTGGGAATGTCCAGCACATCCAGCCCGGGGTTGCCCACGGTCTCGCCAAACAACAGTTTGGTATTGGGGCGAATGGCCGCTCGCCATGCTTCAATATCGCCCGGCTTCACAAAGGTTGTTTCGATGCCAAAGCGGCGCATGGTGTAGTGCAGCAGGTTCTGCGAGCCGCCATACAGCGCAGTGCTGGCCACAATGTGCGAGCCCGCGCCCATTAGTGTGGCAATGCTCAAGTGCAACGCGGCTTGCCCGCTGGCGACGGCAATGGCGCCAATGCCGCCCTCCAGTGCAGCCACACGTTGCTCCAGCACCGCGTTGGTGGGGTTGCTGATGCGGCTGTAGACGTGTCCTGCACGTTCCAGGTTGAACAGCGATTGCGCATGCTCACTGGACTCAAAAACAAACGAGGTGGTGAGGTGAATGGGCACAGCCCGCGCGCCAGTGGCGTCGGGAACGGCGCCTGCGTGCAGGGCCAGTGTGTCGAATCCGGGGTCAGCGTAGCCGGGCATAGGGTTCTCCGGGGTGTAAAAGATGGTGCAACTGCGCGATTGTGGGCTATATTGAGTTCACAAAATCCAATCATGTGTCAAGAGGAAGAATCATGAAAGTCAGCGACATCCTTCGCGTCAAGGGCACCACGCTCTACACCATCACACCAGAAGATACGCTGGCAGATGCTGCCACTTTGATGGCGGAACGTGATATTGGCTCCCTGGTCGTTATTTCTCACGGACTGGTCGTGGGAATGCTCACCTTTCGCGAGGTCATTCAGGCGGTAGTGAAAAATGGGGGCTCGTTCGACGCCACAACGGTTTACCGTGCGATGGATTCGGGGCCACTCATCTGCACCCTGGAAACCGATATGGATGAAGTGCGACGCATGATGCTGGATCGCCATGCCCGCTACATGCCGGTGATGGACAAGGGCATGCTGATGGGCGTCATCAGCTTCTATGATGTGGCCAAGACCGTGGTGGACAGCCAGAACTTCGAGAACAAGATGCTCAAGGCCTACATTCGCGACTGGCCCGACGAAGATAATTCCGCGTCGGGCTGAAACGTCAAACGCTGAGCAAGGGCAGGCTCCGCTGGCGCTTGCCAGTCAGTGTGAACAACGCGTTGGCTACCGCGGGCGCCAGAGGGGGTACACCCGGTTCACCGACGCCACCGGGGTGGCGTTCGCTGGGCACAATCCAGGTTTCAACAATCGGTGATTCTGCCAGCTTGACCATGGGGTAACTGGGGAAACTGCTTTGTTGCACTGCGCCGTCGACAATGTCGATCCGGCTATACAGTGCGGCGGTCAGGCCGAACACGACGGCCCCTTCCATTTGCTGGGCCACGATGCCGGGGTTGACGACGGTGCCACAGTCAATGGCACAGACCACCCGATGCACGCGCGGAGTTTTGCCGTCTTGCAAGGAAACTTCGGCTACTTCTGCCACGATGGAACCAAAAGACTCATGCAACGCGATGCCGTGGGCATGCCCTGCAGGCAGAGCTTTGCCCCAGCCCGCTTTGTCTGCCGCCAGGTTCAGTACGGCGAGATAGCGCGGCGCCTGCGCCAGCAGCTTGCGCCGCAAGGCCAAAGGGTCTTGTTGCGTGGAAGCGGCCAGTTCGTCCACAAAGCTTTCTGAAAAGAACGCATTGTGGGAATGGCCGACCGACCGCCAAAAGCCCACGGGGACGCCCATCCGGGTGGCCGCATGCACCATCTTCTGGTTGGCAAAGCCATAGGGCAAATCAAACAAACCTTCCGCGGTTGTTTTGTCGGGTGTGTCGAACGGGCCAGATAGCGCAGGAATACCGCGCGCCATCCAGCGCGGGGTGATGGCGTCGCCGGCAGATGCAATGCGCAGGCCGGTCACGTTTCCCTGGGCATCCAGGCTACCCGTGAGCTGCGCCACATGCATGGGGCGATAGAAGTCATGGGTAGTGTCCTCTTCGCGGGACCAGATCAGTTGCACGGGCTTGCCACCGGTTTCCATCGCCACACGCACGGCCTGACCCACCGAGTCCACTTCCAGTCGCCGGCCAAACCCTCCTCCAAGCAAGGTGACATGCAGTGTGACGTTTTCAATATCCACACCTGCTACCCTCGCCGCAAGCGCGCGGGCCATTTGTGGCACTTGGGTCGGAGCCCACACTTCCACCTTGCCACCCGCCACGACGGCGGTGCAGTTCATCGGTTCCAGTGTGGCGTGTGCAAGGTAAGGCGCGCTGTACAGGCTCTCAATCTTGCGGGCTGCCTGTTGTTCGGCCTGCGCAATGTCGCCCCTCTCATGAAATGTATGGCCATCCGGGCTTTTGACCGCAGCTTCCAGCGCGTCGCGAATTTTGGCGGAATCCAGATTCCCTGCCGGACGCGGTAGCCACTTCACATCGGCTGTCAGGGCTGCCTGCTGCGCCTGCCACCAGGTCGTTGCCACCACGGCAAAGCCTTCGGTTGACTCCCCGTACGAAGCCAGCCGAACCAGGCCCTGCACCCCTCCCATTGCCAAAGCGGCCTTGTCGTCCAGTGTGCCGACCGAGCCACCAATCATGGGGCAGTGGCGCACAGCGGCAAACAGCATGCCCGGCAGGCGCACATCCAGACCATACTGGGCTGTGCCATTGATTTTTGCCGGAATGTCGGCACGTGGCGCCGATTGACCAATCAGCTTCCAGTCTTTTCGCTCTTTGAGCGCTACGTGGGTTGGCCGAATGCCCGCTGCGGCCTGGGCCAGTTCACCGAAATGTGCGGACTTCCCGCTGGCATGGGTTACTGCACCGTCCTTAATCTGCAACTCGGCCAAAGGAACTTTCCATTGGGCCGACGCCGCCTCCAGCAAGCTGGCCCGCACGGTCGCAGCAGCCATGCGCACGACGTCCCACGCGTCAGCGACGCTGGACGAACCACCGGTGGCGTTAATGCCCAGTTCACGGGCAATCTTGCCTACCATCCATTCGCCAACCCGGACTTTTGCCGGTTTTTCGCCGCCTTCCGAATCCAATGGATGAAAGGGCAGGCTGCCTACCAGCATGGCCACATTGCCATAGATCTTGTCAGCGCTCGCTTGCTCCAGGCGCACGGCGCTCAGCGGCAGGTCCAACTCTTCTGCGACCAACATGGGCAGTGCGGTGTGCACGCCCTGGCCCATTTCGCTGCGGGGCATGGCCATCACGACCTGGCCGCTGCTGGTGATCTTGATCCAGCCGTTGAAGGCCACCTCGCCGGATTGCAGCGCCATCAAATCTCCGCTGCCCATGCGCGAGCGTGCCGGCATAACCCCCCACCCAACTACCAGCGCTCCCGCAGCGCCCGCAGCGCTCAACAACCATGTGCGTCTTTTCATGCTTGCTTCTCCAGGGTCGAGGCACTGGCGACGGCCGGTGCGCCGGCCAATTCGGCTGCAGCGCGGTGAATGGCGGCGCGCACGCGTGGATACGTTCCACAGCGGCAAATGTTGGTCATCGCGGCATCAATATCCGCATCGGACGGTTTTGGGGTGCGGGCCAGTAAAGACGCTGCTGCCATCAGCATGCCGCTCTGGCAGTAGCCGCACTGGGGTACTTGCTCGGCAATCCAGGCCTTTTGCAGGGCGTGGGGTTTTTCGGAAGTACCCAAGCTTTCGATGGTGTCTATGCGCTTGCCGGCTACAGCAGACAGGGGCATCACACAGGAACGAACGGCCTGCCCGTCGATGTGCACAGTGCACGCGCCGCACGCGGCAACGCCACATCCGAACTTGGTACCTGTCATGTTCAGGACGTCTCGCAGAACCCATAGCAAGGGCATATTGGGGTCGGCTTCGGTTTGCAGCGATTTGCCGTTGATGGTCAATTGCACGTTTAACTCCAGATGTGAACTGGACGCAATATAGCGAAAATCCCGTGTTTTGGCAGAGCCGTCGGGGATAATCTGCAACTATGAGCGGCAATACTTTTGGAAATCTCTTCGCAGTCACCAATTTTGGTGAATCCCACGGCCCAGCCATTGGCTGCGTGATTGACGGCTGTCCTCCCGGAATGGACCTGTGCGAGGCCGACATCCAGGCTGACCTGGACCGTCGCCGCCCAGGCACCAGTCGCCACGTCACTCAGCGCAATGAACCCGATGCGGTGCAAATATTGAGCGGCGTCTACCAAGGCAAGACCACTGGCACACCCATCGCGCTGCTCATTCAGAACACCGATCAGCGCAGCAAGGACTACGGCAATATCCTTGAATCGTTTCGGCCCGGTCATGCCGACTACACTTATTTTCAAAAGTACGGCATTCGCGATCCGCGGGGCGGTGGTCGCTCCAGCGCCCGTCTGACCGCGCCGATGGTGGCCGCCGGTGCGGTAGCCAAGAAGTGGCTCAAAGAAAAATACGGCACCGAGTTCCGTGGCTGCATGACACAGATCGGCGATACCGTGATTCCATTCGAATCCTGGGACCATGTGCCTAACAACCCGTTCTTCGCGCCAGTGGCCGATGTGCAGGCGCTGGAGGACTATATGGACGCCCTGCGTAAGGCAGGGGACTCGTGCGGCGCGCGCATCCGCGTGAGCGCATCGCGCGTACCGGTGGGGTTGGGTGAGCCCCTGTTTGACAAGATGGATGCCGATATTGCCTACGCGATGATGGGCATCAATGCGGTCAAGGGTGTGGAAATTGGCGCGGGCTTTGCCAGCGTCGCACAGCGCGGCACTACGCATGGTGACTCACTGTCGCCGCAAGGCTTCATGGGCAACAACGCCGGTGGTGTTCTGGGCGGCATTTCTACCGGCCAGGACCTGGAAGTGAGCATTGCCATAAAGCCCACCAGTTCCATCATCACGCCGCGCGATTCGATTGACGTGGCGGGCAACCCCACACAAGTGATTACCAAGGGTCGCCACGACCCCTGCGTCGGCATCCGTGCGACACCCATCGCTGAAGCCATGCTGGCGCTGGTGGTGATGGAGCACGCCTTGCGCTACCGCGCCCAGTGCGCGGACGTGCACACCACCTTGCCCCCCATCGCAGGCCAGGCGTAAACCAAGCTTATCCACCCTTCGGAGAGTCCATGAAAACAGCGCTCATTCTCAACGGTCCCAACCTCAATCTGCTCGGCACCCGTGAGCCGCAGGTCTATGGGTCGCAAACACTGGCCGATGTCGAATCGCTGTGCGAGCGCGCCTGCGCTGCCAACGGCTTCGCGCTGGATTTTCGCCAGACCAATCACGAAGGCATGCTGGTGGACTGGCTGCACGAAGCAGGGCGCTTGCAGGCGGCCGGCACGCTGGCCGGCGTGATCTTGAATGCGGGTGCCTACACCCATACCAGTGTCGCTCTGCACGATGCCATCAAGGGCACTGGCATCACGCTGATTGAACTGCATATCAGCAATGTGCACGCCCGCGAGGCGTTCCGACACCACTCCTATATTTCACCGGCCGCCAAGGCGGTGATGGCAGGGTTCGGGGTCAATGGGTATGCGCTGGCAATTGCCGGTTTGGCTGGCATGCAATAGAGCCGCGGCGCACAATCCAAGCACTTTAGGCTTCGCACTGACCTCAATATTGCAGAGCAGTCGATTTGCCCCAAAAAATCCGGTAGGCAAAAACCGTGTAGCCAATGATCATTGGCAATACGACAACCACGCCGTAAAAGATAACTCGCAGTGCCTCAGTCGAACTGGCCGCCTGCCAGATAGTGACCCGGTCGACTACAAGCCACGGGAACAGGCTGTAAGCGAGTCCATAAAACGCCAGCAAGAATATGCCAACCGTGCTGGCGAAGGGAACCGCTGCGCCGTATTGGTTGCTTTGTGCCAAGCGGGTGGGCAGCCGCTTCAAGCTGCGGGCGATCACGATGAAAAGCGTCAACGTGACAGCCGGTATCGGCAACAGCAGTATGACGTTGGGGAAGCTGAACCATTTCTCAAAAATACGCGTACTCACCAGCGGCGTTGCCAGCGAGATTGCCAGTACGCCCGCCGCGGTAAACCACAGACTGCCCCGTGCCCAGGCAACGGCTTTGAGTTGCAGTGTGCCTTCGGATTTCATGATGAGCCAGCCGGCGCCCAGCAGACAATAAGCAGCCACCAGGCACAGGCCGATCAGGCTGCTGAAGATGGTGCTCCATAAGTTGCCCTTGAAGCCGGTGATCAGGCTGCCGAGCATGAAACCCTGGGACCAGCCGGCCAAGAGTGAGCCTGTATAAAACGCACGGTCCCAGAGCGGCTTGTGCTCGGCGCGGGCCTTGACCCGAAAATCAAACGCCACTCCGCGCAGTGTGAGTGACACCAGCATCAATGCCACTGGCAGGTACAGTGCGCCCAAAATGACACCATGCGCCATCGGAAAGGCGACCAGCAATACGCCCACGCCAAGCACCAGCCAGGTCTCATTGGCGTCCCAAAATGGGCCAATGCTGGCAATCATGTTGTCTTTCTGGGTCTCGTTGTCAGCTCTGCGAAGCAGTATGCCAACGCCCAAGTCGTAACCATCCAGGATCACGTAGGCCAGCATGGCCAAGGCCATGACCAGTGCAAACACCAGTGGCAGCCAGCCAGCAGGCTGGCTCAGGTCGGGCATCGAATCAAACATGTTGTACTCGCATCGCGCCGGGCTGCGCAGAGTTGTCGATCACCGACCGTGAGGTCTCATGGGCGGTCGCTTTCTTGGCCAGGTGAAACACGACGGACACGTAGGCCGCCAAGAGCGCAATATAAAGCGTGAGGTACGTCACCAGCGTAAATGCAATGTTGGCAGCCGGCACGGTTGAGGCGGCCTGCGCCGCAGTCAACACCCCTTGCACCAGCCAGGGCTGTCGACCAATCTCGGTGACATACCAGCCCGCCAACAGTGCGATCCAGCCTGCAAAGGTCATCGCCACCAGCACGCGCGCCAGCCAGGGTTGAATGGTCTTGCGCCGGCTTAATTGCCACGCACCGAGCCAGCTCACAGCCAGCATCAACATGCCCATGCCCACCATAACCCGAAAAGCAAAAAACACGGGTGCCACGGGCGGGTGTTTGTCTCCGAACGCGTCTATGCCTTTGACCTCGCCGTTCCAGTCGTGTGTGAGGTAGAGCGACGCGAGCTTGGGTATCGCAATCTCGAACTTGTTAGTCTGTGTGGCGGCATCCGGTAGGGCGAACAGCACCGCAGCGGCGCCTTTTTCGGTCTTCCAGATGCCTTCCATCGCCGCAATCTTGGCGGGTTGGTGCTGTAATGTATTCACGCCATGCATATCGCCCACTACGATCTGTATAGGGATCAAAAACGCAGCGGCAAAAATTCCGGTTCGCAGGGTTGCCAGCACATCTGGGCCACGGTCGTTTTTGAGCCACCGATAAGCGCTGACTCCTGCCAGCAAGAAACCCACGGTGAGTCCTGATGCGATCAGCATGTGGGCCAGGCGGTAGGGGAACGAGGGATTGAAAATAACCTCCATCCAGCTTGTCACGTGGGCCTGACCGTTGATCATTTCAAAGCCTGCTGGTGTGTGCATCCAGGAGTTCAGCGCCAGAATCCAGAACGCTGACAGGGTAGTTCCCGCTGCTACCAGAAACGTAGCTCCGGTGTGCACCCTTTCGCTCACGCGTCCGCGACCAAAAAGCATGATGCCCAGCATCGTGGCTTCCAGAAAAAAGGCCGTAAGAACTTCGTAGGCCAGTAGCGGTCCGGCCACATTTCCCACGGTGTTCATGAAACCTGGCCAATTGGTTCCAAACTGAAAGCTCATGGTGATACCACTCACCACACCCAAGGCGAAAGTCAGGGCGAAGATCTTGACCCAGAATTGGTAAGCATCCATCCAGTGGCGTTGCCCCGTCGCGACAAAACGGGACTTGAAGAACAGCAGCGCCCATCCCATCGAAATACTGATGGTGGGGAACAGAATGTGAAAGGTCATGTTGGCCGCAAACTGCATGCGGGCCAGTACGACAGGGTCAAACGTTTCCATCTTGATTTGCCTCAATGTGACTTACTTGTGCAGGTTCCGCATGGGGTGACAGGCTGAAAGCCTGCTTCACGCGGTCTTTTGCCTGGATGAGCTTTTGCACGGTGGAGCCCATCTTCATGAGACTTGCCAGCGTGGCAGAGTCCATTTTTTCCACGTCATCAAGCCAGTCGGTCATCAGCTCGATGAACGCGTGCATCTGACGCATGCGCTCTTGTGCATGGAAGTCTTCTGGCGCACTCGGTTGCTCCATCAGCGCATCACGTAGCATCGACAGCGTCGGGTCGATCTCTCGCTTGCGTCGTTCCTTTGCCAGCGTTCGAAAAATTACCCAGACATCTTCCGGGGCCTGGAAGTATTCGCGCCTGTCGTTGGGCTGGTGAATCAGGCGTACCAAGCTCCAGGATTGCAGTTCCTTGAGGCCCATGCTCACGTTCGAGCGCGAAAAGGCCAATGCCTCTCCCACTTCGTCCGCATTGAGCGGCTTGGCAGACACGTAAAGCAAAGCGTAGATCTGCCCGACCGTGCGGTTGATGCCCCAGCGGCTCCCCATTTCGCCAAAGTGAAGAACAAAGCGCTGGGTCAGAGGAGGTAGGTTCATCTGGTAATTTCTGAATTTTCAGTATTTTCCGAAAATTCAGAAACTTCAGTTCGTGCCTGTTGAGAAGACTATGCGACGGGGGAGGGTATTCCCCAATGAGCACTGGACGCGTCCCGCCATTGGTGGCAGTATGGGCGAGCGAATGAACACTCGCGATGGAGGTGCCAAAATGGCTCTGCAACACGCGCAATCCGGTCAAATTGTGAACGTACGGCCTCTGAATGGTCAGTTGAGCGACGCCAGGACCACGGCAGTCCTCAAGGCGGGCCAACTGGAAGTCATTCGCCTCGTGCTGCTCTCCGGAAAGGCTATGCGAGAGCACAAGGCGCCCGGGGAGGTTACCGTTCTATGTATCGAGGGTCGATTGGAACTCCGCAGCCCTGATCTGCGGCATGTGCTGGGGCCTGGCGATCTGATTCATCTGCTGGCGGAAGTGCCGCATTCACTCCTGGCGCTTTCAGACACCTCTGCACTTGTGACGATGGTGATCAAAAGCCCTGTCTAGCGGATTTTCAGGGGCCGCTTCTGCGGAAGGCCTGGTACGAGTTGCGCCCGAAGTGATTTGGGCAGGGCGGCCGCCTCCGTCCGGGGGGCTACCAGATCAGACAGGGTCACACGGTCAAGTACAGAAAAATAGCTTTGCATGGCTTGGTGCAGAACACCTTTCAGGCCGCAGTGCTGGCTCAGACGGCACTGGTTTAGCGCCGGGTCAAAACATTCCACCATGGTGAAATCGGTCTCGGTCGCACGAACGACAGCGCCCAAGTTGATGTCTTTTGCAGGCTTTATCAGCCGCATACCACCACCGCGGCCCCGTGTGGTCTCAAGCCACCCACCGGCTGAAAGCTCCTGAACAATTTTGGTCAGGTGGCTGCGCGAGATATCGTAGCTCTCTGCGATTTCGGTGATGGTCACCGGCTGTTCTCGAGCTTGACTGGCTGCGCAGTACATGAGCACCCGCAGTGTGTAGTCAGTCCATTGGGTCAGTCGCATAGGATTTTTCCGGTGTGCATAAAAGATTCATTAGACATGTATTTTATTGGTTAAAATAACATTCATTTTGTATGAACCTTTAAGGAGCTTGACCATGAATGCACGTCTTGAAATCACCCAACCTGCCGCCTCAGCCTTGAGTGTGGATCAGGCAATAGGCCAGATCGCGGTTCAATTGCCAGGGGCAACTGCCGTTTTCAGGCGTCTTAAACTCGATTTTTGTTGTGGTGGACAAATCAGTTTGAAGCAGGCCGCAGCAGACAAGGGTCTGGATGCGCAAGCGGTGCTGGCCGAGTTGGCTGCCCTGCAGCGAACAGACGCTTTGCCGGGCCTGACCGAGCCCGCAGCTTTAATCGACCACATCCTCACTCGCTACCATGAAGTTCACCGTGCGCAACTGCCTGAATTGATCCGGATGGCGCGCCGGGTTGAAGCGGTACACCGGGATGCTCCGATGGTGCCGACTGGCTTGGCTGAACTGCTGGAAGGTATGGAGCAGGAACTTTTGTCACACATGGAAAAAGAAGAAACCATTTTGTTTCCCGCTCTGAAAGCGGGTAATTATGTTGTGGTTACTGGTCCGATCAACGTGTTGCGTGTTGAGCATACCGAGCATGGTGCCTTGCTTGCCAAAGTGCTGGCCTTAACCCAGGACGCTACGCCGCCACAAGGAGCCTGCAACACATGGCGCGCGCTCTATGCCGGCATTGCCCAGTTCAACGACGACCTGATCAACCACATTCACCTGGAAAACAACGTGCTGTTTCCGCAAGTCGAGACGCTGACGAAGGTACAAGAAGGCGGCAGCTCAGGTTGTGCCTGTGGTTAGTTCCCTGTCAGACAGCAATTGATGCAATCAGGGTGGCACAAAGAAGACCGATTTTTCACTCGCAGTCCGGGTGTCACCTGATTCTGTTGTTTCAATCTCGAAAACGATGGGGTTTGCCCGGCCACGGTAGGCTTCTGCCAGTTCAGGTGACAGGGTCAGTCGCACGGGCAGGGAGCCGATGCCTGTAGCCACAACACTCAGTTGTGCCGGCGTCACGATACGCAGCCCTTCCAGCCCTGAGACACGAACGCTGTACTGCCGGGTTTGCTCAGTTCCGTTCATGATCTGAAGGCGGTAGACGTTCTCGATCTCCCCGTTGTCAACCACACGGGCTAGCGCACCACGGTCTTTGATGACGTCAACCGCGAATCCTTTTCGCATCGACAGGCTCGTAACAAAGATCCCGCCGATTACCAGCAGCAGGATGCCGTAAATGACCACCCGCGGGCGCCAGACACGGTTAACCATTTCCTTGGGCTTTAAGGACTGGGCAATTCCGTTGCCTGATGAGTACCGGATGAGCCCAGGTTCATACCCCATCTTCCCCATCACATCGTCACAAACGTCAATGCAGGCCGCACAGGCGATGCATTCGTTTTGAAGACCATCACGGATATCGATGCCAGTGGGGCACACCTGCACACACAAAGTGCAATCGATACAGTCGCCCAAGCCGAGTGACTTGGGGTCGGCCGATCGGGGACGGGAGCCGCGCGCTTCGCCACGGCTTGTGTCATAGGCAATGACCATGGAGTCCATGTCGATCAATGCACTCTGGAAGCGGGCATAGGGACACATGTATTTGCACACTTGTTCCCGCAAGTAGCCGGCGTTGCCATAAGTCGCAAAGCCATAGAACAGAACCCAGAACCACTCCCAGGGCGAAAACGATAGCGCAGCGGCTTCTGCTGCGAGGGTTCTAATTGGCGTGAAATAGCCAACGAACGTGAACCCCGTCACCAGCCCGATGGTGAGCCAAATCGCCTGCTTGGCCCCCTTGCGCGCGAACTTCTCGGCATTCCAGCGCGCAGCGTCCAGTCGCATGCGGGCAATGCGGTCACCTTCGGTATGGCGCTCGACCCAGAGAAAAATCTCTGTGTAGACGGTTTGCGGGCAGGCGTATCCACACCAGATTCGACCCGCAATGGCCGTGACAAAAAAGAGCGCAAGGGCAGAAATAACCAACAGAGCCGCAAGGTAGATGAAGTCTTGTGGGTGCAGCACCAGTCCAAAGACGAAGAAGCGCCGCTCGGACATGTCGAACAGCATGGCTTGCCGGTCGTTCCACTGCAGCCAGGGCAAGCCATAAAACACCACCTGCGTAACCCAGACCATCAACCATCGCCAGTTAGCGAACCAGCCGCGGACAGATCGCGGGTAGATACGGGTCTGTTTCTCGTAGGCCGCAAACAGGTCTCCGCCGCCTGACGGCTCTGCTTGTACGTGAATGGGGATGACTTTGGTGGGCGTCGGTTTGTGCATCGATTGATCGCTTCATTCTGTGTAGATGCGACGACGCTGAAGTCGGTGACGATGTCACCGGGCTCGCGTGGCCGGTGGGCTGTGATCACCGTGGCTTTTTGCGTGAATTGGTAAGTAAGATTCATTTTAAGTGAATCTTAATTTTCTGACCGATTTCGGGTACTTAATGGCCCTCTTCAAAAAAGGGAAGGACATGGGGAGGGTCAATGCTCCTGCCAGCCAGAAGCAGTGAAGACTGCGATGCATGTGGCGAGAAAACAATCCTGTCGCGGCTCCGACTAGTGTGGTCGCCCGCTTGCGCTACACTAATCCGGCACTGACCCAAGAGGCTTCTTGACTCGAGTCAATGTACGCTGAAAGTTCCTGAAACCAATGTTGGAAATATCCCCCATGAAAATATTTGCTTTGTTGAAAATGTTGCTCGGTACATCCCTATTGAGTCTGATGATGTCTGGTGCGGTACACGCCGCAGACCAGGGCTCGGCCGCTGAGGCTGAGGCTATGGTGAAAAAGGCCGTCGCCTACATCAAAACCAATGGCCCAGAGAAGGCTTATGACGAATTCACAAATGGAAAATCTTTCAAGGATCGTGATCTGTACGTCATTGTTTATGACTTGAATGGCAAAAACCTCGCCCAAGGCGCGAACCCCAAGCTGGTCGGCAAAGACCTGATTGGTCTGAAGGATCCGGATGGCAAACCACTGATCCAGATGTTCATTGATCTGGCAAAAACCAAGGGCAAAGGCTGGGTTGAGGGCTACAAGTTCCTGAATCCGGTTTCGCAAAAAATCGAAGGTAAAGCCATGTACCTTGAGCGCGTGGGCGACACCTTGGTTGGTTGCGGAATTTACAAGAATTAACAACCCGCTTCCCGCTTTCGGGGTTGCTTTCGTTGACGTGTTTGCCAAACCTGTGTTGGAGTTGTGATGAATTTACGTGATTTGAGAATCGGGCTCCGACTGGGTTTGGGTTTTGGAGTGATATTGTTGGCGGCCGCTGGCATGTTGCTCGGGGCATTGATCAGCGTCAGCTCCAGCCGGGCAGCGCTACTGGAAACTCTGCAACGTGCCGGTGCCCAGCAAGACCTCGCAGTAGAAATGCGCGATTCCATGTTGAGCAGCGCAATTTCTGTGCGCAACATGGGATTGCAGTCAAAAATTGAGGCCGTGCAAAAAGACGAGGCGGATGCGAAGCGCCATCGCGCGGCGTACCAGGCCGCCAAGGGAAAACTCGAAGCGCTGGGTTTGAACCCGCAGGAGCGCGAACTGTTTGCCCGACTTGCTGAGATCGACGGCAAGGTGGACGCCTATTTCAAAGAGGCTGTTGATCTGGCTGCACAGTTCAACACGGAGCAGGCCGGTGCGGTAATTACTGAAAAAATCGATCCCCTGTCTACCAAAGCCTCTGCGGAATTAGTGTCTTTTATCGCGTTGCAGAAGCAGCGCACGCGGGACGTCACAGAGCAGACCAATGCATCTAATCGCTCTACGATTGGATTGATTGGCGTGGCAGGTGTCATCGTTCTCGTTGCGGCAGCCTTCGTGGCGTGGCGGTTAACGGTCAGTATTACCAAGCCATTGAGTACCGCCATGCAGGCTACCGCCAAAGTGGCAGGTGGCGACCTTGTCAGCAATATTGAAGTGAGTGGTCGGGATGAGGCCGCAGAATTGTTGGGCGGATTGCTGGAAATGCGAAATGGGCTTGCCAGCATGGTGAGCCAGGTTCGTTCAGGTGCCGAAAATATTTCGACAGGTGCCAACGAAATTGCGGCGGGCAACACCGACTTGTCACAGCGGACAGAAACCCAGGCTAGCAACTTGCAGCAGACGGCAGCGTCTATGGAGCAACTGAGTGCGGCCGTCAAGAGTAACGCGGAGACTGCCCGCCAAGCGAACCAGATGGCCGGGTCCGCCAGCGCAGCAGCCTCGAATGGTGGTGTGGTCGTGGGCCAGGTGGTTGCCACCATGGAGGACATTTCGGCTGCGTCCCGGAAAATTGCGGACATTATTGGCGTGATTGATGGCATTGCATTTCAAACCAATATTCTGGCGCTCAACGCGGCGGTTGAGGCCGCACGCGCTGGCGAGCAGGGTCGTGGTTTTGCGGTCGTTGCCAGTGAGGTGCGTAGCTTGGCTGGCCGGTCTGCCGAGGCGGCACGGGAGATCAAGACTTTGATTGGCGCCAGCGTGGAAAAAATTGAAGCCGGAAGTCGCTTGGTAGGCGCTGCGGGCGAATCGATGAATGACATTGTCAGCCAGGTCAAACGGGTTGCGGACCTGATCGGCGATATCAGTTCTTCGGCCCAGGAGCAAACCAGCGGGATTGAGCAGATCAACCAGGCCATTGTTCAACTGGACAACGTGACCCAGCAGAATGCGGCATTGGTTGAAGAAGCCGCGGCGGCGGCTGACAGCCTGAATCAGCAAGCCGGACGCATGGTGGAAGTGGTGAGTATTTTCAAGCTGGAAGAGGGCAACACGGCCACAGCACACACTTCAAATCGCCGCCCTGCTGCCAAAAGTGTGCCTCGCCTGACAGCCTAATAAGCATCCCCGGCCTGGCCCCAGGCAGGCGTCTGAAACGCAGCCGCCAAAAAGTCCACCATGGCCCTGACTTTGCCAGGCAAGTGCTGTCGGCTGGGGTATACCGCGTGAATGCCAATGCGGGGGCCCCGATAGGCAGGTAGCACTCGCACCAGCCGTCCTGTGCGCAGGTCTTCGCCCACCAGAAAAGCAGGCTGGTAAATCAGGCCCTGGTCGGCCAAGGCTGCGGCTCGGCAAGTGTCGCCGCTATTGGCCCGCAGGCGCGGATGGGTGGTCACGCTGGCGGGTTTGCCATCGGCGGCTTCGAAGGCCCACATATCTCCGCCGGACCACCATGAATACGCCATCACGCTGTGGTCTTCAATATCGGCTAGCTGCAGTATGGGCGGCGCCTGGCGCAGGTAGCCGGGCGACGCACACATCACCACGCGGTCGCTGGCAAGCTGGCGCGACACCAGGGTGGAGCTGGCTTGTGCCGTGATACGCACCGCCATGTCGAAGCCTTCCTCCACCAGATCCACCACGCGGTCCGTTAAAGTAATGTCCAGTTCGACCTGCGGATGCAGCTTCAGGAACTCTCCCCACAATGGAGCCAGATGCAGGTTGCCAAAGGTCAGCGGGGCGTTGATTTTCAGGTGCCCCGCCGTGTGAAGCGCACCCTGGCTGGCCGCCGCATTGGCCTCAGCCAGATCGTCGAGGATCTGGCGGCTGCGCTCGAAATAGTCAGAGCCTGCGTCGGTGAGCGATAGGCTCCGGGTGGTGCGGTTGAGCAGCCGGGTGCCCAGCAGCGCCTCCAGCTCCAGCACCAGCCGCGAGACTACGGCTTTGGACGTGTCCAGCCGCTGCGCCGCTTTGACGAAACTGCCGGCCTGCACCACGGTTGTGAAGGCCTGCATTTGACGAAATTGATCCATGGTGCGCGGCCTGTTGTATCAAGGCACGATGGTCGTAAACAGGTAGGTGGCCAGCAGTACCAGATGCACGACGCCCTGCAATACGGTAGTGCGTCCCGTGCCGAGAGACAGCGTCGTGACAAACAGGGAGAGTAGCAAGAGGACGGTGGATTTGATGTCCAGCCCCAGTGTCAGCGTCCATCCAGTGATCAGCGAGACCATGGCTACGGCAGGAATGGTCAGACCAATGCTCGCCAGGGCCGAACCCAGCGCCAGGTTCAGGCTGGTCTGCAGCCGGTTGGCACGTGCAGCACGGACAGCCGCCAGCCCTTCGGGCAACAGCACGACCGCCGCAATGATGATTCCGACCACCGCTTTGGGTGCCCCTGCGCTGGCTACAGCTGCTTCGATGGTTGGGGCCAGGGCTTTGGCCAATAGCACCACAGCGCCCAGGCTGATGAGTAGCAACCCGCCGCTCGCAGCCACCAGTTTGTTGCTGGGGGGAAGGGCGTGCGCTTCCTCGTTGTGATTGGCATCAGGGGGTAAGAAATAGTCTCGGTGTCGCACGGTTTGCATCAGCACGAAAGTTCCGTAAAGCACCAATGACACCACGGCTACAAAGCCCAGCTGGCTGGGGCTGTACACCGGACCGGCCACGCTGGTCGTGTAGTTGGGTAGCACCAGCGTCAGCACGGCAATAGCCGCCAGTGTTGCCAGGGTTGCGCTCACTCCATAAAGACCAAAGGACTGCTCCTTGAAGCGACTGCCACCCACCAGCAGACACAAACCCACAATGCCGTTGAGGATGAGCATCACTGCGGCGAACACGGTGTCCCTTGCCAGCGCGGTGCTTTGGGGGCCGCCCGACAGCATCAAGGACACGATCAACGCAACCTCAATGATTGTGATGGCCAGCGCCAGCACCAAGGTTCCGTAGGGCTCGCCCACACGGTGGGCGACCACTTCGGCATGGTGCACTGCCGCCAGTACGCTGCCAATCAATGCCGCAATCAATAAGGCGACCAGCAGGCTGCTGGGACCGGTTAGAAAGGTCGCGACCAGCAGCAGCCACCCGATCAAAGGTGCGGCAAACGACCAAAGGGGAAGGGCAGATGGGGGTTTCATGGTGAAGTATCGATTGATCGGTTTATTGTCAATATTTTAGAGACATTGAATCAAACTGTTGCCTGTTTATCTTTGGGATGATGACAGATACAGTAAAACCTGATTCATAAAGGATGTTCATCATGTCTCACGTTACCGCGGTATTGCCTTCGATGTTTGTTTCCCACGGCTCACCGATGTTCGCTCTGGAAGCCGGAGAAACCGGGCCCGCGCTATTGGCTTGGGCGCAAACGCTCCCCAAGGAGGCGCTGCGTGGCGTGGTGATCATGTCGCCGCACTGGATGGCGCGCACCCCCTCGGTCATGACAACGGCCCAGCCCCAAACCTGGCATGACTTTGGCGGCTTTCCGGCTGCACTGTATGAATTGCAATATCCGGCGCCCGGCAGCCCAGCTTTGGCGCACGAGGTTTTAGGTTTGCTGCAAGCTGCTGGCATCGCCGCGCAGCCGGACGACAAACGCCCGTTTGACCACGGCACCTGGGTGCCGCTGATGCACATGTTCCCCAAAGCGGATGTGCCGATCGTGCAGGTGGCCTTGCCCATGGGTTGGGGCCCCAAGGAGGTCTACGCGATGGGTGCAGCACTGCAAAGCCTGCGGGCGAGCGGCGTGCTGGTGATGGGTTCCGGGTCCATGACGCACAACCTGGGCGAGTTTTTTGGGGGCGGGCAAGTGGTATCGCCCTACGTGACCGAGTTCAGTCGCTGGATTGAGGCCGCGATCGTACGGGGCGACATTCCCGCGTTACTGGACTACCGCAGCCTGGCTCCCCATGCGCACCGTGCGCATCCAACAGAAGACCACTTTCTGCCACTGTTCTTTGCGCTGGGTGCGGCCGGTGAAGCCGCACGGCCCACCTACCTCAGCCGCGAGGTAATGTACGGCATGTTGGCCATGGATACATTCACGCTGCGCTGACGCTGACGCTGACGCTGACGCTGACGCCGCAGCCTTGGGTTTCAAACAGTTCAACGCCGCACAGCTGGGGCAGCTGTGCGCGGGCCTTGTTCAAAATCCAGCTCGCAATGGTGGCGACGTCGCAGTCGTCCAGATCGCTGATTTCTTGCAGCGGCTTGTGGTCCAGCATTTTGAACTCGGGGTTGAAGATTTCTTTCACATCACCAAAATCGACCGTCCAGCCCATCACCTGATCCAGCGGTGCCGACAGGTGCAGGCGCAGGGTGTAGGTGTGGCCATTCAGCTTGCTGCGCTTGCTGCCCACCGGCGCGGCTTTGAGGCGCAGCGCGCTGTCCATGGTCACGTCTTTCCAGATCTGGTAGTGCGTGCCGTCATACACGGCGACGCAACTCGCCGGCATGTTGAGCAGCTGGTGCGCTGACTGAAAAGCGTAGCGCCGCCAGGCACGGGCGCTTCCCGCAAAGTCCGGCGTTGGGCGCAGCGCACGGTGGCCAAAAAACTGTGGCCGTGCAGGTGCCGCAATCGGTGGTGCGCGGGCGCTTCATCAATCTGGCGCGCTGCCTCGAAGAGCAACGATACGCAATGGCTGCCTGGGTGTTGGCGGCCTGCTGTGGCCCGTCCATGGGTTGCAGATGGAAGTTCTCAAACGCCATGTGAGCGAATTGCTGGGGGTAGCCATCGGCTGCGGGTAGACCAGTTTGAGCTCCTGCCCCGCATGCACGACCAGCTGGGAGCCCAGCTTGGGGCCGACGCACAACCAGTCAATGCCTTCGGGTGGCGCGATGGTGCCATTGGTCTCCACGGCAATTTTGAAGCCGCGTGCGTGGAGCGCCTGGATCAGTTCGGCGTTTAATTGCAAAAGTGGCTCACCGCTGGTGATAACCACAAAACGGTGCGCCTGGTCGGAACTGGGCCAATGGCGCTCGATGCTGTCTGTCAGCGCGCCCGCTCCACAGGATGCAGCCGGCAAACCGGCAAAGCACCGCTGGCCTGCCGGCATTGGCCCCTTCACCTTGCAATGTGTAGAAGATCGCTTTGACGCTGTAGGTCATACGTGCTGATTCATGGGGGTTGGCGCTATTATTTTAATAGCTGCTCGCGCTTGTCCTGCCAGGGTTGGACGATGTGGGAATCCACAATTTCCGCCGCACTCGCCGCCGCGCACAATGTGCTCTTCAAAAAATGACTACTGCTCACTGCAGTAACGAAAGAGTACCCCCTATGACTGCGTCTGCAAAAAACGTCCTTTCTACCGCTCTCTCTATCTGCAAGTGCTGTTCGCCGTCGTGATCGGCGTGCTCCTGGGGCACTTTTATCCCCAGACGGGCGCAGACATGAAGCCACTGGGGGATGGCTTTATCAAACTGATCAAGATGATCATTGCACCCATCATTTTCTGCTCCGTGGTCGTTGGCATTGCTGGCATGGAAGACATGAAAAAAGTCGGCAAAACCGGCGGGCTGGCATTGCTCTATTTTGAAGTGGTCAGCACATTGGCGCTGATTGTTGGCCTGATCATCGTCAACCTGGTCCAGCCAGGTGCGGGCATGAATGTGGACGCGGCCTCGCTCGACACCAAAGGCATCGCAGCCTATACCGGCCCAGGGAAAATGCAAAGCACGACCGAGTTCCTGCTTGCCATCATCCCGACTTCAGTCGTCGATGCTTTTGCCAAAGGTGAAATTCTTCAGGTCCTGTTGTTCTCCGTGTTGTTCGGCTTCGTGTTGCACAAGTTTGGCGGGCGCGGCACGATGGTGTTTGACTTGATAGAGAAGTTGTCCCACGTGCTCTTTGACATCGTAGGCATCATCATGAAGGTGGCTCCCATCGGTGCCTTTGGCGCGATGGCTTTCACCATTGGCAAATATGGTGTTGGCTCACTGCTTTCACTGGGCTTGCTGATGGGTACGTTTTATCTGACTTGCCTGATCTTCATCTTTGGGGTGCTGGGCACAATTGCCCGGATGCACGGCTTCAGTATCTGGAAATTTATCAAGTACATCAAAGAAGAACTGCTGATTGTTTTGGGAACGTCGTCTTCCGAGTCCGTGTTGCCGCGGATGATGGAAAAGATGGAAAACCTCGGTGCGCGCAAATCGGTGGTGGGCTTGGTCATTCCGACCGGCTATTCCTTCAACCTGGACGGCACCTCCATCTACCTGACGATGGCAGCAGTCTTCATAGCCCAGGCAACCAACACGCCGATGACGCTGACCCAGGAGGTGACCTTGCTGGCTGTGCTGTTGCTCACCTCCAAAGGCGCTGCAGGTATTACTGGCAGCGGGTTTATTGTGCTGGCTGCAACCCTGTCGGCAGTGGGTACCGTGCCCGTCGCGGGGCTGGCCCTGATCCTGGGCATCGACCGTTTCATGTCCGAAGCCCGTGCGTTGACCAATCTGGTTGGCAACGGCGTGGCGACACTCGTGGTGGCCAAATGGACGGGCGACCTCGACGTCAAGCGCATGCAAGCCGGCTTGAATCACGAAACCTGGGATGAAGCGCAAGACCCAGAGGTCCTGCTGGACAAGAAAGTGGACCACATGGCCAACGTGAATCGGTAGACCGTACCTGTGCTGATGGAAATAGCTCTGGTAGCGATTTTTCTAGGGTAAACCCTATACTTATCTGGACCCGCATGGCGCCTTGTGGCGCCCAAAAGGAGTTCAGATGACCGACAGTGCAACAGTAGCCGAACACTCAGCTCACCTAAAAGCGTCAGTCTCGGGCTTGCTCAGGCGATGGACGCGTCCCTCCGTGGTTCGTCTCAATCTGGCGCTGCAAGGCGGCGGTGCCCATGGCGCGTTCACCTGGGGGGTGCTCGATGCCCTGCTGGATAGTCCTGGTCTTGCCTTTGAGGGGGTTAGCGGCAGCAGTGCGGGGGCCATGAATGCGGTGGTCATGGCCGACGGGTGGATGAAGGGCGGACCTGAAGGTGCGCGTCAGGCCTTGGCCCACTTTTGGGCTGAAGTAGCCAATCAAGTGCCGTGGGGCCTGATGACCCAGGGTGATGGTCACTCCATCAGTCTTTCCTCCGCAAGCAAATTGCTCGTCAATTGGGCCAGCTATTTCTCTCCATCGCAACTGAACCCGATGGGTTTGAATCCGCTCAGGGACCTGCTTGACCGGCAGGTTGATTTTGAGGGATTGCGTCGGCGCAGCCCGTTCAAGTTGTTCATTGGAACCACACAGGCCAACACCGGCAAGTTACGGGTATTTCGAGAATCCGAGCTGACAGTGGACGTACTGTTGGCCTCGGCCTGCCTTCCCAGAATTCACCACTCGGTTGAAATTGATGGCGAGCCTTACTGGGACGGTGGCTACTCGGCCAATCCTGCCGTGTTTCCGCTGTTTTATGACTGCACATCACGCGACATATTGCTGGTGCTGCTGGATCCCCTCAGGCATGAACGCACCCCGCAGAGCAAGGATGAAATCGACTCGCGGATCGGAGAGTTGTCATTCAGCGCCAACTTCATGCGTGAGATGCGCATGTTTGCGCAAGCCACTGACTTTGCCCACCCCGGATTTCTGCGCGGGGGGCGGCTGGAGCGGCGCCTGCGCGCCATGCGCTTTCACATGATTGACTCTGATCAGGTTGAAAGCCTGCAGCGTTCAGAAACCAAGCTGATTGCCTACGCACCATTTCTGGAATTGTTGCGCGCACAGGGGCACGAGCGTGCCACGCAATGGCTGGTAACCCATGGGCAGGGCGCAGGCAAGCACTCAACCATCGACGTGAAGGCGCTGTTCACTTGAACTGACGCAATGCGGTTGACCCGCCTTGTGACGAGATCACAAAAAGCACAGCCACTTTGCTTGGTGAATCAGTGGCCTTGAAGCACGAGGCCGGGCCACCAAATTATCCGGGCTATATCGCTACGCGCCCAAAGGCATCAGGGCTCCGGGCGATTGGGGCCCTGCGTACCTTGCGCGCGTGCTGAGAGGTAGGCATAGAGATCGGCGATGTGGGTCGTGACGGACGGCTCCCCTTCCCATGCGGGCATGACGAGTGCGGCTTCCTTGCGCTGCAAAATATCTTCAATCAGTGCTTCCCGCGTGGCACTTTCACGCTTTGCCTTGTCGATTGAATTGTTCCAGTCGTAGCGTTTCAGAACAAGGCTCACAAACTGGCGTGGCCCCATGTCATTGACTCTGGGCAGCAGATTGGGGCCGCCTGCCCCCCCGGTCGCAGCCGGCCCATGGCAGGCCGCACATTTGTTCTGGAAGGTTCGCCAGCCTGTGTAGACCGAGCCGGGCGGTTGGGATTGGCGCGCGAGTTCCTGAGAGGCTTGCCGGTTCTGCACTTCAACGGCCACATCCGTCGTACAAGCGGACAAGACTAGCATCGACACGAACCCGCAAGCCCACAACAGGCTACGACTGAGCCCGTCGATTCGACCAACAGGCCAGCCCCAATTCAGAACCGAAAACTTGGCCATTTCAATCGCCTTTCAGCTTATTGCAGCAATGAGGCGGCGCTATGAATCCGTTGTCCATCGCCGCCCCAGTCGTATGGACTAGAGGCAATTCTGGCGCTTGGTCATCCCTCGTTCCTTGTCATTGGTCAATGTTTGTCGCAGTCGTCGTTCCGTGTGCTTACGCGTATTCGGCGATGGGAACGCAGCTGCAAAACAGGTTGCGGTCGCCATAGACATTGTCGACCCGGCCCACGGTGGGCCAGTACTTCACGGCCTTCAGCGATGCCACCGGGAAGGCGGCCACTTCGCGCGAATAGGGGCGATCCCAATCCGCACCCATCAGGCTGGCAGCGGTGTGCGGCGCGTGCTTGAGGGGGTTGTTGTCCTGCGGCCACTCGCCACTCTCTACCTTGGCCACTTCCGCGCGGATGGCGATCATGGCGTGGATAAAGCGGTCCAGCTCGCCCAGGGTTTCACTCTCGGTGGGTTCCACCATCAGGGTGTTGACCACCGGGAAGGACAGCGTGGGCGCGTGAAAGCCATAGTCCATCAGGCGCTTGGCCACGTCTTCGGCCATGACGCCGCTGGTTTCCTTCAAGCCGCGCAGATCCAGAATGCACTCATGGGCGACGTGGCCGTTGGCGCTGGCGTACAGCGTGGGGTAGTGGTCAGCCAAGCGCGCGCTGATGTAGTTCGCCGCCAGAATGGCCGCCTCGGTGGCGTGCTGCAGGCCGTCCGGGCCCATCATGCGGCAGTACATCCAGCTGATCGGCAGCACGGCTGCGTTGCCCAAAGGTGCTGCGCTGACAGCGCCCACGCCTTGGCTGGCGATGCCGCCGGTGGCATGGCCGGGCAGGAAGGGCACCAAATCCGCT
Organism: Rhodoferax sp. GT1R46; assembly: GCF_056521285.1. NCBI lineage: Bacteria > Pseudomonadati > Pseudomonadota > Betaproteobacteria > Burkholderiales > Comamonadaceae > Rhodoferax > Rhodoferax sp. GT1R46. The sequence goes on from NZ_JBWMBC010000006.1 coordinate 44,903, forward strand.
ACGACGCAAACCGGGCCCACACCAGGTCCGCCACCGCCGTGGGGAATGCAAAAGGTTTTGTGCAGGTTCAGGTGGCTCACGTCCCCGCCAAACTCACCGGGGGCGGCTGTGCCTACCAGCGCGTTCATATTGGCACCGTCCACATACACGCGCCCGCCGTGCTGGTGCACCAGGGCGCACAGTTCTTTCACCGACGTTTCAAACACGCCGTGCGTGCTAGGGTAAGTAATCATTACGGCGGCCAGATTGGCGCTGTGCTGCTCGCACTTGGCCTGCAGGTCGGCCATGTCGACGTTGCCGTTGGAGTCGCATTGGGTGACCACCACCGTCAGGCCAACCATCATCGCGCTGGCGGGGTTGGTGCCGTGGGCGCTGGAGGGAATCAGGCAGATATTGCGGTGGCCCTGGCCTTTGCTTTCATGGAAAGCCTTGATAACCAGCAGCCCTGCGTATTCGCCCTGGCTGCCGGCGTTGGGCTGCAGGCTGATGCCCGCGTAACCCGTGGCGGCGCACAACCAGGCGCGCAATTGCGCGTCCAGCAGGTCGTAGCCCGCACGTTGGCCAGCGGGGCAGAAGGGGTGGATGTTGGCAAACTCAGGCCAGGTGATGGGAATCATCTCGCTGGTGGCGTTGAGCTTCATGGTGCAACTGCCCAGCGGGATCATGCTGCGGTCCAGCGCGAGGTCTTTGTCCGAGAGCATGCGGATGTAGCGCAGCATGCCGGTCTCGCTGTGGTGGGTGTTGAAGACCGGGTGGGTTAAAAAGGCGCTGGTGCGCAGCAGGGCCGCGGGGATCAGCAGGGCCACATCGCCTTCCAGCGCGGCAATGGTTGGCAGGGCTCGCGTGGTTGGGGTGGCGTTGGCAAAAAAGCCCCACAGCGCCTCTACGTCGGCGCGCGTGGTGGTTTCGTCCAGCGAGATGCCCAGACATTCTTCAGAGACAAATCGCAGGTTAGCCCCCGCAGACACTGCGCGCGCAGCTATCAAATGTGTAGCGTCGCCGGTTTGCACGGTGAGCGTGTCAAACGCGCTGTCGTTGACCAGCGCATAGCCCATGGCCTGCAAACCACGCGCCAAAATGGCGGTGAGCGTGGCCACGCGCTGGGCAATGCGTTTGAGGCCAGCCGGGCCGTGGTACACGGCGTACATGCTGGCAATGACGGCGGGCAACACCTGCGCGGTGCAGATGTTGGACGTGGCTTTTTCGCGGCGAATATGTTGCTCGCGGGTTTGCAGCGCCAACCGGTAGGCCGGGTTGCCGTGCACGTCCACACTCACGCCCACCAGGCGGCCGGGCATGGAGCGTTTGAATTCATCGCGGCAAGCCATATAGGCGGCGTGCGGGCCGCCGTTGCACAGGGGCATGCCAAAGCGCTGCGTGGTGCCCACGGTGATGTCGGCACCCAGCTCGCCCGGGGGCGTCAGCAGGGTCAGCGCCAGCAGGTCGGCGGCCATGATGACCACGCCACCTTGGGCTTTGTAGGCCGCAATCCAGGCGCGGTCGTCACGCACCACGCCGCTGGTGCCGGGGTATTGCAGCAGCACGGCAAAGCTGTCGTTTTCCAGCGCTTGCGGTCCGTGGCAGGGCAGCACTTCAATGCCGAGTGGGCGGGCGCGGGTCTGGATCACTTCCAGCGTTTGCGGCAGCACTTCCTCGTCCACATAAAACACGTTGGATTTGGACTTGCCCATGCGCTTGGCCAGCGTCATGGCCTCGGCCGCTGCAGTGGCTTCGTCCAGCATGGACGCATTGGCCATGGGCATGCCGGTCAGGTCGCAGACCATGGTCTGGAAGTTGACCAGCGCCTCCATGCGGCCCTGAGAAATTTCGGCCTGGTAGGGCGTGTAGGCGGTGTACCAGGCGGGGTTTTCCAGAATGTTGCGCAGAATCACACCGGGTGTGTGGGTGCCGTAATAGCCCTGGCCGATGTAGCTGGTGAGCACCTGGTTTTGTGACGCCAATGCCTTGAGTTCTGCCAGCGCCGCCGCCTCGGTAATCGCCGCCGGAATGTCCATGGCCGTTTTGCGGGCGATGGACGGGGGCACGATGCCTGCAATCAGTTCGGCGCGGGAGTTGGAGCCGATAGTCTGGAGCATGCGTGCTTCATCGGCTGCGCTGATGCCAATGTGGCGGGCGATGAACTCGCTGGGGTTTTCGAGCTGGGCGAGGGTGCTGGCGGTGGTCATGGGCGTGGGAACTTTCTGGGTTCAGGCCGCGAAGGCGGTGTAGCTGGTTTCGTCCATCAAGGCGGCCAGTTCGGCTGGGTTGGAGAGCTTGACCTTGAAGAACCAGCCCGCGCCCATGGGGTCGCTGTTGGCCAGTGCGGGGTCGGCGCGCAGGGCTTCATTCACTTCGGTGATTTCGCCGGTGACCGGCATGTAGACATCGGCTGCAGCCTTGACCGACTCGACCACGCCAGCCACCTCTTTGGCGGCGAAGGTTTTGCCGACTTCGGGCAGGTCTACAAACACCACATCGCCCAGCGCGTCTTGCGCGTGGTGGGTGATGCCAACGGTGGCAATGTCGCCTTCCACGTTGAGCCATTCGTGGTCGGGTGTGTATTGAATCGTCATGAAAAACTCCTGAAATAAAAATTGAAAATTTGAGATGAAACCGCCAGCCGCAACTGTAGCTGCGCCGGTCACCGGGTAGCGTGGCCCCGGCAATCAGCCGCGGAAATAGCGGGTGGGCACGAATGGCATGGCACTCACCTCCATCGGCACGGGCTTGCCGCGCACGATGGCCACTATGCGGGTGCCCAGGGCGCTGAACGCGGCGTCCACATAGCCCATGGCTACGGGCTTGTCGATGGTGGGGCCGAGCAGGCCGCTGGTGACTTCGCCAATCGCATTGCCATGGCCGTCTTGCAGCACCGTGTGGTCACGCACAGGAATGCGCTCCAAAGCGATCAAGCCAACGCGCTTGCGGGTGCCAGTTTGAGTGCCATTTGCGGCTGTAGCCCCCGTGGATGCTGCAAGAGCTGCTAGTATTTTTGTAGCACCTGGAAAGCCGCCTTCGCGTGCACCACCAGCGCGGCGCACCTTTTGCATGGCCCACAGCAGGTTGGCTTCTACCGGGTTGGTGGTGGTGTCGATGTCGTTGTCGTACAGGCACAGGCCGGCTTCCAGACGCAGCGAGTTGCGTGCGCCCAGGCCAATGGGTTTGACTTCGGGTTGGGCGAGCAGGGCGCGGGCGAGCGCTTCAGCTTGGGTCTGGTGGACCGAGATCTCAAAACCGTCTTCGCCGGTGTAGCCGCTGCGGGTCAGGAACACCTCAATCGCCTGTGTGCCAGTTTGAACGGTGAAGGTGCCACCTGTCATGAACACCAATTTTTCGACGCCGGGCGCCAGGCGGGCCAGGGCGGTAACTGCCTGCGGGCCTTGCAATGCCAGCAACGCCATTTCTGGCATCGTGATCACCTGGCAGCGTTGCCCGATTTTGGCTTGGATGTGGGCCATGTCACCCACCTTGCACGCGCCGTTCACAATCACAAAAAGCTGGTTGTTGCCCTTGTTGAAGAACATCAAATCGTCAATGATGCCGCCCTCGTCGTTGAGCAGCAGGCCGTAGCGCTGCTTGCCCACCGGCAGGTCGATCACGTCAACGGGAATCAGGGTTTCAAACGCAGCAGCAGCGTCTGGCCCCACCAGACGCAACTGGCCCATGTGCGATACATCAAACAAGCCAGCTGCCGTGCGGGTGTGGTGGTGCTCAGCCATCAGGCCACTCGGGTACTGCACGGGCATGGAATAGCCAGCAAAGGGCACCATGCGGGCACCGAGTTCAATGTGCAGGGCGTTGAGAGGTGTGGACAAAAGCGCTGCTGCGCTAGGGGTGGATGCGGACAAGGGCGAACTCCGGTGGGGGCAAGTCAAGTTCCACGGCCTGAACGTCAAACGCTCACGCCATGGGCTGCCCCCGCTGTCCGCTTTACCTGAGAGATTCGCCGGGCCTGCACACTTATGGGTGCCAAGACTGCGGGTTGCTCCTTCGGTGGGCTGCATCGTATGCAACCTCTCTCCAGTGGGGATCGTCTTGCGGCATTACTGCTACAACACGTTTGTCAGTCCTTTTGCCTGAGCGTTCAGACTGCTGCAATCAGCAATCCTGCGCCTTCGGCGGTTTCCGCTCGGGGAAACTCTCTCCTGACGGGTTGAATTCTAAACTAGGCTTATGGGGGCTACCGCACAGACACGGCGCACGACGATGGCGATACTGCGTTCCAGATGGCAATGTCTGCATTGGTCCCCCGTCAAACCACTACCGCTTTAGGAAAACACAATGAACATCAATTTATCGATCGGTCCATTGATCGCGTTGATCGCGGGGATCCTGATTTTGACGGTACCGCGGATGCTCAATTACATCGTGGCAATCTATCTGATTGTCATTGGATTGCTGGGACTCTTTGGATCGGGAAACCTGCATTTCAATTAAAAACGAGGCCAGTTGGCCTCGTTTTTATATCAACTGAATCTACGCTTACATACCCGCGTAATTCGGCCCACCGCCGCCCTCAGGGGTCACCCACACAATGTTCTGGGTCGGGTCCTTGATGTCACAGGTCTTGCAATGCACACAGTTCTGCGCATTGATCTGCAGGCGGTCGGTGTTGTCGGCGTTCTTCACAAACTCATATACGCCGGCCGGGCAGTAGCGCGCCTCAGGACCGGCGTACTTTGCCAGGTTGATGCTCACCGGTATGGACGCGTCTTTGAGCGTCAGGTGCGAGGGTTGCTGCTCTTCATGGTTGGTATTGCTGATGAAGACGCTGGAGAGTCGGTCAAACGTCAACTTGCCATCGGGCTTGGGGTAGACGATGGGCTCGCACTCGGCCGCAGGCTTCAAATACAGGTGGTCAGGTTTGTCGCGGCGCAGGGTCCAGGGGATATGGCCGCGTAAAACGAACTGCTCAAATCCGTTCATGAGCGTGGCGACGGTCAGGCCGTACTTGAACCAGTTCTTGAAATTGCGGTCCTTATTGAGTTCGGTGTGCAACCAGCTGGCGTTGAATGCCTCCGGGTAGGCCGAGAGTTCGTCGTGCTGACGACCCGCCACGACTGCGTCGTAGGCGGCTTCTGCGGCCTGCATGCCGGTCTTGATGGCGGCATGACTGCCCTTGATGCGACCTACGTTGAGATAACCCGCATTGCAGCCTACCAGTGCACCACCGGGGAATACCGTCTTGGGCAGGGCCGACAGACCGCTGGCGTTAATCGCTCGCGCACCATAAGACAGGCGCTTGCCCGTCACTTCGCCCTTGGCGTTTTCCAGGTAGTAGCGCACGTTGGGGTGCAGCTTCCAGCGCTGAAATTCTTCAAACGGGCTCAGGTAAGGGTTGGTGTACCCCAGTCCCGTCACAAAGCCCAGGGCGACTTTGTTGCCTTCCATGTGGTACAGGAAGGCGCCGCCGTAGGTTTTTTCATCCATGGGCCAGCCAGCGGTGTGCATGACAAAGCCGGGCTGGTGGCGGGCCGGGTCAATCTCCCACAGCTCCTTGATGCCGATGCCAAAGCTTTGGGGATCGCGGCCTTCATCCAGTTTGTATTTGGCAATCAGCTGCTTGCCCAAGTGGCCTCGTGCACCTTCGGCAAATACCGTGTACTTGCCCAGCAATTCCATGCCCAGCTGGAAGTTATCAGTCGGTTCACCATCCTTGCCCACGCCCAGGTTGCCGGTGGCCACGCCTTTGACAGAGCCATCTTCGTTGTAAAGCACTTCCGCTGCGGCAAAACCGGGGAAGATCTCAACGCCCAAGCCTTCGGCCTGCTCGGCGAGCCATTTGGTAACGGCACCCAGACTGACAATGTAGTTGCCATGGTTGTGCGCAAACGGCGGCAGCAATGCGTTGGGCACCCGAACACCCGATTTCTCACCCAGGAAAATATAAGCGTCGTCGGTGACGGGCTGATTCAGTGGGGCGCCCAGTTCTTTCCAGTTGGGGATGAGTTCGGTCAGGGCCTTGGGGTCCATGATGGCACCCGACAGAATGTGCGCGCCCGGCTCGGAGCCTTTTTCCAGCACAACCACCGACACCTCGGTGCCTTTTTCCGCGGCAAGTTGCTTGAGGCGAATGGCTGTTGCCAGACCACCAGGGCCACCGCCAACGACCACTACGTCGTATTCCATTGATTCACGTGGGCCGAATTGCGCCAGTATTTCCTGGTTTGTCATGAAGTGTCTCGCTTGATAATGGGAACCTAGTGGATTCTGCCAACAACCATACTGTGCTGGCCGGATTCGAGATAGATTTTATGCGCGGAACTATTTCAAATAGCACGGTCGTTCTTTTTTATTCGGGGAGACTCTCTAAGTGGCATATACCATTGATCTTTCAGGCCGCGTGGCCTTCATCACCGGCGCATCCAGCGGTTTGGGTGCGCAGTTCGCACGGACGCTTGCATCGGCTGGAGCGGCGGTTATTCTGGCCAGTCGCCGAGTGGACAAGCTCAAGGATTTGCGCTCCACCATAGTGGGCGAGGGGGGTGATGCCCATGTGATCGAGATGGATGTTACCGACCACGATTCCATTAAATCGGCCGTAGCCCATGCTGAAACCGAAGTGGGCTCCATCGATATCCTGGTCAACAACTCGGGTGTGAGCACCACCCAGCGTATTCAGGATGTGTCGCCCGATGACTACGATTTCATGTTTGATACCAATGTCAAGGGTGCGTTCTTTGTCGCGCAGGAGATAGGCAAACGCATGCTGGCGCGCGCCAAAGGGTCCGCGCCCGGCAACTACACGGGTGGTCGCATCATCAACATCGCTTCGATGGCCGGGCTGCGCGTGCTGCCGCAAATCGGCGTGTATTGCATGAGCAAATCGGCCGTGATCCAGATGACCAAGGCGATGGCGCTGGAGTGGGGCAAATTTGGCATCAATGTGAATGCCATTTGTCCTGGCTATATCGACACCGAGATCAACCACCACCACTGGCAAACGGAAGCCGGTCAGAAGCTGGTGCAAATGTTGCCCCGCAAACGTGTGGGCCAACCCAAGGATCTGGATGCCTTGCTGGTGACCTTGTGTTCTGACCAAAGCCACTTCATCAACGGAGCGATCATTGCAGCGGACGATGGTTTCGGCGTTTAAGTGCTAGGCGGCGTGCTGGCGGGGTTAGCCGCCGGCGCCCTTTGGGGGCTGGTGTTTGTATTGCCTGCTATGGCCCCCGGTCTTTCAGCAGTGGATCTTGCAGCGGGCCGTTTTGTCAGCTTCGGAGCGGTCGCGTTGATCGTGATTGCACAGCGACGCGGTTCGCGGCCTTTGCCAACGGCCCGCCAGGCATGGGTCGCCTTGGGATTGAGCGTGGTGGGTTTTTCCGGCTATTACCTGCTGCTGGTTCTTGCGATTCACGATATCGGTGCAGAGGTTCCAACACTGGTCATCGGAACCATTCCTCTGTGGGTCATGTTGCTGGGCAAGCCGCAGGGTTTGCTGTGGCGAAGCCTGCTGCCCGGCTTGGTGCTCACGGTAGCAGGCGTGTTGCTGATGATGAATGCAGAAAGCGCGCACGTATCGGTGGCGGGCGAGCCCATACGAACCGCTTCGGGCTGGATCTATTGGCGCGGTCTGGCGTTTGCCCTGCTTGCGATGGCTAGTTGGACGGCGTTTGCGGTACTCAATTCTGCCTGGCTTCAAAAGCACAGCGACATTGATACGACCGACTGGGCTAACTGGTTGGGGGTGGGCGCCGGTCTGGCAGCGCTTGCGGTCTGGCTGGTCCTGGGATCGGACGCAAATGTGCTGCTAGCCCGCGCGGATATTGCGCAAGCAGCTATGCTTTGTATAGCGGCTGGAGTGGGTTCGGCATGGCTGGCCACGGTTCTCTGGAACATTGCCAGCCGTCGTCTGAGTGCCAGCCTCTGTGGCCAACTGATCGTGAGCGAAACCCTGTTTGCTCTGGCCTATGTATTCCTCTGGACGGGGCAATGGCCCCAGTCGACGCAGTTGATGGCCAGCGCGCTTTTCTTGCTGGGCATACTGGCGTCGGTCCGCGCGCACCGCTGAAGCCCGGTCAGGGTTCAGCGGTGGAATGCCCATTTAGCGAGGTGCCAGGCGAATGGCGCCATCCAGGCGAATCACTTCACCGTTGAGCATGTCATTCTCGAAAATGTGCAGGGCCAGCTTGGCATAGTCCTGCGGCGTTCCCAGACGGGAGGGAAAAGGCACCGCTGCAGCCAGGGAGTCCTGTACTTCCTGGGGCATGCCAAACATCATGGGAGTGCCAAAGATGCCTGGTGCAATGGTCATGTTGCGAATGCCGTTGCGAGCCAGGTCACGCGCGATCGGCAAGGTCATCCCGACCACACCACCCTTGGACGCGCTGTAAGCCGCCTGGCCCATCTGGCCGTCATACGCTGCCACCGATGCGGTCGAGACAATTGCGCCGCGTTCACCCGTGGATTCGGGTTCGTTCTTGGCCATAGCCTCAGCCGCCAGTCGAATCATGTTGAAGCTGCCAACCAGATTGACCGTGATGGTCTTGGTGAATACGGCCAAGCTGTGCGCACCATTTTTGCCAATGGTCTTTTCGGCGGGCGCAATGCCTGCGCAGTTGACCAGACCCATCAGCTTGCCCATGGACACCGCTTTGGCAACCACGGCTTGTCCATCGGCTTCCTGGCTGACATCGCACTTTACAAAAGCGCCGCCGAGCTCCTTGGCAATCGCCTCGCCTTTTTCAACCTGCATGTCTGCAATGACGACTTTCCCGCCTTTGGCCGTCAACATGCGTGCAGTGCCTTCGCCCAAACCTGAAGCGCCACCGGTCACGATAAATACCTTGCCTGCAATTTCCATGAATAACTCCTGTTGATAAAAGGGGATTGATTGACGTTTACGTTAACGTCAATTATGACTCAGGCGCTCAGCGCGTGCGGATATAAACCCACGGGCATTTATTGCTGCTATAATTTGAGGCTTGAATACTGTAGGCGCGTAGCTCAGCTGGTTAGAGCACCACCTTGACATGGTGGGGGTCGTTGGTTCGAGTCCAATCGCGCCTACCAAATAGACAGCCCTGTTCTCCGTTGTGGAGGGCAGGGCTTTTTAGTTGGTACCGACGCTTAGGGTAATCCTAGGCCACTGTTGGCGGGGCACTGCCTAGAATGTGTTGCACTGCAATACACTTTCCTCAATGGAAGCCGATCCGTCCGCTATGCAAAACAAATCACCCAAAGACCGCAAGGCCCACCAGCGGATTATCAAAAAGTATCCCAATCGTCGCTTGTACGACACGGATACGTCAAGCTACATCACGTTGTCTGAAATCAAACAGCTGGTGATGGAGAGCGAGCCATGCATGGTGATGGACGCCAAGACGGGTGAGGATTTGACGCGCAGCATCCTCCTCCAGATTATTTTGGAGGAAGAGGCCAACGGAACACCCATGTTCACTGCCCCCGTGCTTGCCAACATCATTCGCTTCTATGGGCACACCATGCAAGGAATGATGGGTGGCTATCTTGAAAAGAACATGCAAGCCCTGATGGACATGCAGGCACCTTTGGTTCAGGGGGCTATGGGCAATAACCTGTTTCAGCAGATGCAGGAACAAATGCAGAAACAAACCGAGCAACTCCTGGGCACCTTTGGCCTCAAACGCTAGGCGGTTTGTGGGCCCGGGTGGAAAAGCTGGGACAATCGACCCATGAGCGATGTAATTTCCCCCAATACCCCTATCCCCAAGGTCGGTTTTGTCAGTTTGGGTTGCGCGAAGCATAGTTAATATAAATCGCCCGCATAGGCGTAAAAAAGCCCGCGTGATGCGGGCTTTTTCATTGGTGGCTGCGGTCTACCTGGTGGGGATGGGCTCGCTGTTCACGCGCAGATAGCCCTGGCCCTTGAGGAAGTTTCGGTAGCAGTTCAACGCCACCGCTTCGGCTTCCTTGGCCACGTTGTCACCGGCCGCGATGATCTGCCCGTCATCGGTGAGGATGGCCAGCCTGGCGGGCTTGCCGTTCACGGTGACGCTGAGGCCCTCATGCGACACCGCGCTAATCACGACACCGCTGATGGTGCCTTCGGGTTGTGTGCCGATCATGATTCACCTCCGAATAGATCCATGGTGTCTTCGTCCTGGTTGAGCTGCTGCAGGCCCTTGTCGGTGGCCAGCCACTCGGGGATAACGATGGCGGTGATGTTGACGCCGAACATGCCATCCTCCTCCTCGACGGTGTCCTCGATCTGGCTGAGCGGCACCCAGGCCTCTTTATGGCCATCGGACACCAGCAAGGCTAGATCGGTGCGCTCGACCACCTTGACGTTGATCGTGACGGTGCTCATGGTCGGGCTCCAGCGCGTAGCTGCTTCAGCTCTGCATGCATCTTGACGGCCATCTCGTAAAAGGTTGCAGCGCCATAGGTTTTGCGCAGCTCAAAGAGTTCGGCGCTTTGCCTGGCCAACTCCCGCGCCTCGGCCTGCCGTTCCAAAAGTTCAGCGCACGGCAGGCTACGGCCATCCTGTAGCCACGGATCGTCGCCGCAAGCATTGAGGCAATCGCAGGGTACGGGTGCGGTGGTGCTCATGCCGCCATCCTTTCCAGATCGTGCGCCAGAGTGGCCGTGTGGCCCTTGGCAATGGTGTCTTTTTGGGCCGCGTCGATCGCGGCAAGGAACTCGGCGCGGCCGAGCTGGCGGACCTGAAAGGCATGCAGCTCCACAAAGGTCTGCAGCGCATCCAGCTCCTGGTAGTACAGGGTGACACGCACCCAGCGGCCGCCACCAGTGCGCAAGGCGCGGTCGTAGATATCCTGCAGCGCCTGCTCGGCGGCTTTGAGGTGGCCCAGCAGGCCGCGCACAATGCCACGGTGATCTATGGCGAGCGCCACGGTGACGCTGCCAGCCGCGATCGACCACTGGTGCTCGGTGGCCACGCCTTCGCGCAGCGCCTGGATCGCGCTGCTCAGCATGTCCAGGACTTCCTTACGATCGGCTGCCGCGGGCTTGGTCGCGTAGTGGGTGGCCAAGGTCATAGTGTGGGCGGTGACCGGGCGCGGCCGGTAGGCCTTGCGGGGTTTCTTATTGGTGCTCATACCGCCACCGCCTCGATCTGGTCTGTGCGGAACATGGCGATGCCACCGCTTCGGCCTTTGAAGGTGACGTCGTACAGATCGGGGTCGTGGTCGACGTTGGTCTTGGTGACGGTGCCTTCCTTACCTGACCACTTGCGGGCGGTGCTACTCAGACGGTCTTCGATGGTGGTGACGCGCACATGCTGGCCTTCGACAAAGCCACCCGCCGCCCCTACTGGCTCAGCGGGCAGCGCCACTGCGCCTACGGGCGCAGAAGCAGCCCCATCGATACCTTGCATCGCGGCAGCGATGCCTAGTGTTGCCTCCTCGGCCGACAGCTTCGCCACGCGGGCGGGTTGCTTTTTGAGGACCGGCACCGCCTTGTCCTTCACACCCACTTTCCCACCTCCCGCACCCACCTCCGGCCGCGCAGCGGGAGCGGTCGCGAGTTTTGCTTTTTCCTCCCTCACTTTGGGGAAATACTTAGCCAGGGCTTCGGCTTGAATGTCTTTTGTGGTCGATTTCAGCGCATCGCCCAGCACAACACCCGCTACCAGGTGCATGCCTTCGTTGGCAACGCGGTCGCTGTAGCTGAAGTCATTGGCGCTGCTGTCACGCACCATGATCATCAGCATGTGAATCGAGTCGGGCTCTGAGCTGGTCTTGATGTGGTCAAGCAGGGCGCTGTGCGTGCCCACCTTGTCCAGGCCAAGCAGCTTGCCCACTTTGGCGGATTGGTCGGTGCTGAGATTGGTGGCGGTTTTCAGCGCGACGTAGCGGTGCACCTCGGCATTGAAGGCCATCACGATGTCGTCGGAGTGCTGCATCAATCCCCACGTGCGTGCCACCAGCTGGTCGCGCCAGTCTTGTTCATATGCAGCCTTGGCTTTTGCATCGGCCTTGGCTTTTTTCTCATTGGCAAACTCGCGCACTTCCTTGGCTACCGTCTTGGCGGCCTGGGCATGGCCTTCCACTGTCTTGAGCAGGCGCAGTGCTACATCGTTCGGCAGGCACGCCACCAGCTCACCCTTGGTGCTTTCGATCATGGTCGGTTTGATGCCATCGGCCGCCATCTGCGTGCCGATGATCTTGCGCAATGGCTGGCTGGTGGGGCTGTCTTCCGCACTGTCTAAACGTCGGTAGCCTTTGAACTTGCTGGCGTAGCTTGGGCCGGTGGCCAGCTCAGCGGCTTCTTTGCCAGCGATTACGTTTTGGCCGTTCTCTTGCGCAGCCTTGACCACCTGCAGGGTGTGGGCTTCTTCTTTCTTGTGAAAGCAGGGTGGGTCGATGCAGATGTCTGCACCCTTCACATCGCTGAAGAGATCGGGGTCGTGGCCAGTGCGCTTGGTGCAGGTTTTGCAGCTGCCGGCTGCGGGTACCAGATCCACGCTGGTGATCTTGAACTTGGCCTCGCTGAGTTTAAGCATGTAGTTGTGCTGCAAGTGCTCCAGCGCCACGCGGTAGGTCATGGGCTCTTTGTGCATGCTGTAGCCACGGCCTGCCACGATCTCCTTCATCGCCTTGATCTGCAGCTTGTGGTCGGGTATGCGGGCCACCAGCAGGGCGCGGCTGGCATCGATGTCGCCATCGCGCAGGCTGACACGGGCCTCGCTGCACAGGTCGAGCAGCTTGATGCGGCCGTACACGTAGCTGCGGCTCTTGCCAATGCGCTCGCCCACCTGGTCGGCGCTGATGTTGGCGTGCTGCATCAGGGTCTCATAGCCCTCGGCTTCCTCCAGTTCGGTGAGGTCGTCGCGCTGTAGATTTTCCAAAATGGCGACTTCCATGGCAGTGTTCGTATCCATGACGCGAACAATGGCTGGTATGGACTTCAATCCGGCCAATTCGCAGGCCCGAAACCGCCTTGCACCTGCAATGATTTCAAACTCTACGGTGCGATCTGTATCTGCCACGCGGTTGCCTGTGAGTGGCCGAACCAAGATCGGTTGCAGAACACCGCTGGTCTTGATCGACTCAGTTAACTCAGCAAGTTTTTTGCCGTCGAAGTTCTTTCGGGGGTTGAATGTGGACTCAACAATTGCGCGCATGTCGATATTGAGAAATTCAATCATTGGTTTTCTCCGGGATTGGTTTAGTGCGAATGGGGCCACCGACGTGCGTCCAAATTTGGCCCCGGATGATTTGCGAAATAAGTGTTTTTGCGCAGCCAAACGCCACTGCGAGGTCTTTGCCGCGCTCGCCAGCGCTGGATCGTCGGCGAATGGCAAGAACATCGGCCTCGTTTAGCTTTGCTGCGGGGTGCTGAGAACCGCGCGGTGCGCATTCAATTGGGCGAGTCGGACGTCCAGCTGGGTTCTTTTGCACCCACTGGCGGCCCTTGCTGGCCATATCGCGGGCATTGTCACCACGATCACCAAGGAATAGGTGGTCAGTGTTTACGCAGGACGGGTTATCGCAACGATGCAACACGCAGGCTTCTGGGGAAAAAGGCCCGTTGTGCAACTCATAAGACGCACGATGCGCTAGCTTCCGTTTGCCCTTGAATATAAAAATACCATAGCCATTTTTGTCGCGTGGACCAATCCATTCAATGCAACCTGTGGATGTTTTCTCCGTGCGTTGTTCAAAAGTCTGTTGTATCGTTAGGTTCATGAGGTGCACCGGGTTAGTTGAACTGGCTGGCCTCAGCGGCAATGCGCTGGGCTGTGGCATGGATGCGGGCGTTGAACCAGCGGCGCACGCAGTAACTGCGGGCAATGCTGGCAATGGTGAAGATGCCGGTGATCTGCAAGTTCTCGCTGAAGGTCACCGCATGGCCATAGGCGGGCAGCACAAGGGCGGTGAGCACCAGACTGACAACAAAGCCGATGGCGACATTGAACACGGCTTCAATGAGGGATGAGAGGCGGGTTTGCATCAAACATCCCCCACCACGTTATCGCGGGAGCGGTGCACGGCATCAATGTCCACACCATCACGCAGGGCCATGGTGACGGTCTTGAGCGGGTTGGGCAGGCCGTATTCGCGGCAGGTGCGGTTGATGATGTCCAACGCCGCCGCCTGGGCTGTGCTGGTGTTTTTGCCAATGGCGGGCACGTAGTTGCTGTGCACGCAGACGCCGCCTGTGGGCGTGTCGGTGAGGGTGATGGTGATGGACGGCATTACGCGGCTTGCTCCTGGAATAGGTCGGCCTCTCGGGCCGGTGTGGGTTCAGGGGTGACGTGGTCAATCACGTGGATATGGGAGACGTTGCGGGCGGTAAAGTGCAAGTCCAGGGGCGGCACATCGACGGTGACGTGCATGCCCTTTTTGAGTCGGCGGGCGGCAGCTTCGGCCTGCTTGTGGTGCTCTGGCGGGAATGGCTGCTCGACGTGCATGACGTTGCGCAGCGTGTTGTCCAGCTCGATGTCCATGCACAGCACGGGCACGGCGTGGGACTCACCGTCCAGGATGCGGGTGCGGGCTTCGGCAGCGTGTATCAAGGTGCCGGACCATTGCAGCAGCTGGGGAGCAGAGGCGGGGTGTGCAGACGTCTGCATGATCAGCGCCCCCACACCATGATGCCCAGGCACACCACGATGGTGACGATGGATGCCACACGGATGGCGCGGTGCTGCCAGTCTGGCTTAGCGGGTCGGTAGACCGGATTGCCGAAGCGGTCAACGTGTTGCTCGCCGTTCATGCCACCACCTTGGCGCTGATGCGCACGCGCTGGCCCCACGTCAACTCGGTGGCGTGGTTGATGGCAGCAATGCTGTCGGGGTAGATGCCGGTGAAGCTGTAGGCCGGTCCGTCAGCGGGCTGGATGCGCACGGTGTAGGGCTTCATGCAGCCACCTGCAGCGCAGTGGTTCCTGTGAAGGCAAAGAGCAGCTGGCCCTTGCGAACCAGATCGGGGATGTCCTGCTTTTTGATCTCATTCGAGATTTCGTTCTCTAGGCCGATCAAGGCCATCACCAGCGGCTCACTGCGGCGGCGTTTACTGTTTTCGTGCCGCCAGTGGGCGGACACGGCTTCCAGCTCGGCCAGTTGGCGCAGGTACCACGCGAGGAACCACCATGGGCTGTCTGTGTCGGGCAGTTCGGGGTAGGGCAGCTTGGACGCTGCAGGCTTGCTGGGGCGGCTCATGCGCCCACCTGCTTCATTGCATCGTCGTAGCTGACAACGGAATAGCGGAACCACTCAGGCGGTGGGGTATTTGTCAGCAGCAGTGCGCCGGTGCGCGGCCATGCATGGCCAGAACCAAGGTGCCAATCGGCAACGATGGTGGGTAGATTGAGCGCCCTGGCAATGCGACGTGCATTGCGGGTCTTGCCACAGCCCTGCGGGCCATAGACCACCACGCTTGGCAGTGGTGAGGTTTTGGTTGTCTGCAAAATTCACTCCTTGACCGCCTGTTGGTGGCGGGTTGGAGTGGATTATTAGTGCCGGTTATAAATTATGTCAACAGTGGCACTTGTATTGAGCTAAATATTTTTTGATTTATTAGCTGAGGTGGTCGTTTTTGAGGGCTTGTGTGGCTATTTCCCGCATTCTTTCAGCTCCCATCGGTCTTTGGCTTTTGCCTCCACACGGGTCTGCCACTGCATATTGGCGGGCGTATCGTCACCGCCGCAGGCTAGTGCCTTGATGTGGTCGATAACGTAGCTTGGACAGGGTAGGCGGTGCTCCCCAGTGGAGGGGCAGGCCTGCTGTTTTACGAATGCACGTAATGCAGCTTTACCTCGTGCATAACCAGCGTCAGCAGTCAGTGGAGCTATGCAGAAAAGTGCAATGAGCACTCCTGCCCATGCGGGCAAACCCTTGGTCACTTAATCTCTCTGAACATGAAAAGAAGCTCAGGCTTCCCCATGCTTCCGCCCACAGTAAAGCTCGTTTCGCCGTAATAGGCTTTGTATGGGTAAGCGCCAGGCGCTTTGGTTGGGCTCACCAGAAAATTGCCAGCAAACCGTATTTCAGATTTTTCATGAAAAAGCCGCAGCGATTCATGTAGGGGGGTGTTGACCTTGATGATGAGGTCATCCTGGGGCTTCAGCTCAACTTTGCAGGGCAGCGTGACCGAGACAAAAGCGCCATCGTTGCTTGAAAGGATCTGGTTGATGGTGCCATGCCAATCGACGACATTCCCATCGCCAAGGATTTGAACAAGTTGGGAGGTTCTCTCGGAAAAAATGCTTGCCAGTTTTTTATCTTGGTCGATATAAGAATCTTTGCTCACCTCATCTGCGTAGGCATCGCGGTACTTATTGACCGCATCGCAGAAAGCTACCTCCTGTGGCGGCATGGTTGTTTTCTTGTCTCCACAAGCGGATACGAGGGCCGCCGCTGCAGCAATCACAAGCCAGTGTTTCAAATCACTCTCCCTTTTGAACATCAAAATTTATTGTTCCAAACGACTCTAGCCCGGTTGTTTTTATAGGATGCAAAACAAAAAACCTGGCCGCTAAACAGGTCAAGCTGATTGAGCCTTTGCGGATTTTGGCGCGGGCGATTCGTGTTTTACCGGTGGCTCTCTGGTGCCGACAAACGAGTGGGCGGTGGCTTCCAGGATATCGCGTTGAGTCTGCGTCAGCACTTCGTAGTACTGGGCTGGGCTCACGGTAAGGAACGGCCAAGCCTTGTCCACATTCGTGTCGCCCGCTTGGTTGGCGGCACTTGCATCTACCACTTCGGCAGCCAGTCGCGGGCTGAAGGCACTGATCGGGCAACCCAACCCTCGGGCAAACCCCTTGGCGGCTTTAAGGCTAAGCGGTGTGTGCCCATTCAAGAACGAAGTCACGGCCGACTGGCTGCCAATTTGATATGTCTCGCCAAAAACTGCTTGTGATGGCCTTTCCTTTTGCGCATCCCAAATTTCTTTGAGCCTTACGGACTCTGCTTGAGTCTCCGGCGTGACCTTGGCTTTTCGTGTTTTTGTCTCCATGGCCTAAATCATTACCGGAACTGTTAAAAGCAAATAACAGTGGCAATGTTGACTTACAATACAAGTGCCACTCATAATCAACCAATGAACACAATCAAATCCATCCGAAAGCGCCTGGGCGTGACCCAGACCGCACTGGCAGCCGGTATGGGCTGCACCCAAGGCAATGTTGGGCATTACGAGCGGGGGCAGACCATGCCCCCTGATGCGGCCAAGCGGCTGATTGACTTCGCTGGCTCGCGTGGTGTCGTCATTTCGTTCAACGACATCTATATGCCAGAACTGGCCAAAGCCCCCGCCAATCCTGCGCAAGCAGCTACTGAAAACGTAGCAGTCGAGGCCGCTCCCGTGAACGCCCTCCGCGCTGGCCGGGTGCGCCGCGTGGCTGAGCGCCGGTTGCAGCGCCAGCGGGGCGACGATGATCGCCGCGGTATCAGTCTGAGTCAGCTCAATGTGGTGGGGGAGGCTTGAGATGGATGCAAAGCAATACCTCGAAAGCCTCCCTGCCTGGGATCGCATTCCACGCCTTGATGCACTACTGGCGCGGACCCTCGATAAAGACGATGTGCTTGCCGCTGAGGTCAGCCTTCCGCTGGGCGAGGCTTGCGACGTTTCGCAGCTGCGGGTTTTGAAGATGCGGCGTCCATATTCTCCTGATAGCGAGCTAATGCTTGTTGACGTTTCGCGTCTCCCCGCTCCATGAACATCGGTAGCAACGCCAATGCGTGTTCGGGTTTGGCCTTCTTGTCGAAGACGGCCTGCACTGCTGCCCAGCAGAGTTCCAGCGTTGCGGTCAGTTCGACGGCTGCATCTCGGTCGAACGATGGCCTGTCTTTTTGCAGTTCGATCTTTCGGTCGAATGGGTTGTCCGGTTTCATGAGTTCCCCTTTTGGTGGTTTTGGTTGTGTGAGAACGCCATTGTCCACCGCTGGGGGCGCTCGCCATTTTTCCACCCGCCGCCATCAATTCCGGCGCACTGGTCACTTCAGTGATTCCCTCCCTTTCACTCTGGCCGCGCGTGGGAAGACGCACGGCTTTTGGTGCGTCGGGGCGGTGGGTGCTTTTTATTTGCTGCATGCCTGCAGTGTGTTTTTTTTGCCTTTTTTCGTCTCCCCTAAACACCCCTAAAAATTACGGAGCCTTCGATGAAGCTGTTTTACGACGATGAATTTGACGCCATTGCCACCGCAATTGGCAGCAGCGGCAAGCCCTTCAAGCTAGTGGCTGCGCACATCTTCCCGGACATGAAGCCCGAGAGCGCGTATGCCAGGCTGAAGGAGTGCTGCAGCCCCACGGGTGACCAGCGGCTGACGTTTGGCCAGGTGGTGCGCCTGATGCGTTACTGCGAAGCCTATGACCCGCTGTCGTACATGTGTGATGAGACATTGCACGCCAGGCCATCGCGTAAAGACCCATCGGACGAACTGGTAAACCTGACCGAGGTGATCCACGGCGCAGCCGACACCATGAACCGGGCACTCAAGGCCATTGAACACATTCAAGCCCGTGGCGGTATTCGGGCGGTGGCCTGATGCGCCCGGCTGGCGAGATTCGGCAGGCGCTGATCCAGGCGGCGCGTGATGTGGTGGCCGATCTGGGCTTGCCCAACCGGGGTGCAACGCTGGCCGAGCTGGCAGCTCGCTCTTGTGTGGGGCGCGATGCAGCCCGCCGCTGTGTGGACAACATGCGCCGATCGGGGGCGCTGCAAATTGTGGGTGAGCGCCGGGTGGACTACCGCAACCGGCCCGTGGCGGAGTATGCGCCGGTGGATGTGGACATGCCGCTGGTAGAGCAGGGCTGGGTTGACTTGGGCCAGTGCATGGCCGATTGGGTGAGGTAGCCAAACACAATGACAGACTCACAAACCCCGGTGGTGGTGCCTCCGGTTTGGGACAACATCCCCCAAGATTTAGCAACACGGCAGCAATGGCTGCTGTGGAAGTTCGAGGCCAAGGAAGGGCAGGCCAAGCCCGCCAAGATGCCGTATTACGTGCAGGGCGGTCGGCGCACGGGCGGGCAGGGCGATGACCGCGACCGGCAGCGCCTGGCCACGCTGGCCGTGGTGCGCCGTGCGTATGAGCGCGGTGGGTGGTCGGGTGTGGGCTTCGGCTTCTTCCCTGACGATGGCCTGATTGGCATTGACATCGATGGCGCTATCGACCCGGCTACTGGGGTGGTGACCGAGCGGTGCGCCAACATCATCAAGGCCTGCAACAGTTACACCGAATATTCACCCAGTGGCAAGGGTGTCCATATCATCGTCTTGGGAAACACACACAACAACAAGAGCAATGACATTGGTCTGGAGATTTTTGGCACCAGCCAATATTTCACGTTCACTGGGCAGTTGTTTCCCGATTCTTCGCCCACACTGGAGACGATTGACGAAGGTGTGCTCAGGCGTCTGCACGCCACGGTTGACGAAGCCAAGGCCATACGGGCAGCAGCATCGCGGCCGGCACCGGCTCCCAAGCCTGCCACGCCCCACGCGCAGCCAGACAGTTCGGGGGCTGACGATTTCCGGCGTGTGAATGAGGCGGCCATGCAGTCGCTGCAGGTGTGGGTGCCGTCGCTGTTTGCATCGGCTATTCCCAAGGGCAGCGGCTACCGGGTCACCAGCAAGTCGCTCAACCGCACCAACCAGGAAGACCTGAGCATTGCGCCCGAGGGCATTGTGGACTTCGGGGTTGCGGACATGGGCGACCCCAAGCAGGGTAGGCGCACGCCGATCGACCTGGTGATGGAGTGGCTGCCCACGGCCAAGCCCAAAGAGGCGCTGCACTGGCTGGCCCAGCGAATTGGTGTGGAGCTGACACCGCCACCCGCACGAAAACCAAAAAACGCGACCGCTCCGGCTCCCGCTGGGGGAGGTCAAGGTGCGGATGATGGTGATGGCCCACCTGCAGCGGACGATGCTGAATTTGTGGACGTGGTAGCCCACCTGGTCACCCACCGTGGGCGGCCCATGGATTGCCGCGAAAACGTTATGTACTGCCTGCAGCTCGATCCGAACCTCAAAGAGCTGGTCAAGCAAAACGACTTCACCCACTTGCTGGAGCGCAGTCGCACCACGCCCTGGGGCCATCCAGCCGGGGAATGGAATGAGGAAGACGACCTGATGCTGGGGGAGTATCTGTTGCGCCACTTTGGCATGGGCGTGAAGGCCACCACAACGTTGCGCAACGGCGTGTTGATGGCGGCGCGGTCGTCCAAATACAACCCGGTGCTGGACTTGATCCACGCTGAAAAGTGGGATGGCATCAACCGCCTTGAACACTGGCTCACCGACGTGTATGAAATTGAGGAGCGGCCCTACACCAAGTTGATCGGCAAGTGCTTCATCATGGGCTTGGTCAAGCGGGCACTGCAGCCGGGCTGCAAGTTCGATTACATGCTGATCATCAAGGGTGAGCAGGGCCTGAAAAAATCTACCGCATTCCGGGCGCTGGCCTACCCCTTCTTCACCGACAACGCGATCCGCATGGGTGACAAGGATTCGCTGATGGCCATGCAACTGGTGTGGATTGCTGAGTCGGCTGAGCTGGAGTCGCTCAATAAGTCTGAGACCACGCAGATCAAGCAATTCCTGTCCGCGCAAGAGGATATGTTCCGCCCGCCCTATGGGTCGCAACTGATCCGGGCCAAGCGGCACTCGGTGAACGTGGGCACCACCAATGCGGACACCTTTCTGAAAGACGCGACGGGCGACCGGCGCTTCTGGCCGCTGGAGGTGCACCAGGTCAATGAAGACACGCTGGCCAGCATGCGGCTGCAGCTGTTTGCTGAGGCCTTGCACCGGCTCGATGCGGGTGAGCGCTACTGGCCGTCACGGCAGGAAGAGCATGATCTGGTTTTTCCGGAGCAGGAACCCTTCAAGCGGACGGACACGTGGGAGGACATCATTGATGCGTACGTCAACCGGGATACGTCAGACAAGCATGACGACCCACTGGAAAAGGTCAATGCCAAGCGGGATTTTTTTGCACGCACTGAGATTTATGAAAAAGCCCTGCTGATCAAGGCAGACCGCATGGATGGCGCGGGCAACATGGATACGCGCATCAGCAATGCCATGCGATCGCTGGGTTTTGATAGCTATCGGGAAACGACCAAAGGCCGTAGACGCGGCTTTTTGCGCCGTCCCCCGTCCACCCCACCGGCAGCGCCTCAAAACGCACCTGTGGCCCAAATTGGGGCCGTTATGCCCCATTCAGTGGAAGAGGACTATGACCTCCCGCTGTAAACTCCAAAACCCTAGCAATGCTTGCGTTGGCGCGTCGTCGCCAAAGCGGATGCCATGCTGGTTGGTCACGCCCCGTTCACTCGGTCCTGTCGCCGCCGCCATTCGCTGGGTTCACCCCACTTGTCCATCCGTCCACACCCCGCCGGGGGTGGACGTACGGTGGACGGGGGGTGGACGGCGTAAGTTATTGTTTTTAAACGGGTTTTTGGAATCCGTCCACCCGTCCACCCCAAAAGGCACTTTCGGCCTCACACATGCGCACACACGCAGACACGTGGGGGCGCGTGTCTGCGCGCGTTCACGCGGGCGCAGCTTACCCACACACATGTGGTCGGGTTGGACGGATGGACGGATTGAGTATCCATGCGGGTTTGCGACGTCCACCCCCCGTCCACCGCACGTCCACCCCTTCACTTTTAACGGAGTTTGTCCATGAGCCAACAGCCCACCAGCCAGACGGGTGCGAAGTTCGATCTTCGGCAACAGATGCCCGAAACGTCCAAGTGGGTCGATAGCAAGCGGGTCGAATACGGCAAGGACTATGTGAACGACTGCATCCGGCGTGCCTTGAAGGGCGAAGCGGGCCTGTTCTATGCCATGGAGCGTGGCCATGTGCTCGGCACACCGTTCCCGGCCACGCATCCGGTCGCAAAGGATCAGCAATACGCCATCACCATGGGCTGTTCGTTTGCGGGCTTCATTGCTACACCACCCGCACCAGGAGGTACCGATGGCGCGAATTGAATGGATCAAGCATCGCCTGGAAAACTGGGCCAAGTGGTGCCAACAGAGTGACAGCGGCGCGTTGGGGTATCCAACCCAGTCGGCCTTTGTGCGCATGGGCGTGCCATCTGGTCGCAGCAATGGCGATGCCATTCCGGTGCACAGCATTGAGGCCAGTGAAACCGATGATGCGGTCAAGTCGCTGCAGTTCACCCAGTCGCATCTGTACCATGCCTTGACGCTGACCTATGCCAAGGGCCTACCGCGTCACCTGGTTGCCAAGCGCATGTGCCGGGCTGAGAGCACCATCAGCAAAAACCTGGAAGACGCCGACTACGTTATCAAACGCTGGCTGGATGACAAACAGGCTGCAAAACACAAGATGGCCAGCACCGCAAAAAGTAGTTTTACGACATAGAACTTTTCTGTACATTTCAGGCAGGCTGTGGAATTCGTGTCACCACCCGCAATTACATAAGCCCAAACCCCTGCAGGCCACTACTTGCAGGGGTTTTTCTTTGTCATCACATAAGCGGCGGCGTTGATGGAAACGCGGCGCTACTGGGTAGAGACCTCACCCTCAACTCAAGCGTTTAGTACAGCTGGAATCAAGCCCAGCCCGCTTATGTGATGGCAACAAAGTAAGCTGAAGACATCGCGTCTGCGCAGGGATAACGGGCCTAAATACCCGCCCAGCCCTAGCGTCTCTTAACAACGGGCGTCAGGCGGATTAAGTCGGTAAGCAGCTCCCTGGTGCCGTCAACTAACAGCAGGGCAGTTCAACACCACACCCTGATGGCCACGGCCATCTGACCATTCTGAACTGACCCTGCCCCTATGCCTGTATCAGCACCAAAGCCCTGCAACCATCCCGGCTGCGGTGTGCTGGTACGTGATGGCACAAGCCGTTGCCCCAAGCACCCTCGCGAAGCCTGGACGAAGAATCCAACAGCCACGAAACGTGTGACAGGCCGCAAGCTGCAAGCTATGCGTGAACGTCTGTTTGCCAGTAACCCGCTATGCGTAGAGTGCCAGCGGATGCGCCGCATCACGCTGGCCACACAGCGTGACCACATCAAGCCGTTGGCTGAGGGTGGAACGGATGACGATGACAACGTACAGGGTCTTTGCCATGACTGTCACGAAGCCAAGAGCCTGGCCGAGGCCCTTCGAGGTAGGCGAAAGGCCCGGTAAGGGGGGGGATCAAAACTCGGTGGCGGGCCGACGGGAAACCGATCGCTTCCCTCTTTTTTTACACGCGCAGGTTTCGGGGGGAGGGGTACCCCGCCGCCCGTGACAAGCCAACATACCGCCATCATTGATGGCAAGGATTTATCACCATGACAGGATCACGCGGACCGCTGCCAAAGCCTGCCGCGCTGAAGCTATTGGAGGGAAACCCCGGCAAGCGCTCACTGAATCTTTCGGATGGGGTCAACCCCATGCACCAGATCCCCAGCGCCCCGAAGCACCTGAGTGTTGAGGCCCGCAAAGAATGGAAGCGCATCACGCCCGAGCTGCTTGAGTTGGGCTTGATCACCGGCCTGGACCGCGCTGCCCTGGCGCTGTACTGCCAATCCGTTGGCCGGCTCTCTGAACTGGAGACAGCATTTAATGGCATCGTGAATCGCCATATGGCTGGCGGCACTGGAAAAGATGGCGAGGTTCATCCCGCCATGGATTATGCAGACGCCGTTTATGCGGCCAGCCACTCCGTCACCCCCAGCGGCTACGCCCAGCAAAGCGTGATCGTGCAGCTGATCAAGTCGCACCGCGAGCAGGTCAACCGCTACCTGATGCACTTTGGCCTGAGCCCAGCGGCGCGGGGCCGGGTACAAGCATCAAACTATGTGCAGCCCTCGCTGCCAGGCATCGACCCGGCGCCCACCTCTGCGCCACAAGGGTTCGCCCAGTTTGCAGCACGCCCCCAGTTAGTCTCATGAACAAGTATGTTGAGGCTGCGCAGGTGTACGCGCAGCAAGTACAGGCGGGCGAAATCCCAACCTGCAAATGGACACGCCTGGCGATTGACCGGCAAGTGGAAAACCTGCAGCGGGAGCCCAGCGAGCAGTGGCCCTGGGTGTTTGATGAAGACCGGGCAGCGCGGATATGCGCATTCCTGGAGCTGCTGCCGCACATCAAGGGCAAGTGGGCACGCGAAAAGCGCCTGCTGGTGCTGGACCCGTGGCAGTGCTTCATTGTCACCACCGTATTTGGCTGGGTGCACCGTGACACCGGTTTACGCCGGTTCCGCGAAGCCTACATTGAGGTGCCCCGCAAGAATGGCAAGAGCCTGGTGTCAGCCGGAATCGGCCTGTATATGCTGTCGGCCGATGGTGAGCAGGGTGCCGAGGTGTACAGCGCGGCCACAACCCGCGACCAGGCCCGCATCGTATTTGACGATGCCAAGGGCATGGCTGAGCGCACACCCGACATGCGTACCTACCTGGGCGTGGCCATCCTGACGCACAGCATTACGGTCGCGCACAGCTCCAGCAAGTTCACCCCACTGGCCGCTGAAGCCAGCACGCAGGACGGGCTGAATGTGCACTGTGCCGTGATCGACGAGTTGCACGCGCACAAGAAGCGCGACCTGTACGACGTGATCGATACCGCCCGTGGTGCCCGTGAGCAGAGTTTGCTCTGGCTCATCACCACGGCCGGCACGGACCGCAGCGGCATCTGCTACGAACGGCGCACGCACATCACCAAGGTGCTGGACCGGGTGATTGATGACGCCAGCATGTTCGGCATCATCTATTCGATCGACGACAAAGACGACCCGATGGAGCCCGCGAGCTGGGCCAAGGCCAACCCGAACTGGGGCGTGTCGGTGCTCAAGGATGACATGGAGTCAGCCGCCCGCAAGGCCGCTGCCATGCCTAGTGCCTTGAACAACTTTCTGACTAAGCGCCTCAACGTCTGGGTCAACGGCGAAAGCCCATGGATGGACATGCGGGCCTGGGAGCGCTGCGGCGATCCGACCATGCAGCTGAGCGACTTTGTCGGCATGAAGTGCTGGATGGGCTTGGACTTGGCGCAGAAAAAAGACTTTGCCGCGCTGTGTTTGGTGTTCTTGGTTGGTGATGTGTGGCACGTGTGCACACGTCTGTACTTGAATGAGTTGGCAGTGCAGGAGAGCGGCAACGCCCACCTGAGCGGCTGGGCAAGATCGGGCTACGTACAAGTCACCGATGGCGACATCACCGACTTTGACGTATTGGCCGACGACATGCGCAGTTACTGCAAGCAGTTTGACGTGCAAGAGATCGCGTTTGACCCCGCCTTGAGCATGTATTTCGCCGGCAAATTGATTGAGGAAGGCCTGCCGCTGGTCGAGATCACCCAGCGCTCGCTTTTCTTCACACCCCCGTTGATCCAGGTGGAGAACCTGGTGCTTGAAAAGAAACTGAAGTTTGACGGCAACCCTGTCATGACCTGGATGGTGAGCAACTTGGTGGTCAAAGTCAGCAAGTTCAACGAGCTGCGATCCCCCACCAAAGAGCGACCCGAAAACAAGATCGACGGCCCCATGGCCATGCTGATGGCACTGGGCCGGGCATTGGCCACCAATGAGTCAACCGACATACAACAAGGCTTTGTAATTCTGTGAACACCTTTAACCTGGAAGCAAAGCGACACACCTCGCGCGTGCTGGATGCATACATCCAGTCCCGCCCCGGTGCATCCCAGCGCCTGGCTGATGGATCGCAGATCACCCGCATCAGCAATGCGCAGGTCTACAGCACGGTCAGCAGTGATGTGGACGCCATGAAGGCACTGTTTCAGCCCATTGCTTCGGCCAGTGGATTCGCCGTTACCGATAGAACGGCCATGGCCGTCAGCACGGTGTATGCCTGCCTCAGCAAGTTGGCCGGCGCCGTGTTGCAACTCCCCGTTGGCCACTACCGTTACGACAAAACGGGCGAACGCATGCGTGTAGAAAACGCACCCCTGTGGTGGCTGCTCAACGAATCACCGCATGATCTGTGGACATCGGCCAGCTGGAAAGAGTGGATCGTGCGCTGCGTCGCATTGCGCGGCGACCAACACACCCGCATTCTGCGCAGCAACAACAACACAGGCGGCCAGGTGATTGGCCTGCAGCCGCTGCACCCCGACCTGGTTGTGCCGCGGTTGGTGCCAAACAAGTCAGGGCATCGCCTGGTGTACGACACCATCGACCCCTACACCGGCAAAATGGAGACGGTTGACCAGGACGACATGCTCCACTTTGCGGGCTTCGGCTTCAACGGCCTGCACAGCATCAGCGCCATCCAGTACGCCGCCAAGCAATCCATCGGCAACAGTCTTGCCGCAGCCGAGTTCACAGGCCGCACCATTGGTGAGGGTGCCATGCCCCAGATCGCGCTGGAGTTCGCTGGCAAAATGAACCCAGAGCAGGCCAAGCAGCTGCGTGACAGCTTTGTGTCCACCTATACCGGCGTTGGCGCCCGCAAACTCCCCTTGGTGCTCACCGAAGGCGGCAAGGTCACCGAGCTGAGCATCAGCCCGGTTGATCTGCAGCTGATCGAATCGCGCCGGTACGAGAAAGAAGACATCTGCCAGGCGCTGGGCGTACCCCCCATCATCATTGGTGACAGCAACAAAGCCAGCAGCTGGGGCACCGGCATTGAGCAAATCACCCTTGGTTTTGTCAAATTCACGATCAAGCCCATGCTGTGCCGCTGGCAAGAAGAGCTGAATCGCAAACTATTCCGCAACGCTGGCCAGTTTGTTGTGTTTGAGCTTGATGGCCTGCTTGCGGGCGACAGCAAGGCGCAAAACGAGGGCTTCAAATCCGCATTGGGCGGCCCCGGAACTGGCGACGGCTACATGACTGTGAATGAAGTGCGACGCCTCAAGAACTTGCCGCGCATTGATGGCGGTGACGACCTTTACAAAGCCCAGCGTGGCGCCGATCCAAAGACCCCACCTCCCGAAGGACAACCCGCATGAAACTCAACAAGCTGATGCAGCTACTCAAGGACAACGCCCGCGCTGATGGCCCGGTGGCGATCCGCATGGACGCCACTGAAACCGAGGCCCATGTCTATATCGACGACGTGATTGACAACTACTGGGGCGCCAGCGCCAAAGCGCTGATCACCTCACTGGCTGGCCAGCAAGACAAAACGGTGCACATGCACATCAACAGCCCCGGTGGTGATGTGTTTGAGGCCCGCGCCATGGCCGCCGCAGTGGTTGCTCACCCGGGCAAAGTGGTTGCCCATATTGATGGCATCTGCGCCAGTGCGGCAACCTACCTGGCATTGGCCTGCAACGAAGTCCGCATGACCGACGGCGGCCTATTCATGGTGCACAACAGCTGGACCATGGCTTATGGCAACAAAGAAGAGTTGCGCACCACGGCCGACCTGCTGGACAAGATCGACGGCACCATCGTCTCCGACTATGCCCGCAAGACCGGCGCATCCAATGAAACAGTAGTCGGCTGGATGGATGCCACCACCTGGTTCACCGCGCAAGAAGCGCTTGATGCGAAGTTCATCGACGCCATCGACCCCAACACCAAGCAGGGCAGCGACACGCAGGCGCGCTGGAACCTTGCTGCCTACCCGAACGCACCCAAGCAAGAAGCAAAGCCACCCGAGCCGGATCTAACCGCGCTGGCAGCCCAACAAATCCAACTCAACCGCAACCGCATGCGGCTGATTGCCCCCATCTGACGCTCCCGCGTTCGATGCCGAAGCCGCTGAATTCAGCGGCTTTTTTTATGTCCGTCTCATTCTTTACAAGGAAATCAAATGAGCAGTATCCAAGCACTCCGGGAGCGCCTCGCAGCTTCCAACAAATCCGCCAAGGCCCTCCTGGCCGACAAAGGCTCGCAGACCTGGTCCAAGGAAGACCAGGCAACTTTTGACAATCACATGGATGATGCTGAGCGCACCCAGCGCCAGATCACCGCCCATGAAACCATGATTGCAAAAGACCGTGATGAAAACTTCACGGATGCCGGCGACCACAACATCGCCGCCAATGCCAAGAATGGCAAGCCGCTGACCGATGCGCAAAAGGCGTTCAACGTGTTCCTGCGCAAGTCGTTCAAGGACATGACTGTGGACGAAGCCCTGGCCGTTCGCAACACCATGAGCACCACTACGGCGGCCCAAGGTGGATACACCATGCAGAGTGTGGTTGCCAAAGAACTGGTGGACCTGCTCAAGGCCTACGGATTCATGCGCAAGGTCTCCAGCCAGATCACTACCGACCAGGGCAACCCGCTGAGCTACCCCACCTCTGATGGCACATCGGAAGTCGGCGAGTGGATCGCACAAAACACCACAGCCACCTCTGCCGACCCCACCTTTGGTACTGTGGCCGTCAACGTGTTCAAGGCATCCAGCAAAGTGGTCGCGGTACCGATCGAGTTGTTGCAAGACAGCCAGATTGACATCCAGGCCATGGTGTTCAAACGCCTGGCAGACCGCATTGGGCGCATCAGCAATGTGGGCTTCACCACCGGTGGCGGCGCGACGGACCCCAACGGTCTGGTCACTGCCGCCAGCGTAGGCAAGATCGGCCTCTCTGGACAAACCCTCACCATCATCTATGACGACCTGGTCGACATGATTGACAGCCTGGACGCCGCCTACCTGGCCCACTCTGGCACCGCGCAAGACCTGTCGGGTGCTGCACCCGGCTGGATGTTCTCGCAAACCATGCGCCGCGTGATTCGCAAGATCAAGGACACCGCAGGCCGCCCCATCTGGACGCCCAACTACGACGCAGGCATTGCGGGCGAGTTCACCGATATGCTGTTGGGCTACCCCACCTACCTCAACAACGACCTGGCCGTTCCCGCTGCCAATGCCAAGTCGCTGGCCTTTGGCAACTTTAGCAAGTACTTGATCCGTGACGCCATGGATGTGACGATGTTCCGCTTTGATGACTCGGCCTACATGAAACTCGGCCAAGTCGGCTTCCTGGCATGGGCCCGCACGGGCGGCAACTTGCTCGATGTCAACAGCGTCAAGCTGTACCAGCACAGCGCCACTTAATCCAGCGCGCCCAGTCCTCACCAGGTGCAGGCATACCAGCCTGCACCTGGTGGTACTTCAACTCCATCCCTAAATCCCTATGACCAAACTCATTGCCCTGGCCGTGATCGCTGCTGGCGTCATCGCCGCCGACTCTGCCGAAATTCTTGAAGGTGCTGCATTCGATGTAACCCCCGATGCCGCTGAGCCCTTGCTAACCCAAGGCCTGGCCAAGCTGGCCGACGAGCCGCAGGCCCCTGTGTCCAAAGCCAAGTCTGTCAAGGTGCGTGTGCTGGTGGCCTGTGCCCATGGCCAGCCCGACGATGTTGTCAGCCTGCCTGCTGATACCGCCAAGCAGGCCGAAGAAGGCGGCCAGGTGGACAGCAACAAGGCCGCAGTCGCTTATGCACTGAGCCTGAAAGACCCAGCCTAAACACCCCGCAAATGTTGCGCAATGCGCTGCACCCCGTAGCGCATTCCACAGAAATTTTCAGGAGTAAACATGGCAACCACCGCAGCACTTTGCAACAGCTTCAAGCAAGAGATTCTGGCGATGACGCCCCATACCGCAGCAGACGTTTACAAGATCGCTTTGTACACCGATGCTGCTGCGTCGTTGAGCAAAGCTACCACGGCCTACACCGCAATCGGCGAGATTACTGGAGCCGGCTACACGGTAGGCGGCATGGCGCTGACTGGGTTTTCGGTGACGCTTGACACCGATACGGCCATTCTTGACTGGACAACCGACCCGGCATGGGCCGCGGCTACGATCACGGCTGACACGGCACTGATCTACAACTCAAGCAAGACAAACAAAGCGGTTGCAGTTGTCAAGTTCACTAGCGCCACCTCTACCGCTGCGCTCTTCACGGTTCAGCTTCCTGCGCCTGCGGCTGCTACTGGATTGGTTCGGATCGCATGACGCCCGCAGGCTATTTCTGGTTGACCTATATGGCCGCTTTAGGCGCTGCTGTGGCGTGGAAGTTGCTGGGGTGATGCCATGCGCTCGAACTGCCTCTTCTTTTCTGTTGCGCTGTTCTGGCGTCGACGCTGGCGCGGCTACCTGCTGGTTCGTAAGAGCCACTGGGGCATGTTCCCGCACTTTCTCTACGGGGAACGCGGGCGCATCGTCAGCTATGTACCGCTCGACCCAAAACTCAAAACCTGCCCGCCGCCGCTCTTTCGTGGCCGCGTGCGTTGGGGTGATGTGAAAGAACACCATGACACTACTCGCTGACCTCTACGGCGCTGAGTGCATAAAAGGAGACTGACATGGAATTCATTTGCGGGCCGGTCTACATTCGCCAACCCAATGAGGGGTTTATGAAAAAAGATGAGGTCGTGCTGGGTCACCGGCACAACTTCGACCATCCTACTTTCGTCACGCACGGCGCGATTGAAATCAGCCTGCTTACCGCAACCGAGGTCAATGCTGACGGCAACCCGCTCAATGCCACCGTGGATAAGGTCGTGGTCATCCGTGCCGACGATGAAATTAACTGGCACTTGATCCTGAAAGGCCGCTTTCACACACTTCGTGCGCTGGAGGACGGCACGCGCTACCAGTGCATCTACGCCCACCAGATGCCGCAAGCTCTGTCGATTGAGAACCCCGGCCAGCGCATTGATCCACCGATCACCAAGCGCGACGAGGATGGCGTGCTGTGGGTGCGTGTGAACGAGAAGATTGTGCAGGATTCGGCTGAGTGGGTGGAGTCTTACCGATGAACATCCCGACCGGACTTGAGCTTACCGACCTGTCTACGAAGTGGGGGCTTGTCACAGTCGTCAACTCGGACGGTTCGATCAACCGCGAGTTTGCCATTTTGGCGGCAGAGGCCAGTGGTATTGCCAGCGGCACTGTCGCAAAACCCGTCGCCTGCACAGATGCAGAGTGGGACACGGGGCTCGTCATAGTGACTACACGACCCTGCAAGCCCGGTCAAGCCGTGGCCTGTCCTGACGGCAGTCTTGTAGTGAATTACGGTGTGGTGCAGTCTGCAGGCCGCGTGGTTGTCTCGTTGATGCGCCTGACGCCTGCCGAGTGGGAAGTCACTGGCGGAGTGCTGTGCGTGGATGCCAGTCTGAAGGCGCAACTTGATGTGCCGCACACTGATGTGGTGATCTAGCATGGCCGTCGCGCTGAATACTGGCGTTTTATCGGGCACAAATTCCGGCACCACGGTATCGTTTTCCTATACGGCTTCAAGCGGTGCCAACCGGCTGTTGCTCGCACAAAGTTTTAACTTCGGCACAACGGTAAATTCCGCCGCGTACAACGGCGTGTCGATGACCAACTCGGGCACGACAGGCAGCTTGAAAATGTGGAGTCTGGTAGCGCCAGCGACCGGTGCCAATACCCTGTCGTTCGCACTGTCAGGCTATGGCGCGACGGTTGCCGCAGTATCAGACTGGACTGGGGTGGATCAGACCACGCCTGTAGGAACAGCAGTATCGGCAACGGGAAGTGGCGGCTCCGCAACCACGGGCAGCATGACTTGCCCGGCCAACGGTGCGCTGTTCGGTGCGATGAACAACACCTACGGTACGGCAGGCTCACAGGTGGCAGGAGCCAATACAACGCTTCTTGGCACGAGGTCAGCCTCTGGCCAACTGTTCGCAGGCGGCTATAGTTTCAGCACGGGCTCGCTGAACTGGACAATGGCCTCAGGCAATCCGTACACCGCACAGGGTATTCCGATCAATGCCGTTTCGGCAGGCGGGTCCGCAACCGTCATCCCGATCGGCGTATCCGCTACCGGATCAGTCGGCACACCAGCAGCAACAGGTGCGGCACTCGCTACACCAGCGGGCGTTAGCGCCGCGGCATCAGTCGGAGCGCCTACCGCAACGGGTGGCACGTCGATACCTGCCACCGTCACGCCGCCTGGTGTATCGGCAACGGCAAGCGTAGGCACTCCCTCTGCTACGGGCGCGGCAAACGCAATGCCCGCGGGCGTATCAGTAGCAGCAAACGTTGGCACGCCAGCAGCATTTGGCGGCACATCAATACCCGCGACGGCACTCCCGGCAGGCGTACAGGCGGCATCGGCAGTCGGAACGCCAGTTGTAAGCGCTGGCATATCAGGTGCAGCCACTGTGCAGCCATCTGGCGTGCAGGCGCTCAGCTATATCGGCACCGTGATAGCAACCGGCGCGGCGCGTGCATATCCGGCAGGCGCATCGGCTGTCGGCTCTATTGGCTTGCCAATAGCCTATGCAGGCGTCTTTGAGGCGTACATACCCGGCGCGATGGCAGGTAGACGGATGGCAGCAGACAGCATTCGCCCTGCGAGGATGGCAGCAGACAGCACTCGCCCTGCGAGGGTACAGACAGGAAGCAGACCGGCGCGATAGCCGACACACAGCAAACGCAAGCACCCGCAAGGTGCTTTTTTTTACGTCAATATGGCCCTCAAACTCATCACCCCAGCGACCGACCCGGCCCTCAGCCTGGCAGACGCCAAGCTGCACCTGCGTGTGGACACGACGGATGAAGACACGCTGATCGCCGCCTACATCACGGCGGCTACTGAAATGGCCGAGCAGGCCACCGGCCGGGCACTTATGCCCCAGACCTGGGAGCTGACGTTGGACGCCTTCCCCAGTGCATTCGAGCTAACCCGCGTACCCGCTGCCAGCATCACCAGTCTCAAATATTGGGACATTACCGGTGCGCAGCAAACGCTGGCCAACAACCTGTACACGCTAGACAGCACTAACGACTTTGGCAACGCCTACGTGGTGCCGGTCTACAGCGGTGCCTGGCCCACCAGCCGAGACCAGATCAACGCAGTAGCCCTGCGCTACGTGGCCGGCTACGCCACGGCGGCCAATGTGCCCGAGAGCATCAAGTCCTGGATCAAGCTGCAGGTGGGTTCCATGTACCTGCACCGCCAGTCCGAAGTCGTTGAAAAAGGTGCTCTCTTGTCGCTGGGCTTTGCTGACCGGCTGCTCGATCGCTACAAAGTCTGGAGCGTGTGACTATGGAAGCCAAGATTCCAAGTGCTGGCGACCTCACCCGCCGCATCCTGATCCGCCTGCAAATCGATGTACCAAACGCCCAGTTTGGTGTGGACCAGACATTCAGCGCAGGCATCTGGCGATGGGCCAAAAAAGAGCCCATCCACAGCATCGCCATCCGCGCCGGCATGAACACCGACGAATCCCCCACCGACTTGTTTTGGGTGCGCTGGGCCTCGGGTACCAAACCGGCCGACTTCACTGCAGCCCATGTGATCGAGTACGCCTCGCGCCGGTACCGGGTGCTGGACACCATCGACGTGGAAGACCTGCACGAATTCACCCGCATCACTGCAAAAGACCTGGGAGCGATTTGATGGCAAAGATGAACAAAGCGAAATTTATATCTGGCAACGATATGGGCCTTGGCCGTATTGAAGTTGGCCTTGAGTTCCATAAAACGATTGATTACGACCGCAAGGCGATGCGCAAGGCGCTGCGTGGTGGTGCACGAGGAGTTATTCAAGAAGCGCGGCGACTGGTGTCTAGTCGGGCGATTTCTGCGCCTGGCGGAGACCCCGGTGTTGTGACAGGTCGCCTCAAGCGTTCTCTTGGAGTGATTACCAAGGGAACTCAGGATGGCTGGATCAAAGTCGGCCCTCGCACATTCAGTAAGGCGGGCATGGCCGCAAACTTTTTTTATCCTGCCATCTTGTTCTACGGGCGCTTGGACGGATCAATCAAGAAGCGCAACAACTTCATGGTCGATGCATTGCAAAACAAGCGTGATGCCGTTCGCAGCGTGATCCGCTCAGCCCTCAAAGACTCGTTAGTGCCCCGTTAACCATGCAACTCGAACCCATTATTTCCGCGCTACGCACGCGGGCCGGTGCCACGTTTGGCACCTACATCGCAGGCGCGGCAGAGTTTAAGCAGCTGCAAGAAAACGCCGCGCTGCCCGTGCCCTGTGCCTTTGTCATTCCGCTGGATGACAACCCCGGCGAGTCCATGGCCATGAACAGCGTGCGCCAGATGCTGCAAGACAGCTTTGCCGTGGTCGTGGCAGTCAGCAACGTGGCCGATGAAAAAGGGCAGGGCGGCGTGCACACCATCGATGCCATCCGCAGCGTGCTGTGGGCCTCGCTCTTAGGCTGGCAGCCAGCTTCCCGGTATGACGGCATCACCTACCAGGGCGGCCAGCTGCTGGCCATGGACCGCGCCCGGCTCTGGTACCAGTTTGACTTTGCCGCAGCCATGGAGATCGAACCCTCTGACGGTTGGCAAGAGATTTACCTGGCCACGCTCACCCACTTTGACGGCGGCACGCTCAAAGTCGATGCGATTGACCCGCACGATGCCAACATGGTGCAGACGCCTGCACCGGATGGCCGCATCGAGTCCGGTTTCGTGTTTCCCAAAACCGGCAACCTGCCGACCTGATTTTTTAACCCCCCGCTTCCCCATTAACCCCCTGGAGACCTACCCATGTTTCTCAAGCCCACCCAGGGCACGCAAGTGCCCGACCCGGACCGTGGTGACGTCCTTCCGCCCGAAGGCCGCAACGTCGAGCCCACCCAGTACTGGCAGCGCCGCATCTCCGATGGCGATGTGGTCGAGGCCAGCCCTCAACCCGTATCCAAGCAAAGCAAGGAGTAATCAGTCATGCCAATGTCGTTTAACAACATCCCCGCCAATGTCCGGGTACCGCTGTTCTATGCGGAAATGGACAATACCCAAGCCGGGTACTTCACGCAAAACAAGCGGGCACTGCTGATCGGGCAAAAGCTCGCAGCAGGTACGCAGGCTGTGAATGCCGCGACCATCGTCAGCACGACTGACCAGGCCAAGACCTTGTTTGGCACAGGGTCCATGCTGGCCCGCATGCATGCCGCCTACCGTGCGCAAGACCCCTTTGGTGAGGTCTGGTGCATTGCGGTTGCAGACGCGGGCGCGGGTGTTGCCGCCACCGGCACCATCACGGTCACCGGCCCGGCCACGGCATCGGGCACCATCGGCCTGTACATCGGTGGCCAGCTGGTCAGCGTGGCAGTGGCGTCCGGCGATGCCGCCACTGCGATCGCAGCCAACATCAACACGGCCGTCAATGCCTCGCTCGATTTGCCGGTCACCAGTACCGTGGCAACCAGCGTAGTCACCCTGACGGCCCGCTGGAAAGGCCCCACCGGCAACGACATCAACGTGCAAGACAGCTTCCGTGGCTTCAGCGGTGGCCAGGCCCTGCCTGCAGGCATTGCGCTGGCCTACACCGGCAGCAACTTCCTCACGGGCGGCACCACCAACCCCACGCTGACCACTGGCGTGATCACCGCCATGGGCGACGATGAATATGACTACGTCATCCACCCCTACAACGACAGCACCAGCCTGGATGCCTTTTTGGCTGAATACGGCGACGCCGCTGGCCGCTGGAGCTGGAGCCGTCAGGTCTATGGGCATGTGTACACCACCCTGCGTGGCACGCTGAGCGCTCTCACCACGGCCGGTGCCTTACGCAACGACCCGCACCAGACTATTGCGGGCATCGATTTGGACTGCCCAACACCGCTGTGGGAATACGCCGCAGCCTATGGTGCAGCCAACGCGGTGTGCCTCAATAGCGATGTGGCCCGCCCCACGCAGACCACCATGCTCAACGGCGTGCTGGTGCCCCGCGCAGGCAAGCGCTTCCTGTTGACCGAGCGCCAGAGCTTGCTCAACTACGGCATTGCCACCAGCTATGTGTCGGGCGGCGTGCTGCGTGTGGAACGTGCCATCACCACGTACCAGAAAAACGCATTCAGTCAGGCAGATCCAAGCTACCTGGACAGCGAGACGCTGCACCAGCTCACCGAGATCACCCGCCGCCTGCGCAGCCGCATCACCAATAAGTACCCGCGCCACAAACTGGCCAACGATGGCACCCGCTTCGGCGCTGGCCAGGCCATCGTCACGCCCAGCGTGATCAAGGGTGAGCTGATTGCGGAGTACGCCGACATGGAGCTGCTGGGCTTGGTGGAGAACGCCGCACTGTTCAAGAAGTATCTGATCGTCGAGCGCAACGCCACCAACCCGAACCGGCTGGATGTGCTGCTGCCGCCTGACCTTGTCAACCAGCTCAGAGTGTTCGCCGTGTTGCAACAATTCAGGCTTCAATACGCCTCCAACGCATAACAACCGGGGGGCCATGCGCCCCCCTTTGAAAGGAAAAAAATCATGGCAAAACGTATTGCTGGCATTTGTTACATCAAATGCGACGGCGAGCAGCTTGAGGTGTCAGGCGGCATTGAAGTGCCGCTGGTCGACGTCAAACGGGAAACCGTCATGGGCATGGCGGGCCCCGCGGGCTACAAGGAAACAGCGTTGGAGCCCTTTGTGAAGGTGACGGCTATTTTTATGCCGTCGTTCCCACTGGAAGCCCTGCGTACCAATACCGAAATCACCGTGACTGCTGAGCTGTCCAACGGCAAGGTCTACACCCTGTCGGGCGCCTTCATCAAGGGTGAGCCCACCATCAAGGGCGAAGAGGGCACCGTAGATCTGGAATTTGGCGGCACCAAGGGGCAATGGCAATGAGCATCACCATCAAACTGGCTAAGCCCATTACCGCCCACGGTGAAGAGATCAGCGAAATCACTTTGCGCGAACCCACTGCGGACGATGTCATGCAGGTGGGCTCACCCCAGCTGCTGGTGCCTACTGCCGATGGTGAAAGCGTGGCGGTTGAAATTCGCGCCAAAGTCATCGGCCAATACATCATGCGCCTGGGTGCTATTCCGCTGTCCAGCGTCAAGGCGCTGTCTTTGGGCGACTTCACCAGCCTGCAAGGCGCGGTGATGGGTTTTTTCTTCAGTGGCGGTGGCGAAACGACGCCGACTTCAACGACACCGTCTTCGACGTAGCGTATTTTTGGCGGGTTGACCCTGCCGTCATCTTGGGCCTGACGTTGGAACGCTTCGATGCGTATGAACGTCAGGCCCGCCGCATTGCAGAGCTGAGACAAGCTCAATCTGAGGAGTAAAACGTGGCTGACAACTGGCAACTCAAGGCAGTCATTTCTGCAAAAGCGGACAGCATGATTGGCGCGCTTAAAACCGTCAACGCCATGTCCAAGGACACCCGCAAATACCTGTCCGATGTGGCCAGCTCTGCGGGCAAGTTGAGCGGCAAGATTGGGCTGCCTTTTGCGGCAATGTCTGGTCTGCTGGCAGGCTTTGGCATCGCCAAAATCAAGGACGCGGTTCAGGGCTTTGGCGAGATGGGCGAGGCCATCTATCGGGGCAGCCTGCGGGCACAGATGTCTGTAGAGCAGTACCAGCGCATGAAGTATGTTGCTGATCAGGCTGGCATCAGCGCTGAGTCGTTGGAAGTGGCAATGGGCAAGCTCAGCATCAATATGGGTAAGGCAGCCAATGGTAAAAGCAAAGACCTGGCCTTGCTTATGCAGCGTCTGGGCATCAATATGCGCGATTCCAATGGTCATATCCGTGACGGCATCGACCTGCTGCCCGAGCTGGCCGATGGGTTTGCTCGCAACAAAGACAGCGGCATGGTCGGCGCTATGGGCATGGCTGTATTTGGCAAGCAGTATCAAGCCATGCTGCCCATGCTCATGGAAGGCTCTGAGGGCATCAGCGAGAGCCTGGAGCGGATGAAGCGCCTCAAAGGTGTGATGAGCGCGAATGACATTAAAGGTGCCGTCGAATTCGGCAAGACCATGAAGGACATGGACATTGTCCTGAAGGGCTTTTCCAACACCATCGCCAAGGCGCTGGTGCCGGTGCTGCAGCCCATGATCAAAGACCTGGTGGACTGGTTTGCAGCGAACAAGCAGCTCATTGCGCAGGACGTGTCCAAGATGGCCAAAGATCTGGGCGCTTACCTCAAGACCATCGACTTCAAGGCCATCCTGCAGGGCGTGGGTGACCTGGTCAAAGGCTTTGGCAGCTTTGTGGACATGGTGGGCGGTGCCAAGAATGCGCTGATCGCCCTGGTGCTGTACATGAACATCGAGACCATTGCGGCGCTGTACGGCATCGTGGCGGGCGTGGTTAAGGCGGGTCTTGCGTTCGTGGTGATGGCGGCACAAGCCTATGTGGCGGGCAATGCGGGGCTCCTCAGCATGGCACGCCTGGCAGTGGTCGCCGTGGCAACGGCTGGCCCTATCGGTGCCATTGGTGCTGCGTTCGCCTGGGTTGGCACGTCGGCTGCGGCAGCGGGCGGCATTATCAGCGGTGCCATGGGAATGGTCACGCTGGCGGTCCGAGGCATTGGTGCTGCGCTGCTGGCTAACCCGCTAGGCATCATCCTGGGCCTTGCCACTGCGGCCGTGCTGATCTACCAAAACTGGGGCACGCTCAAGGTCTGGTTTACCAACTTCTTTGGCTGGATTGGTGACAAGTTCCAGGCAATCGTGGGCTGGGCCTCTGATCTGGCCCATTCGGTGGGCAGCATCTTTGGCGGCAG
The DNA here is from genome assembly GCF_056521285.1 of Rhodoferax sp. GT1R46. Taxonomy (NCBI): domain Bacteria; kingdom Pseudomonadati; phylum Pseudomonadota; class Betaproteobacteria; order Burkholderiales; family Comamonadaceae; genus Rhodoferax; species Rhodoferax sp. GT1R46. The sequence continues at coordinate 83,197 of NZ_JBWMBC010000006.1, forward strand.
CAGTGCCGCAGGCGCATCGCCCTCAGGCAGCAATGCCGCCCCGAATGGTGGTCGCAGCTCCTTGGTCGCTCCCCAGGCAAAAAGCCGGGTTGATGGGCAAGTCACCATCAGGTTTGATGGCATGCCGCAGGGCGCACGGGTAGATAAATTGGGTAGCGGAACCATGCCGATCAACCTCGATATGGGCATCAACTCCTTCGCAACAGGAATGCCGTAATGGCCGAAAAACTCTCCAAGAGCCTACGCCCTGCCAGCTACCGTGGCGTGCCGTTTCAGGTAGACAGCACCGACATGGGTGTGGGCCGTCGAACGCAGCTGCATGAGTATCCGCAGCGAGACACGCCCTGGGTGGAAGACCTGGGCCGCGCCGCGCGCGAGTTGTCGTTTGACGGCTTTGTGGTGGGGCCTGACTATGTGGCGCAGGCCAACCGCCTGCTGGCTGCGTTGGAGCAGGCAGGCACTGCCACGCTGGTGCATCCGTGGTTTGGCACGCTCAAGGTCAGCCAGAAGGATATGGCCCGTGTGTCGTTTAATGCACAGCTCGGGCAGGCGCGCTTCACGCTGTCGTTTGTTGAGTCGGGTGAGCTGGAGTTTCCGGTAGCGGGTGACTCCACTCCCTCGCTTTCGCGCATTGCAGCCGAGAATATTCAGACTGCCGCCGTGGCCGACTTTGCCAGCAGCTTCTCGGTGGCCAAGGTGCAGGACTTTGTGACCTCGCAGGCCACGGCTGACATCACGGCGCTGTTCGGTGTGGTGAGCGGTGGCAGCGTGCCAGGCTTGGCGGCGCTGGGCTATGCCAACCGGGCTGCGAGCTACCTACAGAGCGCCATCAGCCTGCTGGCCTCGCCCACGTCGCTGGGTTGGGGCATTGTGGGCTTCCTGGGCATTGCGCCTTACATCAACACCGGTTACCGCTGGGCCGCGCTGTCTACCGCACTGGTGCGCCTGAGCCAGCACAACGCGTTCACGCCGCCCTATGTGCCGGTGACCTACACGCCATCGCGGCAGCAGGCCTTCACCAACACCAAGGCCGTCAACTCCCTGGCTCGGCAGGTGATCCTGGCGCAAGCGGTGGGTGCCACCAGCTTCACGGCGTCAAGCGTGCATGACGACACGGTGGCGCTGCGCAGCTTTATTGCCAGTGCGCTGGATGCCGAGGCGCTGAATGCGTCAGACACTGCTTTCACCGCGTTGGTCGACGCACGCGGGACTGTGTGGCGCGACCTGACCACCCGAGCCCGTGATAGTGCCCGCCTGACCACCACCACGCCATCTGAGACTATGCCCGCCCTGGCGCTTGCATACGACCTGTATGAAGACGCTAACCGCGCCACCGATATCGTTACACGCAACCGGGTGCGCCACCCCGGCTTTGTGCCACCCGTGCCACTGAGAGTACTGACACGATGAGTGATCCACAAGATACCGCCAACCCCACCATCAACCGCGTTCGCCTGGTTGTCGGCGGGGCCGAGTATGGCGGCTGGAAGTCCGTGCGCATCAGCGCGGGCATCGAGCGCCAGGCGCGGGACTTCGAGCTGGAAGTAACCGACCGCTGGCCGGGGCAGACGAACGTGCCACGGCGCATTCAACCCGGCGATGCGTGCCAGGTGTACATCGGCACGGATCTGGTGATGACCGGTTACGTGGACGCCACCCCCATCAAATACGACGGCAAGAGCGTGAGCGTGGGCGTCAAGGGCCGCAGCAAGACCGCTGACCTGGTGGACTGCTGCCCTATGCCCACCGGCAAGGCCATCGGCTCCGGTGGCGGCTCCTGGCGCGACGTGATCGGCCCGGACGGTAAGAAGCCCAATGTGATCGCCCCGCCTTCCAAGTCAGCCGCACAGTGGCGCAACCTCAAGCTCGAAGTGATCGCTGCAGCGCTTGCGGCACCCTATGGCGTGCGCGTGATCTCCGAGACCGACACCGGCCGCGTGATCAGTGACCACCAGGTGCAAGTGGGCGAAAGCGTATTCGAGAGCATCGACCGCATGATGCGCCTGCGCCATGTGCTGAGCACAGACAACGAGCGTGGCGATCTGGTGTTCATCGACGTGGGTAGTGCAGGGCGGGCCGGTACTGCCATCGAGCTGGGCGTCAACGTAATGGCAGGCAGTGCGGATCTGGACTACAAAGGCGTCTTCAGCCAGTACATCGTGAAGGGCCAGCGCGCTGGTACCGATGACACCTACGCCAGCGACGTGTCAGAAGAGGAGGGCGATGCCTCTGACGTGAGCACCACCACGGTGACAGGCGAGACCGCCATCACGGCAGACGCCCGCGCCAAACGCATGCGCATCTTGGTCATCAAGCAGTCTGGCCAAGCTGATGAGGGAACGTGCCAGGACCGCGCTGACTACGAGCGGGCACACCGCGCAGCGCAGGCCCTGCAGACGTCGTACACCTTGGCTGGGTGGCGGCAGGCTGACGGCAGCTTGTGGCTGCCCAATCAGCTGGTGCGCGTGCGCGACAAGGTGATCGGCTTTGACACCGAGATGGTGATCGCCGAGGCGGCCTGGGTAATGGACAGCCAGGGCCTGCGCACCGAGATCCGCGTCGGCCCGCAAGACGGCTATGTGTCCAAGGCAGGCAAGCTCAAGAAATCGCAAAAAGGCGGTGGACCCGCATGGAGTGATATGAAATGAAAGAGTTTGCAAAACTGCTTGGGCCCTACGCACGCCGCTTGGGCAACCTGGTCAGCCGGGGAGCCGTGAGCGCGGTGAAGTCCACCACCAAGATGCAGACGCTGCAGCTGCGCCTGATGTCCGACGAACAGAAGGACAACGTGGAGCACTTCGAGCCGTTTGGCTTCACCAGCAAGCCGCTGGCCGGTGCTGAGCACGTCACCCTGTTTTTTGATGGCGACCGCTCGCATGGCGTCACGGTGGTGGTGGCAGACCGGCGCTACCGGCTCACTACGCTGGCGGATGGCGAGGTGGCACTGCACGATGCCTATGGCAACAAGGTGCACCTGAAGGCAGACGGCACGCTCGATGTGATCGCGCAGACCAAGGCGCAGATCACCAGCCCGCTGGTCACCATGAGCGGCAACCTGCAGGTGGCTGGAAGCATCACAGCAGGCACCACGGTGACCGCACCCAACCTGGTGGGCACCACCAACGTCACATTCGGCGGCAAGTCCGGCATTACGCATACGCACTCCGGCGTTCAAACCGGCGCGGGTAATACCGGCGCACCTAACTAAAAACCATGATCAACGACCAACCACTGACCATTCAATTGGATGGCCAGACAGTCTCGCTCGGCCTGCAATCGGTGCAGCCGCTGGTGCGTGCTGTCGTTATGAGCCTGTTCACCTGGCGGCGGGCCAACCCGGACGACAAGCTGCCCGGCAGTGCCGACAACTTTGGGCGCATGGGCTGGTGGGGGGACACCTTCGCCACGGTGGACAACGACCGGATCGGCTCGCGGCTCTGGCTGCTGAGCCGCTCCAAGCTGCTGCCTGAGACGGTGGCGCTTGCCAAGGAGTATGCCGAAGAGGCGCTGGCCTGGCTGGTGGATGACGGCGTGGCGGCGCGTGTAGACGTCCGCACAGAGCGTCAAGGCCTGTCCACGCTGGCGATTGGTGTGCGCATTTACAAGTCTGACGGCACGGTGCCGGTGGACATCCGATTTACCGATGTATGGGGGTTCCTCAATGTATAGCCGTCCCGCTCTGGCTGACCTGGTGCAGCGCGTCCGCACCGATGTGCTGTCGCGCCTCACCACTGACGATGTATTGCGTCGGGCCGATGCCGAGGTGTTTGCCCGCGTGATGGGCGGTGTCGCCCACGGCCTGTATGGCTTCATCGATTGGCTCTCTGACCAGGTGATCTATGACACCGCCTCGGTGGAATACCTGGAGCGCTGGTGCTCGATCTGGGGCCTCACGCGCAAGGCTGCGGCCGCATCAACTGGCACCGTGACTTTCGCGGTCCAGGCCGGTGCGGTAATAGCTTCCGGCACGCTGCTGCAGGCGCTTGATGGCGTGCAGTACCAGACCACGGCAGACGCCACGGTGACCGCACCCACGGCCACCGCGCCGGTCGTGGCGGTGGTGGCTGCAGCGGCCAGCAATCGCGCCACCGGGCAGATCCTGGCGCTGGTCTCGCCGGTGGTCGGCGTGCAGTCCACCGCGACGGCAGGCTTGCTGAGTGGCGGTGCAGACGTAGAAACGGACGACGCGCTGCGTGCCCGGCTGCTGGCCCGTATCCAGCAGCCGCCACAAGGTGGTACCTCCACCGACTACGTGGCCTGGGCCTTGGCAGTGCCGGGCGTCACGCGCGCCTGGGTGTATGCGCAAGAGCTGGGCGCTGGCACGGTCACTGTGCGTTTCGTGCGCGACAACGACGGCAGCGGATCGCTCATCATCCCGGACAGCACCGAGGTGGCCGCTGTGCAGGCCTACATCGACGCACGTCGCCCGGTCACCGCGCAGTGCACTGTGGTGGCCCCGGCTGCGGTGCCGCTCAACTTCACCATCAGCGGTCTGGTGCCCGCCACGACCACGGTGCAGGCCGCTGTGCTGGCTGAGCTGCAGGACCTGCTGCTGCGGGAAGCCACACCAGGCGGCACGCTGCTGCTCAGCCATATCCGTGCGGCGATTTCCAGCGCCGCTGGTGAGACCGACTTCGTCCTTACCAGCCCGGTCGCCAACGTAGTGAGCACCACCGGCAACATGAGCACGATGGGGGCCATCACATGGCTCTGACTAGTTCGGACTACCTGCAGCAGCTGCAGGCGCTCCTGCCACCGGGTCCGGCCTGGTCCAGCGATGACACCTCGTTCATCACCCACCTATTCAACGGCCTGGCGCAAGAGCTGGCCCGCGTAGACGGCCGCGTGCTGCAGCTGGTGGAAGAGGCAGACCCTCGCACGGTGGCGGAGCTTTTCAGCGACTGGGAGCGTGTGGCAGGCCTGCCTGATGCCTGCGCCGTGGCCTTTGGCGGCGACCAGACCGTGGCGCAGCGCCGCTCGGCGCTCATTGGGCGCTTGACTACGCTCGGTGGGGCCTCGCCCGCCTATTTCATCGGTGTGGCAGCGGCCTTGGGCTATGCCATCACGATCACCGAATTCCAGCAGCACTCGGTCAATGACGATGTGAATTGCTACCTGTTTGATGCGGCCTGGAACTTCGCCTGGCAGGTCAATGCCGCGCTCAACACCGTCACGGATCTGACTGTGGACAGCACCGTGGACGACGCACTGGCCATCTGGGGCAACAGCCTGCTGGAGTGCGTCATCAGGCGCCTGGCACCTGCGCAATCAACCGTTTTATTCAGCTACACCTAACCCACCACCAACCTATTACAGGAGAGATCGACATGGATCGTGCTTTTTCATCCGGGTCTTCGGCCAGCCCACCGGCCGCGCCTGGCAGCCCTTCAATTGGTTACCCCACTTCGGGTAACCCGGGCACCGGCACACCGGCCACCAAGCCGGGGCCGTACTGGTATCACATGATGACGGAGGAGATTCGAGGTGTGCTGGTTGCTGCTGGTTTGACGCCCGCACAGGGGGACGTTACGCAGCTTCTGCAGGCACTTCGTGCAGCTGGTGTATTCCAGACTCAAGCGACCAATGACAGCAGCACTAAAGTAGCGACCACAGCATTTGTAAACCCTGGATCATCCCTCTCTGGCAGTGGCTACCAGAAGCTGCCGAGTGGGCTGATTATTCAATGGGGAAATCAATCTATTGCGGGCTCAACCACTACGACTTATTCATTCCCGATAGCGTTTCCAACCGCCTGCTTTGCAATCGTTGCGAGCACTTCGACGCCTGGTAGCACCCAGACTGTATGCGCCGGGATTGTGTCGGCATCGCAGTACAACTTGCAAAACAACTATGCCTCCGTTGAATCGAAATACTGGTTTGCAATCGGAAAATAAAGGAAAAAAATGCTTTACTCAAAATCCACCAAGGGCTTTTATCTTTCAGAAATTCACGGTGACGACATCCCTTCCGATGCCATTGAAATCACCACCGATGCGTATGCTGCCATTTTGGCTGGGCAGTCGGTAGGTAAGGTCATTACGGCTGACACCAACGGTGCGCCGGTACTGACCGACCCAGTGCCTACTCCGCTGCCTGACCTGATTGCGACTGCAAAAACCAAGGTCCGCACCATGCGCGTTCCCGTGTTCGCCACGCTGGCTGGCATCCAGTCTCAATCGCTGGCCAGCGGTGACACGACCACGGCTATGGCAATCAGCGGCCTGCAAGACATGCTCAAGGTCTTGCCCGACATTGACCTGAGTGGCTCCAAGACACAGGCCGACATCGAAGCCGCATTCACGGCTGCCTGGCTGGCTGTGGTGGCTGCAGCGCCTGCGAATGTCGCCAGCGCCTTCAACGGGGTGCAGCCATGAACTGGATGGCCTATTTGACTTGGACGAATCTGGGCTTGTTTACCCTGGTGGCTCCAGTTTTGCTGTGGCTGATCTTCGTGCCGCTGTACTGGATACTGGGGCGAGAGAAAACGCAGGGTTCCATACCCACTCCACTAAGGGCCATCGCAATGGCCCTTTTTCTTGTCGGTGCGCCGATGGATGTGTGGGTCAACATCACCTGGGGCACGGTGTTGTTCTTGCAGCCGCCGTCCCTTGATCGCGGCTTCTTGAGTGCCCGCATGGATGACCTGATCCGTACAGGCGCAGGGTGGCGCAAGGCGCTGGCGGTGCAAGTTGTCGGCCGCTTCCTGGAGCCTTTCGATAAGACCGGCCAGCACACCACATACGGGCTCTATGCCCTTTCAAAACGCTGAGAGGGCACAGATGCCAGAGCCAACTACAACCACTGCAGCGGCGGTTGCTACCTACGCCGCTGCAGGACTTACCGTGCCCATGATCACCGCCTTCGGGGTGCCGCTGGGCTTGCGAGCGGACATCCTCATTGCGGGCTTCTTCGGCAGCCTGGTGGCGATCATCCTGCTCAACAGCGTTCCCAGCGAGGGTGACACCTGGCAGCATCTGCTGCGCACCACCTTCAAGCGCATGTTTGTGGCGGTGGCCAGCAGCGTGACAGCGGGCTACCTGACGCCGCTTGCCTTGCTGGTGGCCAACCTGCCGGACCCGATGTTCCTCTGCGCCGCCTTTGGCGTAGGGGGATTTGCCCAGCGGGTGCTGCTCATGTTCATTTTGAGGCTCGGTGCTCCACCGGCTCCCACAGGAGGTGCCAACCAATGACCACGTCGCTGCAGATCCTGCATTGGCTGGCCGGATTCATCGCCCTGGCCGAGGCGCTCAACAAGCTGGAGCGCACCACGCCGTTTGCACCGGGCCTGACCCGTCACGACCGCATCGTGGACGGCCTCAAGGCGCTGGCCTGGTGCTTCCTTGCCATCGGTGCCGGTGGCGCTGTAGCCACGCCCATCTTGGGCGCTATGGGTGTGCACTCAAGCACATCACAGATGGTGCTGCATCAAGCGCCGTCATTCGCAGAAACCGCCGTGCTGCTGGGGTTTGCTGTCCTGATCATCCGAACCCGCGTCAAAGAAGGATAAACCATGACACCCACAGAAATTGCGCAATGTACCGGTGCGCGGATTGACCGTGCCTCCGAGTTTCAGGCCGTCATAGAAGCGGCTATGGTTGAGTTTGACATCAACACCCCCGAGCGACAGGCGGCATTCCTGGCGCAAGTGGGCCATGAGTCTGGTGGTTTGCACTGGCTGGTGGAGATTTGGGGCCCAACACTGGCCCAGTCTCACTACGAGGGCCGCACCGATCTGGGAAACACTGAGGCGGGCGACGGCTTCAAGTTCCGTGGTCGTGGGCTGATTCAGATCACTGGCCGGTCCAATTTTCAGGCAGTAGGCGATGCGCTGGGCATTGACCTGATGGCCGATCCCGAGCAACTGTCCACCCCCGAGCTGGCAGCGCGATCAGCTGCTTGGTTTTGGAAAGAACATGGGTTGAACGAGCTGGCCGATGTGGGCGACTTCATGCGCGTCACTCGACGCATCAACGGTGGACTCAACGGCTATGACGAGCGCCTAGCGCTGTATGAGGCGGCGAAGGAGGTGCTGGCATGACCGACATCCTCATAAAGATCGCCGTCGTGGTGGCGCTGCTGGCCGCGCTGTTTTTCGGCGAGCAGTACATCGAGGGGCGCGGCTACGACCGCGCCAGGGCCGAGGACAACGCGGCCATCGAGAAAGTGAAGCGCGAGGCCGCTGGCCAGCTTCTCATCGAGACCAACAAAACCCGCACCGCCGAACAGGCCCTGCAGGATTTCAAAAATACCCAGGAGTTACAAGATGCTACCCATCAGAAGACAGTTGCTGATTTGTCTAGCCGTTTACGCACTCTCGCTACTTCCTCTGGGCGGTTGCGCGACCCATATGCAGTCCAGGCCTCTGGATGTGGGCCAAGTGGTGGTAGCGCCCCAGGTGAAGCTGCCCCCGCCCCCGGTGGTCGTACAGCAGACCCTGCCGAAGCCGGTGGGCTTTTATCAAAACAGCTTACTGAATTTCTTCTCGGACAAGCAGCAGACGCCGACACCATCAACGTCGCCTACGCCAGCTGCCGTGCAGACGCCTACGCAGTGAGGTCGATCCCTTGAGTTTGCGAAATTGTGCAAACTGACAATTTTCAGTTGTCTCCTGCCGTGCCAAGGTTCACGGCCTTTATGCCCTCCATCCCTCACGGGGTGGGGGGCTTTTTTTCGCTTGTGCCTATGCGCCGGCCAGGCTCTCGGACATGATCAGCTTCCCCGCGCGATCGATGCGCAGTAGGCGGGCCGTGCCCCCCTTGGCCAGCAGCATCATGTCCATTGGGCCCTTGTCACCTTTGGGGGATGGGCGGGTGCCCCGGTGGTAGATCACGATGCGCTCAAAGGTATCGGCCACCAGCTGGCGGGTCTGCAGGCGTGCATCGTAGTCCTGGGCCTCCACGCCGTCCACCAGGCGCTTCCATGCCTCATCGGTGCCCTTGATGTCAGTGCGAGCCGTCGCCGTTAGATCGCGCTCAGCCGCCTGGACGGTGGCCTCCAGTCGCTGCTGCTCGGCTTCCAGCTCGCGTGCTCGCTTGGCGAAGGTGGCCGGCACTCCGCCCTCACTGCTGGCCAGCATGGCATCGGTCAGGCGCTCCAGCTTGGTAGCCACGTCGGCCAGCTGCTGCCTGGCGTTCTGCAGGGCCGCCAGTGGTCCTGCAGAACGATCCGCACCGTACAGTGCCTGCAGGTTGACGATGTCCGAGCAGTAGGCCATTAGCGCCCGCTCGAAGGGGGCAACCGAGGTTGACCCATACACGTTGCATCCGCCGTGGGAGTTGCTGGTGCAGTGCAGACGCCTGTAGCCGTCTTGAATAGGGTCGCTGTCATTCTTTCTGCGGGTGCCTATGTTTTGCCCGACCATGGCGCGGCCGCAATATCCGCACACCGTGATGCCCAATCCGGTGAGGATGTGGGGAACAACGCCCTTACCTTGTCGTCTGGCGCGGCCGTTGGCGATTGCTTCCAATTCGGACCACTCGCTGGCCGATAGGATGGGCGGGTAGTAGCCTTGCAGCTGGAATTTTTCTCCATCGATCTCCAGCTCCTTTTCACCAATCAACCCCCGCTGTTTGATCAGTCGGTAGATTTGCAGTGTCTGCGGCCCTCCGCCAGTCAGCGACAAGCCGTCTTGCTGCAGTTTTTTAATGATGGCTGTTGCGCCATACCCGCGCTTGTAGAGCGCGATGGCCTCTCGGGCGGCTATGACCCGGTCGGGTATCTGCTGCCACTCGTTATCGACACGCTGCAGCCAAAGGGGATCTTTCCCGTTTCTGATCACATTTTTAGACGTTCCGGCAATCCAGTTTTCGCACTGTTTTCGAATTGAGGCCGTGACACGCTTGCTCTTGGTGTCGCTCTCTTCGTGGGCGCGGATCATGACCAGGAGCGAATACACCAGGTCCATCGGGTTGGCTTTGAGGTGTTCGCGGCTGTACTTTTTCCCATCGCTCGCCGTGACTACTGTGATGCCAGCATTTACAATCTGCGCCAGTTGTGCCTGCGCCTGGATGGGCTCAGCCCGCGAGAGGCGGTCAAGGCCTTCCACCACCAGTACGGACCCATGGGGTATTCGGCCTTGCTCTACCGCGACCAAAAAGACTCCTAGAGCCCCGGATTTGATGTGGCGTTGGTGGTAGGCGGATAATCCCTCATCTCTCAGCGATAGCTTATCGTCCAGCAGCAGCCCATGTTCAGCCGCCCACTTGGCGGCATAGGCCATCTGGCGCTCACTACTATGCCCTGTGGCCTGACGCGGATCACTAAACCGCGTGTAACTATAAACAAGACCTGTCAAACTACGCCCCTATGATAGAACTTAAGAACAAAATCCCGAGTATAGGTTGGGTATCCCTTGGGTGCCCCAAAGCATTGACCGATTCCGAGCTAATTCTGACCCAACTCAGTGCAGAGGGGTATCAGACCTCGAAAACCTTCCAGGGCGCAGATCTGGTGATCGTTAACACCTGTGGTTTTATTGACGATGCAATCAAGGAGAGCCTGGACACCATTGGCGAAGCGCTTGCCGAAAATGGGCGTGTGATTGTGACGGGTTGCCTGGGCGCCAAAGCGGCTGACGATGGCCAAAATCTGGTGCTGCAAATGCACCCGAAGGTGCTGGCGGTGACTGGACCTCATGCGACGCAAGAAGTGATGGATGCGGTGCATATTCATTTGCCCAAACCACATGATCCGTTTATGGACCTGGTGCCCAACAGTTTTGGCGTTGCAGGGATCAAGTTAACGCCCCGGCACTATGCCTATCTGAAAATCAGCGAAGGGTGCAATCACCGCTGCACGTTCTGCATCATTCCGTCCATGCGGGGCGATTTGGTTTCCCGGCCTATCGGAGATGTTCTGACAGAAGCTCGCGCGCTGTTCGAAGGTGGCGTTCGGGAATTGCTGGTGATCAGTCAAGACACCTCTGCGTATGGTGTGGACGTGAAATACCGAACTGGGTTCTGGGACGGCAAACCCATCAAAACCCGCATGCTGGAGTTGGTGCAAGCGCTCGGGGAAATCGCTGAGCCTTATGGTGCCTGGGTGCGTCTGCACTACGTGTATCCCTATCCGAGTGTGGACGAGATCATCCCTCTAATGGCTACGGGCAAGGTGTTGCCGTACCTGGATGTGCCTCTGCAGCACAGCCACCCGGATGTGCTACGCCGCATGAAACGCCCTGCGAGCGGGGAGCGCAATCTGGAGCGCCTGCAGCAATGGCGTGATGCCTGTCCAGAAATCGTTATTCGCAGCACCTTTATTGCGGGTTTTCCAGGTGAAACGGAAGAAGAATTCGCGCATTTGCTGGACTTTGTTCGTGAGGCAAAAATTGACCGTGCAGGTTGTTTTGCCTACAGTGCCGTCAAGGGTGCCACTGCAAATGACCTGCCAGGCATGCTGCCCATCGAACTTCGGGAAGAGCGCCGCGCACGCTTCATGGCTGTGGCGGAAGAAGTCTCTGCCACGCGACTTCAAAACCGGGTGGGCTCCACCATGCAGGTGCTGATTGATTCAGCGCCGGGTATGGGTAAAAAGGGTGGAATTGGCCGCAGCTACGCAGATGCCCCGGAAATTGATGGCGTGGTGCGACTATTGCCGCCTGAGAAAATCAGCAAGACACTGAAAGTGGGAGAATTTACCCGGGCCCGTATTGTGGGCGCGCAAGGTCACGATCTGGTTGCAATGCCGATATAGCTGGGGTTGCAGTACCGCAGGTTGCCTTCAAAGTAGCCGCTGAAGATCAGCGGCTACTCAAGAGATATACATGTGTACAAGTGGATGCACTGTGTACATTGCGCTGCGACCAAAGAAAAAGGCCTGTTACTTTCGTAACAGGCTTTTTGTATGATGGTGGTGCCCGGGAGAGAACTCGAATCTCCACACCTTGCGGCGTACGGACCTGAACCGTATGCGTCTACCAATTCCGCCACCCGGGCAACGCTTCAAATTATAGCCGAAATTTTTAGCGCATATTTGATGCTACGGAAACAAATCTGCCATCGGGAAACCCTATCATCTACTGCGGTTACCGCAGTCATTGCCAGTCGATTGGCGCGGGAATCGAGTTGTTGAAACTACCAATTATTTCCAGTGCTTGGCGGATAGTATGGGTAGGGTGTTACCAGCGTAACTGCTGGTTAATCTACCCATTCCGCCGCCTGGGCGTCTCAGGAAAGAGAGCATCTTTATCAAAAATATTAGCCAGACCAGCGGCTTGCTGGATGAAGTCGAGGGAATAGTTCAGGGCCACCGTGATGGTCATGGATTTGTGTCTCGTGATGACGGCGCGCCCGATATCTATTTGCCCCCAAACGAGATGCGTGCGGTGCTGCACAAGGATCGGGTCAAGGTTCGCATCGTTCGAAGTGATCGCAAAGGGCGACCTGAGGGGCGTGTTGTTGAAATCATCGAGCGATCGACCCAGCCCATTATTGGGCGGCTGCTGCAGGAAAGTGGCGTCTGGCTGGTGGCACCTGAAGACAAGCGATATGGGCAGGATGTACTGATTCCCAAAGGGGCCACTAGTGTTGCAAAAGTGGGGCAGGTGGTTGTCGTCGAACTGGTGGAACCACCGGCGCTCTTTGGGCAGCCGGTTGGCCGCATCAAAGAGGTGCTGGGTGAGGTGGACGACCCGGGGATGGAGATTGAAATCGCCGTTCGCAAGTACAGCGTGCCGCACGAGTTCTCCGAATCATGTATTGCGCTGGCTCGGACCCTGCCTGACAAGGTGCGTCCGCAGGATCGGGTCGATCGCATTGATCTCACCGACATCCCGCTGGTAACCATTGACGGTGAAGACGCACGCGATTTCGATGATGCGGTCTATTGCGAACCCGCCACCAAGGGCAGGGGTAAATCCGCAGCCGAGGGATGGCGGCTATTGGTCGCCATTGCCGATGTGAGTCACTATGTCGAGACTGGATCAGCGATTGATGTGGATGCCTATGACCGCGCAACCAGCGTGTATTTTCCGCGTCGTGTCATTCCGATGCTGCCGGAAAAGTTGTCCAATGGTTTGTGCTCTCTCAACCCGGAGGTGGAACGTCTGTGCATGGTCTGCGACATGTTCGTGTCCTCTGAGGGCGAAGTCAGCGCGTATCAGTTCTATCCCGCCTTAATGTGGAGTCATGCGCGCTTTACCTACACCGAGGTGGCATCGATTCTCGGCAATACCCGTGGACCTGAAGCAATCAAACGCAAAGAGCGTGTGGGTGACTTGCTTAATTTGCATGGTGTGTATCAGGCCCTCCTCAAGTCGCGCCAGAAACGTGGTGCCGTGGATTTCGAGACCACTGAGACGCAAATCATTTGTGATGAGAGCGGACGAATCGAAAAGATTGTTCCGCGCACCCGCAATGTGGCGCACCGTTTGATTGAAGAGGCCATGTTGGCTGCCAATGTGTGCAGCGCTGACTTTATTGCGCAAAGCAAGCACCCTGGCTTGTTCCGCGTGCATGAAGGCCCGACTCCTGAGAAGAAGGAAATCTTGCGGAGTTACCTCAAGGCAACCGGTATCGGTATGACGATCAGCGACGATCCGACACCGGGTGAGTTTCAGGCGATTGCCGAAGCCACCAAAGGGCGGCCTGACGCGCAACAAATTCATTCCATGTTGTTACGCTCCATGCAGCAGGCAATTTATACGCCGGCGAACAGCGGGCATTTCGGCCTTGCTTTTGTCGCGTACACCCATTTCACCAGCCCCATCCGTAGATACCCGGATTTATTGGTACACCGGGTCATCAAATCCGTTCTGGCGAAGACGCGATACCAGTTGCCCGTTTTGCCAACACCGGGGGAGGCGCATGCCAAGTTGGCTCGTCGCCTGGAAAAAGGTTTGGCTTCCAAAGTAGGTCAACCGACTCTGGCACCGAAAAAAACCAATGCCGAGGGTATGGCGTGGCTGGCCGCCGGGCTGCATTGCAGTGCCAATGAACGCCGCGCGGACGAAGCCAGTCGGGACGTGGAGGCTTGGCTGAAGTGCAAATACATGAAAGAGCACCTCGGCGAAGAATACGGTGGTGTGGTGACTGCTGCTACGACATTCGGAGTCTTCGTGACGCTGGACGAAATGTTTGTGGAAGGATTGGTGCACATCACTGAACTGGGAGGGGAGTATTTCCGGTTCGATGAAGCGCGACAAGAGTTGCGCGGAGAGAGAACCGGGACCCGCTACGCGATTGGTACCCGTGTGCGTATTCAGGTGAGCCGTGTTGATCTGGACGGTCGCAAAATTGACTTTCGCCTGGTTCAAGAGGGCGAAGGGCTTGTGGGCCGCCCAGTGGCGGACAAAGGCGGGCAGCGGGATACGAAGGCGCGCGCACAGTCGGCGGACCGATTCGATTCGCAATCGGATAGCCAACCCATTGCTTTCATGGCGGAATCACGCAAGCGCACAACTGGCAAAGGCCCGAAGACTTCCAGAACCCAGGACAAGTTAGCGGCCCCGCAAAAAAAGGCGCCCCGAAAACGCCGTTAAGCCGGGTGTTTGCGAGGTTTTCAACTCCCGTTCAGGATTGACTGGGCGACGTGCTCACAAAGCGTGTGAAAGATCCTGGGCTGTCATGGTTGTTTTGGCGCACCACATGTCCGCAACGTGGCCGTGCCGGAAGACTGCCTGGCATGCGCCTTCGAAAACAGTGCCTCCGGCGGCAAGCTGGGCACCGATCAGTCCGGCGAGAACATCGCCCGTGCCTGCCGTTGCCAGTCGGGCATTCCCCGTGGGGTTGATGCGGGTCAGCGTCTCTGGCGCAGCGATCACCGTGCCAGATCCCTTTAGTACAACAGTGGCGCCAAATCGATCGGCCAAGGCCTGCGCGGCTTCAAGCCGATTGGACTGGACGTGCTTGCTGTCTGTGCCTAACAGGCGAGCGGCTTCCAGTGGATGGGGTGTCAGCACGGTTGTGTTTTTGATTCTTCGCGTCAATTGATCCTGAAGCGCTGGGTCCATTGCAATGTGGTTGAGTGCGTCGGCATCAAGCACCAATCGGGATGAACGGGCCAGGATGTCACCCAAGTGCGCGTGGATGCTGTCACCACCACCACACCCTGCAACCACTGTCATTGCCTCGTACGCAAGTTGCGCCGGCTTTCGGAACATCAGTTCAGGTTGGTCGATGTCCAGTAGCGACAGGCTTGCATCCAATAGGCAGACATAGACGCGTCCTGCACCGCCATGCAACGCTCCTTTGGCAGCAAGCAGCGCTGCGCCTGCCATGCCAGAAGCCCCGCCTACTATGCCGACATCGCCATAACTCCCCTTGTGGGAGTTGTGCGGGCGTGCCAAGGGCAGGGGCGTACCGTTGAGCTGTGCACAGGCGCCGGAGGCTTCCGGTACTCCCAATGCATTGAACCAGATGGCGCCGCACGCATCACGTCCATTTGCCGTGAAAAGGCCGGGCTTCAGTGTCAGCAAGCTCAGCGTGAAATCGGCTTTGACACACAGTGTATTTACCGCGCCTGTATCCGCGTCAAGTCCCGACGGCAAATCGACGGCAATGACTGGCGCTGCGCCCGAATTGATCTGCTTGATCCAAGCCACACATCGATCGTCAAATCCCCTTAGGTGGCCGATTCCAAACAAGGCATCAATGCACAAGTCGTAGTGATCAGGTCTCTCATCAGAAAATGTCACGCCTGCCTGCAACGCCCGCCGTCGGGTAGCGGCCGCGTCTGCAGGCAGACTTCCCGATCTGGATAGACACGTGACAACGGGAGTTTTCCCCCAGTGCTTGAGGTGCACAGCTGCCTCAAAACCGTCACCCCCGTTATTTCCGGGGCCGCACGGAATCCATATCACCCCGGAGTGGGGTGCTATGGCCATAGCAAAGCGCGCGATGGAAAGGCCCGCCCTTTGAATAAGCGCATGCGCTGGTAATTCGGCGGCAGCGGACTCTTCAATGGCGCGCGCAACACCGCGACTGAAAAGGCTTCTCGCAGCGATTGCACCGAAATCGATGGTGCTCAGAATGCGCTCAGAATTCGTAGGTTTCTCCTTCGCGCGCGAGGCGTATATCCATCCCGTTTGCAAGCGCCGCATTGGCGTTGAGTGCTGAACTAAACGCCTCCTCCAGCGCGTCATCACTTCGCGTCGGCTCGTGGTGGGTGCAAAACAGAACCTTCACCCCTGCATCCTTGGCGCTTGCGATGCTGGATTTATACGTGCCATGCCCCCAGCCTTTCTTGGCGGGGTACTCAGCGTCAGTATAGGAACAATCTGCAATGAAAACATCGACACCACGTATCGCATCCTGAATCGCTTGGGCCTTCTCATCAACAAACACCTGGTATTCTCCAAAGCCTACATCTGTGGGCTCGTAAATGTTATACGGTGGCTCGTGATCGCCGGTAAAAAAGACGGACTTTCCATTGCTTTCGATGCGATAGCCGAAGTCAATCACGGGATGGTTCAGCAGGTAGGGTGTAACCTTTGCTGATCCAATTTGGATGGATTGTTCTGGCGTCAGGGTCACGTACTCAATGCGCGCTTTCATTTCTGCTTCGCGAACCGGAAAATAGCTGTACTGCAGTTGTACTGCCATGACTTGTTCAATACCTTTCCCAGATACCGGATCAAAGCCACCATGCAAGCGCAAAGTGTTGCCCGGGATAAAGTTTGGTATGAAAAAGGGAAGGCCTTGAATATGATCCCAGTGGGAATGGGTGATCAGCACGTTGGCTGTAACGGGGAGTTCTGCCAACAGCGTTTGTGAGAGCGGGAAAATACCCGTTCCAGCATCCAGAATGATGAGCTCGTTATCGTCCGTGCGTATTTCGATGCAAGTCGTGTTGCCGCCATACCGTACGGTTTTTGGTCCAGGGGACGCAATGGACCCACGAACTCCCCAGAATCTTACTTTCATGGTCGATTCCTTAGCCTCTCGCGAAGACTTTAGCCTCTTCAAACAGAGGATTCAAGTCTCCCAATGAAGCGATGACTTGGTCCAGAGTGCCCCCCAAGCGTTGTTGCACGGTTTCCGGAAACTCGTCAATAAACAGATTTCCGCCAAAGCCGAAATTCATTTTTTTGCTGATCTGATTGGCTCCAAACACGCATGCAATCATGTCGGTGTCTTTGAAGTCAGCGACGTGTTGATGGCGGATGGTCTCGATCAGGTGGGGCGCAAACCGCCATTTTTCGACCAGCATTGCACCGACAATCACGTGATCGGCGCCAATTTCCTGTTGCAACGCCGCGTGCAGCGAACCTCCGGTTTCCTGGCTGATAAGCAGCGACCTCCGAAACTCATGGGGCATTATTTGTGCAAAAACAACCTTACCGAAGTCATGCAACAGTCCTGCGATAAAACAGTCCATCGGGTCAGCATCACTGACTCTCGCTGCCAGTTGCTTTGCAATTCCTGCTGTGGCCAAAGAGTGCAAAAGGTACTTCTGTACGTCGAATCCCGATTCATTGTCTTTAGGTAGCATGCCAATCGCGGCAATGCTGAGAGCCAGATTCTTGATGGTGTTGAAGCCCAGATAGACGACGGCGTGGCCCACTGAAGTAATTTGTCTGGGAAGGCTGTAGTAGGCCGAGTTGACTACTTTCAAAATTTTGACGGTTACAACCGGGTCCTTGTCAATCACCTCAACCAGGTCCTTGGGTGTGCTGTTGACATCCCGCGTCAATTCCAGAATTTTTTGGACACTTTTAGGGAATGCCGGCATGGCATCGACCGCAGCGGCAAGCTTTTGGGATAGTTCTGGACTCATGGGCATTAAGTGTGACGATTCACGCATTGTGTCAGCAGATCGCGTACTATAAAAAGACGGGCGTCTAGTCTTGAGCCCTTAAGTTGCGGATACTTGAGTGGCAAGCCGTTATGCAGGGGTGTCGGCGGGCCACGCCATGTTATACTCCAACGGCTTTGCTGCCTGCGCGCCGCGCTATTGGCAATTCAATCGCAAACCAGCCCCGTCAAGGTGTCACTCGATCGAGATGTTCTCGTTGTGGTGATAAGGGGGCTGAGTTTTAGATCTAACCTTTGGAGTAATTTATGGCTGTAACAATGCGTGAGATGCTTGAGGCGGGTGTTCATTTTGGACATCAAACTCGCTTCTGGAACCCCAAGATGGCGCCGTTTATTTTCGGTCATCGCAATAAAATCCACATCATTAACTTGGAAAAGTCGCTTCCGATGTTCCAGGATGCGGCCAAGTTCGTTCGCCAGTTGTCGGCTAAACGTGGCACCATTTTGATGGTGGGTACCAAGCGCCAAGCGCGCGAAACAGTAGCTGCAGAGGCGCAACGTGCTGGTGTGCCTTATGTGGATCAGCGCTGGTTGGGTGGCATGTTGACCAACTTCAAGACCGTCAAGACGTCAATCAAGCGCTTGAAGGAAATGAAGGTCCAGCAAGAAGCCGGTCTTGAAAGCATGAGCAAGAAAGAGCAGTTGATGTTCGCTCGCGAATTGCAGAAGCTCGAAAAAGACATTGGTGGCATTCAGGATATGACGGCCTTGCCGGATGCGATTTTTGTGATCGACGTCGGTTACCACAAAATTGCTATCGCTGAGGCGCGCAAGTTGGGCATACCACTGATTGGTGTGGTTGATTCCAATCACTCTCCTGAAGCGATCGACTACGTGATTCCTGGTAATGATGACTCGGCCAAGGCTGTAACGTTGTACGCACGTGGTATTGCCGATGCAATCATTGAAGGTCGCTCCAACGCGGTGGATGATGTTGTCAAGGCTGTTGCGGCCGAAAGCAAGGATGAGTTTGTTGAGGTGAGCGAAGCTTCTGCCTGAAGTTTCTTTCGCCCTAAAAAGGGGGCTTAGTGGCCCCTTTTTTTTAGTCTTTATTGAAATATTGAAACGATTTTCGGAGAAGCAAGATGGCTGTAATTACCGCAAGCATGGTCGCTGAACTGCGTGGAAAAACTGACGCACCAATGATGGAGTGCAAGAAAGCTTTGACTGAAGCTGATGGCGATATGGCCAAAGCGGAGGAATTGCTGCGTGTGAAGTTGGGAAGCAAGGCTGGCAAGGCTGCTGCGCGCATCACTGCAGAAGGCGTTGTCACGACCCATATGGATGGTGCCGTTGGTGCCATGATCGAAGTCAATTGTGAAACTGATTTCGTGACCAAAAACGACAGCTTCCTCTCGTTGGCCAATGCTGCTGCTGCCCTGGTGGCGAAGCACAATCCGGCTGATGTTGCAGCGTTGGGTGCCGTGGAATATTCTCAGGATGGCTTTGGACCGACACTGGAAGATGTTCGCAAGGGTTTGATTGGAAAAATTGGCGAAAACATGACCTTTCGCCGGTTCAAGCGCTTTGCATCCGGTGCCAAGCTCGCGTCGTATCTGCACGGCACGCGTATCGGCGTTGTGGTGGAGTTCGAGGGAGATGACGTTGCTGCAAAAGATGTTGCAATGCACGTCGCGGCAATGAAGCCTGTTGCCTTGTCCAGTGGCGATGTGCCTGCCGAGCTGGTGGAGCGTGAGCGCTCTGTTGCAGCGGCAAAGGCGGCTGAAGACGCTTCAGTGGCAACCGCTGCAGGCAAGCCAGTGCAGTCACCAGAAATTGTTGCCAAGCGCATCGATGGTGGTGTCCAGAAATACCTCAAGGAGGTGTCGCTTTTCAATCAGTCTTTTGTCAAGAATGACAAGCAGACAGTCGAGCAAATGCTCAAGGCTGCCGGTACCACCGTTAAGGGGTTCACCATGTACGTTGTGGGTGAGGGCATTGAAAAGAAAGTAGACGACTTCGCTGCCGAAGTAGCTGCTCAGGTTGCAGCGTCAAAGCAGGCTGCTTGATCGCCAACAGCTCGAAAGCGCCAGCCCTGAAACCATGCATCATCGGGAGTCATCCATGAATCAAGAGAAGCCAGCATACAAGCGAATTTTGCTGAAATTGTCGGGCGAGGCTCTGATGGGTGACGACCAATTTGGCATCAACCGGGACACTATCGTGCGTATGGTTGACGAAATCGCCGAGGTGACCCGACTGGGGGTTGAAGTGGCCGTTGTTATCGGCGGTGGTAATATTTTCAGGGGCGTTGCCGGTGGATCGGTTGGAATGGACCGTGCAACCGCTGACTACATGGGAATGCTTGCAACGGTCATGAATGCGTTGGCCTTGGGCGACACGATGAACAAGGCTGGCCTGATTGCCCGTGTGATGTCCGCTATCGGTATTGAGCAAGTAGTCGAGCCTTACGTGAGGCCCAAAGCGCTTCAATATCTGGAAGAAGGCAAAGTGGTGATTTTTGCCGCAGGAACGGGGAATCCGTTCTTTACGACTGACACCGCGGCTGCCTTGCGGGGGGCTGAGATTGGAGCGGAAATAGTCCTCAAGGCCACTAAAGTGGACGGAGTCTATACCTCTGATCCCAAAAAAGATGCACACGCAACCCGCTACGCAAAAATCTCATTCGATGATGCGATGTCGCAAAATCTGGGGATTATGGATGCGGCCGCGTTTGCGCTGTGCAGGGATCAAAAACTTCCGATCAAGGTTTTTTCAATCTTCAAGCACGGTGCACTCAAGCGCGTGGTTTTGGGTGAGGATGAAGGTACGCTTGTTCACGTTTGACAAGCGGTTTAGTGCTTTTTCGATGACTTTGATGAGCTGAGGGGGAACTATGGCAACCGATGAAATCAAAAAAAATCTTGAATCCAAAATGGATCTGTCCATAGTGGCATTCAAGCACAACCTCACAAAAATACGGACTGGGCGCGCCAATCCCGCCTTGCTGGACTCAGTGCAGGTGGATTACTACGGCTCCTTTTTACCGATTAGCCAGGTTGCCAACCTTTCCCTGCTGGACGCTCGCACTATCAGCGTGCAACCTTGGGAAAAAGGGATGGCTGCCAAAATTGAGAAAGCCATTCGCGACAGCGATCTTGGTTTGAACCCGTCAAGCATGGGCGACCTGATACGTGTTCCCATGCCGGCAATGACCGAGGAGCGTCGACGTGAGCTCAGCAAAGTCGTTCGCGGCGAAGGTGAAAATGCGAAAATCGCCATACGCAATCTCCGGCGCGATGCAAACGAGGCCGTCAAGAAGCTGGTGAAAGACAAAGTCGCTTCTGAAGATGATCAGAAACGATCTGAATCGGAAATCCAGAAGCTTACCGACAGGCACATTACCGATGTGGATCGCCTGGTAACAGCCAAAGAGCACGACATCATGGCGGTTTGACTCGGACATATCTCGTTCCTGATTTGATTGTTGATATGACAGATCCGGTGGCTGTACCTCACCATGTAGCTATCGTGATGGATGGAAATGGGCGCTGGGCATCACGGCGATTCCTTCCCAGAATTGCCGGTCATAAGCAAGGCGTAGAAACGCTGAAGCGAATGGTCAGCGCGTGTGCCCGGCGCAGTGTCGCGGTGCTGACTGTGTTTGCATTTTCTTCGGAAAACTGGAATCGACCTGCGGAGGAAGTGTCGGGTCTGATGGATATTCTGGTGATGGCGTTGTCGCGAGAAGTGTCACAACTCAAGCGTGATGGTGTACAGCTGCATTTTGTGGGCGCTCGTGATGCGTTGTCTGCGCGCGTCAGGCAAGGTCTGCAAGAGGCGGAGTCAGCGACCGCGATGAATTCCCGGCTAGTGCTGAATGTCTGTTTCAACTACGGCGGTCGATGGGACATTGCAACTGCTGCTGCTCGCTTGGCAGCCGCTGGACAGCCTATTACGGAGGATAGCCTGTCCAGAGCCTTGTCAATGGCATATTGTTCCGATCCCGATCTGGTGATTCGTACCGGCGGTGAAAAAAGACTAAGCAATTTTCTTCTTTGGCAAGCAGCCTACTCAGAACTGCATTTCAGTGAGTTGCTTTGGCCAGATTTCGACGAATCTGCGTTGGACAAAGCCCTGGTTGAATATGCTTCGCGCGAACGCCGATTTGGGAAAACCTCGGACCAGGTCGCTGCTGTTGTTGAGACCCGGACCTAATCAAGGATTGCCCATGTTGAAGCAAAGAATCATTACCGCTCTGGTGTTGCTGGCTATTTTGCTTCCATCAGTTTTCTACCCATCACCCGAGGCTTTTGGCGTCATCACGGTGATTCTGATTTCCGCAGGTGCTTGGGAGTGGGCTAATTTGAACCTGTGCAAGCCATTGACTTCCCTCGCCGTATCAGCGCTTTGCGCGGGGCTATGCGTTGCCTCCTGGGTTACCGGGTTTGTCTATTTGCCGCAGAGGTTGCTTTGGCTGATTGCCGGAAGCGCGTGGGTTGTTCTTGGCGCCTGGCTTCTGTATGTCGGAGTCAAGGGGTGGTCTGCAGTGCCACGTTTGTTACGTCTAGCGGGAGGTGTCTTCGCGCTCTGGGTAGCCTGGCTTGCCGTCGTCCAAGCCCGCATGATGGGCGTCAACTTTCTTTTTTCGGTACTCGTGTTGGTCTGGATTGCCGACATATTTGCTTATTTTTCTGGTCGCCTGTTCGGCGGTCGATTCTTTAAACAGAAATTGGCTCCCACCATTAGCCCTGGCAAGACTTGGGAGGGTGTCTGTGGTGGCATGATAGGTGTAGTGATTTGCGCGTTGCTGTGGCGCAGCCTGGACCATGTGGGCCTTCAGGGGCAATCCAGCATTTACACCCGATTGGGTAATTTTGGTGTCCCATTTTTGCTGCTCGCCGTGGTTTTCATGGCAATGATGAGTGTTGTTGGAGATTTGGTGGAATCACTTTTCAAACGCAGCGCCGGCGTCAAGGACAGCAGTGCGTTGTTGCCCGGTCACGGGGGTGTGCTTGACCGTGTGGATGCTTTGCTCCCGATTCTGCCCCTTGCGATGATGCTCGTCACACTATGAATATTGAAAAATCGCGGGTTGTGGTGTTGGGCTCTACAGGCTCCATTGGTGTCAATACGCTGGATGTAATCGAGCGGCATCCTGATCGGTTTGAGGTCTTTGCGCTGACCGCCTCTACCAGCGTAGATGCCATGGCCGCGCAGTGTGCCAAGCACAAGCCGGCTTGTGCAGTCATGGCCAGTGAAGCCCATGGACGCCAATTGGAGGCGATATGCCGCTCCACCGGATTGCGCACAAAAGTCCTTTGGGGTGCCAGCGCGATTGAAATGGTTGCCGAGCATGAATTGGTCGATATCGTCATGGCGGCGATCGTTGGTGCCGCAGGACTGGCTCCTTGCATGGCAGCTGCTCGCTCGGGCAAGCGCCTCTTGCTCGCCAATAAAGAAGCGCTCGTGGTGGGGGGGCAACTTTTTATGGATGCTGTTGCTACTGGTGGTGCTACCTTATTGCCAATTGACAGTGAACATTCGGCAATTTTTCAGTCACTGCCGCAAGATCCGCGGGACTGGGGCGCTCGTGTCGACAAAATCATTCTCACCGCGTCGGGTGGCCCGTTTCGGACCCGAGATCCCAAGACACTGCGGGACGTTACTCCGGAAGAGGCCTGCGCTCACCCAAACTGGGTAATGGGGCGCAAGATTTCTGTCGACTCTGCAACCATGATGAACAAGGCGCTTGAGGTCATTGAGGCCAAATTCCTGTTTGGCATGGCACCCGACAAAATCGAGGTTGTGATACATCCCCAGAGCGTTATTCATTCAATGGTTCAATACGTGGACCATTCAGTGATCGCCCAAATGGGTACTCCTGACATGCGTGGCCCCATTGCCTATGGCTTGTCCTGGCCGGATCGCGTGACGTCGGGAGCTTCAGTTTTAGACTTTTCAACTATGTCTGGTTTGACGTTTGAAGCACTCGATACTGAAGGGCATAAAGAGAGATTCCCGGGACTGGACTTGGCTTGGGCTGTTTTGAGGGCTCCGGCAGGGACCACAGCGGTGCTGAATGCTGCCAACGAAATTGCCGTAGCTGCATTTTTGGAGCGCAGGATCCGCTATGACCAGATTCACAGTGTGAACACAGAAACATTGAACAGGGTTAGCCCTCAGCCACCGGGATCCTTGGCTGACTTATTGGGGCTTGATCAGCTGTCGCGCCGAGCGGCTGAAGACGCGATAGCACGGTTTGCTGATTGATCCCCCTGGGTTGTTGACATGCTGACCTTCGTTGCATTCGTTGTTGCCATCGGCCTTTTGGTCGCTGTACACGAGTTGGGTCACTATGGTGCAGCCCGTGTGTGTGGCGTAAAAGTTTTGCGATTTTCAGTGGGTTTCGGTCCTAAATTGTGGGGCTGGCGCTCGCAAACTTCAGGCACTGAATTTGTGGTGGGAATGCTGCCATTTGGTGGCTTTGTGAAGATGCTGGATGAGCGGGAGGGCCCTGTGGCACAGGATGAAAGGTGTAAAGCCTTCAATACCCAGCCACTCAAGAGTCGGGCAGCGATTGTTGCGGCGGGGCCAGTGGCGAACCTGGTATTCGCAGTGGTCCTGTACACCTTGGTTAATTGGATGGGCGTCGAGCAACCGCAAGCCGTGCTGGCACAACCACTCGCGGGCTCGGTAGTTGCACAAGCCGGATTTACGGGCGCCGAGCGGATCACCAAGGCAGGTTTTGAGGGGGACGCACTTGAAGACGTCGTCTCATTCGATGATTTTCGTTGGTGGCTCACGCGTGGGGTGCTGGCAGGAAAGAATTTGCAAGTTGAGTTTTCACCTGAGGGTGTAGATCAGCGAAAGCAGGCTCTTTTGACACTGAGCGGTGTTGATGCGCGTAATGCGGATGCACAGTTGTTTCGGGACATTGGTGTGCTGGGTCCATTTTCACACGCAAAGTTGGGTGAGTTGTCAGAAGACGGAGCTGCGAGAAGCGCCGGATTGCAGACTGGAGACCTGGTCTTGCGGGTGGATGAAAAGCGCATTGTCGATGCTGCGCAGTTGCGCGAATTGATACGCCAGTCGGGCAAGAGCGGAATTCCGATGCCGCAGGTCTGGCTGGTTCAGCGTGGAACAGGTCAAATCACCATCACGGTGAAGCCAAAGATTGAAAAAGATGTCGATGGGTCCGTTGGACGAGTCGGGGCCTACATCGGAACCCTCCCGGTCTTTACAACGGTGCGGTATGGTCCGGTTGATGGTTTAGCGCGGGCGTTAGGGCGGACTTGGGAGGTGTCTGTTCTGACACTGAAGATGATGGGCAAGATCATCATTGGAGATGCATCTCTGAAAAATCTGAGCGGGCCGCTTACCATTGCTGATTACGCTGGAAAGTCGGCTGCCATGGGTGGTTCTCAGTTTTTAGTGTTTCTCGCTCTGATCAGCATCAGTTTGGGGGTCTTGAACCTGTTACCGCTGCCCGTGCTGGATGGTGGACACCTGATGTATTATCTTTGGGAGTTGCTTGCCGGAGAGCCCGTGTCAGAATCGTGGATGGACGCGCTGCAGCGAATGGGAGTGGCCATTTTGCTATTGATGATGTCCGTCGCCGTTTTCAATGACCTGACTCGTTTGTTGGGTTGATCGTCTGAATTTCCAGTGGAATTCCGGCGCAATTAAATTAAAAAATGTACTTTGATCGTAGTTTTTTGCATCGTACCGGTGTCGCTGTGGCTTCACTGGTGGTTTTGCAGGTCGCTTGGGCCGTGGAGCCTTTTGCTGTGCGCGATATTCGTGTCGAGGGATTGCAGCGGGTCGAGGCTGGAACCATTTTTGCCTCGTTACCTGTCAGGGTCGGGGATATGTACAGCGATGAAAAGGCCGCAGCCTCCATTCGCGCGCTGTTTGGATTAGGTCTCTTCAAGGATGTTCGCATTGAGGTCAATGCCGGTGTGCTGGTGGTCATCGTTGAAGAACGGCCGTCCATTGCCGATGTTGAGTTCACTGGAACGAAAGAGTTTGACAAAGACGTGTTGAAAAAGGCCCTTCGCGATATCGGTCTGGCAGATGGACGGCCGTTCGACAAAGCATTGGTTGATCGGGCTGAGCAGGAATTGAAGCGTCAGTACATCAATCGCAGCATGTATGCGACGGAAGTGATTACGACAGTGACTCCTATTGAGCGAAATCGGGTAAATCTGAGCTTTGCGGTTGTAGAAGGCGATACGGCCAAGATCAACGACATCCGGATTGTCGGAACCAAGGCGTTTTCAGAGTCAACTCTGAAGGGATTATTCGATCAGGATACGGGTAGCTGGCTAAGTTGGTACACGAAGTCAAATCGCTATTCCCGGGCCAAGTTGAACGCAGATATCGAGTCGTTGCGTTCCTATTATTTGACGCGTGGATACCTTGAGTTCAAGGTTGATTCGACACAGGTCGCAATTTCCCCCAACAAGCAGGATGTCAGCATCACCATTAACGTGACGGAGGGTGAACGATTCGTTGTCTCCAAGATCAAGCTCGCGGGCAACTTCCTGGGCAAGGAAGAAGAATTCAGATCTCTGATCACCATTCAGGCTGGAGAGGCTTACAACGCCGACCAAGTCACGCAAACCACCAAAGCGTTTACTGACTACTTTGGCAACTTTGGTTTCGCCTTCGCCAGGGCCGAGGCACGCACTGACATTGACCGTTCAACCAACCGTGTTGAAGTGACATTGCAAGCAGATCCTTCGCGTCGCGTTTATGTGCGGCGAATCAATGTTGCTGGCAATGACCGGACTCGGGACGAGGTCATACGGCGTGAGTTCAGGCAGCTGGAAGCGGCATGGTACGACGGCGAGAAAATTCGCCAGTCACGCAACCGGGTGGACCGATTAGGCTTTTTCAAGGAAGTAACGCTCGAAACGCAAGAGGTTGCGGGGTCACCCGATCAGGTTGACCTGACGGTATCTGTAGCGGAGAAGCCCACTGGCAGCCTGAGTCTTGGAGCGGGTCTGTCCAGCGGAGAGGGATTGGGCTTTACCTTTGGATTCAAGCAGGACAATGCATTCGGTTCCGGCAACTCGTTGGGCGTGGAGTTGAATACCAGCAAATACAACCGAACCGTTGTTTTCAATACGACGAATCCCTATTTCACAGAGGATGGTATATCCCGCACGATTGATGTGTACCAAAGGAATTCCAAGCCCTATACCGACATTGACAGCTACTCCATCGAGACAACCGGGGCCAGTTTGCGATTTGGCGTGCCTTTTACCGACACAGATACGGTATACATAGGTGCCGGAGTAGACCGAACCACCATCGTGCCGGGAACCTTGTTGCCCACCGTGTACCAGGACTTCGCCAATCAGTTTGGATATACCACCAATGCGGTCCCGTTGACGGTTGGCTGGGCGCGCGATACGCGTGACAGCGCTTTGGTCCCGAGTGCAGGCAAACTGAT
This sequence comes from Rhodoferax sp. GT1R46, assembly GCF_056521285.1. Taxonomy (NCBI): domain Bacteria; kingdom Pseudomonadati; phylum Pseudomonadota; class Betaproteobacteria; order Burkholderiales; family Comamonadaceae; genus Rhodoferax; species Rhodoferax sp. GT1R46. The sequence continues at coordinate 110,347 of NZ_JBWMBC010000006.1, forward strand.
TCGAACCAATGGTGAGTGGAGCGTGGGCGGGGAGTTGCGCTATGTGCGCGGAACCGTTCAATATCAGCAGTTTTTCCCTGTTTCCAAGAAGGTGACCGCTGCGTTCAATAGCGAGTTGTCGTTGGGAGCGGGCACTGATGGTTTGTCGTATCCCGTCTTCAAGAACTACTACTCCGGCGGATTGGGTTCGGTGCGTGGTTTCGAGCAGGGAAGCCTGACTACAGCTTCACAGCGGGCAGCGGGACAAACCGCAACGGGCGGATCGAAGAAGATCAACTTCAATGCCGAGTTACTGTCACCTCTTCCGGGGGGGGGTAATGACCGTACTTTACGCATGTATGGGTTTTTTGACGCGGGCGGAATTTTTGGCGCAGACGAGGGCATTCAGTTCGGCGACCTGCGGACATCCGTTGGCATTGGTATCAGCTGGATTTCTCCTGTAGGCCCTTTGCGGCTTGCTTTTGCCAGACCGATCAGCAAGTTCGATGGCGATAAAATTCAAAGTATGCAATTTCAGATTGGGACAACTTTCTAATGAAGACATTCAAAACAAAATTGTGGGTGGGTTTGCTGCTGACTCTGGCTGCGGTGGGAGCGATGGCCCAGGATTCGAAAATCGCCTACATCAGCAATCAGCGCATCATCACCGAATCCAGTCCGGCAAAAGCTGCGCAAACCAAACTTGAGCAGGAGTTTTCCAAGCGCCAAAAAGAGTTGAACGATCAGCAAGCATCAATCAAGTCCTTTAGCGACAAGTTTGAGCGCGATGCTCCTACTTTGACGGAAAGCCAGCGCTTGAGCCGTCAAAAGGAGTTCGCTGAATTGAATCGTGACTTTCAGCGCAAGCAGCGCGAGTTCCAGGAAGACCTGAATGGTCGTCGCAACGAAGAGTTGCAACAAGTACTGGACAAGGCTAATAAGGCTATGAAGCAAGTGGCTGAGGCGGAGAAATACGACATGGTGCTTTCCGAGGGTGTGGTGTACAGCAACAACAAGCACGACATCACAGACAAAGTGCTGAAGATTCTCAACGGCGCCAGCAAGTAGGCATCGGTCGATAGAGGTTGCAGTATGGAGCTTGATCTGGCTTCTGTGGTGGAAGCCTTGGGTGGCACACTTCACGGAGACGCTTCCATACGAATAACGGGCTTGGCGTCGCTCGAGACGGCTAAGGCCAATGACCTAAGTTTCCTCAGCAATCCGCGTTATCAACAGCAATTGGCGGCATCCCAGGCGGGGTGCGTCATTGTGAGTCCGCAATTGCTGTCTGCGGCCCTCTCACGTGGCACCTGCATCGTCAGTGATCAGCCCTATCTGTATTTCGCCAGACTCACCCAGCTTTGGAAGCGCAGGATCCTTCCATTGGCTGGTCCTGCGATCCATTCCAGTGCGGTCATCGACCCCGCTGCCGTGGTTCATCCCACCGCCTCCATTGGCCCCTTGTGCGTAGTAGAGCGCGGCGCACATATTGGTGCGGACACCGTGCTCAAATCCAGAGTGACGGTGGGAGAAGACTGCGTGGTCGGCGAGCGTTGCATCCTGCATCCTGGAGTTGTCATCGGAGCGGATGGTTTTGGTTTCGCTCCCAATGGCGAAGCATGGGAAAAAATTGAGCAGCTCGGTGCCGTGCAGATAGGCAATGACGTGGAAATTGGCGCCAATACGTGTATTGACCGTGGGGCACTGCAAGATACGGTGATTGAAGAGGGCGTCAAGTTGGACAACCTCATTCAGATTGGTCATAACGTGCGCGTGGGTCGGCATACCGCGATGGCAGGCTGTGTGGGTGTCGCTGGTAGCGCAACCATTGGCCCGAATTGCACAGTGGGTGGCGGCGCCATTATTCTGGGCCACCTGACGATTGGTGCCCATGTCAATATTTCGGCCGCTACTGTTGTCAGCAAGTCGATTTCGAAGCCCGGGCACTACACCGGAATCTTCCCCATTGATGACAACGCGTCATGGGAGCGCAATGCAGCAACACTGAAGCAGTTGCACACCTTGCGCGACCGAATAAAAACGATAGAAAAAGAGATCAAATCATGATGGATATTCACAAAATTCTCAAGCAGTTGCCGCACCGGTATCCCTTCCTGTTAGTGGACCGTGTTCTGGAACTGGACAAGGGGAAAACGATAAAGGCACTCAAGAATGTCACGATCAATGAGCCGTTTTTTGAAGGGCACTTTCCCCACCGTCCGGTCATGCCAGGTGTGTTGATGCTCGAAGCCATGGCGCAAGCGGCAGCGCTGCTGGCCTTCGACGCGCTGGATACCACTCCGAACGACGAGATGGTGTACTACTTCGCCGGTATCGATGGTGCCCGCTTCAAGCGTCCGGTCGAACCCGGTGACCAGTTGATTATTGATGTTGAATTGCTGCGCATGAAAGCCGGAATATTCAAGTTCAAGGGCAGGGCATCCGTGGCAGGTGAGCTTGCGGTGGAAGCCGAGTTGACCTGCGCCATGCGCGCCATCCCACAAGGTGCATAAGGTGGACAAGGTGTTGTTGATTCACCCGACGGCCCTGGTTGATTCAGCGGCAGAACTGGATAGCACGGTTTCCGTGGGCCCTTACACAGTCATTGGTCCGCATGTGAAAGTAGGATCGGGCACAACGATTGGTCCCCATTGCGTCATCGAGGGACACACCACGATTGGCAGCGACAACCGTATTTTTCAGTTCAATTCGCTGGGCGCCATTCCGCAGGACAAAAAATACGCGGGTGAGCCGTGTGAGTTGCGCATTGGCGATCGCAACACGATCCGGGAGTTCTGTACCTTCAATATTGGGTCACCCGGGGATACCGGCGTGACCCAGATCGGCAACGACAACTGGATAATGGCCTATGTGCACCTGGCGCACGATTGCCTGGTGGGCAACAACACTATTTTTGCCAACAATTCCCAGCTGGCGGGACACGTGCAGGTCGATGACTGGGTCATTTTGGGTGGGTTTACGGTCGTGCACCAGTTTGTTCGGCTGGGTGCGCACAGCATGACGGCCATGTGTTCGCTGCTGTTTGCCGATCTGCCACCGTTTGTCATGTGCCAGGGCCAACCGGCAGCGGCACGGTCGATGAATTTCGAAGGCTTGCGCCGCAGAGGCTGGTCACCGGAACGCATTTCGGGTGTCAAGGCCATGCACAAGGCCTTGTATCGCGACGACCTGACACTGGATCAGGCGCGAACCCGTATTGCCGAGCTGGCGTTGAGCCACCCGGATACGGCCGTCGACGTGGCCATGATGCAGTCCTTTCTGGACAAGACCTCTCCGCAACGCGGCATCGTTCGCTAGCCCCCCGGTCATGCACGCTGCGCTGCCCGAATCCGCGGCCCCAGCGCCGCAAACCCCACCCTTTGTTGCGATGGTTGCCGGTGAGACGTCCGGCGACCTGTTGGCCGGATTGCTGCTGGAGGGATTGCGCAGCCGCTGGCCCGCTCTGGTGTCGGGGGGCATTGGTGGTCCCAGGATGGAGCGCCATGGTTTTGCCGCTTGGTGGCCGCACCACAAGTTATCGGTGCATGGCTATGGTTGGGAAGTGCTGCGAGGCTATCGTGAAATCGTGGGTATTCGCAAGCAACTGCAGGCGCGGCTGCTGGCGTCGCGGCCGGATGTTTTCATTGGTGTGGATGCGCCGGATTTCAATCTGGATCTGGAGCGCAACCTGCGTGAGCAGGGTATCAAGACCGTCCACTTTGTTTGCCCGTCCATATGGGCGTGGCGGGCCGAAAGGGTGGAAAAGATTCGTCGCAGCGTGGACCACGTGCTGTGCATATTTCCGTTCGAACCCGCGTTGCTGGCCCGCCACGGCATCAGCTCCACCTACGTCGGCCATCCCTTGGCCAATGTTATTCCGATCGAGCCCGACAAAGCCGCAGCCCGACAAGCGCTCGGCCTGCTGCCCGGTGACCGCGTGCTGGCGCTGTTGCCCGGCAGCCGCGTATCCGAGGTCAAACACCTGTCTCAACGCTTCTTTGAGGCTGCAAGGCTTGTGCAACAAGCGCAGGCAGCTATCAAAATCATAGTGCCGTCCGTGCCTGCGCTGCGTCCCGCCATTGAGGCGGCAGCAGCCCGGGCGGGCATGCGGGAGCATGTGCAAATCGTGAGTGGCCAGTCGCACACCGTGCTGGCCGCGTGCGACCTGACGTTGATCGCCAGTGGCACGGCGACGCTGGAGGCTGCGCTGTTCAAGCGCCCCATGGTGATCGCCTATCGCATGGGCTGGCTCAGCTGGCAAATCATGCGGCGCAAGCAATTGCAGCCCTGGGTTGGATTGCCCAATATCCTCAGCGGTGAATTCATCGTGCCCGAGCTGCTGCAGGATCAGGCCAGCCCGGTGGCGCTGGCTGCGGCCTTGCTGCAATGCCTGAACGACATGGAGCACCAGCCTGCCAAAATGGCCGCCTTGCAACAACGCTTCCTGGCGCTGCACCACAGCCTGCAGCGCGACACTCCCACTTTGGCTACCGATGCGATCGAAAAAATTCTTGCACGCTGAACAAGCGCCCCTGTCGTGGGACACCCCTGGCTTGACGGCGGGTGTGGATGAAGCCGGACGCGGCCCTTTGGCAGGACCGGTGGTTGCCGCAGCCGTCATACTGGACCCGCGTAACCCCATCGCGGGCCTGGCCGACTCCAAAGTGCTCACCGCCCGGCGCCGTGAGCAACTGTTTGATGAGATCCGCGCCAAAGCCCTTTGCTGTTCCATAGCCGAGGCCAGTGTGGAAGAAATCGACGCAATCAACATCTTGCAAGCGACCCTGCTCGCCATGCGCCGTGCGGTAGAAGGGCTGCGCCTCAAGCCCGTGTTGGTGCTGGTGGATGGCAACCGCCTGCCGGTGCTGGACGTGCGGGCCGAAGCCATCGTCAAGGGCGACAGCAAGGTGCAGGCAATCTCGGCCGCCTCGATTCTGGCCAAGGTGACTCGTGACCGCTGGTGCGCCGAGCTGGACGTGCAATACCCCCAATACGGCTTTGCTGGCCACAAAGGCTATGGCACGGCAGAGCATTTGGCCGCACTGCAAGCCCATGGCGCATGTCCCCAGCACCGCAAGACGTTTGGCCCGGTGACCCGGGTGCTGGCATGAGCCAGCCTGCGGCACAGGCCGCGTCCATCACTTCGCGCGACAATCCGCTGCTCAAAGAGTTGCGCAAAGTCGCGCAGGACAACACCGCCTACCGCAAAGCCGGGCGTTTTTGGGTTGAGGGCGATCACCTGTGCAGTGCCGCCCTGGCACGCGGGCTAAAGCCCACTGTCGCCGTATTTTCAGAAGAATTTTGGCCTCTAGCCCCCGTGGAATATGCGCGAGCAGCTATCAAAAGCATAGTGATTCCGGCGGCCTTGTTCCGTGAGCTGAGTGGTCTGGAGTCGCCTGCGGGGGTCGGTTTTGTGCTGGAACTGCCCACTGATGTGACTCTGCAACCTTTGGCCGCCAGCGTCATTCTGGACCGCGTGCAAGATGCCGGCAACGTGGGCTCCATCCTGCGAAGCGCAGGAGCCTTTGGTTTTAGGCAGGTGATTGCCCTCAAGGGTACTGCCGGACTCTGGAGCCCCAAGGTGTTGCGCGCGGGCATGGGTGCGCATTTTGGCTTGACCCTGCTGGAAGGCGTGTCCCTGGACGACTTGCAGGCGCTGCAGGTGCCCATTGTGGTCACCAGTTCGCACCAGGGTGACCTGATTCAGAACCTCCAGTTACCCAATCCCTGCGCATGGGCCATGGGCCACGAAGGGCAGGGCGTGTGCCAGGAGTTGATGAACCGGGCTGGCGTGCACGTGCGCATCGGCCAGCCGGGCGGCGAAGAGTCGCTCAATGTGGCGGCGGCGGCGGCGATTTGTTTGCATGCGAGCAGTTTGGTGGTGCGACCTTAGGGTGCTTCTTTAGCGGGCAGGCTCGGATTGAATGCAAGCGAGAAACTACATCAGCAAACGGAAAATAAGCTGGACGGTTGCAAACCAGTCTTGTCCAAGAGGCCGGACCACCGACGGTCAATTCCAAAATTGCGGGTATTGGGTCTTGGCGGCGCCATCTTGGTATGCCTGGTTCAACAAAGACCGTTGAGGTCGCCGTTTGTCCTAACGCAAAGTGGGACAAAGTGACCGGTGTTACAACACACTCAACGGACGTGTTGCGCATGCGAAAAAGTCAGGACAATTACCATGAAATCTCTTGTGTTTTCGGTGGCCATGCTGGCCGGCCTGTTGGCCAGTGGTGCGGTGTGGGCGGATACCGAATGCAACGTGCCCCTGAGCGCTTGGCAGCCGCGTGAAGTTTTGCGCAAGCAGTTGGAGCAGCAGGGTTTGCTGGTACACCGCATCAAGGTGGACGACGGCTGCTATGAGGTGCGTGGTGTCGACGTACAGGGAAAACGCTTCAACGCCAAATATGCGCCTGATTCCCTGAAGGCTCTCAAAATGGAAACCAAAGAGGACGAGCACGGTGAACGGCGCCGCGAGCGCACCCAAGATTCCAGATAAAAAATTTCGTGTTAAGCAGGCCTTCATCTAGCGAAAGCACAATGTTCACATACGAATTTTCCAAGGAACGGATGATGAAAAAATTGACTTCTGCGCTTTGCCTGGCGGGGGTATTGGCATTGCCTGGTCTCGTGCAGGCACGTCCTGTGACTTTGACGACCCAATTGCAAAGCTACTCTGGCAATGGTGCCTATCTGGCCATTTACGTAACCGATGCCGCAGGTCAATACAGAAAAACGCTCTGGGTCGCGGGTAAGAAAACCAAGTATTACAAACATCTGCGGGACTGGGCGCGCGGCAGTGGCATGAAAGCCAGTGAGTTTGACGGGGTGAGCGGTGCCAGCGTGGGCAATGGCCGCACGTTAAAGGTCACGGTGGAACTGGCCGATGCGTTGATTGACGCGGGTTACGAAATCCGCGTGGACACGGCCGTCGAAGACCAGCGCGAAAACCCGGCCGAGGTGCGCGTTCCCCTGACCACCAAGGACAAAAGCAAGTCGGTAGCAGGGCGTGGATACATCAAATCCTTCACTTACGACCTGTAATCGGTTTGCGCAGGCTTCATTCATTTCTGGGGCTGCTGGTCGCCTTGCTGGCCGTGGTTCTGGCCATCAGCGGTGCGATCCTGTCGCTCAATCCTGCGCTGGAAAAATGGGGCAACACCCTCCCTGCCGACGGCCAGATCAACGTTGCTACGTTGGCCGGCCGGGTGGCGCAGCATTACCCAGGCGTTGAGCAGATTCAGCGCACCCCATCGGGGTCGGTCATCGTGTACTACAGCCGGGATGGGCAGCCCGGGGTGGACCGCGTCGACTCGCAAACGGGCAAGGGAATTGCGCCCCATACGGTTTCGCCATTCACGCGCTGGATGAAGCGTTTGCACCGCTCCTGGCTGCTCGACACCCCGGGGCGCGTAGTCTCGGGTTTGATTGCGCTGGCCATGCTGGTGCTGTCAGTTTCCGGTGCCGTGCTGCTGGTCCGGCGTGTGGGCGGATGGCGGCACCTTGCCGACCCCCTGCGTGGAAATTTTGTCCAGCGTTGGCACACCCAGGTGGCGCGCGTGGTGGTGCTGGGCTTAGTGCTGTCGGCCCTCACAGGCATATACATGTCGGCGGCCACTTTTGCCTTGGTCCCCGATGGCATGCAGAACGAGCCGGATTTTCCGTCCGTAGTGGCGGGCGGGCGGGCCGCACCGATGATTGCAATGCCGGCGCTCATCGCCACCGATGTGAATCACCTGCGCGAACTGGTTTACCCCAGCCCCGGCGACCCTGCCGGTGTTTATTCGCTGTCCACAGACCAGGGCGAGGGCTATGTCGACCCCAGCAGCGGTGCACTCCTGTCGTACCAGCCGTATGCTGGTTTTCGCCAAGTTTACGAACTCATCTATAAGCTCCACACCGGCGAAGGCCTCTGGTGGTTGGGGTTGTTATTGGGCTTGTGCGCGTTGAGCGTGCCCCTGCTGAGTGCCACAGGTGCCTTGACGTGGTGGCAGCGTCGACAGTCGATGCCGCGCCTGGTGGGTAACAGCGGGGCCCATTTGGCGGACACCGTCATTTTGGTTGGCAGCGAAAGCAACAGCACCTGGGGCTTTGCCAATACGCTGCATGAGGCCCTGCGCAAAGCCGGCCTGCGTGTTCACACGGCGGCGATGAACCAGTTGGCCACCGAATACCCCCAAGCCGAGCGCCTGTTCATCCTCACAGCAACTTATGGCGATGGCGATGCACCCAGCTCAGCTGACCAATTTCTGGCGCGGTTGGGCAAGGTCAAAGCCCCTTCCAAAGCCGGCTTTGCCGTGCTGGGTTTTGGTGACCAGCAGTTTCCGCAGTTTTGCAAGTTCGCCTTTGATGTGGACGCGGCCCTTCTCGCGAAGGGGTGGGGCCGGCTCCTGGAGATCGGCACCATCGACCGGCAATCAGGGCAGGCGTTCACACGCTGGGGCAACGCCGTGGGGCAGTTGATCGGCCGCGCGCTGAACCTTGCGCATACCCCCAAGCGCCCCCGGACCGATGCCTTTGCGTTGATTGAACGGGCCGACTATGGCGAAGCCGTGCAGGCGCCTACGAGCATCTTGCGGTTTGCGGCTGTGCCGCAGCAGGACCTCAAAAGCCGTGTGATGGGGTTTTTCGGGGGCCATGGGCTGCCGCATTTTGAAGCAGGTGATCTGCTCGGAGTTGTGCCGCCCGGCAGCGCCATTCCACGGTTTTATTCGCTGGCCAGCAAGTCGAGCGACGGGTTCCTGGAGATTTGTGTGCGCAAGCTGCCAGGCGGCCTGTGCTCGGAGTTTCTGCATGGCCTGCAGCCAGGGGGCCAAATGGATGCCTTCATTCAGCTGCATCCCGACTTTCGGCCCGCTGCGGGCAAGGCGCCTGTGATTCTGATCGGCTCGGGCACGGGAATTGGTCCATTGGCCGGGTTCATCCGCAACAACACGGGCAAACACCCGATGTTCCTGTATTGGGGCGGGCGCGACCCGGCATCCGATTTTCTGTACCAACCCGAGCTTGACACCTATCTGGCCGATGGCCGCCTGACAGGTCTGCACGCCGCTTTTTCGCGCGTCGCAAATGGCGCCTATGTGCAAGACCGCGTGCTGGCGGATGCCACGCAACTGCGCCAGCTGCTGGAGCGCGAAGGCCAGGTGCTGGTGTGCGGCAGCCGTGCCATGGCAAAGAGCATTGCCCAGGCGCTGGATGAAATCCTGGCCCCTTTGAACCTCAGTGTGGCGATCCTCAAAGCGCAAGGGCGCTACCGTGAAGATGTCTTCTGAATTGCAACGCCATGCCTTGAACGGTGAAACCATGGGCACCCGCTACAGCGCGGTGTTTTTTGCGCCGGCCGACACTGACCTTGGCACCATAGGTGCGGCCTTGTTGGCGGCCGTCGATCAGGTGGACCGCCAGATGTCCACCTGGAAACCCGATTCTGACCTGAACCGTCTCAATGCGGCGCCAGCACACCAGTGGCATGCCGTACCGGCCGAGCTTCTGGCCGTATTGGATGCCGCGGTGCGCGTCGGCATCGAATCCCGGGGCGCATTTGACATCGGCGTGGGGGAGCTCGTCAATGCCTGGGGCTTTGGGCCGACCGGACAGGAGCCCGATGCGCAGCAGATCCGCGCCTTGGGACGGCATGCGCACCGCGCCGCCAGCGAGGTGCTGGAAGTGGACCTTGCCCAGCAACGTGTGCGAAAAAAAGAAGCCATTGCGCTGGACCTGTCGGGCATCGCCAAGGGCTACGGTGTGGACGCCCTGGCCCGCGCTCTGGACGGCTGGGGCATCCACCGATACCTGGTTGGCATCGATGGAGAAATGCGTGCCAAGGGTACCAAACCCGATGGCCATGCCTGGGCCGTGGCCATCGAGAAACCCGTGCGCCACGTGCGTGAAGTCATGGGTGTGATGGAGCTGGTCGATGCGGCCATTGCCACCTCGGGCGACTACCGCCATTGGGTCGAGGTGGCGGGCCAGCACTTTGCCCACACTATGAATCCGGCGAGCGGACGCCCTGTGGACAACCGAATCGCATCGGTCACGGTGGTGATGCCTTCCTGCATGCTCGCCGACGCCTGGGCCACCGCTCTGCTCGTCATGGGAGCACCAGCTGCGACCGAGTTTGCGCAGCAGCGGGGCATGACAGTCCTGCTGGTTTTACGGGTGGGTGATGCGTTTGAAGAAATATCCATCTTGGATGGGGAGCTTCAGCCGTAGAGCGGTTACCTCGGCACTTGCGTCGTTACCGCTGCCGACGACGACGTTGCAAGCGGGGTACAAGACGAATATTGAAATTGCTATTAATTTGATAGTAGGAATCGCAATCCCCTTGGGGGCTGCGCGGCTTTTTGCTTGGTAATTGAGGTTGCGCAGCCGTCTGGAACAGCTGAAGCTGGGCACCGGCGGTGCGGGAGACATTGGCGGCGTAAATGGTCATGAATACGTGGTTGCTTTGGGTTGGCAGGGCCCAGGTGGAGGACTTGGCCAGTGATGGAATCGAAGTTCTGCTCGGAGGAGGACCAGCTATCCATAAATAGGGGGGCAGGCTCGAATCAAAGAAAATGAGGGGCGATGCGCGATCTGCAGACCGTGCCACCCGTCCACCTCACCATTGAATAATCCACCATGCCGACTTTGCCCAACCCTTTCACCCTGCGCGTTTATTGGGAAGACACCGACGCCGGTGGCGTGGTGTTTTATGCCAACTATCTGAAGTTTTTCGAGCGCGCCCGCACCGAGTGGCTGCGCGGCTTGGGCTTTGGGCAAGCGGCTTTGCAGGCAGACACAGGCGCCATTTTTGTCGTGGCAGAGGTTAATCTGCGCTATCTGGCGTCGGCGCGCCTGGATGACCTGCTGACCGTCAGCGTCCAGTTGATGGAGCAGGGCCAGGCTTCCATGCTGATCGCGCAGCAGGCCTGGCGCGGCGACACGCTGCTGGCCGACGCGCGGGTACGGGTGGGCTGCGTGGAGGGTGCAACTTTGCGGCCCCGACGCATCCCAAAGCAGGTTCTGGAGGCGCTGGGGCCGAAAACGCCCACCCCTCCGTTATAATGAGAGGCTACCCAGAAATCAGCCGTCCCAAGCGCCTTTCTAGCATCTTTCCCTACTTCAAAACAGCAGCCAAGTATTGTTCTTGAGCGCGCTTGGGCGTAACCGTAACCCACTCGGAGAACCCAGTGCTCTTGTCTCTTAAGGGAACCACCCCCCCAGCCATATTGGCACTCGCAGACGGCACGGTCTATATTGGCAATTCCATTGGAGCGCCAGGCTCCACGGTTGGCGAGGTCGTATTCAACACGTCCATGACCGGCTACCAGGAGATCCTGACCGATCCCAGCTATTGCCAGCAGATCGTGACGCTCACGTACCCCCACATCGGTAACTACGGCACCAACCCCGAGGACATCGAGTCCGACAAGGTCCATGCCGCTGGTTTGATCATCCGTGATCTGCCCATGGTGGCCTCCAACTTCCGCAGCACGGCATCCTTGAGTGAGTATCTGGTAGCTGCGGGTACCGTGGCCATTGCCAATATCGATACCCGCCAGCTGACACGTCAATTGCGGACCCAGGGTGCGCAAAATGGCTGCATTCTGGCTCTGGTAGTGGGAGAAACTGTGACGGCTGCGGTGGTGGAAAAAGCTATTTCTGCCGCCAGAGCGGTGCCTTCCATGTCCGGTCTGGACTTGGCTAAGGTGGTTTCCTGCACCACCAGCTATGGCTGGACGGAGTCCGAGTGGACACTTGGCTCTGGCTACGGCCAGCAGACTGCACCCCGGTTTCACGTCGTTGCCTATGATTTTGGCGTCAAGAAAAACATCCTGCGCATGCTGGCAGCGCGCGGCTGCAAGGTCACGGTGGTGCCCGCCCAGACGCCGGCAGCGGAAGTGCTCAAGCACCAACCCGATGGCATCTTTCTGAGCAACGGCCCGGGCGATCCGCAGCCTTGCGACTACGCGATTGAAGCAACCCGCACCCTGATTGAAACCGGCATCCCCACCTTTGGTATTTGCCTGGGCCACCAGATAATGGCGCTGGCGTCCGGTGCCAGCACTTTCAAAATGAAGTTTGGCCACCACGGGGCCAACCATCCCGTCAAAGACCTTGACAGCGGTCGCGTCAGCATCACCAGTCAGAACCACGGTTTTGCGGTAGATGAAAAGACATTGCCCGCCAACCTGCGTGCCACCCATATCAGCCTGTTCGACAACACATTGCAGGGTCTGGAGCGCACTGATAAACCCGCGTTCTGCTTCCAGGGACACCCCGAGGCATCCCCCGGGCCGCACGACATCGGCTACCTGTTTGACCGCTTCATCCAGGAGATGACAAAAACAGTTGGTAAGCGCGCATGAGCTTTTACGGTGTCACTGACCTGTGGACGTATGTGATTGGCGCATTGGGCATTATTTTGTTGCCCGGGCCCAACTCGCTGTACGTGCTGTCGGTGGCGACCGTGCGCGGGGTCAAGGCCGGCTACCAGGGCGCCTTCGGTGTTTTTTTGGGTGACACCATTTTGTTGTTGCTCACGGCCTTGGGTGCCGCTGGACTGTTGCGAACCTACCCGACCTTGTTCCTGGTGGTGAAGTACGCGGGAGCGGCCTATTTGACCTGGGTGGGTGTCAACCTGATTCGCGCGGCCGTCAACAAGTGGCGCAGTCAAAGCGTCGTTGAGGTGTCCGTGGACGCCGCTGTTGCACAAGCAACCGCCAACCTGCAGCAACCCTTCAAGCGAGCCCTGCTGATCAGCCTGTTGAACCCCAAGGCGATTTTGTTTTTGCTGTCGTTTTTTGTACAGTTCATTGATCCGCAGTACCCCACACCTGCCGTGCCGTTTTTGATTTTGAGCGCCATCATCATGGTGTTCAGTGCCGTGTACCTTTCCGCATTGATTTTTGCCGGTGCGCGTCTGGCGCAGGGCTTTAGTCAACGAAAGCGTTTGTCGTCGAGTCTGTCGGGTGCCGTGGGTGGTTTGTTCATGTGGTTTGGCGCGAAGCTGGCCACAGCGAGCTTGCACTGAGCCCTGCGATTCAGTATTTATTTTTCAGTAATTCAGGCAGCGTGTGCCGCGCGGCCCTTGACCAGTAGAGAGCAGTAACAATGCCAAAACGTACCGACATCAAAAGCATCCTCATCATTGGCGCGGGCCCCATCATCATTGGTCAGGCCTGCGAGTTCGATTACTCCGGCGTGCAAGCTTGCAAAGCCCTGCGTGAAGAGGGTTACAAGGTCATCCTGATCAACAGCAACCCCGCCACGATCATGACCGACCCCGCTACCGCGGACGTCACCTACATTGAGCCCATCACCTGGCAGACGGTTGAGAAGATCATCGCCAAGGAAAAGCCCGATGCGATTTTGCCCACCATGGGTGGCCAGACCGCGCTCAATTGCGCGCTTGACCTGTGGCACAACGGGGTGCTGGACAAATACAAGGTAGAGCTGATTGGCGCCACACCGGAAGCCATCGACAAGGCGGAAGACCGCCTGAAGTTCAAGGATGCCATGACCAAAATCGGTCTGGGTTCGGCCCGCTCGGGCATTGCGCACAGCATGGAAGAAGCCTGGGTGGTGCAAAAGACGTTGGGTTTCCCCACCGTCATTCGTCCCAGCTTTACGCTGGGCGGCACGGGTGGCGGCATTGCCTACAACTCGGAAGAGTTTGAGACCATCTGCAAGCGTGGCCTGGAAGCCTCGCCCACCAATGAGTTGCTGATCGAAGAGTCGCTCTTGGGCTGGAAAGAGTACGAGATGGAAGTGGTGCGCGACAAGGCGGACAACTGCATCATCGTCTGCTCTATCGAGAACCTGGACCCGATGGGCGTGCACACCGGAGACTCCATCACCGTGGCGCCCGCGCAAACCCTGACCGATAAGGAATACCAGATTCTGCGCAACGCTTCTTTGGCGGTGCTGAGGGAAATTGGCGTGGACACCGGAGGATCGAACGTGCAGTTCTCCATCAATCCGGAAGATGGCCGCATGGTCGTCATCGAGATGAATCCGCGTGTGTCGCGTTCCTCTGCGCTGGCTTCCAAAGCCACCGGTTTTCCCATTGCAAAGATTGCGGCCAAGCTGGCGGTCGGCTTTACGTTGGATGAGTTGCGCAATGACATCACGGGTGGTGCAACGCCCGCATCGTTCGAGCCCAGCATCGACTATGTGGTCACCAAGATTCCGCGTTTTGCGTTCGAAAAGTTTCCGGCTGCTGACAGCCGCTTGACGACGCAGATGAAGTCGGTGGGCGAAGTCATGGCCATGGGCCGCACCTTCCAGGAATCCTTCCAGAAAGCCCTGCGCGGACTGGAGGTGGGCGTTGACGGCATGAACGAAAAAACCCAGGACCGCGAAGTGCTGGAAAAGGAGCTGGGTGAGCCCGGCCCCGAGCGCATCTGGTACGTGGGCGATGCCTTTGCCCAGGGTATGAGCGTGGATGAAGTGTTTGCGCTGACCAAGATCGACCCCTGGTTTCTGGTGCAAATCGAGCAGATCGTCAAAATTGAGTTGGAGATTGAACGCCTGCCAGTGCCCGACAGTGGCACTGCGCTGGACCGCATTGACGCGGCTACCTTGCGCAGCCTGAAGCAAAAGGGTTTCTCGGATCGCCGTCTGGCGCGCCAGTTCAAGACGACCGACACCGCTGTGCGCAACAAGCGCCGCGCGCTGGGTGTGCGCCCCGTCTACAAGCGCGTAGACACGTGCGCTGCCGAGTTCGGTACCAACACGGCGTACCTGTATTCCTCCTACGAATCGGAAGGTTCGGAGTGCGAGGCGGAGCCAACCAACAACAAAAAGATCATGGTGCTGGGCGGTGGTCCCAATCGCATTGGCCAGGGCATCGAGTTTGATTACTGCTGTGTGCATGCGGCACTCGCCATGCGCGAGGACGGGTACGAGACCATCATGGTCAACTGCAACCCCGAAACGGTGTCTACCGACTACGACACATCGGACCGTCTGTACTTTGAGCCGCTGACGCTCGAAGACGTGCTGGAAATCGTGGACAAGGAAAAACCGGTTGGCGTGATCGTGCAATACGGCGGCCAAACACCGTTGAAACTGGCGCTGGATCTGGAAGCCAACGGCGTGCCTATCATCGGTACCAGCCCGGACATGATTGACGCAGCCGAAGACCGCGAGCGCTTCCAGAAGCTGCTGCACGAATTGAAGCTGCGCCAGCCGCCCAATGCCACCGCCCGTACCGAACCCGAAGCGCTGGAAAAAGCCGCTGCGCTGGGTTACCCCCTGGTGGTGCGCCCCAGCTACGTGCTGGGCGGCCGCGCCATGGAAATCGTGCACGAACAGCGCGATCTGGAGCGCTACATGCGCGAAGCGGTCAAGGTCAGCCACGATTCCCCCGTGCTGCTGGACCGCTTTCTGAATGACGCCATCGAATGCGATGTGGACTGTATTCGCGACAACACGGGTGTGACCTTCATTGGCGGCGTGATGGAGCACATCGAGCAAGCAGGCGTGCACAGCGGTGATTCCGCCTGTTCCCTGCCACCTTACAGTCTGAGCGCCGAGACGGTGACCGAGATCAAACGCCAGACCTCCGCCATGGCCAACGCGCTCCATGTCGTGGGCCTGATGAACGTGCAGTTTGCGATCCAGAATGTGGATGGCAAGGACGTGATTTATGTGCTGGAAGTCAATCCGCGCGCCTCACGCACCGTACCTTTTGTGAGCAAGGCCACCGGCATTCAACTCGCCAAGGTGGCAGCGCGCTGCATGGCGGGCCAGAGCCTGGCCAGCCAGGGCATCGGCAAAGAGGTGATGCCACCGTATTTCAGTGTGAAAGAGGCAGTTTTCCCCTTCGTGAAGTTCCCGGGTGTCGACACCATCCTTGGCCCTGAGATGAAGTCGACCGGCGAAGTCATGGGCGTGGGCAAGACCTTTGGTGAAGCGTTTGTGAAGTCGCAACTGGGTGCAGGTGCCAAGCTGCCGCGCTCTGGCAAGGTGTTTATTTCCGTCAAGCAAAGCGACAAACCCCGCGCGGTGGAAGTCGCCCGCAAGCTGGTTGGGATGGGCTTCACACTCGTAGCGACCAAGGGGACAACGGCCTCCATGGTGGCCGCAGGGTTGGCCTGCACGGTCGTTAACAAGGTCACCGAAGGCCGCCCCCACATTGTGGACATCATCAAGAACCAGGACATTGCCATGGTGATCAACACCGTGGAAGAGCGCCGCAATGCCATCGCCGATTCGCGTCAGATTCGCACCTCCGCATTGCTTGCGCGGGTTACGACCTACACCACCATCGCCGGTGCGGAAGCTGCGGTCGAAGGCATGAAGTATCTGGACCACCTTGACGTGATTTCGGTGCAGGAAATGCATGCACAGCTTCACGCATAAATTGCGGGTTTGGCCAGTGCCTCAAGTGTTGGCATAATCCAGCCTTGCTTTTCCGGGACAGTGCTGCGTGCAAGCGCCGTACTGTCCTTGTTACTTCTGATGACTGTTTTTTGATACCTGTTCCTACAGTTTTATATGGCAACCATTCCAATTACCAAACGCGGTGCTGAAATCCTCAAGGCTGAGTTGCACAAGCTCAAGACGGTCGAGCGTCCCTGGGTGATCAACGCGATTTCGGAAGCCCGCGCGCAGGGCGACTTGAGTGAAAACGCCGAGTACGAAGCCGCCAAAGACCGCCAGGGCTTTATTGAAGGCCGTATTCAGGAGGTGGAAGGCAAGCTGTCTGCAGCGCAAATCATCGATCCGTCAGAGCTCAATGCCGGCGGAAAAGTGGTTTTTGGCGCGACCGTGGAGCTGGAAGAAGAAGCGACCGGTGAGCGGGTGAAATACCAGATCGTGGGTGAGGATGAGGCAGATTTGAAGTTTGGCCGCGTCAACATTGGTTCCCCGATTGCCCGGGCGCTGATTGGCAAGGAAGAGGGTGACACGGCCGAGGTGCGTGCCCCGGGGGGCGTAAAAGCCTACGAAATTGTGGCGGTGCAGTACATCTGATGCGTGCTTTGCCAGTTTGGGTAGCTGCAGTATGGTGGGGTAGCCTCACGACACTGGGTTTCTTTGTGGTTCCCATGCTGTTTGTGCATTTGCCAAGCCCGGCTATGGCGGGTGCCATAGCTGCGCGACTATTTTCAATTCAGACGGCAGTGTCTACGGTCTGTGGCCTGCTGCTACTGCTGACCTTTAGGTCGAAACGAGTCCTAACCCCCGTGGATACTGCGCAGGCAGCTACACTTTTTGTAGTAGCCGGTGTGCTGTTGGCACTCTTGGTGGAGTTCGGTGTGGCGCCCAGAATCGTGTCGCGCGACAACCTTGCGCTGTGGCACAAGGTGGGCAGCGCGATGTATTTGGCGCAGTGGATGTGTGCCGCGGTGGTGTTTGGCAAGTTGGCCAAACACTGAAACCACTCAGGTCTGGCTGCGTTTCTTGACGCTGACCAGATTCTTCGGCTTGGCGCGCCGCACGTTGCCGCCGGCCGTGAGGCGCTGGTTGCCCAGAACGCGCAAGGTTTTGACTTCGGGACGCTGCCCCGCACGTTTGCTGTATTTCAACACTTTGACTTCGCGTGGTCCGGCCTTGCGGTCCTCGTCGACAACACGTTCTTTTTCAACCTTGGGCCGCCATAGCACGAGCAATTTGCCAATGTGCTGAATGGGAGCGGCGCTGAGTTCGTCAGCCAATGTATGGAACATGGCTTCGCGTGCGGCACGGTCGTCCGAGAACACGCGGACCTTGATAAGTCCATGGGCGTTCAACGCCGCATTGATTTCTTTTTTTACGTTTTCGGTCAGTCCGTCACTTCCGACCAACACCACCGGATCAAGGTGATGGGCTTCGGAGCGGTGTTCTTTGCGTTGGGCGGGTGTCAATTGAATTAGAGGCATACCGCTATTATCGGTTGATTGGATGGCTCGCACTAGAGCCGGTTCCTCAGAAAGTCAGAATGAAAACTCCCAACAAGGGCAAAAAGGTCAATAAAGCCTGGCTGCACGACCACATTAATGATCCCTACGTCAAATTGGCGCACCGGGAGGGTTATCGGGCGCGTGCGGCCTACAAACTCAAGGAAATCGACGAAACATTTGGGCTGATCAAACCGGGCTATTTGGTTGTCGACCTGGGCAGCACGCCCGGCGCATGGAGCCAGTATGCACGGCGAAAGATGTCGCCATCGGGGGCCGCCGTGGGGGACCTCAATGGCACCATTATTGCGCTGGATCTGCTGCCCATGGAACCCATTGAAGGTGTGACCTTCATTCAGGGCGATTTTCGTGAAGCAGAGGTGCTGGAGCAACTGGAAAAGGCCATGCAGGGGCGTCTGGCCGATGTGGTGGTGTCGGACATGGCGCCCAATTTGTCGGGCATCTCGTCGGCCGATGCGGCCCGTATTGAGCATCTGGTCGAATTGGCAATCGAATTTGCGCAAAACCACATGAAGCCGCAAGGGGCGCTGGTGGCCAAAGTCTTTCATGGAGGCAGCTACAACGACGTGGTTCAGCGGTTCAAAGACGCTTTTCAAGTGGTGAAGCCGGTCAAGCCCAAGGCCTCACGCGGCCGGTCTTCGGAGACCTTTCTGGTCGGTGCCGGCCTGAAACATTCGGGCCTCAAAGCGTGAAATCGTTGCCAAGTCCATGCTGTTCTTGTGGCCGAAATTGTGAAAATACCGTGTCAATCGTCTTGAAACGCCTAAAATGGGTACCAGATATGCACGGTGTTTCTACTTGTGCCCCTATTGGAGCTTCGATTGAATAATCAGTGGTTTTCGAAAATTGCAGTGTGGTTGGTGGTTGGCCTTGTGCTCTTCACTGTTTTCAAACAGTTTGACTCGCGCGGCACAGCAGGTGCCAATGTGGTCGGGTATTCCGACTTCCTGGAGGAGGTGCGCAACAAACATATCAAGAGCGCCATCATTCAGGAGGGCCAGGGCGGCACCGAGATTCTGGCCGTCACCACGGATGACCGCAAGGTTCGCACCACCGCAACCTACCTCGACCGTGGTTTGGTCGGAGACTTGATCAGCAATGGCGTCAAGTTTGACGTCAAGCCCCGCGAAGAAGGCTCACTGCTGATGACGTTGCTCGTCAGTTGGGGTCCCATGTTGCTGCTGGTCGGCGTTTGGATCTACTTCATGCGGCAGATGCAGGGCGGTGGCAAGGGTGGCGCATTCAGCTTTGGCAAAAGCAAGGCGCGCTTACTGGATGAAAACACCAATGTGGTCACTTTTGCCGACGTTGCAGGCTGCGACGAAGCGAAGGAAGAAGTGAAGGAGGTCGTAGATTTCCTGAAAGATCCGAGCAAGTTCCAGAAACTCGGGGGCCGCATTCCCCGTGGATTGTTGTTGGTCGGCCCTCCCGGTACCGGCAAGACCCTGCTGGCCAAGTCCATTGCAGGCGAAGCCAAGGTTCCTTTTTTCTCGATTTCCGGGTCGGATTTTGTAGAAATGTTTGTCGGTGTCGGTGCGTCCCGCGTGCGCGACATGTTTGACAACGCCAAGAAGAACGCGCCTTGCATCATTTTTATTGATGAAATCGACGCAGTCGGTCGCCAGCGGGGTGCCGGCTTGGGTGGTGGCAATGATGAACGTGAGCAGACCCTCAACCAGATGCTGGTCGAGATGGACGGTTTTGAGACCAATGTGGGCGTGATCGTGGTAGCTGCCACCAACCGTCCTGACATTCTGGATGCCGCATTGCTGCGTCCAGGCCGGTTTGACCGTCAGGTCTATGTCACGCTGCCCGATATTCGTGGCCGCGAGCAGATTCTGAATGTGCACATGCGCAAGGTGCCGCTGGGCCAGGATGTGAGCCCCAGTGTGATCGCACGCGGCACGCCCGGCATGTCGGGTGCTGACTTGGCCAATCTGTGCAACGAGGCAGCGCTGATGGCTGCGCGCCGCAGTGCACGTGTGGTGGAAATGCAGGATTTCGAGAAGGCCAAGGACAAGATCCTGATGGGCCCTGAGCGCAAGAGCATGGTCATGCCCGAGGGCGAGCGCAGGAACACGGCCTACCACGAGTCGGGCCACGCGCTGATTGGCAAGATGCTGCCCAAGTGCGACCCGGTCCACAAGGTGACCATCATTCCCCGTGGCCGCGCCTTGGGTGTAACCATGAGTCTGCCAGCGCAAGATCGTTATTCCTATGACAGTGAATACATGCTCAACCAGATCAGTATGCTGTTTGGGGGGCGTATTGCTGAAGAGGTGTTCATGAACCAGATGACCACAGGTGCCAGCAACGACTTTGAGCGCGCCACACATATTGCCCGCGACATGGTGACCCGTTACGGCATGACCGATGCGCTGGGCCCTATGGTGTACGCGGAGAACGAAGGTGAAGTGTTCCTGGGTCGTTCGGTCACCAAGACAACGACCATGAGCGAGTCCACGATGCAAAAGGTGGATGCCGAGGTGCGCCGCATCATCGACCAGCAGTACTCTCTGGCGCGCAAGCTCATAGAAGAGAACAAGGACAAAATGCATGCCATGGCCAAAGCCTTGCTGGAGTGGGAGACCATCGACAGTGACCAGCTGGACGACATCATGGCGGGCAAGGAGCCACGTCCGCCCAAGGACTGGACACCCCGTACCCCCAGTTCGGGCGGTGGCAATAATGATGGTGGTGGCGCTCCAGCGGTAGCCGTAGATCCAGCGCCCACCGTGGCCTGATTGGCTGGTTGATGACCTGACGGGGCCTTGTGCCCCGTTTTGTTTTTTGGAAGTAGCCCATGCTCTGGCAAACCAGCCGCTTTTTGATTGACCTTCACACGCCCAAAGTGATGGGCATTGTGAACGTCACACCTGATTCTTTTTCGGATGGCGGCTTGTACCGGTCTAGTCAAAGGGCGCAGGCCCACTGCGAGCAGTTGCTGGCCGACGGAGCCGATATTCTGGACATCGGTGGCGAATCAACGCGCCCGGGCGCCCCCGGCGTGCCGCTGGAAGAAGAACTGGCGCGCGTGCTACCGGTGGTCCGGCATGCTGTCAAGCTGGGTGTTCCTGTGTCGGTGGATACCTACAAGCCGCACGTCATGCGTGCGGTGCTGGATCTGGGGGCGGACATCATCAACGACATCTGGGCGCTGCGTTGGCAGGCACCGAACGACGTTTTGTCCGGGCAGAACGTCGTGGCTGCCCATGCCACATGCGGTGTTTGCCTCATGCACATGCACGGAGAGCCCAAGACCATGCAGGTCAAGCCCATGCAAGGGGATGTGGTCTTCCAGGTGCTCTCATTTTTAGAGCGGCTCGCGCAGGATTTGCGGGGGCTGGGGGTCGATAGAGCCCGTATCTGTATTGATCCTGGCATCGGGTTTGGCAAAACGGTGGAGCAAAACTTCGCGTTGCTGGCCCGGCAGACTGCGCTGTTGCCTTTGGGCTACCCGGTGCTCGCGGGGTGGTCACGCAAATCGTCTCTGGCCGCGGTCACTCAACAGACCTTGGGGTCTGTCGCGACGCTGGATACCCACGAACGAATGGTGCCCAGCGTGGCTGCCGCTTTGCTTGCGGTTCAGCAGGGTGCCAGCGTTGTGCGAGTGCATGATGTCAAAGAGACGGTGCAGGCGCTCAAGGTGCTGGTAGCCATGCGGGCGCAGGCCTTAACAGTCAACGAATTCAGTCGATAACAAACAATCAATCAGGTGAGTACATGACAAGAAAATATTTTGGTACGGATGGCATTCGCGGAACGGTCGGACAGGCGCCCATCACCCCCGACTTCGTGCTGCGTTTGGCGCACGCGGTAGGTCGTGTGCTGAAAAGGACCGAATCCCGTCCGACCGTGTTGATTGGCAAGGACACCCGTATATCGGGCTACATGCTGGAGAGTGCACTGGAAAGTGGCTTCAATTCCGCTGGTGTGGACGTGGTGCTGCTGGGGCCGCTGCCCACCCCGGGTGTGGCGTACCTCACCCGTGCGCAACGGGCTTCGCTGGGCGTCGTGATCAGCGCGAGCCACAACCCGTTTGCCGACAACGGCATCAAGTTTTTCAGTGCCCAGGGCACCAAACTGCCGGATGCGTGGGAGATCGATGTTGAAGCGGTCCTGGAGGAAGCTCCGGTGTGGGTTGACTCGCCTTCGCTGGGGAAAACGCGGCGTCTGGAAGACGCGGCAGGCCGCTACATCGAGTTTTGCAAGAGCACTTTTGCCAATGACCTCACTCTCAAAGGCATGAAGATTGTGGTGGATGCGGCCCATGGCGCGGCCTACCACATCGCGCCCAAAGTCTTTCACGAGCTCGGTGCCGAAGTGATTGCCATTGGGTGCGCACCCGATGGGTTGAACATCAACCACGAAGTGGGTGCCACGCATCCGCAGGCGTTGGTGGCAGCCGTGAAGGCGAACCAGGCCGATTTCGGCGTGGCGCTTGACGGCGATGCCGACCGCCTGCAGTTGGTGGACGCGGATGGCCGCCTGTACAACGGTGATGAGTTGCTGTACCTGATGGCAGATGACCGCCTGGGACGCGATGAGCATGTGCCGGGTGTCGTGGGTACCCTGATGACCAATCTCGCCGTTGAGGTGGCTCTGAAGGCCCGTGGAGTGCAGTTTGTTCGGGCCAAGGTGGGCGATCGCTATGTGCTCGAAGAACTGGAAAAGCACAAATGGATTCTCGGTGGCGAAGGCTCCGGCCACTTGCTGGCACTGGACAAGCACACCACAGGTGACGGCTTGATATCCGCGTTGCAGGTCTTGCAGGCTTTGCAGCGCAGTGGCCAGACCATGGCGCAGCTGCTGGCCAAGGTGACACTGTTTCCCCAGACGCTGATCAATGTGCGTCTGAAACCCGGTCAGGACTGGAAAGCCAGCCCTGGGCTGGCTAGGGAGACTTTGGCGGTGGAAGTCGAGTTGGGCGAAACGGGTCGGGTGCTGATCCGTGCCAGCGGTACCGAGCCGCTGGTGCGTGTGATGGTGGAGGCGCGTGATGCAGCGCAGGCCAAGGCTTGTGCCCAACGCATTGCCGACACGCTGGCAGCCTGAGCGGGCTTCCACGTGACACCTGTTCCCACCCCTTCCATTACGGCGGCGCTGCACATCGTCCGCGCAGACTATGCCAATCCGGTCCACGCTGCGGCTCTGGTGCAACTGCTGGATGCCTACGCACAGGATCCCATGGGCGGCGGCCATGCGCTGAGCGACTTTGCCAAAGCCCATCTGGTTGCCGCCTTGGCGCAGCGTCCGCAGGCATTCAGTGTGCTGGCCTTTGAGGGTGATCGGGCAGTGGGTCTGGTGAATTGCATCGAAGGCTTTTCTACTTTTGCGTGCCGACCGCTGGTCAATGTGCACGATGTCACGGTGCTGGCCAGTCACCGTGGGCAACGGGTGGGCGCGCACATGCTGGCATTGGCGGAAGTCATTGCCCGCGAACGAGGTGCCTGCAAACTCACACTGGAAGTGCTGCAGGGTAACGCCGGCGCGCTACGACTCTATCAGCGCACAGGATTTGCCAACTACGAGCTGGATCCCGCCATGGGGCATGCGCAGTTCATGCAGAAGTGGCTGGACTAAAGTTCAAATGCAGCTATCAATTCAATAGCTGCCTGCACATATTCCACGTGGGCTAGCACTGGTTTTTGTGCTGAATTATTCGTACCAGTCGCGCAGCGCATCCGCATGCAGTTTGGCGCGCATCGCGGGTGTCGGTGTCCAGCGTTCATGGCTGCAGGTGGCTCTCGCCAGAAAATCGAGGAGCGACAGGTGACGTCGCAACACGCGATGCTGGCGGTGCTCAATCAGCGGGTTGAAGATGCCCTTGAGGGAAAACATCTGACGGGGATTTTTCTTGATCCACAGCCACGATCCCATCTCCAGTGTCAGTGGCAGGAAAACGCGTTCGGGGTCTTCACAGGCCTCCAGATACAGGTGGTCCCACAAATCTCCGTGGGCCAGGTATTGCAGGCTTTGCGGCTCAAAAACGTAGGGATGGTGGCTGTAGGTTTGCAGGAAAACATCCTTGAGTGCCTGCATTTCTGCCAGATGGGCAATGGGTTTTCGGGTGTGCGCGTAGGGAAACCAGATGCGGTCACTCGCGCCAAATCCCGAGTGGCAGTCCAGGGCCATGCTGAACTTGCGCGTCAACAGTTCCGATGCAACCACCTCACAGACCGCCTGGTTTTCAGCCTCCATCGGTTCGCCCGGCTTGCCCCGGTACCACGGCAGACCCGCGCTGATGCGCTGGCCACCGATGAGAAACGGTGCTTTGTCGATGGCATCGACCGGTGCATTGCGCATCAGGTCAATGCCACCGGGATTCGCGCGTGTGCCCATCAGCATGCCGCCCGGGTTGACGATCGGCATGAACACCAGTCGCACACTCTCCAGTTGGCGGTGCAGCGTGGTGTCCCACTGCAAGCGCATCACCAGGCTTTGCAGGAAGGCAATGACCACTTCCGCGCCGATGCGCTCCAGCCCATGGACGCCGCCAAAAAAACCGATCGCGGGGACGTCAGGGCTCGGGTTGCCCAGACCGATGGCATACACGGGCAGCGATGCCCCGGCTGCCACTGAAACCTGGCGCATGGTTCTGACATCGAGGTGCTGCGCCCCCAGATCCATCAGCCGCTCCAGCGCTTCCATTTCCGGTAGGTGTTTTTTCTGCACAGATGTTTTTTTGTATGGGTCGCAGGGGAGTTCCCGGTCAAGCATAGCGCCCAAAGCCCTGAGTTGCATGATTCCATACTGCGCGAAAAGGGTTTGTGCAACTGTCTCACTAACGTCACATTCCCGCGATAGCCTAGGGGCTCGTTCAATGACTTGACTGGAGCGCACCATGATCTGGAAATTCCTGGGCTTGCAAAGAAAGCTCGATTCCCTGTTCGACGATGGCTGGGTCAGCCTCGGCCTCTCCCACTCCCAATCCCGTGGTATTCCCCATGCGCCAACCTCGCCACAAGCGCAGAACTAATGCGGTAAGACATGTGGTCGTCCTCAGCAGTGTTGCTTGGGGCGTCGTTGAGTTTTTTGCCCTACAACGCTCACGCTACCACTCCTGGCGCGCGCGCACCTGATTTCAGCGCGCCGAGCCCGGTTCGGCAGCGTTACGCAGAAAAGCCACGAGTTCGGGATCTGCGCCCAGCGTGGAAGCAATCGTGGCTGCCTGCATGACATCGCGTGTGGTACCAATGTCCATTTGCAGGTCTATGGCCTGCTGGTACCAGCGCTTGGGTAGCAGCGGGCGCAGTGCCTCGATGCTGTAGCGCAGTCGCTTGGCGAGGATCCGTGTGCGGTGCTGCCGCTCAAACGTGCCGCAATCCCGGCGGGCAGTCTGCAGCTGCTCATGCGCACAGGCAACCCGGCGTTTGGCCCATTGCCGCAACGACTTGTCCCGGTATCTTTTTGATTCGCTGGACTTCTTCCAAGCGGCCTTATTTTCCAGCCATTGCGTGATAGTCAGCAGGGTTTTCTGCACTGCCGTATCGTCCATAGCGATACGCACCGCCTGGCGCTGGTCGTCCGCGGTGCGTAACAAGGCCTGTTCCATCGCGCGCCACTTTCCTTGTTTCCCTGGGTCTGTGCCGGCATAGTCATGCGCAAACTGGGGGAGCGTTTCCCCTCGGGCTACGTCCAGGTCACGCAAGCCGCCCATCGAAACCAGTATGGGTTTCAGTGGCTCCCATGGCGGGGCACTCTGAACCACCGATATTTTTTTGAAGAGCCGCAAGACCGTGCGAAACCGTCGCCAACCGATGCGGGCCTGGTGCACGACCTCGGAGTCATCTGAAAAACGCAGAAGGTGCAGGTTGGTGGTGAACTGGGAAAAGCTTTCAAGCAAAACGCAATGCGCGGCAGTGGGCAACGACATTTTGGGCTTCAACGTCGGAGCGCGCGCGCAGCGGTGAGGTCAGTGAATCCTGATTCATAACCGGGGAAGAGTACAGCAATTGCAACGCGTGAGCGGTGTTGATTTTCGTCACGAAATTGCAGTGCTGGCGTCACAAAAAAGTCATGGGAGCTGGGTAAGCTGGTAACTCCCGAATCAGAAAACATCTGCAGGAGAAAGCCGTGAGCGCCAGTGATGATGAATTGATGCGCCGCATCCACCGAGACTTGATCGACGGTTACGACGAAGAACTGGAAATGGAGTTCGAGGACCGCACCGTGGCCGAACTGACGGGGGATGCCTCGCCGGATTTCACCGCGCAAGACAAGGAAGCACGGCGGCAGTACTTCCGCGAACTGTTCCGCCTGCAGGGAGAGCTCGTCAAACTGCAAGACTGGGTTATTGCCACCGGCAAGAAAGTCGTGATTGTCTTTGAGGGCCGCGATGCGGCGGGCAAGGGCGGTGTGATCAAGCGCATTACCCAGCGGTTAAACCCCCGGGTGTGCCGCGTAGCGGCGTTGCCAGCGCCCAACGACCGCGAGCGCACGCAATGGTACTTTCAGCGCTACATATCGCATTTGCCGGCTGCAGGCGAGATGGTGCTGTTCGACCGCTCCTGGTACAACCGCGCAGGTGTGGAACGGGTGATGGGTTTTTGCAATGATGACCAGTATGAAGAATTCTTTCGCACGGTTCCCGAGTTTGAAAAAATGCTGGTGCGCTCGGGTATCCAGCTCATCAAATACTGGTTTTCGATTTCAGACGACGAGCAAAACCTGCGCTTCCTGGGCCGCATCCATGACCCGCTCAAACAGTGGAAACTGAGCCCTATGGATCTGGAGTCCCGCCGCCGATGGGAGGACTACACCAAGGCAAAGGAAATCATGCTGGAACGCACCCATATTCCCGAAGCACCGTGGTGGGTCGTTCCGGCTGATGACAAGAAGAAAGCGCGTTTGAACTGCATTGGCCACCTGCTGGGTCAGATGGACTACAACGAAGTTGCGCACCCTGCCATCGTGCTACCGCAACGCGTACGCCACGAGGACTATGTGCGCCAGCCGGTGCCCAACGATATTCTGGTGCCCCAAATCTACTGAGCCGCGGGTTGTAAGGTCCGAAGGGAGATGCTACGGCTCTCCCGCACGCTGAGAAAAGCGCCTGCGGCACCACACAAGGCAATCAGTGCGATACCCAGCACGGACCAGTGGTCTGGCACATGGGAGAACATCAGCCAGCCGCCGAGCATGGCGAAGCCGATCTGGGTGTACATGTAGGGCATCAGGGTTGCGGCTGGGGCGCGTTGAAAGGCCAGAATCAGCAAAAAGTGCCCTAACGTCGCAGTGGCCCCCATTACCGCCAAGCCAAGCCATAGCTGCGGGCTGCCAATTTCAGCCCAGACCCACGGCAGGGGAAGCGCTGCAATAAGCGTACCGACCCAGCCGGTGTAGAACTGCAGCGTCATAGGGTCTTCGGTGCGGGTCATGCGACTGGTCAGCAGCTGAAATGCGGCGTTCACTGCGACCAGCGCCAAGGGCAGAAGCAGAGTCCAGTTGAAATCCTGGCCGCCTGGCCGGACGATGACCAGCGTGCCGGCAAAGGCCCCCGCCACCAACAGCATGCGCAGCGCGGAAACACGTTCGCCCAACATGCGGGCTGACAGCAGCGTGACGACCAGCGGCGTAATCATGACGATCGCGGTGAACTCACCCACAGGCATGTACTTGAGACTGAGAAACGCGAATAAGCTGCTGGCCAAAAGAAGCACGCCGCGGGCTAAATGGAAGCGAGGGTGCTCGGTTCGCAGCAACGCCCGTCCCCGGCGCGGCAGCACCGTGAGGGTGGTAGCCAACGCCTGGAACAGATAACGGAACCACAAGGCCATCAACAGCGGAACGCCGCCGGTGACCCATTTCGTGGTGGTGTCCAACGTGGCGAAACAGGCCACTGCGGCAATTCCCAAGGCAATGCCGGCCAAAGCTTTTCTGGATGTCGTCACTGATCGTCTTGTTTTGGATCAGACATGGCGAGCCCACGGCCCCAGTGTCAGCTTTTCCATCGAACTGAGGACCCGGGAGAAATCCCGGGATGCCAGCATGGAGCGTTCGATGAGTCCCGCCTGGACGGCTCTTGCGTACTGTGCCCTTGCAACGTCAAAAGGCAGGCCGAAAACATCCATGGCGATACCAGTGGCCTCGGCCACACTCCGCGCGAGATCCGGTTGAAAAATGGGGTTAGATTCGGGCGCCGGTGAAGCTGATGGCCAGTCGGCGGACGGGGTAATTTTGGACATGGTGAGTCCTTTCAAAAATAACGCAATGTTAAAGATAAGGGTAAACCCTTAGTTAATCAAGTGCTGTTTGCCGATTTGATGCTTATTTGCACAAGTTGACTGTCACACAAATGCCACCGGAATGACGTGATCGCGTCATCTGACCATCCCAGAATCGCTGCATGTCTTGCACGATGGAGAACACGATGGTCAACAATTCAGACGCTACACAGGCACTGAGCAAGGGATTTAACCCTTCTTTCAGCAACCCTATTCACGATTTTGAGCAGCAATGTCTGCGCGTCCTGCGCTGCACAGCTCTCGCACTGGCCAACAGTCCGGGAGGTTTTCGCTTCAAGGCGGGAACCCGACCCTGGCTGGATGCGCTGTCACACGGCCCGATAGGGAGTCTGTCATGAAAGAGCAAACGACGATTGCCCCGGCGACGGACGCTCGGCGGGCCGGGAATCTGGTCGCTGGCGTGGCAAAGCCGCAGCCAGAACGCCATGGCATTGTGGTGTCCTGGGCTAGCCACCTGGATGAAGTGCGCGCAGCTCAACGCCTGCGCCATGAGGTCTTCGCAGGTGAAATGGGTGCACGCCTCAACACACCCATCGCCGGGCATGACATTGATTTGTTTGACAATTATTGTGAGCACTTGCTGGTGCGGGACGAATCTACACAGCAGGTCATTGGTACCTACAGAGTGCTGACCCCGGTGCAAGCCAAGCGGGTAGGGAGCACCTACAGCGACACCGAGTTTGATCTCACCCGCTTGCGCACCATGCGTGACCGCATGGTGGAGTTGGGCCGCAGCTGTGTGCATCCGGACCACCGCCACGGCGGGGTCATCATGGCGCTGTGGGGCGCACTGGCGGAATTCATGGTCCGCAACCAGCTCGACACCATGATTGGTTGTGCCAGCATTCCCATGATGCACAACGGCGTGGTCAGTGGTGATTTGGCCGCCAGTATCTGGCGGCAGGTCAAGGAAACCCATCTGGCGCCCATTGAATACCATGTGCGTCCCCGATTGCCGCTGCCCATTGAGCGCCTGGATTCTTCGTTGAACGTGGAGCCACCCGCTCTGATCAAGGGGTATTTGCGTTTGGGCGCCAAAGTGCTGGGCGCACCGGCCTGGGACCCGGATTTCAATTCTGCTGATCTGCCCATGCTGATGCGCATTGCGGATCTGCCGCTGCGCTACCGCAAGCACTTTCTGGGTGCGTGATGCGAGCCGCTCTTGACGCCTTCGCACCGCTCTGGAGTGGCGTGCCAGCGAGTGAAGAGCACGATCAGGAAGACGAGCACCGAACCCACCGCTTTCGTGCAATTTTTATCTCGGATATTCATTTGGGGACTGCCGGCTGTCAGGCCCATGCGCTGCTGGGTTTTCTGAGGGCACACCCCTGTGAGTCCTTGTATCTGGTGGGAGACATTGTGGATGGCTGGCAGTTGCGTCGTCGCTGGTTTTGGCCGCAATCGCATAACGATGTCGTTCAAAAACTTCTGCGTGCGGCGCGCAAGGGCTGCAAGGTCACCTTCATTCCAGGCAATCACGATGAATTCGCACGTGGTTTTTTGGGCCACCAGTTTGGTGGTATCGAGGTGCGCGAAGACGCTGTTCACACAACGGCTGATGGCCGTACTCTCTGGGTCACCCATGGCGACTACTTTGACGGTGTCATCCAGTGTGCGAAATGGCTCGCTTTTTTGGGCGACAACCTGTACGAGTTCACACTGAAGCTCAACCGCTATCTGAATGGATTGCGTGCGCGCATGGGCTTGCCGTATTGGTCGCTTTCGGCCTATCTCAAGGACAAGGTCAAGTCAGCACTGAATTACGTCACCGATTTTGAAGTGGCCGTCGCGAACGAAGCCCGTGCCCGCGGTCACCATGGTGTGGTGTGTGGCCATATTCACCGTGCAGAGATGCGTGAGATCAACGGGACGCTGTATTGCAATGATGGAGACTGGGTTGAAAGCCGCACCGCTTTGGTTGAGCATTTTGATGGCTGGCTGGAAATACTGTACTGGAATGACACCAACACCCGGGTTGTCATTGCACAGGCGCTGCAGGAGGTCCCTGCGTGAAGCTTGCGCTGGTGACAGACGCGTGGCAGCCGCAAGTCAATGGGGTGGTGACCACGCTGGTGGAGCTGGTGCGGGAAATGGAGGCATTGGGTCATCAGGTGGAGGTGATTCATCCGGACCTGTTTTCGACCCGGCCATGCCCGGGCTATGTCGGCATTCACCTTGCCGTGCGGCCCGCAAAGTCTCTGGCGCTTCAACTCGATGCCATTGCTCCGGATGCCATCCACATCGCCACGGAAGGCCCCTTGGGCTGGGCCGCTCGGCGGTATTGTCTGCAACGCGGCTTGGCGTTCACCACGGCGTTTCATACCCGATTTCCGGAGATTTTGAAGGCTGCCCTGAAGGTGCCGCTCTGGATGGGTTATGCGCTGTTTCGTCACTTTCACAAGCGTTCATCCGGGGTGCTGGTTCCCACACCCAGTGTTCTGCGAATGCTCGAAGGGCGGGGCTTTTGCAATCTGCGCAATTGGACTCACGGCGTCGACGTGCAGCTGTTCAGCTACCAGGAATTGCCAGAGGTTTACCCTGCGCTGGGTACTCTGTGCAGACCGGTATCCCTGTTTGTCGGCCGTGTGTCGTACGAGAAGAACATTGAGGAGTTTCTTCAGCTGGATGTGCCCGGTACCAAGATTGTCTGTGGTGTGGGGCCCTTGGAGTCTTCACTGCGTGCGCGCTATCCACACGTACGCTGGTTAGGGCTCTTGCCGCGCGATGACCTGGCGCGCGTGTATGCGGCGGCGGACGTCTTTGTCATGCCGAGCCGGACAGAGACTTTCGGCCTGGTCATGCTGGAGGCCATGGCAACGGGTACGCCTGTAGCAGCATTTCCCGTTGAAGGACCACTGGAGGTGATTGGCTCGCCCCAGACTGGCGGAGCACTCCATCCGGATCTGTCCATTGCCTGGTATGCAGCGCTGGCCATTCCCAGACACGAGGCGAGAGCGCGGGCATTGAAGTTCAGCTGGACACAAGCCTCGCAGCAGTTTTTGAGATATCTGGTGCCTGCCCGACCGGGTGCTGCGTTGGGTCGATTGAATGAGCTTCATGGAGTTGTCACACGAATGTCATCAAATTCGTAAACAATTCGTCACCGTCGTGTCATAGTCAAGGTCGTGTCCATGTTGTCCCTTCTTCGCAGCCAAACAATGCAGCAACCCTTGGGGATGCCGGATCTGCTGGACCGCGATCACAGCCTGCTGGCTTTTAACGAGCGGGTTCTGGATTGGGCCGTACGCGATGACGTGCCGCTTTTGGAGCGCTTGCGCTACCTCTGCATCGTGTCATCCAACCTGGATGAGTTTTTTGAGGTGCGGGCCGAACCGCATCTGCTGGCCAACCAGGCCAACGACCGCAAGGGTCCCTATTCGGTCAAGTCTTTTGAGCGGCTGGCCGCGTCTTTGCACAGCTTGGTCGATCGGCAATACGCCCTCTACAACGAAAAGTTGATGCCGGCATTTGAGCGGGAAGGCATCAAGATCATTTCCCATGGTGACCGCGACCTGGCACAGCGCAAGTGGGTCAAGCTGTACTTTGAGAGAGAAGTACGCCCCTTGTTGATTCCTGTGGGGCTGGATCCTTCCCATCCCTTCCCCCAAGTGGCCAACAAGTCGCTGAACTTCATCGTTCGTTTGAGTGGGCGCGACGCATTCGGACGAGAAAACGAAATCGCCATCGTGAAGGTACCGCGGGTGCTGCCACGGCTCATCCGCATGTCCGAGAAGGTGTCGGGTGGTCGTACCTTGTTTGTTTCGCTGTCCAGTGTCATTCGCGCGCATCTGGCGGATTTGTTTGCAGGTCGTCACGTCGGACAGTTTTCCCAGTTCCGGGTGACGCGCCATTCCGATCTGGCGGTCGACGAAGAAGACGTGAAAAACCTGCGAATGGCCCTGCGCCAGGGCTTGGTGCACCGCCACTATGGGCAGGCGGTCCGGTTAGAGGTGTCGGCGGGCTGCTCGGAGCATTTGTCTGAACTGCTGCTCAATCAGTTTGAATTGCCTGCGCAGGCGCTGTACCGCGTGCAGGGCCCCGTGAATCTGGTGCGCCTGACCCAATTGATTGATCTGGTGGACCGGCCTGACTTGGGGTTTGCGCCCTACAAGGCAAGCTATCCCTTGCAGATGAACCCCGGACAGTCGATTTTCGAGCAGCTCAAGTTGGGGGATATCGTGATCCACCAGCCGTTTGAAAGCTTTGATGGCGTGCTGGCATTTTTGCGCGAAGCGGTGAACGATCCGCAGGTATTGGCGATCAAGCAGACCATCTACCGCACGGGCGCGGACTCGGCGCTGATGGACTTGCTGCGTGAAGGCGTACGACGTGGCAAAGAGGTCACGGTGGTCGTGGAGCTCAAGGCCCGTTTTGATGAAGAAGCCAATATCAACTGGGCAGAAATGCTGGAGTCCATTGGCGCGCAGGTGGTGTATGGCGTCGTGGGTCTCAAAACCCACGCGAAAATGATGCTGGTGACCCGGCGCGAGGGAAAGCTGCTGAAGCGCTATGGCCATTTGTCCACAGGCAACTACAACCCGCGAACGGCGCGCTTGTATACGGATTTGAGCCACATCACCGCCGACGCAGCATTGACTACCGACATGGAGCATGTCTTTGTGCATCTGGCCAGTCAAAGCAAGCTCCCCCGGCTGCGAAAAATGTGGATGGCGCCGTTTCACTTGCAACGCAACCTCCTGTCCAAAATCGACGCATTGGGGCTGGCAGCCAGCCGGGGGAAGTCAACGCGCATTGTTGCAAAGATGAACGCGCTGACGGACGAAGCGCTGATCCATGGTCTGATCCAGGCTGGCCAGCGCGGTGTGAAAATTGACTTGATTGTGCGAGGTGCTTGCATGCTTCCGGCTCAGGTTCCCGGGCATACCGACAACATACGTGTGCGCTCCGTTATTGGCCGGTTTCTGGAGCATTCGCGGGTGTTTTATTTTCGCATGGGCGAGGTCGAGGATCTGTACCTCTCCAGTGCCGACTGGATGAATCGCAACATGGTGCGCCGTGTGGAATTGGCTTGGCCTGTCACTGACCCTGTGCAACGCCAGCGGATTGTTGATGAGTGCCTCGTGGCCTATCTGCACGATGGCGTGGACGCCTGGGACATGGGTGCAGATGGAACTTATACCCATATCCAGAGAGACGGCACGACTGCTGCATATGGGGCGCAGGCGGCACTCATGGCGCGCTACTCACTCAACGGCGAAGGTTATTAAGGAAGCTGAGGCGAATATGGACTTGATTCTGTGGCGTCACGCCGAGGCGGTTGAGATCCCGCTGGGCGGTGATGATATGGCCAGGGCCCTCACTTCGCGAGGGGAAAAGCAGGCGGCCCGTATGGCAGCGTGGCTGGACCGGCAGTTGCCAGACAGTGCCCGCATATGGGTGAGCCCAGCGAAACGTACCGAACAGACTGCGCTCGCCCTGGGGCGCAAATTCAGAACGAGCCCGGCACTGGGCCCGCACGGCACCGTGGAGGAGTTGCTTCAACTGGTCCTATGGCCTCAAGCCAAGGGATGCGTACTGGTGGTTGGGCACCAGCCTCTATTAGGTCAGGCTATCGCAGAATTGCTCGGCCTGAATGCCAGTGAATGCGCGGTAAAGAAAGGCGCGCTGTGGTGGCTACGCCACCGTGAGCGCGAAGCGACAGCCCAGACGGTCGTCGTTACCGTCCAGTCTCCCGAAGTGCTGTAACGCAGCCTAGTTTGCTTTTGCTTTTGACTTGGCTGGGCGACCAGTTTTCAGGTTCGGCACAGCTTGCACGGCCGCGAGAAACGCCGCATCGGCCATCGCCGCAAGGGCTTTGATGCCCGCACGCAACAATTCGGTCTTTTTGACAGAAATAGTCAACTTTGCAGCGCGCAATTTCAGTGTATCCATCACCACATATTCGGGTTTGGGCATGGTGAAGCTGTCGCGGACCATTTTGGGTTTCTTTGCTTTAACCGGCTTCGCGACAACGGGCTTGGTTGCAGGTTTTGGTGCAGCCGGATTTTTTGCCTTTGGCGCGGATTTGGGCGCTGCTTTTGCCGCGGGCTTGGCTGCAGTGGACTTTGTGGCAACGGGCCTGCGCGTCGCAGTCTTGGCAACAACGGGTTTAGCCACAACAGGCTTGACCAGCACTGCCGGTGCGGCTACTTGGGGTACATCGGCCGCCGCAGTTTTAACTGGAACAACATTCTTTTCGGTGACGGTCATGACTTTAATCCTGGAGTATTGATATATATAGTTTATATCGTTTAAATGGTGGGATCAATGATAAAACGTTGAATATTCACCCTGCAAAAGACGCGCTTTGGACGTTTTAATGCACGTCGTCATGCGGTTGTAATTCTTCTGTCACATCTCTGTCATCGCGACACACTAGATTAGGGCGTTGGACTTTTCTTGGATGGTGTTTATGTTGCGTCAATTTTTGAAACGAGCTTTTTGCCCGCAAGCCAGCGTGGAACGAATAGGGGGCATTGCGTGAGCGGCATGATGGCAATGGGCCGCACGCCGCTATTGGCGGGATGGGAATTCGGCTCGCACGCGAATTACGTCACCGCGGGCCAGAGTCCACTTGAAAAGGTTTTGCAGAACGGGCTGTTGTATCCCGTGTTTCAGCCCATCGCCAATCTGGCTGACGGTGCCATTCATGCCCATGAGGCCTTGATTCGCGGCCCCCAGGGTACCGCCCTGCATACGCCAGATGCCCTGCTGCGTGCTGCGGCACAAGAAGCCCTGGGCTTTGATTTTGAATTGGCTTGCGTAGTGTCGGCACTCAAGACTTGGGGGCAGCTGCGAGCGCCTGGACGTTTGTACGTCAATATGAGTGCCGCAGTGTTGACACAGTTGTTCACATCGCGTGGACGAGACGAGTTGCTGGACCTCATCAGCAATCTGGGCGTTCTGTCGCGCATGCTGGTTCTGGAGATCACCGAGCACGAACGGGTAGACGACATGGATGCGCTGGCCGCGGTGGTGCAGGAGGTACGGTCTGCCGGCATTTCATTGGCGCTGGATGACTTTGGAGATGGACGCTCCAGCCTGCGCCTGTGGTCGCAACTGAAGCCAGAGGTCGTCAAGATTGACAAGTACTTCACCAAGAACATCAGTGAGCATGGAGACAAGCTGAAGACCATTCAGGCGCTCCAGCAAATTGCCGCTATTTTTGGTACCGAACTGGTCGCCGAAGGCATTGAAACCCAGGAAGATTTGCGGGTCCTGAGGGATCTGGGAATCAATTATGGACAGGGCTATTTCCTGGGTCATCCCGACCGAACCCCTTTGCAGCACCTGGGAACAGATGCCCAGCGAACGTTGGCCGAGAGGCAGATTGTTGTCTTTCCGGAATTGAGCCGGGCCAAAGCCGGCGGGCATTTGCGCAGCCTTGCGTTGGTGCATGCGCCCACGGTGACAACGGACTCCACAAACGACGCGCTGGCCGCCCATTTTCTGGCAGCACCTTCATTGCATGCCATTGCCATGCTGGAAGATGACCGGCCCGTGGCCATCATCAACCGCGCGCAGTTCATGAACGAATACAGCAAACTGTACTACCGTGAAGTGTGGGGCCGAAGGTCCTGCTCGGTAAACGCCAATTTCAGACCACGATTGATCGAGCGCGACCACAGCGTGGATGAACTGGTGGGCATTCTGACCTCAGAGGACCAGCGCTATTTGAGCGACGGTTTTATCGTGACCGAAAATGGGCGGTATGTGGGTCTGGGTACCGGAGATCAGTTGGTGCGTTCCGTCACCGAGACACGCATTGAAGCGGCCCGCCATGCCAATCCGCTTACTTTTCTGCCAGGCAACATTCCCATCAGCCAGCACATGGAGCGATTGCTCAGGAAGGATGTGCGGTTTGTTGCCTGCTATGCAGACCTCAACAATTTCAAGCCTTTTAACGATTACTACGGATACTGGCGTGGCGATGAAATGATTCGCCTGATTGCCCAGGTCTGTATGGAACATTGCGATTCCCAGCTCGACTTTTTGGGCCATGTCGGAGGGGATGACTTCATCCTCCTGTTCCAGAGCCCCGACTGGCGCGTGCGCTGTGAGCGGATTGTTCTGGATTTCAACACCCGGGCCATGGGCATGTATGACGAGGCCGTGCGGGCAGTGGGCGGCATTGAGGCGGAGGATCGCCATGGCGTACACCGGTTTTTCCCATTCACCACCGTGTCTATCGGTGCGGTCGCAATTGATGGCAGCCGGTTCTCACGGGCGGAAGATGTTGCAAACTTGGCGGCGCTTGCCAAGCACGACGCAAAGCAGGCCCGGGCTGGCGTGTACGAGCGCCAGGTCTAGTCACCTATGATGCTCAGCGCCCACGGGGTTCTCTGCCAGGCCAATGCCTCTTCGCGCAGCAGATAGGCCGATTGCGGAAACGCATCGGACCAGCCGCGTCGGTAGCGTAGCTGCAGATTGCGACCCGAAGGATCCAGGCGCTCAATGGACATGCCATTGAGGTCGGGGTCGCGTCGGGCATGGCACAGAATGACGGCAAGCCGAAGGGTCAGCAGCTGGGTCACCAGGTCATCGTCTTCCAGCGCAGCTTCCAGTTTGCGTAACTTGCCGCGGTGCCCCAGGACTAACAGACTGAGGCGGTGCATTTCTGAGAGCGAAAATCCCAATGCATCCGCATTGTCCAGAATGTAGGCGCCATGCTTGTGGTAATCACTGTGGGAAATATGGCTGCCAATCTCGTGCAATTGCGCAGCCCAGATCAATTTGCGCACCAGGCGGTCGTGCTCTGGGTGCATCCCATTGGGCTGTTCGGCCATCAGCTTGCCGAACAGTTGCGTGGCTACGCGGCCCACGCGCTCGCCATGGGTCGTATCTACCCCGAATTTGGTCGCCAGGCGTCGCACGGTTTTGGTCCGCAAGTCGTCTTCGGTGTTGGTTGTTCCCAGCAAATCGCAAATCAGGCCATGGCGCAGACCGCCGGCAGCGTGTTGCATGGAATGGATGCCCAACAAACTGAAAAGGGCACGCATGACACTGACACCGCCACCAATGATGGCCTTGCGGTCTTCGCGCATGCCTGCCAGCCGTAGGCGGTCCACGCTTTGGGCGGAGACCAGTTTGTCAAGCAGCCAGTCCAGTCCATCCTGCGTGACGATTCCCGCTGGCCAGCCAGCGGCGACCAGCACATCGCCAATGGCACCTACCGTGCCTGCGGAGCCATAGGCAACGTCCCAACGATCCGGACGATACGCTTCCAGGGCCTCGTCGAGGACGGCTTTTGCTGCAATTTCGGCTATTTCAAACGATTTTTTGGACAGATTCCCGTCCGGGAAGTAGCGCTTGGACCAGGCAATACTGCCAACCCGGAACGATTCCATGACATGGGGCGTCAGCCCTTCGCCCAGAATCAGCTCGGTGGAGCGGCCGCCGACGTCAATGACCAGACGCCGCTCGCCCGATTGCGGAAGCATGTGGGCAACACCCTGGTAAATCAGGCGTGCTTCTTCCCGGCCCGAGATCACGTTGATCGGGAAGCCGAGAACCTCATGGGCTCGTATCAAAAATTCGTCTCTGTTCCGGGCCTCCCTCAGGGTTTGCGTGGCCACGGCGCGGACTTCACCGGGTTTGAAGCCGGCCAGGCGTTCTCCAAAGCGCGCCAGACAGTCCCAGCCGCTTTGCATGGCCTCGTGCGTCAGATTGCGGTCTTCGTCGAGCCCGCCGCCTTGGCGCACCGTCTCTTTCAGATACTCCGTGCGCTGAAAGTCGCCGTGTTCTACCCGCCCGATTTCGAGGCGAAAGCTGTTGGACCCCAAGTCCACGGCAGCGAGGCGGATTCCGTTTTGCATCGGTGTGTTCTGGTAAGAGTGATAGGTCGGGCGAGAGCATAGCACTGGGCCATGCGCCGCCCGTATTTTTACAGGGTTTACCCGATCAGACGGCCGTCCGGAGAAATCATGCTTTGCGTGACATAGGCAGCGTTGCGGCCCTTGGGATCCGGCGAAATGCGAAATCCCCCCAGATCCACGGTGCTGCGTCGTTGGAACGCCTGTAGGGCGCTGAGGCGGGTAAGGGGAGCATCAACGCCTTGCAGCACTTCGTAGGTGTAACGCGCGGCAATGTAGCCCGCCAGACTCTGCGGCGTTGGCGGTTCGTCAAACAGGCGGCCCAGCGTGTCCCGGTAAGCCTTCACGACCGGCAGGCTGGAGTTCACCATGGGCACGACCTGAGTGGCAATCACCGGAGTGAGCCGCGTGACACCCATTTGCTGAATACTTTGCAGATTCACGTCGGACATGGCAATGATGTAGCGCTGTGTCGCCTGCTTTTCAATGCCTTGGGTAAACCGCAGCAGTTCCGGTGTGCCGCCGACAAACAGCAGGACCCGCGGGCTCGTGGCACCGAGGGACTTGCCTACGGACTGCAAGTCGGCGGCCGGGTTGTAGGACGTGAGCGGAAGCTTGAGGGTTCTGGAAATTTGTTCCAGACCCTCGCGGTAGGCCGCATGTTCTGCAACTGAACCGTACACCGCGCCCACATGTGTCACCCCCATGACCGAAAGGGATTTGACCGCATGGGCGATCTGGTCCTGGCGCGAAGCGAAGATCGGGAAAGTGTTGGAGCTTGAATCCGAATCCACATTCTGGAGCCAGGGCGCAACGTGGGCCAGGTCGGGCAACTCGCGGCCCACCATGCCCGCCAGCTGCGATGCAGCCCGGTCGCCCACACTGCCGAAGAGGGCGATGCATTGGCTCTGGGCTTTCAGACTTTCCGTTGCCGCACGCAGGCTGGCTGCGCTACCGTCCACCTCAATGACCAGGTGGTTGACGGGTTTTCCGAGCAGCCCGCCCCGGGAGTTGATGTCCTGCCAGGCGGCCCGGGAGCCCACCAGGAAATCTTTGGATACATCAATTTGACTCACTGATATGTCAGCGATTTGCGCTACCGTGGTGTGGCGCGATAGAGAGGAGGGTTTCGACGGCTGGGCCCAAACCGGGCTGACACCTGCGACGGACATGGTGGCCAAAGCACCCATCAATAGACGGCGATTCGGGTTCTGGGGAAAAGGCATGGATTGCGGCTCAAAGGGTATTGAGCAAATGGAGACACAGAGAGAAAGCTGGAATGCTATGAATTTAATAGCTGCTTGCGCAGTATCCACGAGGGCTAGATGCCAATTTCATTCAAAAGTCCGGCGCAGGGCAGCGGCGCCGGACGGAATCCGCGTTACTTCTTGGGTGGCAGCAAGACGGTGTCGATGATGTGCACGACACCGTTGGTAGCACCAATGTCCGCCTTAACCACCGCTGCGCTCTCAATAGTGACGAACTCTCCGGCCTTGGACAGTGCCACGCTGGCGCCATTCACGGTCTTGGCATTGCTG
The DNA here is from genome assembly GCF_056521285.1 of Rhodoferax sp. GT1R46. Classification (NCBI taxonomy): domain Bacteria; kingdom Pseudomonadati; phylum Pseudomonadota; class Betaproteobacteria; order Burkholderiales; family Comamonadaceae; genus Rhodoferax; species Rhodoferax sp. GT1R46. Next base: position 149,811 of record NZ_JBWMBC010000006.1, read on the forward strand.
TTTTTCACATCAGCGGCCATGGTTTTGCCGGGGATGACGTGGTAGGTCAAAACATCCTTCAGTTTCTCAGGATGCTTGGCCAGATCGTCCATGGTGCTGGCAGGCACTGCCTTGAACGCCTCGTCGGTAGGGGCAAAGACGGTGAACGGACCACCCGTTTTAAGCGTCTCGGTCAGGCCGGCCTTGGCGACCAGGCTGCTCAGGGTGCTCAAAGTGGGGGTCTTTGCGATGGTTTCCGCCAGGTTGACCGGTGTAGTCGTGGTTGCGCAGCCCGCCATGGTCGCGGCGAAGGCAGCGGCCAAAACGGTGCGGCGTGTAGCAGAGAGGAAGGTAAACGTTGTCATGGCGTTTCTCGCAAGTTGAAAGATGCAAGCGTAGAAACTTTTTATGTCAAGTTTGTGACATTTTCTTGAAAATCTGGCGATGCTCTGGGTATTTTTTTTGGGCAGGGGTGCTGCAAAATAGGTGGTCTTGTCACATGTATGTCATAAAAAGTTCTTAAAGTCATCTCATTCCTTAACCAACCACTAAAAGATTCCGAATGCAAATCTCGTTCAAATTGCCGATGCTCACATTGGCCATGGCTTCCACAATGGGTTTTGCTGGTATTGCCAGCGCCCAGGAAATCACCGGTGCGGGCGCGACGTTTCCTGCGCCCATCTATTCCAAATGGGCCGCTGACTACAACAAGGCAACGGGCGTCAAGGTGAATTACCAGTCCATCGGCTCCGGTGGTGGTATCAAGCAGATTGACTCCAAGACGGTGGATTTCGGTGCATCCGACATGCCTTTGACCGACGAAGTCCTGAAAACCAAGGGCCAGATGCAGTTCCCCACGGTGATGGGTGGGGTGGTGCCCGTGATCAACGTCAAAGGCATTGAGCCTGGGCAACTGAAGCTGACAGGCCCCGTGCTGGGCGACATCTTCCTGGGCAAAATTGCCCGCTGGAACGACCCCGCCATCAAGGCTCTGAACCCCACATTGCCTTTGCCTGATGCAGCGATTGCCCAGGTCCGCCGGGCCGACGGTTCCGGAACGACCTTCATTTTCACCAACTACTTGAGCAAGGTAAGCCCAGAGTGGAAGTCCAAAGTGGGTGAGGGCACTGCTGTGAACTGGCCAGTGGGTGCGGGCGGCAAGGGCAACGAAGGCGTGGCGGCATTTGTGGCGCGCCTGCCCAACTCCATGGGTTACGTGGAGTACTCGTATGTCAAGCAGAACAAGATGACCTACGCCATCGTGCAGAACTCGGCTGGCAACTTCGTCAAGCCGGAAGACGATACGTTCAAGGCCGCTGCTGCGGGTGCTGATTGGAACAAGTCGTTCTACCAGATCCTGACGAATCAGCCCGGCAAAGATGCATGGCCCATTTCGGGTGCGACCTTCATCCTGATGCACACCAAGCAGGACAAGCCAGCCAACGCGACTGAAGTGCTCAAGTTCTTCAGCTGGGCTTACAAGAATGGCGACAAGATTGCTGCGGATCTGGACTATGTGCCCATGCCCAAGCCAGTGATTGCTGCGATCGAGAAGTCGTGGGGCGAGATCAAGGACACAGCTGGCAAGCCAGTCGCGTTCAAGTAAATCGTTTCACCACAGAATGGCTTTGGACGGGAGAGTAACCATGTCATCTACACTTGTGCACGGCGATTTGCCGTCCAGCCAATCTGCAAAACAGCCATCCCGCGCAATGAGCCAACCTCCACCTGTTAAAAAGGCCCGGTCGGGCCCCCTGGCTGACGTCATATTTGGCTTGCTGGCCAAGGGTGCGGCGCTCATTACCCTGGGTATGCTGATCGCCATTCTGGGGTCGCTGACCATCAGCGCGTGGCCCGCGATTGACAAGTACGGGTTGGGCTTCCTGACCAGCACCACATGGGACCCGGTCAAGGAAGAGTTTGGCGGCCTGGTCATGATTTATGGAACGCTGGCAACGTCCTTCATTGCGCTCCTGATCGCAGTGCCGGTCAGTTTTGGCATCGCCCTGTTTTTGACCGAGTTGTCTCCCGCGTGGCTCAAGCGGCCTCTGGGCACGGCCATTGAGCTGCTGGCTGCCGTTCCTTCCATCGTTTACGGCATGTGGGGCCTGCTGGTCTTTGGACCCGTGCTCGCAACCTATGTGCAGCAGCCTTTGCAAGCTGCCTTCGCGGGGGTGCCTTATCTGGGCGCTTTTGTGTCCGGTCCCCCCGTCGGTATCGGTATTTTGTCCGCTGGCATTATTCTGGCCATCATGATCATTCCTTTCATCGCTGCGGTGATGCGGGATGTGTTCGAAGTGACACCTCCGCTGCTCAAGGAGTCCGCCTACGGACTGGGCGCCACGACCTGGGAGGTCGTGTCCAAAGTGGTGTTGCCCTATACCAAGTCCGGCGTCATCGGCGGCATCATGCTGGGTCTGGGTCGCGCCATTGGTGAAACCATGGCCGTGACCTTCGTGATCGGCAATTTCAACCAGCTGGATTCTCTGAGTCTGTTCCAGGCCGCCAACAGCATTACCTCGGCATTGGCCAATGAGTTTGCCGAGGCCGGCGAAGGTCTGCACCAAGCCTCGCTGATGTATTTAGGCCTGGTTCTCTTCTTCATCACTTTTGTAATCCTGTCGCTTTCCAAGCTGTTGCTTGCGCAACTGCGCAAAAACGAAGGAGCCAAAACATGAGCGCGTCCGCACACCAACTCCGGGCTGCCAAATTCGCCCATCGCAAGCGCGTCAATCAGGTTGCCACGGGCTTGGCCCTGTCCGCGATGGCCTTTGGGCTGTTCTGGTTGTTCTGGATTCTCTGGGAAACGGTGCGGCTGGGCATTGGTGGCATGGCAATTGCCACCTTCACCCAGATGACACCTCCTCCCAACGATGAAGGCGGTCTGGCCAACGCGATTTATGGTTCATTCGTCATGGTGGCACTGGCGACCGGTTTGGGTACCCCCATTGGCGTCATGGCAGGCATTTATCTGGCCGAGTTTGATACCAAGAGCTGGTTGGCCTCGTTGACGCGCTTTGTGAATGACATTCTGCTGTCGGCACCTTCCATTGTGATCGGGCTCTTTGTCTACGCGGTGGTGGTCTCGCGGTTCAAGTCCTTCTCTGGCTATGCCGGTGTGCTCGCACTGTCGTTGCTGGTGATTCCAGTGGTCATTCGCACTACGGAAAACATGCTGCAATTGGTTCCCCCCGGCCTGCGTGAGGCGGCTTACGCCCTCGGTGCTCCCAAATGGAAGGTCATCCTGAGCATTACGCTCAAAGCCGCCAGAACCGGTGTGATTACCGGCGTCTTGCTGGCGGTGGCCCGCATTGCGGGTGAAACAGCGCCATTGCTGTTTACGGCTCTGAGCAACCAGTTCTGGACCAGCAACCTCGGTGAGCCCATGGCGAGCTTGCCGGTGACGATCTTCAAGTTTGCCATGAGTCCCTATGAAAACTGGCAGAAGCTGGCATGGGCGGGCGTCTTCATTATTACGGCGGCGGTTCTGGGTCTGAACATTCTGGCCCGGGTACTCACCCGTACCAAGATCTAACCGCTTTTGTAGTCATTCATCTGAAAAGACATTCCATGCTGAACACCTCTACTGCAGCCGAAAGAACCAAAATTTCGGTCAAGGACCTGAATTTCTATTACGGCAAGTTCCACGCCTTGAAGGGCATTAATCTGGAAATTCCGGAAAACAAGGTCACCGCCTTCATCGGCCCCTCAGGGTGTGGCAAGTCCACCTTGTTGCGCGTTTTCAACCGCATGTTCGAGCTCTATCCCGAGCAGCGGGCGGAGGGGCAGATTCTGCTGGATGGTGAGAATCTGTTGACCAGCAAGGAGGACGTTGCCCTCTTGCGTGCCAAGGTCGGGATGGTGTTCCAGAAGCCGACCCCGTTTCCCATGTCGATTTTCGACAACATTGCCTTTGGTGTGAAGTTGTTCGAGTCGCTCAACGCCACGGATATGGAAGAGCGGGTGGAGTGGGCCTTGCGCAAGTCTGCGCTGTGGGGTGAGGTCAAGGACAAGCTTCACCAAAGCGGCTCCAGTCTGTCGGGCGGTCAGCAGCAGCGTTTGTGTATTGCGCGTGGCATCGCGATCAAACCGGAAGTGCTGTTGCTGGACGAACCCTGCTCGGCGCTGGATCCCATTTCCACCGCCAAAGTGGAGGAGTTGATCGTTGAGTTGAAGAGCGATTACACGGTAGTGATCGTGACCCACAACATGCAACAGGCCGCCCGTTGCAGTGACTACACGGCGTATATGTACCTGGGCGATCTGGTGGAGTTTGGTGCGACTGAACAGATGTTTTTCAAGCCCACCCGCAAGGAAACAGAAGACTACATAACAGGCCGATTCGGCTAAGAGGAAGCACCATGCCCGAGAAACATTTATCCACCCAGTTTGACAGCGAACTGACATCCGTTTCCTCACAGGTGATGGAGCTTGGCGGTTTGGTGGAGTCGCAGATTCGACGCGCCATCTACGCGCTGTCGCATTTCAGTGTGGAAGTTGCCAACGAGGTTTCGGAAAACGAAGCACGTGTGAACGCCATGGAGATTGAGATCGATCGCGATCTCTCTTCCATCATTGCCCGTCGTCAGCCCACTGCACGTGACTTGCGCCTGTTGATCGCTATCTCCAAGACCACCGCTAACCTGGAGCGGGTGGGCGATGAGGCCGAAAAAATTGCGCGCATGGTGCGCTCGATCATTCACAGCGGGGCGCCACGTGCCTTGCCCTCTCTGGAGCTGCGTGTTGCGGCGGATCTGGCATCCGGACTATTGAACAAGGCACTCGACGCATTTGCCCGCCTGGACACGGCGGCAGCAGTTTCGATCCTGAAGGAAGACGATCTGATCGACGCCGAGTTTGACGGCTTTGTGCGCAAGCTCATCACCTACATGATGGAAGACCCGCGCATGATTTCACCCAGCTTGGACTTGCTGTTCCTGGCCAAGGCCATTGAGCGCATCGGGGATCATGCCAAGAACATTGCAGAGTTCATCATTTACGTGGTGAAGGGCGAAGACATACGGCACACCACGATGGAAAAAATTGAATCGGTGGTGAAATGAGAACCATGCCCACGGTTCTGGTGGTGGAGGATGAGTCTGCAATCGCAGAACTCATCGCCGTGAACCTGCGACACAACGGGTTTCGTCCCATCTGGGCGATGGACAGTGTCACTGCCCAGCGCGAAATGAATGCTGCGCTACCGGACCTGATTTTGCTGGACTGGATGTTGCCGGGCGAGAGCGGCCTGGTGCTGGCCAAGCGCTGGCGCGCCGACCCGCGGACCCAGGCGGTGCCATTGATCATGCTGACGGCTAGGGGCGACGAATCCGACCGCGTGGCAGGTCTGGATGCGGGGGCCGACGACTACATAGCGAAGCCGTTCTCGACGAAAGAGTTGCTGGCCCGAATCCGTGCTGTGCTCAGGCGCCGCACCCCGGAGCAGGTCGGAGAGGTCATTACCATTGGGGCGCTTGTACTGGACCCCGCGACCTACCGCGTGTCCTTTGAAGAGCGGCCCTTGAAACTGGGGCCCACGGAGTTCAAGTTGCTGCACTTCCTGATGGGGCACTCCGAGCGCGTGCACAGCCGGGCGCAACTGCTGGACAAGGTATGGGGCGACCATGTGTATATCGAAGAGCGCACAGTGGATGTGCACGTGAAGCGTCTGCGTGAAGCATTGGCCCAGGCCGGGTCCATGGTGGAAACCGTGCGGGGAGCAGGCTACCGTTTGACGGCGAATCCTGTGTCCGCAGTGCCGGTGACCGAAAAAGCGGGCGTTTGACACATCTTGCAAGCGCGCATGCTCTGGCGGTTTTTCTCTTTTGTCCTGTTCCAGGCTGTAGCGGCAGGCTTCGGGTGGTACTGGGCGTCGACGGCCAACCAGGTCGTTGAATCACTGGTTTTGGCGCTTTTGGGCGGCTACCTCTGGTTGCTGGTGGACGCGGTGCGCGGAGTGCGTTTGTTGCGTTGGCTGCGCGAGGGATCAACCTCCGATATTGCCTTGGGTAGCGGGCTGTGGGGTGAAGCGTCGGACCGCATTCGCCGTCTCGTCCGTGCGCGTGAGCGGATTACGATTGAAAGCGAAACGCGCCTCCAGGACTTTCTGGCTGCCTTGCAGGCATCGCCCAACGGCGTGGTGCTGCTGGACTCGGAAGCGCGTATTGAATGGTTCAACCAGACCGCGGCCACCCATTTTGGCTTTGATTCGCGGCGTGACATGCTGCAGCACTTTGGCAACCTCGTGCGTGACCCGGGATTTGCCGCTTATTTTGCGGCGCGAGATTTTCGCCACGAGGTCATCATGCCGGGGCGCGACAGTTCCAGCTCAAAGCCGGTCAAGCTGTCGGTGCATTTGCATCCCTACGGCGAGGGGCGCAGTCTTGTGTTGTCGATTGACATCACGTCGGTCGAGCAGGCGGAAGCTATGCGGCGCGATTTTGTCGCCAATGTATCGCACGAAATCCGCACACCCCTGACGGTATTGGCCGGGTTTGTGGAAACCTTGCAGGCGCTGCCTCTGAATGACCAGGAGCGCCAGCGCTACCTAGGTCTCATGTCGCAGCAGGCGCAACGCATGCAAACGCTGGTGAGCGATCTGCTCACGCTCTCCCGGCTGGAAGGCCGGCCCCCGCCGCCATCACACGAATGGACGTCGGTTGATACGCTGATGGCCCAGTGCGAGCAGGACGCCCATGATCTGTCACAGGTCTTGTGGGTGCAGTCGCATGACCTGCACTTTGAGGTGAGGGGTGGGTGCGAAATTGCTGGTTCCGCTGCAGAACTGCACAGTGCCTTGTCCAATCTGATCGGCAACGCCATCCGCTACACACCGGTCCAGCAGCGGATTGATGCCGTCTTCAAGCTGCGGCCCGACGGGACCGCCGTTTTTTCAGTCAAGGACACGGGCCCAGGCATTGCACCTGAGCACATTCCTCGTCTGACCGAGCGTTTCTACCGTGTGGATAGAAGCCGGTCCCGCGAAACGGGTGGTACCGGTCTGGGCTTGGCCATTGTCAAGCACGTGGCGCAACGCCATGGCGCTGAATTGGCAATAGAGAGCGTGCCGGGCAAGGGTTCAACCTTCTCGATGACCTTCCCGGCTTCGCGCATACGTGCCTCGCTGGATGCGCTTCCAGAGTCTGCCAGACCCCTACTTTCGCTGGAAAAGTAGCACGGATTCGCCGGCGTCGACGGGATGCCGGATGCTCGCTTTCAACGCCCACTGTTGAGCATCGACGCTGCCCGGAACCGACATGGTGGGGCCTGGCTCTAGCAGCATCCAGGGACAACGCGGAGACGATTGCGAAGCACGCAGTTGCAGCTGGCCATAGAACTGGAAGGCGGCAATCTGGCCTTGCCCAAGCCCACGGGTCTCCACGCATCCAGGCTTGCCCATCTGATTGACGGTGCGCTTCACCAAGGCGGTGTAGCTTTGCGCATAGTTGAGCAGGGGCATCCACAGGGTCATCAGCAGCAGCCAGCACAGGGCCGCGCCGCCCGACGGCAGAACCAGGCTTTTCCAGATGGCCGCGCGTTGTCGCCCCACCCGCCACTTCACCAGCCATGCCCATGCTAATGTGGCGACTACGGCAATTGCAAATGTCAACACTGAAAAGCTCGCCTCAAAACCGGGTGCGAGGCGTGCCACATTGGCGGCCGGTTGCTTGGGGAAACCGGTTTGCATGGCAATCCATACCACCCAGATGGTCAGTCCACAACCAGAGAAAAACAGCAAAGTAAACCAGTCAATCAATGATGCTACCGGGCGCTTGAGCGTGGGCAGCGCAAATGCCGCCAACGCCGCCAGTGCGGGCAATGACAGCAGCAGCGTTCGATCTGAGGAGCCTGTGGTCAGGCTCGCGACAACACACACCACTAGCCACCAGACCGGCAACGCAATATGGCGACTGACCTGACGACTGAATAGTTGGTGACGCCAGCGCCAGGTGGTCCACAGGGCCAAAGGCCAGGCGGGCCAAGTGAACCACAGCAGTAACTGGGAAAATCCATTCCAGTCGACCCAGAGAGCGTGTGGCAGTTCAATTTTCCAGCGCCACAATCCCAGCGCCATGGTCATGCCACCGATTGCTGCAGTCACCACCAAAAGTGCCATACTTTCTCTGGCTGCAGCGCCAGGTTCCCGTGTGCTTTTCTGGTCCCGTAGCTGGTCAAGGTAGTGAACCACGGCACTACCGAGCCCAAGCAGTACCGCCATAGTCGGCGCGCCAGAAAGGGCCATGCCACTCAGGCCCACCGTTGCCGCAATGGCTGGGGCGGCACGATGATAAGGTAACGCTCCGAAGGCGTAGAAAAACAGCGCAGCGAAGCCGAGTTGTGCCAGCGCGGGCGTGGTCTCGTGGGACAGCTGCGCCAATCCCAGGCAGGCGATGAATGCCAGTAACCCACCGTCGGCCATGGCGCGGGCGTAGTCGGCAGGCAGTGCCTCGCCTCCGAAGGCGAAGGCGACGGGCTGAGCCCTGGGGCTGCGTGCCAGGTAATACGTACCGTACCAGGTGGATACCATCGCCAGTGCCAGCAGCAAGCCAAAGGGTACGCGCGCGGCAAAGTCCAACGCCAGTCCCGGTGGGGCGAGTTGCATGGCCCACGCACCCAGCCAGTAGGGCAGCAGTGCAGGGTTGTCGGCAGTGACTCCCATCAAGGTTGGAGCCAACCAGCTTGAGGTGCCATGTACCAACTCAGCCATGTAGCCCAATGCGGTCATATCCGCACTTTTCCACGCATCACGCCCCAGGAATCCCGGCAACACATAGGCGCAGCAAAACAGCAGAAGAGCCAGTCTGGGGAAGCGCCTGGCGGCCGCCTGGGTAACGATGGCTGGGTTAGGGTGGTTCACGGAAAAGAAAGGAAATGAAATGCGGTCGAAAAAAAAGCAGCACGGAGCTCCGGGCTGCTTTCTTGCGACGGTTCAGGCCAAAACCTGAATCCGGATTATGCGGCTTCTGTTTTGACTTCAGTTTTGACCGCGGTCTTGCCGAAACGATTGCGGAAGCGCTCAACACGTCCACCCATGTTGTCCACGGATTTTTGTGTGCCAGTGTAGAAAGGATGAGATTCGCTGGTGGTGTCCAGCTTGTACAACGGCAGTTTACGGCCGTCTTCCATGTCGATCATTTCCTTCGTGTTTGCGCACGAACGTGTCACGAATTTGAATCCGTTGGACATGTCCTGGAAGCAAACTTCGCGGTAATTGGGGTGAATTCCTTCTTTCATACTATCTCCATCAGATGCGTCAGCCGCGTCGAGCCCTTGGGCAAACCATTGCGCAATTCAAAACTCGGCGTACTTGTCGCGAAACCATCAATTATAGCTTAGTCGTCAAATTCGACTGTCTCAGCCTCCGCGACGCATCATGTCGAAGAACTCGCTGTTGTTTTTGGTCGCGCGCATTTGCTTCAAGACCATCTCCATGCTTTCCACTTCGTCCATGTTGTAGAGGAATTGGCGCAGGATGCGGGTCTTTTGCAGAATTTCTGGCTGTAATAACAATTCTTCGCGGCGTGTGCCACTGCGGTTGAGCTGGATCGACGGGAACACGCGCTTCTCGTAGAGGCGTCGGTCCAGGTGAATTTCCGAGTTGCCAGTGCCCTTGAATTCTTCAAAGATCACTTCGTCCATGCGGCTACCGGTGTCCACCAAGGCGGTGGCGATGATGGTCAGTGAGCCGCCCTCTTCGACATTGCGGGCGGCACCCAGGAAGCGCTTGGGGCGTTGCAGGGCATTGGAGTCCACACCGCCCGTCAAGACCTTGCCAGACGAGGGAACCACATTGTTGTAAGCGCGAGCCAGGCGGGTGATGGAGTCCAGCAGAATGACCACATCTTTTTTCAGCTCGACCAGACGCTTGGCGCGCTCAATCACCATTTCGGCGACGTGCACGTGGCGCGCTGCCGGCTCGTCAAAAGTGGAGGCAATCACCTCGCCCTTGACCGTGCGCTGCATCTCTGTAACCTCTTCCGGGCGCTCGTCAATCAAAAGCACCATCAGATAGCTGTCAGGGTAGTTGGCTGAAATCGCATGAGCAATGTGCTGCATCATCACGGTTTTACCGCTTTTTGGCTGCGCCACGATAAGGGCGCGCTGGCCTTTTCCAATGGGGGCAATGATGTCGATGACCCGACCGGTGATGTTCTCTTCACCCTTGATGTCCTGTTCGAGCTTCATCTGCTCCTTGGGGAACAAGGGCGTGAGGTTTTCGAACATCACCTTGTGCTTGTTCTCCTCAGGACCACCACCGTTGACCTTGTCAAGTTTGTTCAGTGCGAAGTAGCGCTCGCCGTCTTTCGGGGTGCGTACTTCACCTTCGATCATGTCGCCGGTGTGCAGATTGAAGCGACGCACCTGGCTCGGGCTGATGTAGATGTCATCCGTGCTGGCGGTGTAGCTGGTGTCGGGGCTGCGCAAAAAGCCAAATCCGTCAGGCAAAATTTCCAGCACACCATCGGCAATGATCTGCTCACCGGTGCGGGCGCGCTTCTTGATGATGGCGAACATCAGTTCCTGCTTGCGCATGCGGCCGGTGTTTTCGATCTCAAGCTCTTCAGCCTGCTTGAGGACTTCCGACACGTGCAGTGCCTTGAGTTCGTTTAAGTGCATGGAAATGGTCCCGTGGGGGAGTTGACCGAAATTCGGAGTTTTTGGAGAAATACAGGGAGAGGGGGTTGAGGCAAGACCAGTGACTCGGCCTCGGCGTTCTTAACCCGGCAATTGGGACCAGCCCTTGGGAGGCGCTGATGAACGGGGTTAATTATGACAGGAAAAAACGACCGTGTAGCGGTGACACGGTCGCGTGCTCGAAATCAGGCCAGTTGCTGATCAATGAAGGCGACCAACTGGGCTTTGCTCAAAGCGCCGACTTTGGTGGCTGCCAGTTGCCCATCCTTGAATAACATCAGGGTCGGGATACCGCGAATGCCGAACTTGGCGGGGATCTCACGGTTTTCGTCCACATTCATCTTGGCAATTTGGAGTTTGCCTTCGTAGGTGGTGGACACTTCGTCCAGAATCGGCGCAATCATCTTGCAGGGGCCGCACCATTCGGCCCAATAGTCCACCAGTATCGGCTGAGCTGCTTTCAGCACATCCGCTTCAAAAGTAGCGTCGGTTACATGTTTAATCAGGGCGCTGGCCATAGTGATTCCTCTGGGAGTTTGCGATACAGCTAAAGTTGGAGGCATTGTGACAGAAACCAAGAACCCGCCGGGCTGCCGGTTGCTATGAAGAGCATAGCGAAAATTGATCTTTCCACCGGACTCGTTGATCCGCAGGCTCTGGCACATCCGTCGCTGGCACTGTGGCTCGATTCGGCGAGCGGTTTACTGATACGTATTGCGGCTGAAATAAACCAGCGCGCAGCGCACCCTGCGCGCACGGTGGTCTTGTTGCCGTACGCGCAGTTGATTCCGTTGGCGACGCGTCTATGGGTTCAGCGTTTTCCCGATGGTTTTGCGCCGCAGTTTCAGACCACCATGAACTGGAGCGCGGCCTTGGGCGCATTCAACCCCGGCGCGACAGATATCGCTTTCGACATGGCGCTGGACGCCCTGACTGCGCAAGCCCTGTTACGCAGCGCAGGCCTTGGCGCCCAGCAAGACGCGTTGGCGGGACTATTGGTCCAGGCGGCACAACAACTGGGCCCTTTGGCAGCGGCCCGAAGCCCTGCAGAACGCATGGCCTGGGCGCAAGTCGCCCGCCAGTCGGCTCTCATGGGCATGGACGGCCCTGTGCTGGCGATGGAGGCCGCTGTTGCCCGCATTGCGGTGGAGTGGGCCGCGCTGTCGAGTTACGCCAGTGATGTCTTGTTTGATACAGCCGTGCGTGACGGGCTGGATTGCCTGCTGGTGGTGCAAGGCTTTGCAGCCGACGCACTCACACCCGCTTTGCAGGAATTTTGGGGCAGCAAGCTGGCCGGTTTGTCGCTGGCATCCGAACAGGCACTCCAGTCGGATGGCGGCGCAAGCGCCATCGCATGGCACGCTTGCGGGGATTCTGAGGACGAGGCACAGCGCGCAGCAGCTTGCTCCATTGGGCACATTGCTGCCGGGCGCTTTCCGCTGGCGTTGGTCTCCACTGACCGGGCCCTGACCCGACGCGTGCGCTCCATGTTGGAAGGCGCTGGAGTGCAGATCCGTGATGAAAACGGCTGGAAGCTGTCAACCAGTCACGCAGCAGCCCAGGTGGTGGCGCTTCTGAAAGCGGGTGTCTGGAATGCGTCGACCGACGGGGTGCTGGGCTGGCTCAAGGGCGCTCCGGCTTTTGCTGCGCAGGTGAGTGGACTGGAAGCTGCTGTGCGCCAGGATCAGGTTCGGGACTGGCGCGGTGCAGCCAACGCACCCAGCGTCAAAAAATCCTCCGCCGTTTTGCAGGCGTGCGCGGAGGTGGCTGCCGTGCTGGAGCCGCTACGCGGCAGCCGTCCCCTGGCGGGCTGGCTGGACGTGCTGCGCACCGCATTGCAGTCCAGTGGTTTATGGGAGGGCCTGCAGACCGATGGCGCAGGTATCAAAGTGCTGGCAGCGCTGCGGTTGACCACGCCACCCATGCCCGCTTGGGAGCATCTTCTGGGTCAGGCTCTGTGGGCCTCCCGGCGCATGGACCTCGCTGAGTTCACGGGGTGGGTTAACCAGGCGCTGGAGGGGGCCAGCTTTTCACCACCCTATCCGGATCACGAACAGGTGGTCATTTTGCCCATGAGTCAGATGCTGGCGCGTCCATTTGCCGCGCTGGTGCTTGCCGGGTGTGATGAAGTGCGTTTCAACCCCTCGCCAGAGCCCCCTGGCGGCTGGACTTCGCAGCAGCGCGCAGCGCTGGCGTTGCCATCGCGTGAGGCGCTGCAGGCCGCGACAGAGTCCGCCTGGCACCATGCACTGCTTACGCCGTATTGCGATGTGCTGTGGCGCTGCAGTGACGATACGGGTGAAACCTTGCTGCCAAGCCCGTTGGTGCAATTGATGCAATGGGCCAGGACCCGATCGGGGGCCGCGGATCATGCGGGTCATGCAGAGTCAGCGGTGCAGGCGGTCGACCCGCGCACGGGGCGCTCCATTGCGCCCAGTCCGGTACTTCCTCCAATGCCCATCGGTGAGCTGGTGCCCGTGAGTCAGTTATCCGCCAGTGCGTATGACGATCTTCGGCACTGCCCGTACCGATTTTTCGCCCTGCGCCAGCTCGGCCTCAAATCGGTGGACGAACTGGACGCCGAGATCGGCAAGCGCGACTTCGGCTTGTGGCTGCATGAAGTGCTCACCCGTTTTCATGAAACATTGGCTTTGCTAGACCCTACCACCACTGAAAAGAAGCTGCTACTCGATGATGCCGCCGCGGCCACGACCGATGCCATGGGCCTGGGCGAAGGCGAGTTCTTGCCCTTTGTTGCCGCGTGGCCGGCCGTGCGCGACGGTTACCTGCGCTGGCTCTCACAGCACGAAGCCACCGGCGCGGTCTTTGTCAGTGCCGAATCGGCGCAGACCCAGCGACTGGGCGACCTCAAACTGGTCGGTCGTATCGACCGCATCGACAAGCTGCCTGACGGCACCTTGCTGGTGCTCGACTACAAAACCGAGCCCACGGCCAAAACCAGTGCCCGCGTGAAAGAGCCACTGGAGGACACCCAGATAGCGTTCTACGCGGCCCTGTTGCCACAAGACACTTTGCAAGCCGCTTACGTGAATGTGGGCGAGCGCGATGCAACCAAAACCTACGCCCAGCCGGATGTGGTGGACGCGCGGGATGCGCTGATTGAAGGCATCCTGCATGACATGGCGCGCATTGCTCAGGGTGCGCCCTTACCCGCGCTGGGCGAGGGCAGCGCCTGTGACTATTGCCAGGCACGGGGCCTCTGCCGCAAAGACTTTTGGAGCGAGCCAGCATGTCCGAAGTAGCGGCCTTTGAACACAACGGCGCGACGGTGGAGCGCAGCCGCTTCTACGCCATTGCCTGTGACCCCCGGCGCAGCGTGGCGGTTGAGGCCTGTGCCGGTGCGGGCAAGACCTGGATGCTGGTGTCGCGCATTGTGCGGGCCTTGCTGGAGGGCTGCGCGCCACACGAAATTCTGGCCATCACCTTCACCAAGAAAGCCGCAGGCGAGATGCGCCAGCGTCTGCACGAGTGGCTGTTGCAGTTCGCCACCCAGAGTGATGCTGAACTCCGCCAGGAACTGCGCAACCGGGGTTTGAGCCAGGAGCCTACAGCCGGGCAACTGGATGCCCTGCGCCACCTGCACCACACCTTGCTGAAAAGCGGCAGGCCGGTGCAGATTCGCACGTTCCACAGTTGGTTTGCGGCCTTGGTGCGCAGCGCACCGCTGGCGGCGTTGAATGATCTCGGTCTGCCATCCAACTACGAGCTGCTGGAGAACGATGTGCGGGCCGTGGCCCAAGCCTGGCCCCGTTTTCAAATGCGTGTGGCTCGCGACCCGCAGGGCCGCGAAGACTACCTGGCTGCGGTCGCCACCTTTGGCCGCCACCAGACCCAGAAGGCGCTGGAGGCCGCGCTCAACAAGCGGGTGGAATTTTCGCTGGCCGATGCCCAGGGTGTGGTTGACGCATCGGTGCAAACCTTTGGGCAGCAATACCCGGCGTTTGCCGGGGTGGACACGCCCCACGCGCTGCTGACCACGCCCGCTGTGCGCAGCCTGTTGCTGGACGCCGCGCGCGTGCTCGGTGCCGCCTCTCAGGCCACCTGCATCGCGGCGGCTGGGGCGCTGGAGCAGGCCGTCACAGCAGGCGATGCCAACGCCATGGTGGACGCCATGATGACCAAAGCCGGCACACCGCGCAAGTTCAGCGACAAGGTGCAGGGCATCGAAACCGTGCGCCAAGCGCAGGACCAGTTGCTGGAAGTCGTGGCCGCGCAAGGCCAGCACCAGGCCTGGCTGCACCAGCAGCGCATGGCGCGCCTGGTCCGCGTGCTGGTCGTGGAATATGCCGACCTCAAGCGGGAGAGAGGCTGGATCGACATGGGTGACCTGGAGCGCGCCGCACTGGTGCTGATGTCGGACGACGTGCTCAGCGGCTGGGTGCAGGAGCGCCTGGATGCGCGGGTGCGCCATCTGATGATCGACGAGTTTCAGGACACCAACCCCTTGCAGTGGCAGGCCCTGAGCGCGTGGCTTTCGGGCTACGCCGGAGCGGGCCATGCGCCCAGCGTGTTTTTGGTGGGCGACCCCAAGCAGAGTATTTACCGATTCCGCCGGGCCGAGCCGCAGGTGTTCAAGGCGGCACAGCGCTTTGTGGCGCAGGGTCTGGGCGGTGACTTGCTCAGTTGCGACCACACACGGCGCAACGCGCCGGACATCATCGGACTGGTCAACCAGGTGATGCTGAAGGCCCAGACGGCCGGTGAGTTTGACGGTTTTCGGGCACACAGCACGGAGTCGCACGAAAGAGGGAGCATCTTGAAGTTGCCCCGCATCCACCGTGAGGCAGCAGCAGACGATGCGGCTGGTGATTCCGACCCTTCCCCCCATTCCGACCCTGCTGGCTGGCGTGACTCGCTCACCACCCCGCGGTTGATCGCGGAAGAAACCCGCAAAGTCATGGAATGCCGCCAGGCTGCGCGCTGGATTGCGCAGCAATTGCAGTCCGGCGCGCTCCAAGCCCGCGATGTCATGGTGCTGGCCCGCAAGCGCGAACGACTGGGCCTGATGCAGGCCGAACTGGCTGCGCTGCACATCCCTGCCCAGCAGCCCGAAAAAAATGAGCTCGCCGACATGGCGGAGGTACAGGATCTGGTGGGCTTGCTCGACGCACTGGTGTCCCCCGCGCACGATCTGTCCTTGGCGCGCGCGCTCAAGTCGCCGGTGTTCGGCATCCGCGATTCGGATCTGGTGCAGATCGTATTGCGCCAGCGTGCCCTGCGCAGCGCCGCGGAAAAGATCGACGAACGCACACCCACGGTGCCATGGATGCAGGTGCTGCAGACCGCCACCGATTTGCCACCGGCGGTAGCCTCTGTGGGCGCTGTGCTCACTCTCTGGAAAACCTGGGTGGATACGCTGCCGCCGCACGACGCGCTGAGCGCCATCTACCAGCAGGGCGATGTACTGGCCCGCTACGCGGCGGCCACGCCCGCCAACCAGCGCGAAGGCGTGCTCGCCAATGTGCGTGCGTTACTGGCGGCCGCCTTGCAGGTGGACGGTGGGCGATACGTTACCGCCTATGCCTTGGTGCGCGCGCTGCGTGCGGGGGGCATCCAGGCACCGGTGCGGGCCGATGCCCATGCCGTGCGCTTGCTCACCATCCATGGTGCCAAGGGGCTGGAAGCACCGCTGGTGCTGATGCTGGATACCGACAGCGAATCCCTCAAATCCCAGACCATGGGTGTGCTGGTGGATTGGCCTGGGGAAGCCCTGTACCCGCAGCGTTTTGTGTTTCTGGCCAGTGAATCGAAGCCACCGGCCTGCGTAGCCGATGCACTGGCCATCGAGCAAACGGCCCGCAGCCGGGAAGAACTCAACGCCCTGTATGTGGCGCTGACCCGTACCCAGCGCACGCTGGTGGTATCCAGCCTGGAGCCGCACATGGCCAACCCGGCGAGCTGGTGGCAGCGCTTGCAGGAGCATGCGCAAGACGCACCGTGGCAGTCTGGGCTGCATGCCGGAGCCGACCCGGGTGCCGCAGGCGCGGTGGCACCTGTTCAAGGCATTTACACGCTGCTTTCATTGCCAAAAATGCCTGTAGCCCCCGTGGAATATGCGCAAGAAGCTATTAAATCAATAGCGGAATACGGCGTGGCCGGCGAACCGGATGCAGCGCAAGACAGCCTCGATTCCCGCATCGGCCAGGCCATGCACCGCTTGCTGGAACGCCTGCCATCGCGGGGTACCGCCACCGCTGCGCACCTGTGGTCTGCGGTGCAGCGGGATGCGGTTGCGCGGGAGTTTTCCCTGGAGCCAGCGCAGGTCGAAGTGGCCCAGGGCATGGCCCAGGCCATTCTGCGCGGCGAGGGTGCCTGGGCGTGGGACGCTAGCCAACTGCTCTGGCAGGGCAACGAGGTGGGGCTTGTCCATCAGGGCCGCATGCTGCGCATCGACCGGTTGGTGCAGCACAGTGAGGGACAATGGTGGGTGCTGGACTACAAGTCAACCGCCCAGCCACACCTCCAACCCGAGCTGCGTGCGCAGCTTCTGGCCTACCGCGCAGCGGTAGCGCAGGCGCAACCCGGACAACCCGTCCGCGCTGCGTTTTTGACCGCCCAAGGCACTTTGATAGAACTGAATCCATGAACTCTGAACTCCCCGTCGTCGTTATCGGTGGCGGCCCCGCTGGCCTGATGGCCGCCCAAGTCCTGGCCGATGCCGGTCTGCCCGTGCACCTGTATGACGCCATGCCCTCCATCGGGCGCAAGTTCCTGTTGGCGGGCAAAGGCGGCCTCAACCTCACGCACTCTGAAGGTGCCGATGCCTTTGCCGAGCGCTTTGGCTCCCGGCGCACGGCCATCGAGTCCCTGCTCAATGGCTTTGATCCCAGCGCCGTGCGTGCATGGGCCCTTAGCCTGGGCGTGGAGACCTTCATCGGCTCCAGCGGCCGTGTCTTCCCCAAGGACATGAAGGCCGCACCGCTGCTGCGCGCCTGGCTGCACCGGCTGCGCCATCCCGCCACCGGCCCGGGTGTGCAATTCCACATGCGCCACCGTTGGACCGGCTGGTCTGGCGACAACGTTTTGAACTTCGAAACACCCCAAGGCCCGGTGCAGGTACCGGCCCGCGCCGTGGTACTGGCGCTCGGTGGCGGCAGTTGGGCGCGTCTGGGCTCCAACGGTGCCTGGGTGCCGCTGCTGGCGGA
This sequence comes from Rhodoferax sp. GT1R46, assembly GCF_056521285.1. Classification (NCBI taxonomy): domain Bacteria; kingdom Pseudomonadati; phylum Pseudomonadota; class Betaproteobacteria; order Burkholderiales; family Comamonadaceae; genus Rhodoferax; species Rhodoferax sp. GT1R46. The sequence goes on from NZ_JBWMBC010000006.1 coordinate 167,591, forward strand.
ACGCGGCATCGCTGTGGCGCCGCTCTTGCCCGCCAATTGTGGTTTTGACGTGCAGAACGGCTGGAGCGAACATTTCTCCAGCCGCTTTGCGGGCCAGCCTTTCAAGCTGGTATCTATGGCGCTTACTAGCTCGCAGGGCGTGCGGTTTGAGCGCAAGGGCGAGTTTGTGGCCACGGCCACCGGCGTGGAGGGCAGTCTGGTTTACGCCGCATCCAGCCTGCTGCGCGACGAAATCATCCGCTCCGGTTCCGCCACCTTTCACCTGGATTTGCTGCCCGACATGAGTGCCGAGAAAGTGCTGGCCGAAGTGCGCCACCCCCGGGGTACGCGTTCGTTGTCTAGCCACCTCAAGAGCCGTTTGCATCTGGAGGGCATCAAGGCCGGCATTCTGTACGAATTGGTGTCCAAAGAAGCGATTGCAGACCCGGTGCAACTGGCCGCAGCCATCAAGGCTTTGCCCATCACGCTGGTGGCAGCACGCCCGATCGATGAAGCCATCAGCAGCGCAGGTGGGGTATTGTTTGAAGCCCTCACGCCCGGCCTGATGACCGAGGCGCAGCCCGGTGTGTTTTGCGCCGGAGAAATGCTGGACTGGGAAGCCCCCACCGGTGGTTATTTGCTCAGCGCCTGTTTTGCCAGTGGCAAGCGCGCAGGGCAGGGTGTGCTGGAGTACCTGCAGGCACAATCTCAAGCCTGACAGGGTTCTAGCCCGCGTGCGCATTGCGCAAGCAGCTATCGTTTTGATAGCTGCTGAAAGCTTGGGAAATAGAACGAGAAAAAAAATGAGGTTGACGAGCCTTGACCCCGGCACTGGCTCCACAGTTAGGGCTGCTTGGTTCCCCATCTGACCCGGTTGGCCGCTTTACCATGCGGGAAGGCCCGTCAGCCTTTATTGTACTCAATGCGAGAGGCTCATTCAGTCAAAGAGTGGTTCGGATACCGTATCGCCCGAACAAAAGCGAAAGCTGTTGCGACCGTCTGTCTTGGCCAGGTACATCGCATGGTCGGCGCTGGAGATAATTCCGGAGGCGGTATCGCCGTCGTCGGGATACTGAGCGATGCCAATGCTGAAGCTCACGCGCATGGAAAGCGGACCAAAGGGTATTGGCGACCGCATGCAATCCAGCAGCTGGCGTGCAATGGACGCAATCTGCTTCCGGTCTGCCGGGTTGTTCAGTAAAACAACGAACTCGTCTCCGCCCAGTCGGGCTACCGTATCAACCTTTCGCGTTGCGGAGGCCAGCCGTTGCGCAATCTCCTTCAGCGCGGCATCACCGGCCTCGTGGCCCAATTGGTCGTTGATGTCCTTGAAATTGTCCAAGTCAATAAACAGGAGGGCGAATCGCTCGCCGTTGCGCCGGCCGCGCTCTACGGCCTGCTCCAGGCGCTCGTGAAACAGACGGCGGTTGGGCAGGCCCGTCAGCATGTCGTGCAGCGCCAGATGCTCCAGGTTTTTCTGGCTGTCCTGGAGTGCGGTGAGCTGCTGTTTGATTTGGGCCTGCATCTGGCTAAAACTGCGCGCCAGCACACCAATCTCATCCTTTCGATCCACTGGCAGCCCATCGATTTCATATCCATTGGCAAAGCGTTGTGCAGCGTTGCTCATGGAGTCAATGGGTCTGGTAACCGCCCGAGCAACAAACGTGGCCAGCAGAATGCAGGCCAGGCAAAAACCACCCACGATTTGAAGTATGGCCAGTCCAAGCTGGTCCGCCTGCGCCACAATGGCCGAAAGTGGTTGCGCCAAGCCGAGAAGGAGCCTGGTTTCGTCACTGGTGGCTCCGACCTTGTTGCCTACAAACGCTGCGACTACAGGGGCATCCGCATAACGCCCCTGCGTCGCTTCAAAAACAACTTGGTCGAACTTGCTTTCCACCAGACTCCGTGTCGCAGGAAACTCATCCTGCACCAGGACCCGCCGGCCTTTGTCGAAGCCGAAGGATTGCGAATTGTCGGGATGAATCAGGAAGTCGCCATCGCGATTGGTCAGAAAAAACTGGGTGTCTTTGGGCAGGTTCGACGCTATCTGTTTGAACGTGCGGTTGAGATCGATATTGATCACCACGGCGCCCAGAACCTGGCCCTTCCGGTCTGTTACGGGCGCGGCCAGCCGCACGGTGGGCTGTTCTTGCCCTTCGTGTGCACCTCGTTCATGATTGATGTCAATCCGCGACAAATAGATTCCACCGGAGGCCATTTTCAGCGTATCGGATACATAGGGAAAGTGACCCTTCTCCTGAAGTTCGTCGCCTGTAACGCGGACCAACTGCGCCCCGTCCCTGTCAACGCGCACACGCTCCATGCCGTTGTCGGCTGCGGATATCAGGCGCACCTGAAAGTAGCCGGGGTTCGCTTCCATCATCAGCTTGAAAAGCGTGGCCAACTGCTCTTCCTGTGCCGGGCTGGGCTTCTGCAAGACGGACAAAGCGGACGGGTGACTGGACAGCACCTGCAGATTGCGGGATATCTCATCTCGCGCCAATGCGATGCGACGAGCGAGCCCGGAGGTCGATGTCAGCAATTCGTTTTTCGCCGATTGCACCAACTGGCCACGGCTGACGTCATAGGCGTAATAGCCCGTCAGTCCAGAAGCGAGAAGGCCCACGACTGCCAGCAGCAGGCCCAGCTTTACAGCAATTCCGGAGGTCACGGTGCCAGTACCTTGCTGGCCCGATCGCCCGAGACGATGCGACCCCACAGCAGGTTCCTGCGATCCACGTCTTCAACTGGCTCCAGCCATTTGAATGTATCGTCAGTCCGAAGGTTGGGTGACTCCGACGTCGTGTTGGCGAGACCCTGGCGCTTGACCAATGCCTCACCTGGCTCTTTCTCCAGAAGATAGCTAATCCAGGCTTCAGCCAGCTCAGGGTTGCGTGCGCCCCGCGTGATCGCCCAGCAATCAAGCCAGGCGAGTGCACCTTCCTTTGGAATGGCGTAGCCCACGTCGATCCCTGCCGCTTTGAGCAATTGCAATTGCTGCGACCCGTAGTTGGCGAAAAGTAGCGCGGCCTTCTTGTTTTTGAACAGTTCCACCGATTCAACGGGCTGGGTATAAAACGCCAGCGCATTGCGTCGCAGGGAGATCAATTGCTGAACGGCCGCGGGCCATTCTTTGTCGTTCAAATGGAAGGGGGTTGTGCCGCCCAGCACTTGCGCTGCCAGTGAAAAATTGTGGGTTCCACTGTCGTACAGCAATACCTTTCCCTTGTAGCGGGGATCCCACAACGCCCGAATGGATGTGGGTGCCTCCTTGACCTGCTGCCGGTCATAGATCAGTCCCATCTCCGAGTAGGTGTACGGAATGGCGAAGACCTTGCCGCCATGAACGAGGCCGGGAATGCTCTTGACGTTGCGAAACCGTGGCAACTGCGTTGCGATTCTGCGCACGCCTGCGGTGTTGATGGGAGTCACCAGGCCTTCAGCGATGTAACGCTGCAACTCAGCGGTATTCACCGCAAAAACATCAAAGTCTTGCGCCTTGTTGTTGCGGATTTTTTGCCACAGGGCTTCATCGGAATCAACGATGGTGACTTCGACGGTGCTGCCGGTGCGTTGCTCGAAAACCTTGACCAGGTCTGGATCAGCGTAACCCGGCCAAGCCAGCACCCGCAGCGCGTCGGCAGCGTAGGCGGACACGGCCATCGCAAAAAAACAGGTGGAAAGCACGAACAGGCTGCGCAATGCCTTGATCATGGGAAAAAAATCGCCATAACCTATCTCCAAGCTTTCTTTCTGGCAACGGGGGGAGCCACGAGACCCGGAAAGGGTTGCAGCCCATTCTATGCCCATTAAAAGAGCCTTCAGAGGCAAAACGGACCTCACCCCCTTTAGAATCCGGGCATGTCCTATCTCGTGCTCGCCCGCAAGTACCGCCCCCGCAATTTCACGGAAATGGTGGGGCAGGACCATGTGGTGCAGGCGCTAACCAACGCGCTCACCACACAACGGTTGCACCACGCCTACCTTTTTACGGGCACCCGCGGTGTCGGCAAGACCACCGTGTCGCGCATACTGGCCAAGTCGCTCAATTGCCAGGGCGTCGATGGACAAGGCGGAATCACTGCGACCCCTTGTGGCGTATGCCAGGCGTGCTCTGATATTGATAGCGGCCGCTTTGTCGATTACACCGAGCTGGATGCAGCCTCCAACCGGGGTGTGGACGAAGTGCAGGCACTGTTGGAACAGGCGGTTTACAAGCCGGTGCAAGGTCGCTTCAAGGTCTTCATGATTGACGAGGTGCACATGCTGACCAACACGGCGTTTAACGCCATGTTGAAGACGCTGGAGGAGCCCCCTGAGTATTTGAAGTTTGTGCTGGCCACGACCGATCCGCAAAAGGTGCCGGTTACCGTGCTTTCGCGCTGCCTGCAGTTCAATCTGCGACCCATGGCGCCCGAGACCATCCGCGAGCACCTGGCCAAGGTGCTGGAAGTGGAACAGGTTCCCGCGGAAGTGCAGGCGCTGCGCCTGCTGGCGCGGGCAGCGCGCGGCTCCATGCGGGATGCACTGAGCCTGGCCGACCAGGCCATTGCCTTTGGCTCGGGCCAGTTGCAGGAGGCCTCCGTGCGCATGATGCTGGGCAGCGTGGATCGCTCCTACGTGTTTCGTTTGATTGAAGCGCTGGCACAGGGTGACGGCAAAACCGTCGTGGAGATATCCGAGACACTTCGGCTCAATGGCCTGAGTGCGGCCTCCACGCTGGAAGAAATGTCCACAGTGTTGCAGCGCATGGCGGTGGTGCAAACCGTTGGGCCGGCTACCGACGATGACAGCGACCCCGAAGCCACCGAGACCTCCCGCTTGGCAGCCCTGATGCCACCCGATGAAACCCAGTTGCTCTACAGCATTTGCCTGCATGGTCGCGGGGATCTGGGCCTGGCCCCCGACGAATATGCTGCGCTCACCATGGTGCTGCTGCGTCTGCTGGCGTTCAAGCCCAAAGGGGGGGGCGGCGAACGATTGGCGAACGCGGGCTCTGCGCCACTGGCTGAAAAAAAAACTCTGAATAGTCCGCTTGCGCAACCGCAAGCCACTTCGCAAAATACTCATCCAGCTGCTTTGCCGGTAGTGCCGGTAGTGCAGGCGGCAGCAAAGCCAGTCGCGGTGCAGCCGTGGGAAGATGAGCCCGTTGCAGTGCCCGCCGTGGTTAACGTGCCGCCGGGTCAGGTTCTCACAGTGCGAATGGGATCGCCTTCACTGGTTGCCGTGCATGATTCTGAGCCAGAATTTAAATCAAATACGCCTCTAGCCCCCGCGGAACCTGCGCGGGTAGCTACAAAAGTTGTAGCAGTTCCTGTGCGTGTGCAGGCCGAGTCGCGTTCGGAGCTTACCGCCGGGCAGGTCACGCAGGCGCTGGTGCCCACCGAAGAGGGTGACTTTTGGCACGCCACCGTTCAGCAGCTGATTGCGGCTGAAGCCATCAACGCCATGGTGCGAGAACTGGCACTGCAGTCGCAGTTGGTCGCGCGCGACACGGATGAATGGGTTTTGCGGTTGGAGCGGGAATCGCTGAACCAGACCGGTACCCGGGACCGCTTGACCGCAGCTTTGAAGGCCGCCGGTTTTGCCGTCAAGCTGGTGGTGGAAATTGGCCGTGTGACCGATAGCCCTGGCAGGCGCAACAGTGCGGCCTCCGCTGAGAAGCAGCTGGCGGCCGAGAAGATTATTTTTGACGATCCGTTTGTGCAAACCATGATGCGGGACTTTGGCGCGAAAATCGTGCCAGGATCCATCAAGCCCCTGTAGCGGCTTTCCGCTCGTTTATTTTTTGAAATCAACTAAGGACAACCATGTTCAACAAAGGTCAACTCGCCGGTCTGATGAAACAAGCCCAGGCGATGCAGGACAACATGAAAAAAGCCCAGGATGAGTTGGGCAACATTGAAGTCACTGGCGAGTCCGGTGCAGGCTTGGTCAAGGTCATCATGACCTGCAAGCACGATGTCAAACGCGTCACCATCGACCCCAGCCTGCTGACCGATGACAAGGACATGCTTGAGGACCTGGTGGCGGCGGCTTTCAATGCAGCGGTGCGCAAGGCCGAAGACACCTCGGCTGAAAAAATGGGGAAAATCTCAGCGGGCATGCCCAGCCTGCCCGGTGGCATGAAGTTTCCGTTCTGAACGGCTTGACGCGTGGCGGATACCCATTCCCTTGAAGTCCTGATTCAGTCGCTCAAACGCCTGCCCGGTGTGGGCATCAAGTCGGCCCAGCGCATGGCGTTTCACCTGCTGCAGCACGACCGTGAAGGCGCGCTGACCTTGTCGCGGGCCTTGCAGGATGCTGCGACCGGTGTTCGGCACTGCGAGCGCTGCCATACCTTCACGGAGTCGGATGTCTGCGCCACCTGCCTGGATGCGCGGCGCGACCGCAGCAAGCTCTGTGTGGTGGAAACACCGGCTGACCAGGCGGCGCTGGAGCGCACTGGCGCCTACAAGGGCCTCTACTTTGTGCTGATGGGCAAGCTGAGCCCGCTCGACGGTATCGGCCCGCACGATATCGGTCTGAAGAAGCTGTTTGACCGGGCAACCGATGGCTTGGTGGAAGAAGTGATTCTGGCCACCAACTTCACCGCTGAAGGCGAGGCGACGGCGCATGTGATCAGCGAAGGCCTCAAAGCACGCGGGCTCAAACTGACTCGGTTGGCGCGCGGTGTGCCAGCAGGCAGTGAGCTGGAATATGTGGACCTGGGAACCATCGCGCATGCACTGGTGGACCGACGCTGATGCGCGCGCATTGCAATCCTGAAACCTGAAATTTTCTATTATTTATGCATCTCGTCCACTTCACCATCGCCTACTGGTGCGTGCTGATTGCCGCGCTGTTACCCATTGGCTGCGCAGGTCTGGCCAAAGCCGGCATGTTTGGCAAACCCCGCAAAGATGGCGGATATGACAACGCCGATCCGCGCCACTGGCTTGCACGCCAGACTGACTGGCGCGCCCGCGCGGACGCTGCACAAGCCAACAGTTTCGAGGCGCTGCCATTCTTCATTGGCGCGGTAGTCATTGCGCACCAACTGGTAGCGCCTCAGGCGTTTCTGGACGTACTCGCGTTTTTGTTTGTCGTGCTGCGTGTGCTGTACATCATGATGTATGTCTCCGGCATGTCCAATGCACGCAGCATCGTCTGGACGGTTGCTTTTGCCGTCAACATTGGCATATTGTTTGTAGGCTACCGCTAAACGGCTGGGCCGCGGTGGGCCCGCTCTCGCACCACAGACCCCCTAGCGTTTTGCCAATTTTGCGGCGGGGGGGGTGTCTTTCTTATTGCCAAGCGCAACCACCCGGCGCACCGGGCTTTTTGCGACTGTTGCCCGTTTATTGGAGCGTCCGTTGCCCGTCTGGAAGTTGACCGGAACATAGATGATCACTTGTTGTCCGGCTTTGAAGCCGGCTGAAATGCCCACGTTGTTCCACTGCGCCAACTGATCTGCATTCACCCGATGTTTGCGGGCCATGCTGGACACCGTGTCTTTCTTCCCCGCTCGCACCAGCACCCGTTTAAGTACCACCTCGGGGGCTGTTGACAGCTGGCCGTTGTCGGCAACCTTCACGGCGACGTCCTGACCGGTGCTGGCCGTTCGGGTGACGAGTAAAGACGATCCTGCCTTGATGACAACTCTAGGGGGAATGGCGTTGACGCTGCGCAATTCGGCCTCGGTCATGCCAACCCGCTTTGCAGCGTCTGCGGTGCGCATGGTCGTGGGCGCAACCCACACAGTCCAGCTCGCCAATCGACCGCCACCGTAGGACTCCAGGTTGCTCTGGAATACTTCTGCGTTGTCCCAAGGCAGCAAAATTTGCGGGGTCCCCGCCGCCATGACGACCGGCCGGTTGATGGATGGATTCAGTGCCTTGAAATCGTCCAACGGCACCTCTGCCAGTTTCGCAGCGAGCGCCACATCAATATCACGGCGAATGGTTACAGACTGAAAATAGGGGTGGTTTTCAATCAGTGGAAGTTTGGAGTTGAACGACGCAGGGTCTGAAACGATGTTTTTTATTGCTTGCAGCTTGGGCACGTAAAAGCGCGTTTCCATGGGCATGTTCAGGTCCGGGTAGCCTGCCGCCTGGCCTGCACGCTGGTTTTTGGCTATCGCGCGGCCCACACTGCCTTCTCCCCAGTTATAAGCGGCCAACGCCAGGTGCCAATCGCCAAACATGCCGTGCAGTTTTTGCAGGTAATCCAGCGCGGCGCGGGTGGACGCCAGCACGTCGCGGCGGTCATCACGAAACGCGTTTTGCTTCAGTTCAAAGTATTTTCCAGTGGCCGGCATGAATTGCCACATGCCCGCCGCCTTGGCACCCGAAACTGCCTGCGGGTTGAACGCGCTTTCGATGAATGGCAGCAGAGCCAACTCCGTAGGCATGTTGCGCAACTCCAGCTCTTCAACAATATGGAACAGGTATTTTTTTGAACGCTCCGTCATGCGGAAAATGTAGTCCGGCCGGGTGGCGTACCACTGCTCGCGGTCGTGCACCAGATCATTGTCCAGGTCAGGCATGCCGTAGCCCCGGCGAATGCGATCCCATAAGTCCACAGGGGGTGTCAATGCGGTGACCGCACGCGACGGGGTTTTCTGAAGGGTAATCGGGGCCAGGGTCGATTGGCTGGCAGACGAATGGGCACCTGGTCTATTTGCGCGTGATTGAGGCTGCCGCATCTCGGCACTGGACCGCAGGTCAAGTGTTTCGCCTGCAATGGGAGCGGCGCTGTCACCGGCCTCAGGCGAGATTGCGCAACCCGTAAGCCACACCAAAGTGGCAAGAGACGTTATTCTTAAAAGATTCATCAGTATTGGTTTTTCCATTGCCGCAGGGTCGCAAACACCCCATCCCGCTCAACACCTCCAGCATCGAACTGGAGGGCTGAAGCAATGATGGTAGGTTGGTCGCTGCGCAAAAAAGGATTGATCTCTCGCTCAAGCGCGATCGTGGAAGGGAGCGTCGGAAGACCCTGCGCACGCAGCGCCTTGCAGTGGTCGTTGTAGTTAGCTAGTTGTTGGTTGTCGGGCTCAATCTCGCGTGCGAACTTCAGGTTACTTAAAGTGTATTCGTGGGCGCAACACACTTGGGTTGGGTCCGGTAAGGCCGCCAAAAGTTCCAGGGATGCCAGCATTTGTTTTGGTGTGCCCTCGAACAGACGCCCGCAGCCTCCGCTGAACAGGGTGTCGCCGCAAAACAGCAGAGGGCGCACGTCCACGTTCTCGCAGTAGTAGGCAATATGGCCCGCTGTGTGGCCTGGCACATCCAGCACGCGGAAATCCAGCCCCAGCAGACGCACTGTGTCGCCGCCCACCACGCGTTGCAGGGGCTCTGGCATGGGCTCAAGCGCCGGTCCGAAAACTTGCGCGTGGGTTGTTTCGCGTAATAAATCGACGCCACCCGTGTGATCAGCGTGGTGGTGCGTGACTAAAATGCCCTTTAATTGCAGGCGTTCGCGTTGTAGGGCCAGGAGCACTGGCTGGGCATCCCCGGGGTCAACGACAAGCGCCTCTTTTCCATCGTGCAGCATCCAGATGTAGTTGTCGGCAAAGGCGGGCAGCGGTATTAACTTCATGAGCGATCAAATTATAGGTATGCACGATTGGTTCCAGACACCGGCAGGCCGCTATCTGCTGGAATGGGAGCGTACGCGTGTAGACGCCACTGTGGCGGATATCTTTGGCTATCACGCACTGCAGTTGGGGGTACCGGATCTGGCGGGCTTGCAGACCAACCGTATGCCGCACCGGTGGTTGGCGACCGAGCATATGCCAGTCTATGGCGGCGACGGAGTCGGTCAACCGGAATTCCTCTGTAACTTTGCGTCCTTGCCCTTTCCGGCGGGTAGCTTGGACCTGGTCGTTCTACCCCACACACTGGAATTCAGTGCGGATCCGCATGCCACACTGCGAGAGGTTGAGCGGGTGCTGGTGCCCGAGGGGCGGGTGGTGATATGCGGACTCAATCCGGCAAGCCTCTGGGGGCTGCGGCAGCGACGCGGTCATTTGTACCGCCGGTTGGGCGTAAACAGTCTGTTTCTGCCGGATTGCGGTGAATTTATTGGGTACTGGCGGTTGCGGGACTGGCTTCGTTTATTGGGTTTTGAGGTCGAGGTAGGCGAATTCGGCTGTTACAGCCCCGCAGTGCGCAGCGACAAATGGCTTCAGCGTTTTGATTGGATGGACCGCGCCGGCGAGCGTTGGTGGCCCATTTTTGGCGCGGCGTATTTTTTAGTGGCCGTCAAGCGCGTGCGTGGACTGCGGCTCATGGAGGCGGCGTGGAAGACCGCACCGGTGCGCGGAAACAAGGCGGTTTCGGTCGCTAACCGCGCACATGATCATTGAGATGCGTTCATTGCTGAATTTTTGTTGAGGGCAGACGATTGAATCAAGTAGTAATTTATACCGATGGAGCCTGCAAGGGTAATCCGGGGCCTGGAGGCTGGGGTGCCCTGCTTCGCTCGCCGGATGGTTCAGTGAAAGAAATGTTTGGGGGTGACTTGGTCACCACGAATAACCGGATGGAAATGATGGCGGTCATTCAGGCTCTGACGGCACTGAAGCGGCCGTGTACCGTGGTCCTGCACCTGGACAGTCAGTATGTACTGAAAGGCATTACCGAGTGGCTCGCTGGATGGAAGGCAAAAGGTTGGAAGACTGCAGCCAAGCAGCCGGTCAAGAATGTGGACCTATGGCAGCAACTGGACCAGTTGGTCGCCCAGATGGGGCACAAAATTGACTGGCGCTGGGTCAAGGGGCATGCGGGGGATCCAGGTAACGAGCGGGCCGATGCGTTAGCCAATCTCGGGGTCGAACAGGTTCTTCGTCAACGTTGAGTGTTTCCCCTCTGGTGACGCGGATCGGCCTGGATATAAAGTTATGCAAAATTACTTTATATGGCCTTGTGGCATGCAGTGCGCCGTCCATACTCGGCTCAATTTATGAAAAAAAAATCAAACGCTTGTGCCTTGTTGTTGGAAGTTGTTGCCGTTGTTGGCCTGCTGGCGGCCTGTGGGAACAAGAATGAAGGTGTGGCTGGGCCATCGCCCACTGCCAGTGCTGCCAGTGCACCTTCGAGTCCCGGCCGCGCACCGGCTGCTCCTGTTGCAGTAACAACCTACCAGGCGAAGCAGCGAGATTTCGAGGTGGCGCTGAATGCCATCGGCACAGTGACTCCGTTGTCCAGTGTCGATGTGAAGCCCCAGACGACGAGCCTCGTTACCCGTGTCCATGTGAAGGAAGGGCAGTTTGTGAAGGCGGGCGAGCTGCTGTTTACGCTGGACGCCCGTTCGGACGAGGCAAATGTTTCCAAAGTGCGCGCGCAGATGACCAAGGACGAGGCGGTGTTGGCGGATGCCCAGCGACAACTGGCGCGCAGCCGCGATCTGCTGGCACAGAGTTTTGTCTCTCAAGGCGCTCTGGACTCCAGTCAGGCACAGGTAGATGCCCAGTTGGCCAACCTGGTAGCCGACCGCGCCGCGCTGGACGCAGCCCGGTTATCCCTTTCATATAACAGTGTTCGGGCACCCGCAGCCGGGCGATTGGGGGCTATCAGTGTCTTTCCCGGTACCGCTGTGCAGGCCAATCAAACCGCTTTGGTGACCATCACGCAACTTGACCCCATCAACATCAGTTTCAGTTTGCCTCAGCGCAATCTGGAGTCGGTTTTGGCTGGGTTGAAGTCGGGCGGTGCCGCTGTTAGCGCCACATTGCCAGAGGCCAAGGGCGTCATCAAAGGGAAACTCCAGTTTGTCGACAATGCAGTCGATGCAGCTACTGGGACTATCAAGGTTAAAGCGGCTTTCGAGAACCGGGAGAACAAATTGTGGCCTGGGGCCTTTGTCAATATTGCGCTCATTTCAGACACGATCAAGGATGCAGTGGTGATTCCAACGGCCGCGATTATTCAAAGTACACGCGGAACGGTCGTTTACGTAGTCGATAAGGGCAAAGCGGTGCTGCGACCGATCAAGGTGCTTGCGTCGCGCGGTGAAGAGACGGCGGTAACCGGGGTAGCCGCAGATGACCGTGTCGTGCTGGAGGGGCGTCAGAATTTACGACCTGACTCCGCCGTGGCGGAGCGCAAGCCTGGCGGCGCAAATGCTCCTGCAACCGCGCCTGTATCTGCGCCTGCGTCGGCACCTGCCGCTGCGTCGTCTTCGTCGACGTCATGAATCTTTCGGAACTCTTTATTCGCCGTCCAGTGATGACGGTGCTGTTGAATGCCGCCATTGTCCTGGCAGGTGTCATCGGCTATCGCAGCATTCCTGTAGCGGCTTTGCCCAGCTACGATACGCCCGTCATCAACGTGTCCGCGTCGTTTCCAGGAGCCAACCCGGAAACAATGGCTACCTCCGTCGCCTTGCCTCTGGAGAAGCAGTTTCAGACCATTGCAGGTCTGAACGTCATCAGTTCCACGAGCACACTCGGCAATACATCATTGACACTGGAGTTTGCTCAGGGACGCAACATTGATGGTGCTGCACTCGATGTGCAGGCGGCTTTGTTACGTGCGCAGCGTTCCCTGCCGCAGGATATGACGCAACTGCCGGCATACCGCAAGGTCAATCCGGCTGATTCGCCTGTTCTGCTGGTTGCGATGACGTCGCCCTCCATGCCCCTGTCCGATCTGCAGGACTATGCGGAGCACCTGATTTCTCCCACGCTGTCAACGATTGAAGGTGTGGCCCAGGTCAATATTTTTGGCGCTAAACGATTTGCGGTCCGCGTGCGGGTGCTGCCTGCGGCGGTAGCGGCGCGCAACATCAGCCTTGAAGAACTGTCCGCTGCCTTGCGCGCTGCCAATGTCAATACGCCAGTGGGTACGCTGGATGGCAACCGCCAGACCCTGACGCTCCAGGCCAACGGACAGTTGCGCAGTGCCGCCGAGTTTGCCGAGTTGATCGTGGCCAGTCGCAACGGCATCACCGTTCGACTCAAGGACGTAGCCAGTGTGGAGGACAGCGTTGAAACCGCCAAGTCGTATGCCAATCTGAATGGAGAGGCATCTATTACGCTGGCTATTTTGCGTCAGCCTGGTGCCAACACCGTTCGGGTAGTGGATGCCGTGAAGTTGGCTTTGCCAAAGCTGAAGGAGCAGATGCCACAGTCGGTCAATCTGACCTCGGTCAATGACCGTTCAGTTTCCGTGCGTGAGGCACTCCATGATGTCTCACTCACCCTGATGGGCACGATTGCCCTTGTGGTGTTGGTGATATTCCTGTTCTTGCGGCGTTTTGTCGCCACTGCCATTCCCACCTTATCGCTCCCGGTGTCCTTGATTGGTGCGGTGGCTCTGCTCTGGGGCATGAATTACAGTCTGGACAATGTGTCGCTTCTGGGTCTGACGCTTGCTGTCGGTCTGGTGGTTGATGACGCAATTGTGATGCTTGAAAACATCATGCGCCATGTCGAAAACGGGGAGAAGCCTTTCAATGCGGCGCTGCGCGGATCACGCGAGGTGGGTTTCACCATCATCTCGATTTCCACGTCGCTGATTGCCGTTTTTATTCCCATCTTCTTCATGCCCGGTGTGATTGGTCTGTTGTTCCACGAATTTGCGGTGGTCGTGGCGCTCTCCATTGTGGTTTCGGCCTTTGTTTCGCTCACTCTGGTCCCCATGCTGGCCAGCCGTTTCTTGCGCCCGGAGACCCACGGCGTAAAGCACGGACTTATGACTGCCCTGTTTGAGCGCGGGTTCGATGCGACACTGCGTGGCTACACCCGCACGCTGGATGCTGCGATGTCGCACCGCAAAACGGTGCTGGGCGTTGCCGCCATCACGTTTCTGTTGACGGCCTGGCTTTTTAATATCATTCCGAAGGGATTCTTTCCGGAGGAAGACATCGGTCAGATTACGGTGAGCACCGAAGCGGCCGAGGACACCTCGTTTCCTGAAATGGTGCGTCTGCAGGAGAGGGCTGCAGCCCTGATTCGGGCGGATGTGAACGTATTCGCAGTCAGTTCATTCAACGGCGGCAGCGGCGCACAAAACACCGGGCGCATGTTTATCACGCTCAAGCCACGCGCTGACCGGCTTCCCATGAAGCAGGTCGTGGAGGGGCTGCGGCGCAAGCTGCGGGACGTATCCGGCATCAGTGTTTTCATGCGACCTATCCAGAATCTGCAGTTGGGTGGACGACCGAGCAAGGCGCAATATCAATACATTCTCCAGAGCGTGCGGGCCGATGAGCTGAATGATTGGGCGGTCAAGTTGCAGGAAAAGCTGAGGGCGGATCCGCTGTTTCGCGATGTCACCAGCGATGCCCAGTTGCGCGGACTAATGGCCCAGCTGCGCATTGACCGGGACCGTGCCAACGCTCTCGGGGTTTCTATTGACGCGATCCGGACCGCTCTCTTTGGCGCATTTGGCGAACGCCAGGTTTCGACAATTTACCTGCCGACCGACAGTTACCAGGTGATTCTGGAGGTTGCGCCGGAGGCTAAACTGGACGAAAGCGCAATCAACAGTATCTACGTGCGGGCGAATACCGGTGCGTTGATTCCGCTGGCGTCCTTCACCAAGGTGGAGCGAACCGTGGGCCCCACGTCTATCAACCATGTGGGGCAGTTGCAGGCAGTTACCGTGTCATTCAATCTGGCTCCAGGAACTGCATTGGGTGATGCCACTGCCCAGATTGCCAAAGCGCGCGATGCAATCAACCTGCCGGGTTCCATCATCACCAGTTACGGTGGCGACGCGGCTGTGTTCCAGAGCTCGCAAGGCAACCAGCTGGTGTTGATCATTTCAGCGATTCTGGTGATTTATGTGCTGCTGGGCGTGTTGTATGAAAGCTATATCCACCCACTGACCATTTTGGCCGGCCTGCCGTCCGCGGCGGTCGGTGCGCTGGGAACGCTGATGCTGTTTGGGCAGGACCTGACCATGATTGCCATGATTGGCATTCTTCTGCTGATTGGCATTGTGAAAAAGAACGCGATCATGATGATCGACTTCGCACTGGACGCCCAGCGTCACCACGGCATGTCGCCTGAGCAGGCCATTCGCGAGGCCTGCATTCTGCGTTTCCGCCCGATCATGATGACGACGCTGGCCGCGTTGATGGGGGCCTTGCCCATCGCACTGGGACTTGGCGCAGGCGCCGAGTTGCGCCAACCCTTGGGTTTGGCCGTTGTGGGCGGATTGGTTTTTTCTCAGGCCGTCACGCTCTATATCACGCCCGTGATCTATCTCGCAATGGATCGATTCAGTGGCCGCGGGCCGGTGCTGACCGCCGAGACGACGACCGACTGAGACCGGCGCTCACTCGGCGTACCGTACCATCACATACGCACCCGGCGCATCGCCCAGGTCTGTCGGTGCAGGGATCGGGCGGGCAGCTTTCTTCGGCGAGGAATGTTCTGCCAGCCACTGCTGCCAGGCAGGCCACCAGGAACCTTCGTATTGTGGTGCCCGAACGGCCCACTGATCTGCCTCAACCCAAGGTCCATGTGCCTTTCGCGTGTCCATCTGGTAGCTACGGTTCGGGTGACCTGGCTCCGAGATGATTCCGGCATTGTGGCCACCGCTGGTCAGTACGAACGTGATCTCCGCGTCACACAGGTGGTGCAGTTTGTAAACGGAGTGCCACGGCGATATGTGGTCACGCTGTGTGCCGACCATAAATATCGGTTGGTGGACATCGCTCAATGAAACGGTGTGGCCGTCAACCCGGTAGCTGCTGGTGGCCAACGCGTTGTGCAAATAGAGGGAAGTGAGATATTCATGGTGCATTCGCGCAGGCATGCGGGTGGTGTCGGCATTCCAGGCCATCAGGTCATTTTGTTGTTCGCGTTCACCCATCAGGTACTCCCGCATGCGGCGTGTCCAGACGAGATCGCGTGAATGCAGGAACTGGAAGGAACCGGCCATCTGCTTTCCGCTCAGAAACCCCTGGCCGCGCGTCATATTGTCCAGCAGGCCGATCTGACTTTCGTCGATGAACAGGCCCAACTCGCCCGGTTCCGAAAAGTCCGTTTGTGCAGCCAGAAGGGTCAGCGTTTTCAGGGTGGGCAGCTTGCGTTTGCCCGCCGCGCCATCAATGCGAGCCAATGCCGCGGCAGCTATGGACAGCAAGGTTCCCCCCAGACAGTAGCCCATGGCATGCACGGACAGGTTTTTTCCTGACCGCTCAGCAATGGCTTGCAGTGCGTCCAGAACACCCAGTTGAAGGTAGTCGTCCATGGTCAACTCAGCATCATGCGCGTCAGGATTGAGCCAGGACAGCATGTAGACCGTGTGCCCCTGACCCACAAGATAGCGAACCAGAGAGTTGTGTGCAGACAGGTCCAGAATGTAGAACTTCATGATCCAGGAAGGAACGATGAAGACTGGCTCTGGATGCACTGTGGTCGTTTGAGGGGCGTATTGGATGAGTTCAATCAGGTGGTTGCGGTACACCACCTTGCCGGGCGTTGCTGCTACGTCGTGCCCCACTTTGAAGCGCTGGGCAGGCTCCTGGTCGCCGGGCTCTGGCATGCCCGTGGTGTCGGCCAGCCAATGCATCGCACCTTCGCGCAGGTGCACGCCTTGCGTTGACATGGCATCACGCAGGACCACCGGGTTGGTCAGGAGCCAATTGGCTGGCGCAATGGCCCCCAGACATTGGCGCGCGAAGAACTGGGTCATGTCTGTGTGGTGAGCGGTCATGCCCGGTACCCGAGCGGCCTCGCGCCAAAAAGCCTCGGCGTTGCGGAAGCCGGCCCGTATCTGACTAAAAGGCCAAGTTGCCCACGCGTCGTGCCGGAACCGGGGGTCATCGTCTGATGCACCAGCACCGTCTTCATGGCCATCCTGCACGCGCAAGGTGTTCAATGCCAGTTTGCTTGCCAAAGCAGCCAGTTCCATCTGCCGCCCTGGCGATACGCCCAAGTGCCACGCCCAGTCAGCGCCAGCCAGTGCGAGTGCAACGGGCGACAAGCCGCCGGTCAACGGCGCACCAGCAGCGTGCAACAAGCGGTCGAGTCGCGCAGTAGGCGATTCATCTGGCGTGGGAACGGAATCATCCACCGGATGAAGTGGCAAAGTGTTTTTTGGCATACCACATTCTGCAAAGAACGGATTTCCGGTCGATTGATGCAAATCAAAAAAACCGGCAGGCGACGAAGAATGGGGTTCACTTATCGGCGCTTGACAAAAGACAATACATTTTCAAGCGATCTTTCTATCCTGCCTGTACGACTCTTTTTGCAGAAGGTTTTCATGAACCCGGTGTTTGAACCCCTGCGTCTGGCCGCCGTGGCAACGGATATAGCGCTCGTCAATCAGGCTACGCCTGCCGATATCGCCGGTCGTCAGGCCACGCGTTTACGGCGGATACTGGCGCTGGCGCAGCGCAGTTCGGTTGTGTATCGCGAACGTCTGAATGGAAAGACGCTGCACTGCAGTGAAAGTGATTTGTTGTCGGGAATTCCCGTTGTGACGCGTGAAGAGTTGATGCAGCGCTTTGACGATTGGGTGACAGATCCCCGCCTGAAGCTGGATGAACTGCGCGCTTTTACCGCCGATCCCACGCGTATCGGTGAGCCCTATCTCGGGCGGTACGTGGTCTGGGAGAGTTCCGGTACCGGTGGGCAGCCTGGAATGTTTGTGCAAGATGGTGAAGCCATGGCGGTCTACGATGCGCTGGAAGCACTGCGCCGCAGCGCTCCGCGGCCGCTCGGGCGCTGGATGGATCCGTTATGCCTGTCCGAGCGGACTGCTTTTGTCGGCGCTACCAGTGGGCACTTTGCTAGTTACGTAACGCTGGAGCGTCTGTGTCGGCTTTACCCCTGGATGGCGCAAACGACGCGCAGTTTTTCCATTCTCCAGTCCACGAATGCGTTGGTGTCTTGCCTCAATGCATTCAACCCGACGGTAATTGCGACCTACCCTACGGCCGCAGCACTGCTGGCAGACGAGGCTGAAAAAGGAAACCTGCAGATCAACTTGAGGGAAATCTGGACCGGTGGGGAGTGCCTGAGCCCCACGGTGCGCGCGCGTCTCAAGCAAGTAATGGGGTGCACGGTGCGCAATAGCTATGGTGCATCCGAGTTTCTGGCTCTTGGCTGGGAGTGTGCAGAGGGCCACTTGCACGTTAACGCTGACTGGGCGATTCTGGAGCCCGTGGATGAACGCCATCGACCGGTGCCACCCGGGGAACTTTCGTGCACTGTGCTGCTGACGAACCTTGCGAATACGGTGCAACCCCTGATTCGCTACGATCTGGGCGACCAGGTCACCCTGCAAACTGAACGCTGTATGTGTGGGTCCCCTCTACCAGTGATTGAAGTGCAGGGGCGGCAGGACGAACCACTGGTGATGACGGGTGATCACGGGCAGTTGGTAACGCTGCTGCCTTTGGCGCTGACAACGGTTCTGGAAGATCAGGCCAATGCATTTGACTTTCAGCTTCGCCAGACCGGCGACCATACATTGGTGCTTCGCTTGGGGCTTGACGGTGTGGCTGCCGAAGAGGCCATGGCCCGCTGCCGATCAGTGCTTCATTCGTTCGCTGCTTCGCAGGGGCTCGGTGCGTTGCGTGTCGTTGGGGAGTTGGGGCAACCCATACCGCGCGGGCGCAGTGGCAAGGCACTGCGTGTGATTGGGCGCAGCCTCTGACGAAAGTGGCTCAGCCGCCGATGTAACTCATCTCTACGCGACGAACACCGCTGCCCGTATCGGCAGCCATGCCACTGCGCAGTTCGGAGTACCGGTCGGTGCGGCCCGTCCAGATATGGCCGATGGCGGACGCAAGATCCTCGTCGGTGGAGCCATTGCGAACCAGGCTGCGCAAATCATGCCCCTGGCTTGCAAACAGGCACAAATAGAGTTGACCTTCGGTAGACAATCGGGCGCGGTTGCAATCGCTGCAGAAAGCCTGTGTCACGCTGCTGATGACGCCGATTTCCCCCGCCTGCACATCATGAGCTCCCGACGCATCGGCGAAGCCCCAGCGTTGCGCAGTCTCACCCACGCTGGCAGGCTCCAACGCAATCAAGGGGAGCTCGGTCTGAAGGAGTTGAATGACCTCCGCCGAGGGTAGGACATCGTTCATGCGCCAGCCATTGGTGGCACCCACGTCCATGTACTCTATAAACCGCAACACAATGCCACTGCCCTTGAAGTGGCGGGCCATGGGGATGATTTCGTTGTCATTGGTACCCCGCTTGACCACCATATTGACCTTGATGGGTCCCAGGCCTGCTTCCTGCGCCGCGCGTATGCCATCGAGCACCTGCGCCACCGGGAAATCCACGTCATTCATACTGCGAAATACAGCATCGTCGAGACCGTCGAGGCTGACGGTCACGCGTTGCAAGCCCGCAGCTTTCAGTGATTTTGCTTTGCGCGCCAAAAGAGATCCGTTGGTGGTGAGTGTCAGATCAAGGGGTTTGCCTTCGACCGTCCGCAGCGCCGCCAGCTTTTCAATCAATATCTCGATATTCTTGCGCAACAAAGGTTCACCACCCGTTAGTCGGATTTTTTGCACGCCATGGTTTACAAACTGCTGAGCGATCCGTGTGATTTCCTCAAAGGACAGCAGCGACGCATGCGGCAGGTAAGGATAATCCTTGTCAAAAATCTCTTTGGGCATGCAGTAGCTGCAGCGAAAGTTGCATCGGTCTGTCACGCTGATGCGTAGATCCCGCAAATTGCGCCCTAACGTGTCACTCAATAACCCATGCGCTTCAATGCGGCTGTTTTCAGCAAACGCGGCCGACGGAGGCCGCATCGCGCTGGTGCGCAGATCCAACAAGGGAATAACTCGGGGCGCAGAACGTTCGGTCATAGGGCTATTGTTTACTGGCGGTGGCAAATTTATGACGAAACACAGTGCAAAATTGCGTCAATCTAAAAAGAGCACGGTATTCGTTGGAGACACGATTATGTACAAGAAGCTTATTTTTCTTTTGTTGTTACTCAGGATTGGGCCTGTGGGGGCGCAGACGGGCACTGCTGCGTCGGCGTTGACCGAACGGGATTTTTTGGGCGATATGCCCATTGTCTTGTCGGTTTCCCGTCTTGCGCAGCCGCTGGATGAGACTCCGGGGGCCGTGACCATTCTGGACCGGCAGTTCATCCGCATGTCGGGTGCGCGGGACGTAGTCGATTTGCTGCGGTTGGTGCCTGGATTTCAGACAACCAATTCGTATGAGACCGATGCCCCCATGGCCACCTACCATGGCCGGGTCGACGACTGGGCCAACCGCATTCAGGTTCTTGTAGATGGGCGGTCGGTTTACTCCGGGTTTCTTTCCAGTTCTGCCGGTCTTGGGCTTCAAACTCTGGCGATTGATGATGTTGACCGCATTGAGGTGTTAAGGGGTTCCAATTCCGCGGCCTATGGTGCGCGAGCCTTTTTGGGGGTGGTCAACATCGTTTCCCGAGATGTACGGGAGACGATTGGTCCAGCAGGTAGCGTCACAACAGGCGACAACGGCGTGACCGATGCGGGTGCTCGCATCGGCTGGGGAGATGAGTCGGCGATGTACCGGGTTAGTGCGGATACACGTGGCGATGACGGTTTACGCCACGCGTTTGGCCAGAGCCGTATCAAACGGGCCGATTTTGTCGCGCAAGTGACGCCAGGGGGTGGTTCCGAGGTAGACCTTCGCGCAGGAATCGTGAGTATTGACGCCGGCCGAGGTAGTACAGATCCTACCGAGTACGGCAATGCCGCGCGGTTGCGTTATATGGGTTCGCAGTTCCTGCAACTGGATTGGCGCAAGAATTTGACCGACGATCAAGACCTCGCGCTCACTGCCTCGCACACCGAGAACACGTACCGTGACAGCTTTCCGTACTTGAATCCAGATGTTGCGTACGCCAGTTTCTTCGGAATACCAATCGAGACCAGTGGTCGGGAATTCAATGATGCAGTCACTTTGCAGCAGACCGTTAGGCAGTCCCCGACATTGCGCACGGTGTGGGGTGCAGAGTTGAGACGGGAGCAAGTTCTTTCACGTTCCAGCTTTGACGATCGCGAACGGGTTACAACCGATTTCTTTCGATTGTTTGGGAACGCTGAGTGGCGGATGAATCCTTCGTTAGTATTGAATGCAGGGATTATGGCGGAGCACAGTGACATTGGTGGAGACACTGCGTCACCGCGCGTGATGTTGAACTGGCATGTGACCCCGGGACACACGCTGCGTGCAGGTGTGTCCACTGGGTTTCGGCCTCCCAGCGCTTTCGAAAAGTATGGGAATGTCCGGTATTACGGCGCCAACGGCGCAGTGACTCCGCCGTACGTGTTGAGTACGGGCAATCTCGCGCCAGAGCACATATTCTCTCGGGAGTTGGGCTATTACCTGAACCTGCCGTCGGCGAACCTCAGCGGAGATGTCAGGCTGTTCAATGAATCCATTTCAGATGGCATTTGGTGCACCTCTGATATTCCATCAGACTGCATTAACAAAAATAACTACTCCACTACAGGTGCCGAATACCAGCTTACTTGGATGCCGGCAACGGCAACGCGGGTCATTCTCAATCAGACCTGGACCAGTATTTCAGGTGCGCCTTACCCCGTTGTGCAAACATCCGCCCTGGATATGCTCAATTTCAGGATTAGCCATAGTGCTCCAAGGTTTGCGGGGTCGCTGACCCTAATGCACACCCTGCCAACGGGCGTCACTCTTTCGGTGATGCACAACTGGTCAGACGACGCGGCGCTTATGTCGGGCCTCTATGGGCAACTGTATTCTTCGCAGCGCACGGATATCCGCCTGGGCAAGTCCTTCAAGGTGGGCAAGAGCAATGCCGAGATGGCGCTGACCATTCAAAACCTCGATGTGCCTTACCAGGATGGCGACCGCAAGTTTTACTTTGATCGACGCGCGATGGTGACCTTGCGATTTGAGAACTGAGTTGATTCCGTGACGCGCACCTTGCTCAAATTAATGGCGTGCTTTGTGTGCATGCTGTGCTGGGTGGGTGTAGTCCATGCGGCGGGCGTTGCTATTGTTCTAAGCGAACGCAGCCCCGGGTATACCGAGGCAGCGGAAGCCATGGTGGCAGAGTTGGCACGAGGTGGGGTGGCACGTTCAGACATCGTTCAAGTGTCCGCGATGGACTTGACCCATGCCGACGTTGTCGGAACAGCTGCGCCCAGGGTATTCGTGACGCTGGGTGCAGAGTCCCTGCAGCGTTTGCTGAACCTCGAACCACGGGCGCCAGTGGTTGCTGCCCTGATTCCTCGCAGCGGTTTCGAGAGAGTGGTCCGGGAATGGGGGAGAAAGGCCTCGACCCCAGTCACCGCGCTGTATCTGGATCAACCCTTTGGCCGCCAGCTGGACCTCTTGCGGCTCGCACTTCCTGAGGCCCGACGGGTTGGCGTCATTTGGGGGCCTGAGTCCGTGTTGCAGCAGTCCGCGTTGATGGCTGCTGGGCAAGCACGCGGCATGACGGTGGTCAGTGGTGCTGTGGCTCTCAATGGTTCGCTGTTTGCAGGCCTCAAAGCGGCGCTGGATGACGCCGACGTGTTGCTTGCGGTTGCCGATCCACAGGTCTTTAACAGTGGCACGGTTGCCAACATTCTGTTGGCGACTTACCGGGCACGGATCCCTGTGCTGGCTTTCTCGCCCGCCTACGTCAAGGCCGGTGCGCTCTTGTCTCTGCACACCGCTCCCGACCAAATCGGCGTCCAGACGGCGGGTATCGTTCGGGGTATTTTGCTAGGTGGTGCGGTGCCTGCTGCCCAATATCCTCTGGATTTCCGTGTCAGCGTGAATGTGCACGTCGCCCGTTCGCTGGGCCTGACACTGGATGAGGTGGCGTTGTCAGACCGGTTGCACCGGCTGGAAAAAAGGCCGTGAATTTTAATTCGCTTCGTGTGCGAATGCTGGTCGCCGCGTTGGTGCCGGTGGCGCTGGTCGTGGTGGCGCTGGTCAGCGTATTCTGGTTAAACCGTCTGGCTGATCTTGAGGAGACACATAGTCAGCGGGAAAAGTCCTTGCTGCAGCAGGTTGTGACAACCAGCGAATACGGCCTGTTCTCCGGTAATGTCGAAAGCCTTCAGAGTGTGGTCAACGCCATGCAGACCGATGTGGATGTGCGATCTGCGGCAGTATTTGATTCGCGTGGTGTTCTCTTGGTCAGCGTCGGTTTTCCGGTTTACAAGACGCTGGCGGAGCTGTCGGATTCAAAATACGCATCGCGTCAGCGCCAACGGGGCGTTGACACCTTGTTAGCAACGATCAGTTCAACCAAAGTTCCCCTGGATGACTTGTTTGCCGGGCAGGGTGAGGCACGTCCTGCGCAAGCGCTGGTTTTGGGGCACGCTGTTGTGGAGGTGTCGCGCGACAGCCTGCGTGCGCGTCAGCGGGACATGTTGCTCCTGTCCGTGGGGGTGGGCTTGCTTGGGCTGCTGCTGGGCGGATTGCTGGCTACCCGTCTGGGAGAGGGCGTGTTGCAGCCGATTCTGCGCATATCACGCAGGATTGAGGGCATTGGTCAGGGTGAATTTTCCGGAGATACGTCGATCAAACCCAATGACCCGTTGTATGGGCTGCAATTGAAGCTGGACCAGATGGCAAGCCGTCTTCAGTGGGGGCGTGATGAACTGGAGCAGCGCGTAGCGACAGTGACCCACGAGCTGCGATTGAAGAAGGATGAGGCTGAAACAGCGACGCTGGCAAAATCCCGCTTTTTGGCGGCCGCAAGTCATGATTTGCGACAGCCCACCCACGCGCTTGGACTGTTCATCTCCCGCTTGGGACAGCTGCCGTTGGATGGACAGGCCAGTCTATTGGTTGGGAGTCTTGAGCGCTCCGTTCAGGCGATGCAGGACTTGCTTGACGGATTGCTGGACTTGTCCCGTCTTGAATCGGGCGCCGTAACCGTTCACAGGCAAGCAGTCAGAGTGCAGGATTTGTTGGATGCCATACGTTCTGCACTTGAACCCGCTGCGGCGGAAAAAGGCCTCCACTTGCGAATTCGTTCGAGCGCCTTATGGGCCATGACCGACTCAGTGCAGCTGCAACGAATGGTGATGAATTTGACCCATAACGCGATTCGCTATACCGACAAAGGCACCGTGCTGCTGGCATGCCGGAGAGTCGGTGACGGGAAGCATCTGCGTATTGAGGTGTGGGACAGCGGCATTGGTATATCGGAAGAACACCAGACCGACATTTTCAAAGAGTTCTATCAGGTTGGAAACCCGGGACGTGAGCGGACTCGTGGCTTGGGTTTGGGACTCAATATTGTGGAGCGCAGCGCCCAATTGCTGGGCCATCAGGTGACTGTGCGATCTACCTTGGGCCACGGCACCCGCTTTGCCATTACGGCACCTATTGCAGAACCGGTGAACAGTGACTGGACCGCGCCCGAGCCTGTGATCGCAGTGATGGGCGGACTAGAGGGTTCACGGGTGTTGGTGCTGGAAGACGATGCGCTAGCACTTGAGGCCATGGTGGGTTTGTTGGGCTCCTGGGGCTGCAACGTGCTGGCGGCGCAGGCCGTAGTGCAGGCCCGTGAATTCATGCAACCGGAGTGCTTGCCGGATGTGATTGTCAGTGACTACCGTTTGGGCGATGGCGACGACGGTTTGAGCGCAATCGCCGCCTTGCGGGGGCTGGCGGGCAAGAAGATTCCTGCTTGTCTGATGAGCGGAGACACCGATGGTGAATTGATGCAGGCCGCTCGAGATGCCGGTCTGACACTGCTGCACAAACCTGTGCGACCCGCCAAGCTAAGAGCCCTTTTGCGCCGCTTGGTTGCCGTCGCCTGATTTGACCTGACTTTGGATTCAGCTTACTGGGCAGCCGTCGTTGGACGGTAGCCTCGTCTCGCTGCGGCAACTACCGCTTGGGTACGGTTTTGCACGTCAAAATGCCGCAAGATCGCTGTGACGTGGGACTTTATCGTCTCCTCTGAGATGCTCAACGCTTCACCGATTTCCCGGTTGGAGCGCCCATCGAGCAAGCCGTGAAGCACCAATTCCTGGCGTTGCGTCAAAGATGGTTTTTCCGGACCTGCAGTGGATGATCCATTCGGTGCTGCTGTTCCCAGTTCGGGTGGTAGATAAACATCTCCGACCAGCACCTGTCGAATCGCACTCAGCAACTCATCGCTGAGGCTGGATTTGGTGACAAAACCGGCGGCGCCAGCTCGCAACACCTGCCGCATGATCTGCAGGTTGGCTGAACCGGAAAGCATGACTACGGGCAATTCGGGGTGGCGTTGCCCCAAAATGTCCAGTGCGTCCAGACCCGTCATGTCGGGCAAATGGTAGTCCAGCAATATCAAATCCAGATCGCGGTGGGATGCAGCCTGTGCGAATGCCTGAGCGCAAGTGCCGGCCTGCAGAACTTCCACGTGCTCGTCAAGGCCTTTCAGCACTTGGCACAGGCCTTCACGCACCAGGCTGTGATCATCAACGACAAGAATTTTCACGGTTTTTTTGGCGGAAGAGCGCAACAGAGCGCAGACGGATGTTAACGCAGTGCCGTGACAAACGAAAAAGCCCGCTTGCGCGGGCTTCGCAACGCGGGTGGGTATCAACCGCCGTGAATTTTCATCATTAACGGCACGATGAGGAGTGCCACGATGTTGATGATTTTGATCAACGGGTTGATTGCCGGGCCAGCGGTGTCCTTGTAGGGGTCGCCTACGGTGTCTCCGGTGACGGCCGCTTTGTGGGTTTCAGAGCCTTTGCCGCCGTGGTGACCGTCTTCAATATATTTCTTGGCGTTGTCCCAGGCGCCACCGCCGGTGCACATGGAAATGGCCACAAACAAGCCGGTGACGATGGTACCCATCAGCAGCCCGCCCAAGGCCGCTGGCCCCAGCACCAGTCCAACCAGAATGGGGGCTACCACGGGCAACAGACTGGGGATCATCATTTCCTTGATGGCCGCCGTGGTGAGCATGTCCACAGCGGTGTCGTACTCGGGCTTGCCCGTGCCGTCCATGATGCCTTTGATGTCGCGAAACTGGCGCCGCACTTCCACGACTACCGATCCCGCCGCGCGCCCGACCGCTTCCATGGCCATGGCACCAAACAGGTAAGGGATGAGTCCTCCAATAAACAAACCAATAATGACCATCGGGTTGCTCAAATCGAACGTGATGTGGCGGCCGTAGGCTTCAAGTTTGTGCGTGTAGTCGGCAAACAGCACCAATGCGGCCAGGCCGGCGGACCCAATGGCGTAGCCCTTGGTGACGGCTTTGGTCGTGTTGCCCACGGCATCCAGCGGGTCTGTGATGTCGCGAACGCTCTTTGGCATCTCGGACATCTCTGCGATGCCACCCGCGTTGTCTGTGATAGGGCCGTAGGCGTCCAGTGCCACCACAATACCTGCCATGCTGAGCATGGACGTTGCGGCAATGGCAATGCCATACAAACCGGCCAGCGCGTAGGCGGTGTAAATTGCAATGCACACAAAAATAACGGGCCAAGCCGTAGAGCGCATGGAGACGCCCAAGCCAGCGATGATATTGGTGCCATGGCCGGTGGTCGATGCCTGAGCAATGTGCTGCACCGGTGCGTATTGCGTGCCGGTGTAGTACTCGGTAATCCACACCAGCGCCGCAGTCAGCACCAGTCCGACCGCGCAGGCGCCAAAGAGTTTCATTTGTGCGCCAGTGCCGCCCAGAGCATTGTCTGCAATCATGGATTGCGTCACAAAGTAGAAGGCAATCAACGACAAGATGCCCGCCACCGCCAATCCTTTGTAAAGGGCTGGCATCACGTTTTTCATTCCAGGTGACGCCTTGACGAAGAAACAGCCAATGATGGAAGCCACAATCGACACCGCACCTAGCGCCAGCGGATAGACGACTGCACTCATGCCGCCGCCTGTGACCAGCAATGCGCCGAGCACCATGGTGGCAATCAGTGTGACGGCGTAGGTTTCGAACAGGTCGGCGGCCATGCCGGCGCAGTCGCCCACGTTGTCGCCGACGTTGTCGGCAATTACAGCAGGGTTACGCGGATCATCCTCGGGAATACCCGCTTCGACTTTGCCCACCAGGTCGGCACCCACGTCTGCCCCCTTGGTGAAGATGCCTCCACCCAGACGGGCAAAGATCGAAATCAGTGACGATCCGAAAGCAAAACCGATCAGTGGATTGAGCAGTTGCACCAGATTTTTGTCGGGGGTCAGATTGCCATTGCCGACGAGGACCCAGAAAAAGCCGGTCACCCCCAGCAGGCCCAAGCCCACGACCAGCATCCCGGTGGTTGCACCGCCACGAAAAGCGACGTCCAGCGCGGGCCCAATGCCCCGAGTGGCAGCCTGCGCCGTGCGCACATTGGCGCGAACGGACACATTCATGCCGATAAAACCGCAGGCGCCTGACAAAACGGCTCCTACGACGAAGCCAATGGCACTCAATTGGTCCAGAAAAACGCCGATCAGAATGGCCAGCACCACGCCCACGATGGCAATGGTTTTGTATTGTCTGGCCAGGTAGGCGCCCGCACCGGTTTGAATAGCGGCTGCAATCTCCTGCATGCGTGCATTGCCTGCGTCCTGGGAAAGAATCCAGCTGCGTGCCCAGAAGCCGTAACCTACGGCAATGAGCCCGCAAACAAGCGCGAGAATCAGCGCTGAGTTGCCTGTCATAAATAGTTCTCCTCATGTTGTTTCGCTAGGGAAGGGCGCCACGCTAACGGTACCCCGCTGCGTTGCTTCCTCGTGAATCCCATGGGAGAGACGATTGGCCAACTCGCGGACTGTAACTTGAAAAAAAGGCTTTTTCTGGAAGCGCAAGGCGGGCGTCAGTAAAATCAGGGTTAATCCTAGGCTCGAGCCTTGGCCCACCATGACCCTGGTGCCTCTCGTGGCACAAAACACCTACAAAGCGGAGTAAATACATGTCCCTGGACAAAGTCACACCTGGCAATAACGTACCTGAGTCCTTCAATGTCATCATTGAAATTCCGATGAACGCCGACCCGATCAAGTACGAGGTTGACAAGGAATCGGGTGCCATGTTTGTGGATCGTTTCATGACTACGGCCATGCACTACCCGACCAATTATGGGTATGTGCCCAAAACCCTCAGCGGTGATGGCGATCCGGTTGACGTTCTCGTGATTACGCCATACCCCTTGTATCCCGGTGTGGTCGTGCCGTGCCGCCCCATTGGCATTCTGATGATGGAAGACGAAGCCGGCGTGGACGGAAAAGTGCTGGCGGTGCCGACCGACAAGATCTTGCCGATGTATACCCACTGGCAAAAAATTGAAGACGTGAACCAGATGCGCCTGAACGCCATTGCCCATTTCTTCGAGCACTACAAAGACCTCGAAAAAGGCAAGTGGGTCAAGGTTCTGGGCTGGGAAGGCCTGGACTCTGCCAAGAAGGAAATCCTGGACGGTATTGCTAACTACAACAAGCAAAACCCCTGAAAGGGACGGGCACTAGGGCCGGGCGTGAGTGGCAGTGTCCTGACACCCGGTCCTGCAATTTAGTGGCCTAAATTGGCCTTAGCCCCCGTGAATGCTGCGCGGGCAGCTATCAAAAAAATAGCGCCTGAGAAGTTCGTCAGGCGCTATTTTTGTTTGGGCGCGAGGCGTCTAGCGATTGGGGTCTGGATAGATCAGCCGCTGCAGGCCGGCCGTGCGGTCAAACTGCTTCCACTGTTTGGGGTGTTGCGCCAATCGGTCGGCGACAGCCCACCAGGCGCTGGGGTTCACTCCCAGGCCAACGTGACTGGCATAAACCTCCACATTTTCGGTATGGGGGTTTCGCTTGCAGGGCTGCTGGATGCTGGCGGACCACGCCACGACCCCATCGGTTCGCGAGTAGATGGACGTGGTCGGCATGGGCGGCGCAGCCGGCAGATCAAATTTCTGGGTTGCTGCCATGATGTCCTGCCCGCTGGCCAACTCGAAGAATCGCCATGCGTTGGTGCGTCTGTGCGAACCGGAAAAAGGCGTTCCCATCGTGATCACGCTACGTACACAATGGGGTAACTCCTTGGCCAGTTCCCGGGCGTAGATGCCGCCCAGACTCCAGCCAATCAAACTGATCTTGTTGCCGGTGGATTCAAACGTGTCGATCACCTGTCGTTTGGCCGTTTCCAGAATGCCGGCACGCGGGCCAAAGTTGTGCCCCTGGTTCCAGCCGGACACGTCGTAACCGAGGCTTTGCAGATAGCCACGAAGCGGTGCTGTGGAGCCATCACTGGCCGACAGCCCGGGAAAAACAATGACCGAATGACCATCTCCGGCCGGAGCACGCATCAGCGCAGGCCAGCTCGGAAGCACCGTCCAGAATTCGAAGGCGGCACGAAGCTCGAGCGCGACCAGCAATGCGCTGGGGGGGGTGTGGTGCTCACTGGTATCTTGTTTTCGCACATTTGCCATGAACTGGAATCAGCCTGTGAGGGCGAGCGTGAAGTAGTACTGACCAACACATTAGCAGGGATTGATATCGCCCATCCGGGTATCAGGCGTGCAATTCGGGGTCTTATCAGGATTCGGGTCACATTGGTGACTGGGAGGGTCGCCGTGTATGATCATTCGGCCCCGTTATTGCACACCGCGCATCGTGGTCTTCAAGGAAAAATCGATGGAAACTATGCAAGCATCTTCCTCTCTGGACCGTCTGGCAGCAAGCCCGAATCAGCCGATTGCCGAATCCGGGCAGTACCTGATCTTGCGTCTGGGCGAAGAGGAGTACGCCATCGACATTCTCCGGGTTCAAGAGATCCGCTCGTATGAAGAGCCCACCAGAATGGTCAACTCCCCCAGCTTCATCAAGGGCGTGGTGAACTTGCGCGGCGTTATTGTTCCGATTGCTGATTTGCGGCTGAAGCTGAGCATCGCGAAGGTTGAATACAACGAGTTCACCGTCGTCATTATTCTCAACGTGCGTGGATCGGTGATTGGGGTCGTCGTGGATGCCGTGTCCGATGTGGTGACGCTGGACTCAAAAACCATCAAGCCTGCGCCACAGTTTGAATCGCCAATTGAATCGCGCTTTATTGTCGGGCTTGCCAGCGTCGGGGATCGCATGCTGATTGTCATGAACATCGAGGCATTGGTGAGCAGCGCCGAGATGGGACTGGTTTCAACCCAGCCGGTTTGACGCACAACACTCTGTTTTTTTGTCTTTGGAACGGTTACACATGAATTTTTCTAACACCAGAATAAGTGTCAAGTTGGGCCTCGCATTTTTCGTGATGGTGTTGCTGACCGCGGCAATCGGTGGCTTTGCCTTGGTGCAGCTGGCTCGCATCAATGCCAATACCGAGGAGATGGCGAGCAACTGGTTGCCCAGTATCAAATATGTGGGTGAAATGCAGGGTTTGCTGAACGATTTCCGCCAGGCCGAGACCCAGCATGCCATGGCTGTCGTTGCAGAAGACAAGAAAACGGAAGCGGATCGCATTGCCGCTGACAAAACGAAACTGTCCGGCGTCGGCAAGAAATTCGAAGCTTTGGTGAATACGCCAGCCGAAAAACAGGCTTGGGAGAAATTCGGCAAAGACCTTGCGGCGTATTACGCAATCAGTACCAAATTATTGACCCTGTCCGATATCGGGCCAGCGGAGGCGCAGGCTACCACGGAGTTGTTGAACGGAGAGTCGCGTGCGGCGTTCAGTGTGCTGTCCAAGAACATCGGTGAGATGAATGCGCTCAATTCGAAAGGGGCCGATGACGCATATGTGGGTGCTCAGCGGACCTACACCGGTTCACAGTGGAGCGTTGCACTGCTGCTGGGACTGACCGTTGCGTTGGCTGCCGCAATGGCGGTCTGGATCACCCGCCAGATTACCAAACCCATCGAGTTTGCCGTGGGAGCTGCCAAGGAGTTTGCCGGTGGCAATCTGACGCACGCTCTGCATCCCCAAGGATCTGACGAGCCTGCGCAGTTGCTGCACGCACTGGAGTCGATGCGGCTTGCTTTGGCCAAAGTTGTATCGAACGTGCGACAGGGATCGGAAGGCGTTGCGACCGCCAGCGCCGAAATTGCGC
Source organism: Rhodoferax sp. GT1R46 (assembly GCF_056521285.1). NCBI lineage: Bacteria > Pseudomonadati > Pseudomonadota > Betaproteobacteria > Burkholderiales > Comamonadaceae > Rhodoferax > Rhodoferax sp. GT1R46. The sequence goes on from NZ_JBWMBC010000006.1 coordinate 198,491, forward strand.
AGGGTAACCATGATCTGTCTGCCCGCACGGAGCACCAGGCCAGCGCGCTTGAACAAACGGCGGCCTCCATGGAAGAACTCGGCTCCACTGTCAAGCAGAACGCTGACAGTGCCCGTCAGGCCAACCAGTTGGCCTTGAATGCGTCCACTGTAGCGGTCAGGGGCGGTGAAGTGGTGAGCCAGGTCGTCGAGACCATGAAAGGGATCAACGAGTCCTCCCGCAAAATTGCCGACATCATCAGTGTCATCGACGGCATTGCGTTCCAGACCAACATCCTGGCCCTCAATGCTGCGGTGGAAGCGGCACGGGCGGGTGAACAGGGTCGTGGCTTTGCCGTGGTGGCATCGGAAGTGCGCTCACTGGCCGGGCGCAGCGCCGAAGCCGCCAAAGAGATCAAAACGCTGATTGGCGCCAGTGTGGAGCGTGTGGAGCAGGGCACCACATTGGTGGATCAGGCTGGCGTCACCATGACCGAGGTGGTCAGCAGCATCAAGCGGGTCACCGACATCATGGGCGAGATCAGTGCGGCCAGCAATGAGCAAGCCCTGGGTGTGGCCCAAGTCGGTGAAGCCGTCACCCAGATGGACCAGGCCACACAGCAAAACGCGGCCCTTGTCGAAGAGATGGCGGCGGCGGCGAGCAGCCTCAAGAGCCAGGCACATGATCTGGTGGAAGTGGTTGCGGCGTTCAAGCTCGCGGATGGCAGCCACTCAAGTGCACCGGGTTTTTCGCCCCCCAAGGCCGCCGTGCGCTCCAGCGTACCCAAGGCGACGCCTTTCAAGGGTGTGGAGCGCCGGGCTGCAGGCGTGACGGGTAGTCCGGCACAGCGCGCTGCACCGGCACCGAGAGTCAGCGTCAAAGCCACTCCAGCCGGTGGAGACGACTGGGAGTCATTCTGAGCGGTTGCCAGACCTGGTTTTCAGGGCCCTTGTCTGAAAGGGCTTCTCTCCGTCAGGTCGTCCAAGTAGTTGCTGATTCCCTGGTCTTCACGCTCCAGAAATCGGGCAACCGCATCGGCAAACCCGGGATGGGCCAGCCAATGCGCACTGGTCGTTTTGACTGGTAGCAGAGCGCGCGCCATTTTGTGCTCTCCCTGCGCACCGCCTTCAAAGCGGAGGTAGCCGTTTTCAATACACCATTGGAGGGGCTGGTAATAGCAGGCCTCGAAGTGTAAGCAGTCCACGCGTTCCAGCGCACCCCAGTAGCGGCCGTAGGCGACCCTGTTTGGGTTCTTTGAGTCAATATTGCCCGTAGCCCCCGTGGAATGTGCGTCAATAGCTATCAAACTGCTAGCAATGGGCTGGTCGTCGCGCTCTGCAATGAAGAGCAGCCAGTGCTGGGGCATGGTGTCGGCCATACGCTGAAAGAAGTCGCGATTCAGGTACGGTGCATTGCCGTGCTCAAGGTAGGTGCGTTCATAGCAATGGTAGAAAAAATCCCAGTCCGCACTGGAAATATCAGCGCCCTGGATCGTGCGGAACGTGATGCCAGCGTCCCGCACCTTGCGGCGCTCTTGCCGTATTTTCTTTCGCTTCTCTTGTGAGAGCGACCCCAGGAACGCGTCGAAGTCCGCGTATCCGGGTGACGTGTTGGTCCAGTGAAACTGCACCGTGTGCCGCAACATCAGCCCAGCCGTGGCGCAGGCGGCTATGTCGGCGTCCCCTGCAAACAGCAGGTGAAGGGACGACATGCCGCTTTGTTCGCACCACTGCACCAGCGTCTGCACCAATGCGGCGCGGGCGTGGTCATTGCGCGCCAGCAAGCGTGCACCTGGCACGGGCGTGAAAGGCACCGCCACCACGGCCTTGGGGTAGTAGGCCAAGCCATGCTGCTGGTAGGCGTTGGCCCAGGCCCAGTCAAAAACATACTCACCATACGAATGGTTTTTTGCGTACACGACGCAGGCAGCCTCCAACTGACCGCCAGCCTCCAGGGTGATGAAATGGGGTGCCCAGCCCGTGTCGGGCGTGGCACTGCCGCTGGCATGCAACGCCGCCAGGTAAGCGTGGCGCATGAAAGGGCTGGGCTCTGACTGCGCGTACAGCAGGTCGTCCCAGGCCTGGGAATTCAGCTCCAGAGGCGAAGTCCGTACCCGAATGACATAATCAATCTGAGCCATGCTGCTGCCCTTGCCTGGGTACTGCGAACGCAGCACGGCCATTAACGAAACGATACTGGTTCATGACTCTCAAACTGTGCGTTGCGCAACTTAATTTCATTGTGGGCGACCTGGACGGCAACGCCCAAAAGATCATCGCGGCAGCGCAACAGGCGCACGCGGACGGTGCGCGGCTGCTGCTGACTCCCGAGTTGTCGATTTGCGGCTATGCGGCCGAAGACCTCTTCTTGCGTCCTGCATTTATTCATGCCTGCGATGATGCCGTGAAAGCAGTGGCCCGGGCGCTCGCCGGGCTAAAAGACATGACCGTGGTGGTGGGCCACCCCACCGGGGGCGATAGCCGCACGCGCTCGGTGGCAGTGCAAAACCGCTTCAATTCGGCCAGTGTGCTGCGGGAAGGACAGGTTGTGGCCACCTACGCCAAGCGCGAGTTGCCCAATTACCAGGTCTTTGACGAGCGCCGCTATTTCACGCCTGGTAACGGTGTTTGCGTGTTTGAAGCGGGCACGCCAGGCGAGCGAATCCGTGTCGGACTGCTGATCTGCGAAGACGCCTGGTTTGAGGAACCCGCCCGTTTGGCCCAGGAGGCGGGTGCCCAGATGCTGGCCGTCATCAATGCCTCGCCCTTTCATGTGGGCAAAGGCTATGAGCGCGAAGACACCATGGCGGCCCGCGCCCGCGCCACCGGCTTGCCGCTGGTCTATGCCCATCTGGTGGGTGGGCAGGATGAAGTGGTTTTTGAGGGCCACTCGTTTGTCTTGAACGCCAACGGCTCCGTCGCAGGTCGTGCACCCAGTTTTAAAGAAAATATGTTCGTAGCCCTCGTGGAGCCTGCGCAAGCAGCTATGAATATCATAGCAATGGTGGAGCCGATGCGCACCCCCGAGCAGGATTTATGGGACGGGCTGGTGCTCGGTGTTCGGGACTACGTGGGCAAAAACGGCTTTCCCGGTGTGATTTTGGGACTGTCCGGCGGTATTGATTCGGCATTGGTACTGGCGATTGCCGTGGATGCGCTGGGCGCCGACAAGGTGCGCACCGTCATGATGCCATCGCCCTATACCGCCGACATCAGCTGGCTGGATGCCCGTGAAATGGCTGCGCGCATGGGCGTACGCTATGACGAGATTTCCATTGTTCCGCAGTTCGAAGCCTTCAAGTCCTCCCTGGCCAAAGAGTTTGCGGGCTTGGCCGAAGACGCGACCGAAGAAAACATCCAGGCCCGCATTCGTGGCACCTTGCTGATGGCGCTGAGCAACAAACTGGGCAGCATGGTGCTCACCACCGGCAACAAGTCCGAGATGGCCACAGGCTATTGCACCCTGTATGGCGACATGGCGGGTGGTTTTGCCGTGATCAAGGATTTGGCCAAGACACTGGTGTTCAAAATGGCGCACTGGCGCAATGCCCACGACCCCTACGGCACCGGCAGCAACCCGATTCCGGAGCGCATCATCACCCGCCCGCCCAGTGCCGAGTTGCGCCCTGATCAGACCGATCAGGACAGTCTGCCGCCCTACGAGATACTGGATGCCATCGTGGATCGCTATATGGAAAACGACCAAAGCATCGAAACCATTGTTGCAGCCGGATTTGCACGGGCTGATGTCGAGAAGGTCACACGTCTCATCAAGCTCAATGAATACAAGCGACGTCAGGCCCCGGTTGGAATTCGGGTGACGCACCGCAGCTTTGGCAAGGATTGGCGTTATCCTATTACCAACCGTTTTCGCGCGTGAATTAACATTGTGTGGGACAGTCGGTGCTGACGTCCTCAACTGATTGGAAAAAAATGAAACAAATTACCGCCATCGTCAAGCCATTCAAACTAGAAGAAGTGCGTGAAGCGCTGGCTGAGTGTGGTGTGACCGGCCTCACCGTGACCGAAGTCAAAGGGTTTGGCCGCCAGAAAGGACACACTGAGCTGTACCGTGGGGCCGAGTATGTGGTCGATTTTCTTCCCAAGGTCAAGGTGGAAGTCGTGGTGAAAACCGATGATGTTGAGCGTTGTGTGGATGCCATCGTCAAGGCAGCCCGTACCGGCAAGATTGGTGATGGCAAGATTTTCGTCACCAGCGTGGAACGCGTCGTGCGCATCCGCACCGGTGAGCAGGACGAGTCCGCAGTCTGATTGTTGCGAAGGGTGGCTATGTGAAGCGGTGAAGCGCCGCTGCTGCCCAAATGCCCGCACACAGTACCAGGCTCAGCAGCACCGCGGCGCTGCCCATATCCTTGGCCCGCTTGGACAAGTCGTGCCACTCGGGGCCAATGCGGTCAACAGCAGTTTCTACTGCCGTGTTGAGCAACTCCACCACCAGCACCAGCACTACACAGGCGGCCAGTAAAGCGGTTTCCACCCAGTTGCTGCCCAGCCAAAATGACAGTGGCAGCATCACCAATGCAGCCAATGCCTCTTGGCGGAACGCGGTTTCGCCCCATCCCGCACGCAAGCCAGCCATGGAGTAGCCTGTGGCATGCCACATCCGGCTCAACCCAACGCGGTCTTTTTGAGGATTTGCGGGTTTGCTGGAAGTGGCTGGTTTAACGTCGGCAGGGTGCATAAATATCAGCGGCTGAGCGGTTCGGAAGAAACCAGGCGGGTGCCAGCCCAGGCATCGTGCCAGAACTGCCCCTGCGGCTGCAGCCGGCTGAGTAACGCCCAAAAAACGACCCACCCAAGAAAAATGACAGCTGATTCTGGCCCGCTGAGATGAAAAGGTGAAATCGCGATCAGCGGCGGCAAAAACCAGAGCCAGCTCAGGCAATAGCGACCCAAGGCCCTGGCTTGTGACACAGCAAGTCCATGGCGATCGACCAGCCGGATATGCCAGGTTTTCATTGCAAGGGTTTGCCCTTTTGCCCAGAACCAAACGAAGTAAATGCCAAAAATAACGAACAAAAATGCCTGCAAGGCATTGCGGTTGTCCATTGCGTTGCGTGTTTGGCTCAAGGTGCCAAAGAGGTATCCGGCCAAAAAAACCACACCGAACATGAGCATGCCTTCATAGGTCCAGCATGCCATTCGGCGCCACAAGCCGGGAGTTTTAAAGGTGTTTTTCATCAGGATAAGAGTCAAATGGACGCCCGATTGTAGGCGGGCATTCGCAGGCCTTACCCTGCTCCGGCCTGGCTTAAAAGCGGTCCGGAATCAGTTCTGGGTGGCAGACGTACCGGGGGCTTGACGCGTTGGCTGCGGCAGCAAGGTGTTGCGATCCAGGGTCTGCTTTGGTGCCAGCTGGGTACGATCTTCCGCAGGTGTGTGGCGGGTAATGGGAACCGTCGTCAGTCTTTCCGATGGCACTGGCTTAATCCTGATTGCCGCACCTTTGGGCTTTTCGCCGGCTTCAGCCGCCAATTTCTTCTTCTCTTCCGGGCTGAGCGCCTGGTAAGTCTCCCAGTCGGCCGTGCGCTCAGACGGGGAAAGTTTCTTGGTTTCGGCAAAGTTTAGCCGTGCCTGTTCGCGCTCGCGTGGTTTGAGCGCAGCCCACTCAGCCATGCGGCCTTGCAGCTTTCCCTGCTCTGCCGGTGCAAGTGACGGGTAATTCTGCGCAAGCGCTATCCATTTGCCCTTGTGCCCCTCACTCAATGAATCCCAAGTACCCGCCAGGGGACGCAGCGTCTGCTGCTGCACGCCGCTGAGTTCACGCCATTGAGGACCGGAAGGTTTGACGAAGGTTTGAGGTGCGGATGACTGTACCTTGGGCGCAACTGACGCACTGCTACTCCCCCCGGTTTGTGACCAGGCCATGGAAGTTGTAGCGACCAGCCCAGTTGCCATCAACGTCAATACGGCAACTGAACGTTGCAGCGGTCGGCGGGAGGGAATACGCGAGAATGAATCAACAAACAACATGGTGTCTCAGCAACCGTCAGTCGCGGCGATTCAGGTTCAGAAAATGCAGAAAACCCGGATCGGTGTAAGCCGCAGGAGGAAGGTCGTCGGTGAGCAACTCAACGTCGACAGCCGCAATTTCACTCGCTCGTTTTTGGTCCTGAAGGACGGCGATGGTCAGCAGACCCGCAATCAACGCAAACAAAGGGACCAGTGAAGCTATCCGGTTCCACAGGCTGCGATCGTTTCCGCCCATGTGTAAAGCCGCTGCCCCACCATTTTGGGAAACACCAGACGCAACTTGGAGTTTGACTACCTTTCGTATTGATAGTGCCTGCATCCGCGCAGCCTTAAGACGTTCTGAGATGTCGTTGGGCAAGCTCGCAGTTGATTCTGACAGGCGAGCCGCGATACGGCTCCCGAATTTGTCCTCGAAGTTGTCGTGTAAGACCAAGTGCATATTGTTCATAGTTTTAATCCCTTTGCGCTCAAAGCTTTTGCGAGAGCATGAACGGCCCTGGAGCAGTGTGTTTTGACACTGCCCTGGGAACAACCCATGGCTGCAGCAGTTTCTGCCACATCCAGCTCTTCCCAGTAACGCATCAAGAAAGCTTCTCGTTGACGCGCAGGTAGTTGCTGGATCTCAATTTCGATCTCACGCAAGGTTTGTGCCCGTTCAGTCTGAGTTTCGGTACTTTCATTCTGCTCAGGGCTGTTTGACGCGTGCAATGTTTCCAGCAGGTCGAAATCCCCATCTTCGTTGGCGGATTCAAAATCTCCCATATTGGTAAACAGGGCGTTTTGTGTCTTTTGCCTGCGGAACCAGTCCAGTGTGCAGTTGGACAAAATTCGATGAAAGAGCATTGGCAGCTCTTCAACTGGCTTATGTCCGTAATGCTCAGCCAGCTTCATCATGCTTTCCTGAACGATGTCCAGAGCGGATTCCTCGTTGCGAACGTGATACACCGATCGTTTAAAAGCGCGCTTTTCTACGCTTTTCAGAAATTCGGAAAGTTCGAGTTCAGATGCCAATTGTGACAAGCCAACGAAAAAAGGGATGTTGTACAGAAACGCTGAGACAAGAAAGGTCTTCACGTCCTGCTACTTGGCAGAATTATGGCACCCGCTTCGTTCATATCGCTGGCGTATTTTTGAAAATACGGCGACTCAGTGCGATAATACCGGTTGCAATCAAAAGGCAAACGGATTTTGGTCCGGCGCAATATTCAATGCGCCCATGGCCCTAATCTTAAGTTCCGACGCGACTCCACAAGTGTTTGCGAAGGGGCACCCAAGGTTTTTCGTCAGAGAAATTCACAAAGGTTCATCATGGAAATTTCCAAATCCGAAATCGCGTCGGCTGCTGCCACTTCCGCCACAGTCAAGACACAGGGTGTTTCACCCGCGTCGCAAGAACTCCGGGGTGCTGAAATCCTGGTCAAGGCCCTTCAGGCCGAGAACGTCAAGTACATCTGGGGGTACCCAGGCGGAGCCGTACTGCACATATACGACGCTTTTTACAAGCAGGATTCGATCCAGCATATTTTGGTGCGCCATGAGCAGGCGGCGGTGCACGCTGCCGATGGTTATGCCCGTGCAACCGGAGACGTGGGCGTGGCGCTGGTCACTTCAGGTCCTGGTGTGACCAATGCGGTTACGGGCATCGCTACTGCCTACATGGATAGCATTCCCATGGTCATCATCACGGGACAGGTGCCTACGCATGCGATTGGCCTGGATGCGTTCCAGGAGTGCGATACCGTCGGCATCACCCGTCCAATCGTTAAACACAATTTTCTGGTGAAAGATGCGCGCGACATCGCTGAAACGATGAAGAAGGCGTTTCACATTGCCCGCAGCGGCCGTCCGGGCCCTGTCGTTGTGGATATCCCAAAGGACGTCTCCTTCAAGAAGGTTCCTTACACGGGCTATCCCACTTCTGTTGAGATGCGTTCTTACAACCCAGTGCGCAAGGGGCACGGTGGACAGATTCGCAAAGCTCTGCAGTTGTTGCTGGCAGCCAAGCGTCCCTACATTTATACCGGCGGTGGGGTTCTGCTGAGTAACGCATCCGCAGAGTTGCGCACTTTGGTGGATATGCTGGGATATCCCTGTACCAATACTCTGATGGGCTTGGGCGCCTATCCGGCAAGCGATCGCAAGTTTTTGGGCATGCTGGGCATGCATGGAACTGTTGAGGCCAACAATGCGATGCAAAACTGTGATGTTCTGCTCGCAGTGGGTGCTCGCTTTGATGACCGTGTCATCGGCAATCCCAAGCATTTCGCCCAAAACGAGCGAAAGATCATTCATATCGACATTGATCCGTCGAGCATTTCCAAGCGCGTGAAGGTTGACATTCCCATCGTGGGCGATGTGAAAGATGTGCTCAGCGAAATGATCGCCATGATCAAGGAAAGTACAACCAAACCCGATGCGCAAGCACTGGGTGCGTGGTGGGACACGATCGAAGGCTGGCGCAAGCGCGACTGCATGAAATACAGTCTGGGCAAGGGCGACGTGATCAAGCCGCAGTATGTTGTGGAGACGCTTTGGAACATGACCAAGGACGCTGACACCTACATCACATCTGATGTGGGGCAGCATCAGATGTGGGCGGCGCAGTACTACAAGTTTGATGAACCTCGCCGCTGGATCAATTCAGGCGGTCTTGGCACCATGGGCGTGGGTATTCCTTATGCTATGGGCGTCAAGCTGGCCAAGCCCGATAGCGAGGTTTTTTGCATTACTGGAGAGGGTTCGGTGCAGATGTGTATTCAGGAGTTGTCAACCTGTCTGCAATACAACACGCCCATCAAAATTGTGTCGCTGAATAATCGTTTCCTCGGCATGGTTCGCCAGTGGCAGGAGGTCGAATACGAGGGCCGTTACAGTCACAGTTACATGGATGCGCTCCCTAATTTTGTCAAGCTGGCAGAGGCCTATGGGCATGTGGGCATGCTGATCGAAAAGCCGCAAGATGTTGAGCCTGCTTTGCGTGAAGCCCGCAAGTTGAAAGACCGAACGGTCTTCATGGACTTCAGAACCGATCCGACCGAGAACGTGTTCCCCATGGTTCAAGCTGGCAAGGGTATTACCGAGATGTTGCTGGGGTCTGAAGACCTGTAATTGGCCGCATTTTTTCTTGAACTTTATTTGACGAATCTATTGTTTGCCGAGCTCCGGTGTTACCGCATCGGGGGGAGGGCAGCGAAAAGAGGAATCTATCAATATGAAACACATAATCGCTGTATTGCTGGAAAATGAGCCAGGGGCTCTTTCACGGGTCGTCGGGTTGTTTTCGGCCCGTGGCTACAACATTGAATCGTTGACCGTGGCACCGACAGAGGATCCCAGTCTGTCCCGCATGACCATTCAGACCACGGGCTCAGACGATGTAATTGAGCAAATCACCAAGCACCTTAACCGCCTCATCGAAGTGGTTAAAGTAGTGGACTTGACTGAGGGTGCCTACATTGAGCGTGAGCTCATGATGGTCAAGGTACGAGCGGTTGGCAAAGAGCGCGAAGAGATGAAACGCATGGCGGATATTTTTCGCGGGCGAATCATCGATGTAACGGACAAGAGCTACACCATTGAACTCACAGGTGACCAGTCCAAGAACGACGCCTTTCTGGAAGCGCTTGAGCGTGCTGCAATTCTTGAAACCGTACGAACCGGCTCAAGTGGTATCGGACGAGGTGAGCGCATTTTGCGCGTGTAATTTTTTTGCGTAAGTTTGGATAGTTTTTAGCAACCAGGCGCCTTTCGCCACTATTTATTTCGGAGAGAAGATGAAAGTTTTTTATGACAAGGATTGCGACCTGAGTCTCATTAAGGGCAAGACCGTTGCCATCATTGGCTACGGAAGCCAAGGACACGCCCACGCGCAAAATTTGAACGACAGCGGCGTGAAAGTGGTGGTCGGTTTGCGTAAAGGCGGAGCATCTTGGCCCAAGGTGGAAAAAGCTGGTTTGAAGGTTGCTGAAGTGGCCGACGCCGTGAAATCGGCTGATGTGGTCATGATTCTGCTGCCGGACGAGCAAATCGGTTCGGTCTACACGAACGACATTGAGCCCAACATCAAGCAGGGTGCCTCACTCGTGTTTGCTCACGGTTTCAACGTGCATTACGGTCTGGTTACGCCCCGTGCTGACCTGGATGTCTGGATGGTCGCTCCCAAGGCGCCTGGGCACACCGTGCGCGGAACCTATGCCCAGGGTGGCGGCGTCCCCCATCTGATTGCAGTGCATCAGGATAAATCGGGCCGCAGTCGCGATTTGGCGCTGAGCTATTCCATGGCAAACGGTGGCGGCAAGGCCGGCATCATTGAGACCAATTTCCGTGAAGAAACCGAGACGGATCTGTTTGGTGAGCAGGCGGTTTTGTGCGGTGGTACGGTCGAATTGATTAAAGCGGGCTTCGAGACTTTGGTCGAAGCCGGGTACGCACCAGAAATGGCTTATTTTGAGTGCCTGCATGAACTCAAGCTGATTGTTGACATGATTTATGAAGGCGGCATCGCCAACATGAATTATTCGATATCCAACAACGCAGAGTACGGCGAATACGTCACTGGCCCGCGCATCGTGACCAGTGCTACCAAAGACGCTATGCGTCAGTGCCTGAAGGATATTCAGACGGGCGAATACGCCAAGAGCTTCATCTTGGAAAACAAGGCCGGCGCTCCTACTTTGTTGAGCCGCCGTCGTTTGACCTCGGAGCACCAAATTGAGCAAGTCGGTGAAACCTTGCGCGCAATGATGCCCTGGATCAAAAAGAACAAGCTGGTCGATCAGACTCGCAATTAACGCCTGAAAGGCGATTAGATAAAGGCCACTTCGGTGGCCTTTATTTTTGACCCCTATATGTTGCAGAGAAATCCACCTGTGACTGGCTTACACTTCGACGTTTGGCGCGCTGCCGGACAAGCTTGGCAAGGAAAATTTATGCATGATGGAACAGATTCTGGCATTACCGACAATGAGGCTGTCTTGGTGCGAAAGCGGCGCAAAGGCATCTACGTGTTGCCCAATCTGTTTACATTGGCGGCGCTCTTTGGCGGTTTCTACTCTATCGTGATGGCGATGGATGGCCGGTTTGACCTGGCTGCTGTAGGTGTATTTTGTGCCATGGTTCTCGATAGTCTGGACGGGCGGGTGGCGCGTATGACCAATACCCAGAGCGCATTTGGGGAGCAGATGGATTCCCTCTCTGACATGGTCTCTTTCGGTGCTGCGCCTGCACTTATTTCTTATGAATGGGCACTCAGGGGCTTGGGTCGGTGGGGCTGGTTTGCGGCTTTTGTCTACTGTGCTTGTGCGGCCTTGCGTCTGGCTCGGTTCAATGTGAACACGGCCGTGGTGGACAAGCGGTTTTTTCAGGGGCTTCCTTCTCCTGCCGCCGCAGCGCTCGTGGCTGGTTTTATATGGCTTTGTACGGATCTTGGCATCAAAGGCCCGACAGTCGCTTGGGCGGTTTTCTTTTTGGTGCTGTATGCCGGATTGACAATGGTGACCAACGTTCCTTTTTACAGTTTCAAGGACGTGAGTATGAAACGAAGCGTACCCTTCGTAGTCATTGTGCTGATTGCACTTGGAATAGCCGTTGTGAACATTGATCCACCTACTGTCATGTTTGGCATTTTTGTTATTTATGGTTTGAGTGGATATGCTGTGTATGGATGGCGGAAAGCCAAGGGTGTTCAAACCAGTTTGATTAGTACGTCGACCGACGAGCCAGATGAACGTGGACTGCACAAGTAAATCGGGCATCAAACGAATAAAAGGAGTTTTGAATTGGCTGACAAACTAATCATTTTTGACACCACATTGCGTGATGGCGAACAATCGCCGGGTGCATCCATGACGCGCGATGAGAAGTTGCGTATTGCCCGCCAGCTTGAGCGATTGAAGGTGGACGTCATTGAGGCTGGTTTTGCGGCAAGTTCCAACGGAGACTTTGAAGCCGTCCAACTGATAGCCAACACCATCAGGGATGCCACAATTTGCTCGTTGTCACGTGCCAATGACCGCGACATTTCGCGAGCGGCTGAAGCGCTCAAGGGTGCAAATAGCGCTCGCATTCATACATTCATTGCAACTTCGCCATTGCACATGGAGAAGAAGCTGCGCATGACACCTGACCAGGTGTTTGAGCAGGCCAAGCAGGCGGTGCGATTTGCCCGGAATCTGGTTGCGGATGTTGAATTCAGTCCGGAGGACGGCTATCGCAGTGATGTCGACTTTTTGTGCCGGATCTTGGAGGCCGTCATCAATGAAGGCGCCACGACCATCAACGTCCCCGATACGGTGGGATATGCGATACCAGAGTTATACGGCAACTTTATCAAGACCCTTCGGGAGAGAATTCCTAATTCCGATAAGGCAATTTGGTCTGTTCATTGCCACAATGATTTGGGCATGGCCGTGGCGAATTCTTTGGCAGGGGTCAAGATTGGCGGGGCACGTCAGGTGGAGTGCACCATAAACGGTCTGGGCGAGCGTGCCGGGAACTGCAGCCTTGAAGAGGTTGTGATGGCCATTAAGACGCGGCAGGACTATTTTGGACTGGAGCTGGGCATCGATACCCGTCACATTCTGGCGGCCAGCCGCATGGTCAGCCAAACCACCGGCTTTGTTGTGCAGCCCAATAAGGCCGTGGTGGGTGCCAATGCATTTGCCCACGCCTCGGGCATTCACCAGGATGGTGTGCTCAAGGCGCGAGACACCTATGAAATCATGCGCGCTGAGGATGTGGGGTGGACCGCCAACAAGATTGTTTTGGGAAAGTTGAGCGGTCGAAATGCGTTCAAGCAGCGCTTGCAGGAACTGGGCGTTCAGATGGAAAGCGAAGCAGACATCAATGCCGCATTTGCGAGATTCAAAGAGCTTGCAGATCGCAAAAGTGAAATTTTCGATGAAGACATACTCGCCTTGGTGAGTGATGAGAGCGTGACGCACGTCAAGGAGCAGTACGGTTTTGTTTCCTTGTCGCAGCACAGCGAGACCGGCGAGCGGCCACAGGCGAGCATAGTATTTACCGTAGACGGCAAAGAAGTCAAAGGCTCCTCTGAAGGCAATGGACCTGTGGACGCTTCGCTAAAAGCCATTGAGGGTCACGTTAAAAGCGGCGCTGAAATGGTGCTTTATTCCGTCAATGCAATCAGTGGTTCCACAGAGAGCCAGGGCGAGGTGACCGTGCGTCTGCAAAATAGCGGAAGGGTCGTCAATGGCGTCGGCTCGGATCCCGATATCGTGGTCGCTTCCGCAAAAGCATACCTGAGTGCACTCAATAAGTTGCACAGCAAAGCGGATCGCGTAGCCGCGCAGGGTTAGGGTGAACCCCAATTGCTTACTAATTTGTTGAAGTTTGTCGCGCAAGTAGTTGATCTTGCGTGACTTTTCTGATTAAACTCTCGTTACACGGTTAGGCTGTTGGCCAGATTTCTGGTAATTCGCCTTGCTGCAGCGTTGGAACACACCATGAAACGACTCTTTTCCCGGTTGGGGCTGCTTGTTGTGCTGTCTACGATGGGCATGACGCCTGTGTATTCGGCCACATCTCAACACCCATCGGGCGCAGAGAAGCCGCGTCTCATCAAACGCACGGCAGCGAAGGGTCATCTTGTGCGAAAGCGCGTGGCTGTTCGCATAGCAGCGGTTCCAAAAGCACCGTCCTTTGGGCAGTTGGCCGGATTGCATGGCGGACGCGATGCACTGGATTTGAAGTCAAGTGTGGCATTTGTGGTCGACCAAGATACAAAAGAAGTGCTGTTCCGAAAGAATGAACTGGCGGTGCTACCTATTGCGTCCCTCACCAAGCTCATGACTGGCTTGCTAATCAGCGAAGCCAAATTGCCAATGGACGAAGTGATCGAGATCACCCAAGCCGACGTGGATCTGGAAAAAGGGAGTTCATCGCGCCTGAGCGTTGGTACCGCGTTGACCCGAGGGGAGTTGTTGCATCTGGCGTTGATGTCCAGTGAAAACCGAGCGGCACACGCGTTGGGGCGCAGCTACCCAGGCGGATTGCCAATGTTTGTAGGGTTGATGAATTCGCGGGCCAAGACGCTTGGAATGAATGACACCAGCTATGTTGAGCCCACCGGACTGTCGAGCAAAAATCAGTCGAGCGCGCGAGATCTGGCGACTTTGGTGAATTTCGCTTATGGCGATCCGACCTTGCGTGAACTGTCGACGTCTACTGGTTACCAAGTTGCCGTAGGACATCGTACGCTGCAATACAACAATACCAACCGGCTGGTAAAGAACCCGGCTTGGGACATCGGGCTGCAAAAGACGGGCTACATCAACGAAGCTGGCCAGTGTCTGGTTATGCAAGCCAAAGTAGCGGGCCGAAAAATCATCATGGTATTTCTGGATTCGGCAGGAAAACTCAGTCGTCTTGGCGATGCGGAGCGTGTCAAGCGCTGGGTTGAATCCATTCCAGCGGTGGCGAACAAGACCTCGCCCGTGGCCAGCATTCACCCAGACCACCCGGTTATTTCCAACTGATCTTTAGCGAATTACCGAACCGTGCTGGGCTTGTGTCCCAGTGCTTCGGAAATAAGTCGTGCGGTTTCTTTGAGTTTGGGTAGCCAACTCTCTTCCATTCGTCCCGAGGGGGCTGAAATCGAAAGCCCGGCAATAAGTTTGTTCTGGTCATCGTACACACCTGCAGCCATGCAGCGCACCCCGAGCTCCAACTCTTCGTTGTCATTTGCCTGGCCATATTGACGGACCTTGGACAGTTCCCGCTCCAGATCTTCCAATTGCGTAATACTATTTTTGGTGTGCCCTTGTAAACCTGTGCGCGCGGCATAGGCGCGAATCCGCTGGGGATCATCCGCTGCAAGAAATAGCTTGCCGACCGACGTGAGGTGCAAGGGGGCACGTCCTCCAATGGCTCGAACGACCTGCATTCCGGAGCGTTCACTGTAGGCGCGCTCAACGTAAATGATTTCGTCTCCTTGGCGCATACTTAAATTGACGGGTTGCTGGGTAAGCTTGTGAAGCTCTCGCATCGGAGCCACGGCCGCATCACGGACGTTGAGCCGTCCTTTGACCAAGTTTCCCAATTCAAGCAGTCGCATTCCCAGCCTGTAACTGCCTGCCTGGGGACGATCTACAAAACGGCCAATCGCCAGATCATTCAGGATACGGTGGGTGGTTGACGGATGGAGCCCTGCTTTTTCGCTGATTTCCTTCAGCGACATGGCTTCCTCACGCGACGCGAGTACGTCGATCAGCGTAAACATGCGTTCGAGTACCTGAACGGCGGGAACACTGGGAATGTCGGGGTCTTTTTTTGCCATGGTGCTTTCTTTGCCCCTATCTTATCGTGTGACCGCGACACCCGACCCATTGGCAAGCGGTGCGTTGAACAACTCAGTCTGGGGCAGGGGTTGCGCTGGAGAATGTGGACCATTGACTGTCAATCAAGAGTTGCATGGGCGCAAAACGGGCTTTGTAGCTCATCTTCGGGCTTTCCTGTATCCAGTATCCCAAATACACAAAGTCAAGCCCCAGGAGTTTGGCTTGTTCAATTTGCCACAGTACGTTGAAGGTTCCAAAGCTGGATTTTTCTTCAGGCTCAAAAAATGTGTAGACCGCCGAAAGACCATCATCCAGAACGTCCAGAATGGAGACCATTTTCAGCGCCCCGGGTATTCCATCGCTCGAAGGCGCTCGGAACTCAACCAGTCTGGAATTTACGCGGCTTTGCAGCAGAAATTGGGTGTATTGGTCAATGCTGTCTTCGTCCATGCCGCCGCCGGCATGCCGACTATTCTGGTAGCGCAGGTAGAGTGCGTAATGCTCAGGCACAAAGCCGAGCTTGAGTACGCGAACCGACAAGGTCTGATGTTGTGTCCATGCACGTCGCTGGCTTCTGCCGGGTTTGAACTGATCTACGACCACACGCAACGGAGTGCAGGCCTGGCAACCGTCGCAGTAGGGCCGGTAAGTGAACATACCGCTGCGGCGAAATCCCTTGGTGACCAACTCGGAATAGGTTGCGTTGTTGATCAGGTGGCTGGGTGTCGCGACTTGGGAGCGAGCTTGCCGGTTTGGCAGATAGCTGCACTCATAGGGCGCTGTCGCGTAGAACTGCAGTATTTGCAGCGGGAGGTCTTTGAGGTCTGTCACGGTGAATGCGTCAGTCCGGGAAAATGTGGTTCCAGTATAGGGGGGAGAAATGCCAGTCCACGCTGGGTTCTTTGATAGCCGTATGAACCCGCTTCAAAAAGTTGCTACGCGGAATTTCCGAAGCCCCGAGCGAGGCCAGGTGTGCTGTGTTTTGTTGGCAGTCAATCATGGTGATGGCATTTGCGCGGCAGAAGGCCACCAGTGCAGCCAAGGCAATTTTTGACGCATCAGGCATGTGGGCAAACATCGATTCCCCAAAAACCGCTCGCCCCAATGCAACGCAGTAAAGCCCTCCCGCCAGCTTGCCATCAATCCAGGTCTCTAAGCTGTGTGCGTCGCCTGCTTCATGAAGGCGTGTGTAGGCCTGCACCATGGCCGGCAGAATCCAGGTTCCTGGTTGGCCATGTCTTGAAGCGCTGGCGCACGACTGGATGACGGTGGAAAAGGCGGTGTTAAAGCGAATTTCACAGCGAGTATCAGCTCTGAATCGGGTCAGCGTTTTTCGGAAGGATCGGTGCAGTCGAAAATCCGATACCTTCAGCACCATGCGTGGGTCCGGGCTCCACCAGAGATTCGGCTGGCCCTCGCTGAACCAGGGAAATATTCCGCTGGAATAGGCAGCCCGCAAGGTGCGGACCGTCAGGTCACCTCCCGCAGCCAGCAGGCCAGGTGCATCAGATTCGGCGCCCCACGCCCGCTCCACTGGCGGAAACGCGAGACCAGGTTCCAGCCAAGGTAGGGACATAGCGTTGTTTGACAAAAGGGTTGCCGTAATGTGGAGTGGACTATAAATATATTGCACCTCAGGATGGAGAGGGCGTTCAAGCGGTTAGAATACTCGCTGTCGGGGCGTAGCGCAGCCTGGTAGCGCATCTGGTTTGGGACCAGAGGGTCGAAGGTTCGAATCCTTTCGCCCCGACCATCATTTTTAGCCAGAGCAAAGTCTCTGGCTTATTTGTTTCAGGGTTACTACAAACCCTAGCATTCTGTCCGTAGCTCAGTTGGATAGAGCATCAGCCTTCTAAGCTGAGGGTCGGGGGTTCGATCCCCTCCGGACAGGCCACTCCCGGGGCGGTGATGCCAGAATGATTGGCCTTCTGTAGCATCCCGGTGCACTGAATCTTTACGGAATGTTGATTGACTGCACGTCAACTTGCAGTTGCAGCCATCGATGCACGGCTGATTGCAGGGAGTCTGCGCTGCCGGTCGTGCAGAAGGTCAGGGCTTGGGGCTCTGCTGGAAGGGGCATGTGCGCGTGCACCAGCCATCCCCGATCCGCCAGAAGGCGCCGGGTCTGGCGTGCCACGGGCGCCCCACCTTCCAGGAAGGCCGTTGTTTCTCCGACCGTAGTGCGCAGTGTGTCAGCGGCAAACGGATAGTGGGTGCAGCCCAGAACCAGCGTGTCCATCTCTCCTGATTTAGTGCCAAATCGGCCCATAGCCCCCGTGTAATAAGCGCAGGCAGCTATTGTTTTTGTAGCATCTGCGCGCTCAATCGCGTCTGCCAGACCGTCGCAGGGTTGCAGCACAAAGGTGGCTTGAGCGTGCAGAGACTCCAGCAGCACGCGGAATTTCTCGCTGTTGAGCGTGCCTCGCGTGGCCATGACGCCGATGTGCTTGGTCTGACTCACGCTTGCCGCCGGCTTGAGTGCTGGCTCGATGCCGACGATGGGCAGGTTCGGGTAGTCCTGGCGCAGTAGTTTTATCGCGGCTGCCGTTGCGGTATTGCATGCCACGACAAGGGTTTTGATGTGGTGTTGGTTGAGCAGGTAACGGGTTATGGCGTGGGAGCGGGCGATCACATGGGCGTCGTCCCGTTCCCCGTAGGGGGCATGGCCGCTGTCGGCGATGTAGACAAAGCGCTCCAGTGGCAGTTCGGTTCGCAACGCCCGCAGCACACTCAGGCCGCCGACGCCGCTATCAAAGACGCCAATGGCCCGGGTTGCCGGGAGCAGGGATTGAAAATCAGGCAGAGCGCACCGGGATGGTTTTGAACTCGCCGGTGGCAATCTTCTTCTGCCATTCGGCTGGTCCCGTGATGTGGGCGCTGGTGCCGCCAGAGTCCACGGCCACCGTGACGGGCATGTCCACGACGTCAAATTCGTAAATCGCTTCCATGCCGAGATCGGCAAAGCCCACCACGTTGGCATGCTTGATGGCCTTGCTGACCAGGTAGGCGGCACCGCCTACTGCCATCAGGTAAGCGCTTTTGTGCTTCTTGATGGCCTCGATGGCGACCGGTCCGCGTTCGGCTTTGCCAATCATGGAAATCAGGCCGGTCTGGCTCAGCATCATCTCGGTAAAACCGTCCATGCGGGTTGCGGTAGTGGGGCCAGCGGGGCCGACGGCCTCGCCTTTGACCGGGTCAACCGGGCCCACGTAGTAAATGACGCGGTTGGTGAAGTCGACGGGCAGCTTTTCACCCTTGGTCAGCATGTCCTTGATGCGCTTGTGCGCGGCATCGCGACCGGTGAGCATTTTTCCGTTGAGTAGCAGGGTCTGACCGGGTTTCCAGCTGGCGACTTCTTCTTTGGTCAGGGTGTTGAGGTCCACCTTTTTACTCTGCACATAGTCGGGCGTCCAGTTGACGTTGGGCCACAGATCCAGGGACGGCGGATCCAGATACACCGGGCCGCTGCCATCCATCACGAAGTGGGCGTGGCGTGTGGCTGCGCAGTTGGGGATCATCGCGACGGGCTTGCTGGCCGCGTGGGTGGGATACATCTTGATTTTGACGTCCAGTACGGTAGTGAGTCCACCCAAGCCCTGCGCGCCAATGCCCAGGGCGTTTACCTTCTCGCACAGTTCCAGACGCAACTCTTCGGTTTGCGTCAGTGGTTGTCCGGCCGCGGCCTTGGCTTGCAGCTCGTACATGTCGATGTCGTCCATCAGGCTTTCCTTGGCCATCAGCACCGCTTTTTCTGCTGTGCCGCCAATGCCGATGCCCAACATACCGGGCGGGCACCAGCCCGCACCCATGGTGGGCACGGTTTTCAGCACCCAGTCAACCACCGAGTCGCCGGGGTTGAGCATGATCATCTTGCTTTTGTTCTCGGAGCCGCCGCCTTTGGCGGCAACGGTCACTTCCACGGTGTTGCCAGGCACGATCTCGGTAAAGATGACGGCCGGCGTGTTGTCTTTGGTGTTTTTGCGGGCAAATTCAGGGTCGGCCACCACGCTGGCGCGCAGGGTGTTGTCGGGGTGGTTGTAACCCTGGCGCACACCTTCGTTGATGGCGTCATCCAGACTGCCGGTAAATCCCTCCCAGCGAATGTCCATGCCGACTTTGAGAAACACGTTGACGATGCCGGTGTCCTGGCAAATTGGGCGATGGCCCGTAGCGCTCATTTTGCTATTGGTGAGGATTTGCGCAATGGCGTCTTTTGCTGCGGGGCTCTGTTCGCGCTCGTAGGCACGCGCCAGGTGGGCGATGTAATCGGCAGGGTGGTAGTAGCTGATGTACTGCAAAGCGGCAGCAACGGATTCGATGAGGTCGGACTGGCGGATGTTGGTCATGACGGTGCTTTGTTTCAGGGTAATAAAAGATCAATGCGCTTCGTTTTGGGTACGCGCCATCAAGCGGTCGGTGTAGGCAATGGCCAATGCAGACAGCAAAAAGGTGATGTGGATGCCGGTCTGTGCGATCAGGACTTTTTCGTCGTAGTTGGCCGCATTGATGAAGGTCTTGAGTAGGTGGATGGAGCTGATGCCGATGATGGCGGTACTCAACTTGACTTTCAGGACAGACGCATTAACGTGGCTGAGCCATTCAGGCTGATCCGGGTGTTCATCCAGATTCAGGCGGGACACAAATGTTTCATAGCCGCCCACAATCACCATGATCAGCAGGTTGGAGATCATCACTACGTCGATGAGGGCCAGTACCACCAGCATGATGATGGTCTCGTTCAGCGCTGTAACGGTGACCGAATCTTTGTAGCCTATGCTTTTCACCAGCTGGGCCAGCGCGTCCTGGTTGCCAAAGGCCGCTTCCAGCAAATGAACCAGCTCCACCCAAAAATGGAAAACGTAGACCGCTTGTGCTGCAATCAAGCCCAGGTACAGCGGGAGTTGCAGCCAGCGACTCGCAAAGATCAGACGCGACAGGGGTGACATGGCGGCGGTGCCGCGCTTCGGAGGAGGGGCTTGGCTCATTTTGCAAGTAGGTTATAAATCGGGATGGACACCATTGTAGAAGCCTGCCATGTGGCATCAGGCGACCATTGGGTGATGGTCGGCCGCACAACGGGGTCGGTCTGGGCAATGGCGAGCGCCCTGGTTAGAAGTCAGTGAAATGTAAGTGGCATCCATAACCATTGCGACAGTTCCAACAAATAAGTCAGGAGACATTCCCATGAGTACTTCATCCTCTGCCATCCAATCCACCCTGGTCGAAAACCGGGTCTTCATGCCCAGTGACGCCATGGTCAAGGCCGCACGCATTTCGGGTATGGACGGCTACAACGCACTGTGCGCCGAAGCCGAGAAGGATTTTGAGGGATTCTGGGCCAGGCTGGCGCGCGAGAACGTGCTGTGGAACAAACCTTTCACCAAGACGCTGGACGAGTCCAATGCGCCGTTCTACAAATGGTTTGATGATGGCGAACTCAATGCGTCCGCCAACTGTCTGGACAAGTGGGTGGGCACACCCACCGAAAACAAAACCGCTGTCATTTTCGAAGCCGATGACGGAACCGTAACCAAGACCACGTACAAGGAACTGCTCGCCCGCGTGAGTCAGTTTGCCAACGCGCTCAAGGCCGATGGCATCAAAAAGGGCGATCGCGTCCTCGTCTACATGCCCATGACGCTGGAAGGCGTGATTGCCATGCAAGCCTGTGCCCGCATTGGTGCCACCCACAGCGTGGTGTTTGGCGGCTTCTCGGCCAAGGCTTTGCAGGAGCGCATCATCGACGCGGGTGCCGTCGCGGTCATCACCTGCAACTACCAGATGCGGGGTGGCAAAGAGTTGCCACTCAAAGCCATTGTGGACGAAGGTCTGGCGATGGGCGGATGCGAGTCCATCAAGACGGTGTATGTGTATCAGCGCACCCCGACTGCCTGCGCCATGGTGGCTGGGCGTGACAAGACATTCGCTGAAGCTATTGCCGGCCAAAGCACCGAGTGCGCGCCCGTGCCCGTGGGCGCCGAGCACCCCTTGTTCATTCTTTACACCTCCGGTTCCACCGGCAAGCCCAAGGGCGTTCAGCACTCCACTGGCGGCTACCTGCTGTGGGCCAAGCTGACCATGGACTGGACCTTTGACTTGAAGCCGGAAGATGTGTTCTGGTGTACCGCCGACATCGGCTGGATCACCGGCCACACCTATGTGGCTTATGGCCCATTGGCGGCCGGTGCGACCCAGATCATCTTTGAAGGCGTACCGACGTACCCCAACGCCGGCCGTTTCTGGCAAATGATCGAGCGCCACAAGTGCACCATTTTCTACACCGCGCCTACTGCGATCCGTTCGCTCATCAAGGCAGCCGAGGCCGACCCGAAAGTGCACCCTGACCGCTCCGATTTGAGCAGCTTGCGCATTCTGGGCTCGGTGGGCGAGCCCATCAACCCCGAAGCGTGGATGTGGTACTACAAAAACATCGGCCATGAGAAGTGCCCGATTGTCGATACCTTCTGGCAGACTGAAACCGGTGGTCACATGATGACACCGCTGCCGGGTGCTACGCCGCTGGTTCCCGGTAGCTGCACCTTGCCGCTGCCCGGCATCATGGCCGCCATCGTGGACGAAGTCGGAAACGACATTCCTAACGGCACGGGCGGTATTCTGGTCGTCAAGCGCCCATGGCCTTCCATGATTCGCACCATCTGGAATGATCCCGAGCGTTTCAAATCGAGCTATTTCCCGGCAGAAATGGGCGGCAAGATGTATTTGGCGGGGGATGGTGCAGTGCGCAGTGCTGACCGTGGCTACTTCCGCATTACTGGCCGCATCGATGACGTGTTGAACGTGTCGGGTCACCGTATGGGCACCATGGAAATCGAGTCTGCTTTGGTTGCCAAGTCAGATCTGGTGGCAGAGGCTGCCGTAGTGGGTCGTCCGGATGACCTCACCGGCGAGGCTATTTGTGCTTTTGTGGTGCTCAAGCGTCCTTGCCCCGTTGGCGACGAAGCCAGGGCCATCGCCAAGGAGTTGCGCGACTGGGTTGCCAAAGAAATTGGTCCCATTGCCAAGCCCAAGGACATCCGTTTTGGCGAGAACCTGCCCAAGACCCGTTCCGGCAAGATCATGCGCCGCCTGCTGCGCTCGCTGGCCAAAGGCGAAGCGATTACCCAGGACACTTCTACGCTGGAAAATCCGGCGATTCTCGACCAGCTAGGTCAGGCCTATTGACAAGCCGGTGTAGTATCTGACCGTCGTACGCAAGAAAAATCGGAGACGGTCATGTATTTTCTGGGTTTGGGTCTGGTTCTCTTGGCCATGAAGTTTTTGGAGTTGGGTCCGGTTGCCATGTGGGACTGGTGGGTCGTATTGGCCCCCTTCGGACTGGCAGTGGCTTGGTGGGCTTGGGCGGATTCTTCCGGCTACACCAAGAAAAAAGCCATGGACGTTGAGGATGCGCGGCGTAAAGCACGCATTGACAAGAACCGTGAAGCGATTGGTACCCTCAACAGCAAAAAACGCCGCTAAGCGGCGTTTTTTTTCGTCTGCAACGGGTTGGTATCGTCTAGAAATTATCCAATACCGCACCCTTGCTTGCGGTTGAGGCGTTGAACGCAAACTTGGCCTGCACCCCGCGGGTGTACCGCGGTGCCGGAGCCGTCCAGGCCGCACGGCGCTTGGCGATCTCGGAATCGCTCACATTCAACTGCAGCAGCAACTGGTGCGCATCAATCGTGATCGAATCGCCTTCCTGAATGAAGGCAATCGTGCCGCCCACTGCGGCTTCGGGCGCCACATGGCCCACGACCATGCCCCAAGTGCCGCCCGAAAAACGGCCATCGGTAATCAAGCCGACTGACTCGCCCAGACCCTGACCCACCAACGCACCGGTGGGTGCCAGCATTTCGGGCATGCCGGGGCCGCCCTTGGGGCCCAGGTAGCGCAGCACCATCACATCACCGGCCACAATTTGGTTGGCAAGAATGGCTTTCAAGGCGGTTTGCTCGTCCTCAAACACGCGGGCTGGGCCAGTCATCACCGGGTTTTTCAGGCCTGTGATCTTGGCCACGGCGCCTTCGGGTGACAGGTTGCCTTTCAGGATAGCCAGGTGCCCTTGCACATACATGGGGTTATCCAAGGGGCGAATCACGTCCTGGTCCGCACGGGGTGCATCGGGGACGTCTTTGAGCACTTCGGCAACGGTCTGGCCGGTGATGGTGATGCAATCACCGTGCAGCAGGCCAGCCGCCAGCAGTGTTTTCATCACTTGCGGAATGCCGCCTGCCTGGTGCAGGTCCACCGCCAGATACTTGCCGCTGGGTTTCAGGTCGCACAGAACGGGCGTCTTCTGGCGTACGCGCTCAAAATCGTCAATCGTCCACTCGACGCCCGCCGCATGGGCAATGGCCAAAAAGTGCAATACCGCGTTGGTGGAGCCACCGATGGCCATGATGACCGCTACGGCGTTTTCAATCGACTTGCGGGTCACGATGTCACGCGGCTTCAGGTCGTTCTTGATGGCGTTAACCAGCACGCGGGCTGACTCGCGGGCCGACTCCACTTTCTCGTCGTGCGGGTTGGCCATGGTGCTGGAGTAGGCCAGCGAAATGCCCAGTGCCTCAAAGGCGGACGACATGGTGTTGGCGGTGTACATGCCACCGCAGGAGCCAGGGCCGGGGATGGCACGGCGCTCGATCTGTAGCAGGTCTTCGTCGCTCATGCGGCCGGCAGCGTTTTCACCCACGGCTTCAAACACGCTCACGATGTTCAGGTCCTGACCCTTGTAGCGGCCTGGCAAAATGGTGCCGCCATACACAAAGATCGATGGCACGTTGGCGCGCAGCATGCCCATCAGGCCGCCGGGCATGTTCTTGTCGCAGCCGCCGATGACGACCACGCCGTCCATCCACTGCCCTTGCACGCTGGTTTCGATGCAGTCGCTGATGACTTCGCGACTGACCAATGAGTACTTCATACCCTCGGTGCCCATTGCCATGCCATCGCTGATGGTGGGTGTGCCAAAAACCTGGGCGTTGCCGCCGGCTTCTTCGATGGCGTCAATGGCTGCATCCGCCAGCTTTTGCAGGCCTGAGTTGCAGGGCGTGATGGTGCTGTGACCGTTGGCCACACCAATCATGGGTTTGACAAAATCGCCTTCCTCGTAGCCCATGGCGTAGTACATCGACCGGTTGGGTGCGCGCGACTTGCCTTCGGTGATGTTGCGGCTGCGCGGATTCATGATGACGGGTTTGTTGTCCATGGGGTGTTTCTCGCCTTGGTTTGGAGGGGGCTAGTGAGCCCAAAGTATGCCCCCGTCAAACCTGTTTTTCCAATATATTTAATCATCTATATTAATATGCGTGGCATATGAGTGAGCATCCAATTGAACTGCGTGTGTGGCGACAATTCGTGGCGTTGGCCGAAGAGTTGCACTTTGGCCGTGCCGCCTTGCGCCTGCACATGTCCCAACCGCCGCTGACGCAAGCGATTGCCTTGCTGGAAACGCGGTTGCAGGTTCGTCTGTTTGAGCGCACCAAGCGACGGGTTGCCTTGAGCGCCGCGGGTGTCGCGCTACTGCCCGAGGTACGCGAATTGCTGGAGCGCGCCGAGGCGCTGCCAGCCTATGCACGCGCGGCGGCGACGGGTGCATTGGGGCGTTTGCGCCTGGGATTTGTGTCGACGGTGGGCTTTGGTTTGTTACCTGAATGGGTGCGGGCACTGCGCGAACGCTATGGCGATATCCAGCTGGAATTGATTGAAGCCACCGGTGATGTGCAATTGCTTGCACTGGAGCGGGGCGAAATGGACGCCGGTTTCATTCTGCATTCACCCGGTTTTGCGCCAGTGGGGCTGGAACGCGTATTGATTGCGAGCGAGCCGCTGATTGTGGCCGTGCCCCAGCACCATCCATTGGCCACCATGGCAAAACTGCATCTGGAGGATGTACTCGCACAGCCCCTGGTTATTTTTCCGCGGCGCATTCTGCCGTCGCTGCACGACGCCATTTTTTCGGTTTACCACAGTGCCAACCAGTTGCCACAGATCGCCCAGGAGGCCATCCAGATGCAGACCATTGTCAATCTGGTCTCTGCCGGTCTGGGCTTGGCCTGGGTGCCTGAAAGCGTGCGGCAGTTTCAGCGACCGGGCGTAGTGTATAGACCTGTTTTGGCCGCGCCGGCCCTGGAAATTCCTGGCTGCGAAACCAGCCTGGTGTGGTCGGGTGCATCACCCAACCCCGCGCTGGCGCGGTTCGTCGAGTTTCTTCCTTCTGTCAAACAACCCGTATGGCAGGCACAATAAGGCCATGCTGATTCATCCTGTTATCGATCCCGTCGCCCTGCAATTGGGCCCTGTCGCCGTCCATTGGTATGGTCTGACTTACCTGGCTGCGTTTGCACTGTTCATGTTTTTAGGAAGTCGACGGCTGCGGCACCGGCCGTTTGTCTCGATCACCGGCCCTGGTGCCTGGGCCTACAAGGACGTGGAAGACATCCTGTTCCTGGGGGTGATGGGTGTGGTGCTGGGCGGGCGTATCGGCTATTGCCTGTTTTACAAGCCGGCTTACTACCTGGCCCACCCGCTGGAGGTGTTCGCGGTGTGGCAGGGTGGAATGAGCTTTCATGGCGGCATGCTGGGGGTGATTGCAGCGATGGTGTGGTTTGCCCACTCGCGCAAAAAGCCTTTTTGGCAGGTTGCCGACTTTGTGGCGCCGTGTGTGCCCACGGGGCTGGCAGCTGGCCGGGTTGGTAATTTCATCAACGGTGAGTTGTGGGGCCGTCTGGCCGATCCGGCGCTTCCCTGGGGTATGGTGTTTCGAGGGGCGGGCGATCTGCCCCGGCACCCATCACAGGTCTACCAGTTTTTGCTGGAAGGCTTGCTGTTGTTTGTGCTGTTGTGGTGGTACGCACGCCGGGCTCCCAAGCAGGGGCAGGTCGCTGCCGCCTTCCTGTTGGGTTATGGATTGATGCGCTTTGTCGCTGAATTCTTCCGTGAACCCGATGCCTATCTGGGCTTGCTGTCCCTGGGCATGAGCATGGGGCAGTGGTTGTGCGTGCCCATGATTGTGGGCGGGGCTGCACTGTGGGCGTGGTTCCAATCCCGTCCGCTCAAGTAAAGAAATGATAGTGACCCCCGGGTTTGTCCGGGGGTAAATGGTCTTGTCTGCTGGAGTGGAAGATTCGATAATTACCGGTAATTATCGAAAATCACCAACCCAACCACGACCTCCGTGGCTACCCGGTCCAACTGCACCATGCGTCTGGTTCATAACTCTTTGCACATTGAAGTCGCGGTGCTTTTACGCGATCAAATTTTTGCTGGAACCCTGGCTCCAGGAAGCTTTATTGATGAGGCGGCGTTGTGTGAAAGCCTGAAGATTTCACGCACGCCGTTGCGCGAGGCACTCAAGGTACTCACGGCCGAAGGGCTGGTTCGCCATGAACCGCGTCGGGGCAGCTTTGTCAATCAGGTGACGGAACAGGATCTGGACGATATTTTTCCGGTCATTGCGCTGCTGGAAGGTCGTTGCGCATTTGAGGCCGCACGCAACGCCAGCGATGCCGATATTGCGGCCCTGGATACGCTGCATGAGCGCCTGCAGCAGCATGCGGCGGCCAAACGCATAAACGACTACTACGCCACCAACTTCATCATTCACGAGGCCATCATCACCCTGGCCAACAACCGCTGGCTGGCCCAGTCAATTGCCGATTTGCGCAAGATACTCAAGTTGGCGCGGCAACAGCAATTGCATGCACCGGGGCGGCTGGAGCAGAGTCTCGGCGAGCACCTGGCGATATACGCCGCGCTGCGCGCGCGCGACAGCGAAGGGGCAGACGCTGCTATGCGCACCCACCTGATGCGCCAGCGCGAGGCCCTTCGGGAACTCGCGCGCGACCAGAAGAGCAGGTTGCTGGCATGAACACACCGGAGTGGATCAGTCGCAGCGTCTCCCGGCTTTTGCCATCCTCTCATTCAGAGGTAAATCAAGCTGCAGCCCGCGTAAAACGGGCACAGGTCGCTATTAAATCAGGAGCGTCGGCGGCGGATGTGGTCACGCAAACGGCGGGTAGCCGGTCTACCCATGAGCGTCTGCAGGGGACGCTTCGCCAAAAAGGTGAAGCCCTGTCGCCCCGTGTGCTGCGCCGGTCGTTGCAGGAGTTGCAGGCCATCACCGATCCGCGCGTGAGCGAAGTGGAGGGCGGTCGCAGGGCCAAATCCCTGGCCGCCTGGTATGCAGGCGCCACGCCCGCGCGGCGCCAGGACATGTGGCTGCTGATGAGTGAGCAGTTTGTCGCCGATGCGCAAAAGGTCAAGGCGGCGCAGGCCCAGTTTGCCGCTGCGGTGGGTACGCCCGATGAGGCGGTAGCCGAGGTGCATTACCGGCGCGCCACGGTGTCGCCCCGGCGGCGCTTGCTCCAGCGCTTCAGCGTCTATCCGGGGGGTATTGAGTTTCTGGTGAACATGCGGGCTGAAATGCAGCACTGCCTCAGGCAGGACAAACGGCTCATGGCGCTGGATGTCGAGATGGAATACATGTTTTCCACCTGGTTTGATGTGGGTTTTCTGGACCTGCGTCGCATCAGTTGGGATTCACCTGCATCCCTGATTGAAAAGCTGATCCAGTATGAGGCCGTCCATGACATCAAGAGTTGGGCTGACGTCAAGAACCGCCTTGACAGCGACCGGCGCTGTTACGGGTTTTTTCATCCGCGTCTGCCAGACGTGCCACTGATTTTTGTCGAAGTAGCTTTGGTGGACGAGATGGCCAGCAACATCGAGCCCTTGCTCGACGAGTTGGCTGCGGCATCTGACCTGAGCAAGGCCACCACGGCCATCTTTTACTCCATCAGCAACACCCAGACGGGTTTGCGCGGGGTGAGTTTTGGCGATTCCCTGATCAAGCGGGTGGTGGAAACGCTCAAGGACGAATTCCCCAAGCTCAAGAACTTCGCCACACTGTCGCCGATTCCTGGTTTTCGCAGTTGGTTGGGCAAGAACGCAACGGCCATGCTGGCCATGCTCAGCGACAAGGAGCGCGGTGCATTGGGCCGTGCCGTTGGGTTCGAGCCGCCCGGCGCGGGACATTTCTTGACGGCCGCAGAGGGTGCTTTGGCCTTGTCCGAAAAATCACCGGTGCGCCAGATGTTGCTGCAGTGCGCTGCGCACTATCTGGGGCGCTCGCAACAGGACGGCAAGCCGGTCGACCCGGTCGCACGCTTTCACCTGGGCAATGGTGCCCGCATTGAGCGCCTCAACTGGGCGGGCGACCGCTCCAGCAAGGGGCTCAAGCAATCCTATGGCCTGATGGTGAATTACCTCTACGACCTGAAGCGGCTGGACAAGCACCGGGCCCAGTTTTCAGTGGGGAAAGTACCGGTATCCGGGGCGGTACAGCAACTGTTTCTCGATGGTTCCGGGCCGTAGCTTTGCATCACATTATTCATATTACTCAGGAGACAAAAAAATGACTTTATCAAGACGTAACCTTATCCAGACTGCCGGTGCATCCGCCCTCGGTTTACTCACCCACGGTGCGTGGGCACAAGCCGGCGGTGGGCTGAAAATCTCCCACCAGTTTCCTGGTGGAACCTTGACCGAGGGCGATTTTCGCGATCGCCTGTGCCGCAAATTTGCCGTAGAAGTGGAGAAGCGGACGGCTGGCGCGCTCAAGGCTTCGGTGTATCCCGGGTCGTCCCTGATGAAAACCAACGCCCAGTTCTCATCCATGCGCAAAGGCGCGCTCGACATGAGCCTGGTGCCCCTGTCCTATGCTGGAGGCGAAGTGGCCGAGACCAATATTGGTCTGATGCCTGCGCTGGTGCCCAGCTACGAGCAAGGCGCTGCATGGAAGACGGCCGAGGTAGGCAAGATGCTCAGCAAGGTGCTCGACGACAAGGGCATCCTGATCGTCAGCTGGATCTGGCAAGCCGGCGGTGTTGCCAGTCGCACCCGGCCTTTGCTGACACCGGATGACGCCAAAGGCCTGAAAGTCCGGGGTGGCAGCCGCGAGATGGACATGATGCTCAAGCAGGCGGGCGCCTCGGTCATCACCTTGCCGTCCAACGAGATCTACGCTGCCATGCAGACCGGTGCGATGGATGCCGCCATGACATCAAGCACCAGCTTCATCTCCTTCAAGCTGGAAGAAATTGCCAAGCATTTGACGACAGGGCGTGACAAGACCTACTGGTTCATGTTCGAACCGCTGATGATCTCCAAAGAAGTATTTGGCAAGCTCCCCAAAGCCCAGCAGGACGTGGTGATGGGAGTCGGTGCCGAGCTCGAAGGCTTTGCCCGTGACGCGGCGCGCGCTGACGACAAGGCCGCCGCCGACATCTATGCCAAGGCCGGCGCCAAGGTGTACGACATGGACGAGGCCACGCTGAAAAAATGGCAGGTCATTGCGCGCGAGACCGCGTGGAAGGACTTCAATGACAAGAACGAATCGTGCGCCGGGCTGTTGAAGGCCGCGCAGAAACTGCTATGAGCCACGGTATTGAAATCGTGGCGGCGCAAGCTGCCATGGATCCGGACATGCCGCGCATTCTGCAGCCGCTGGCGCGGCTACTGCAGTGGG
The DNA here is from genome assembly GCF_056521285.1 of Rhodoferax sp. GT1R46. NCBI lineage: Bacteria > Pseudomonadati > Pseudomonadota > Betaproteobacteria > Burkholderiales > Comamonadaceae > Rhodoferax > Rhodoferax sp. GT1R46. The sequence goes on from NZ_JBWMBC010000006.1 coordinate 228,289, forward strand.
TGAATCAGGCGCTGGTGGTGCTGGGCATGGTGGCACTACTGGTGGCATCCTGTGTGCTTACCTATAGCGTGATTTCGCGCTACGTGATGCATGCCTCCACGGATTGGCAGGATGAAGCAGCGGTTTTCTGCCTGGTCGGGGCAACTTTCCTGTGTGGTGCGTTTGTGCAGTCCATGCGCGGGCATGTGGGCATTGAAGCCATTGCGGGCTTGCTGCCCCGGTCAGTCAACCAGGTGCGGCTCGTTTTTGTCGATCTGCTGGGTTCGGCTTTTTGCAGCTTTTTTGCCTGGAAGTCGTGGACGCTGTTTCATGAAGCCTGGGTGGAGCAGCAAACCACCTCGTCTTCATGGGCTCCGCCCTTGTGGATTCCCTACGGTCTGATGGCTGCGGGAATGACATTGCTCAGCCTGCAGTTGCTGGTGCAGCTCAGTGCGACGGCAAATGGCCTGCGCAAACAAGTTTCAGGAGTCTCCGCATGAGCATGCTCACTTTGGGCCTTCTGTTTGGGGTGGTCACGTTGCTGTTCATGTTTTCCGGCGCCCCCATTTCTTTTGCGCTGGGCAGTGTTGCCGTGCTGTTCATGTACCTGTTCATGCCCGCATCGGCGCTCAACACGGTCACCCAAAACGTGTATGAGGAAATGGCCAGTATCACCTTGCTGTCGATTCCCCTCTTCATTCTCAAGGGGGCGGCGATCGGGCGGTCGCGCGCCGGCCAGGACCTGTATGCGGCCATGCATGTCTGGATGGGGCGTATCCCCGGTGGCCTGGGGATCGCGAACGTATTTGCCTGCGCACTGTTTGCGGCGATGGCGGGCTCCAGCCCGGCCACCTGCTCGGCTATTGGCAGCGCCGGTATTCCGGAGATGCGCCGCCGCGGCTACTCACCCGGTTTTGCAGCGGGCATCATTGCTGCGGGCGGCACTCTCGGTATTTTGTTGCCGCCCTCGATCACGATGATTCTGTACGCGGTTGCTGCAGAGCAGTCGCTTGGTCGCCTGTTTCTGGCCGGCATCTTTCCTGGTGTGCTGCTGGTGATGCTGTTTGCGGGCTACGCGGTGGTGCGCTACCGCAAAGAATTCAGACTGGCTGAAGCGGAATTCAAACGCTCGGGCACTGCCTCTGCGCTGCTGGCCAATGAAACCTTTACAACCCGTGAAAAGTTCGAAATGCTGCCGCGTGTGGTTCCATTTGTGTTGTTGCTTGTGGGCGTGATGGTGGCGCTTTACGGCGGCTTTGCCACACCCAGTGAAACAGCCGGTTTGGGCGCCATCCTGGCCTTGGCCTTGATTGCGGTGATCTACGGTGTGTGGCGGCCGCGTGACGTGGCGCCCATACTCACGGCGACGCTCAAAGAATCCACCATGTTGATGCTGATCATTGGCATGTCGCTGCTGTTCTCCTACGTGATGAGTTTTTTGCACATCAGTCAGTCCACAGCCGAGTGGGTGGTCGGTATGCAACTCTCAAAATGGATTCTGCTGGCCGCCGTGCTGGTGATGGTGATTTTGCTCGGGTTCTTTCTTCCACCCGTCAGTATTATCCTGATGACTGCACCGATTATTTTGCCGCCACTCAAGGCTGCGGGCTTCGACCTGATCTGGTTCGGTGTGCTCATGACGATCGTAATGGAAACGGGACTGATTCACCCGCCCGTGGGGCTCAACATTTTTGTTATCAAAAACATCGCACCCGATATTCCACTGAAGGACATCATCTGGGGCGTCGTTCCGTTTGTGGCGCTGATGTTGTTCGCGGTGGTGCTGATTTGCATCTTTCCAGGGATCGCCACAGCCTTGCCTGATGCCGTCATGGGCGTAGCTGCCACCAAGCCATGAGCGGGGATGTAACGCTGGAAATACTGGGGACAGTGGGCTGGGTCAACCTCTCGCATCCGGGAAAACTCAATGCCATGTCACGCACGATGTGGCGTGCGTTGCGCGCAGTGTTCCAGCAGATTCAGCTGGACCGCACAATTGCGTGTGTGGTAGTTCGCGGTGAAGGCCATTTTTGCGCGGGTGGCGATATTTCTGAATATGCCGGATTCCGCTTTGAGGAGTCGAGCCTGCGTGACTTTCATGAGAACGACGTGTGGGGTGGGTTGCAGGCCATGCTGGACTGCGATGTACCCATCGTGGCCCAGATCGCCGGAAACTGTATGGGCGCTGGCGTCGAGATTGCCAGTTGCTGTGACATTCGAATGGCCACCGACACGGCGCGCTTTGGCGCACCCATTGCCAAGCTGGGCTTTCCCATGGCTCCGCGTGAGGCGGCTCTGGTGATGCGTGCGGTGGGCGAGTTGACAGCCCGTGAGATGCTGCTCTCGGCGGCGGTACTGGAAGCCCATGTGATGCTGCAACGCGGTTTTCTCAATCGGGTGGTTGCCGCGTCTGCCCTGGAAGCTGCGGTCCTGCTGTGTGCCGACCGCATCGGCCAGATGGCGCCCGAGGCCGCACGCATGAATAAGCAGACATTCAGGGCCTTAGCCCCCGTATCCATTGCGCAGGCAGCTACTGATTTGATAGCAAATGCTTATCGCTACGCCAGTTCTGCCGAACACCGCGAAGGCGTGACCGCCTTTATGGAAAAGCGCCCGCCACGGTTTGCGCCGTGAGGCCTATGCCTGAGTTCTCCCTTTTTCTGATTGCTTGAAGTATGAAAAACGACAATCTATTTGTTGCCTTGCGCAATGCGTTTCCTGCCGACGCGGATGCGGTGGCGGTGGAAACCGACAACGGTTTGTTCTATTCCTGGCGCGATCTGGACCGCGCCACCGCCATGATGGCGAATCTGTTGGCTTCGCTGAAGCTGCCCGAGGGCGCGCGCATTGCGGTTCAGGTGGAGAAATCCGTGGAGGCCCTGGTGCTGTATCTCGCAACGTTGCGGGCGGGCTATGTGTTTTTGCCGCTGAACACGGCCTACCAGAGTGCCGAAATTGAATACTTCATCGGCAACGCGGAACCTGCCGTCGTGGTGTGCAGCCCCAAGAACTTTGGCTGGGTGAGCAAGATTGCCTTCAAGGCGGGAACGCAAAACGTGTTCACCCTGGGCGATGACCGCACGGGCTCCTTGCTGGAGCGTGCGGCTCATTGCGGTGACCAGCACACCGTGGTGCACCGCAGTGCTGATGATCTGGCCGCCATTCTGTACACCAGCGGCACCACTGGGCGCAGCAAGGGCGCGATGCTGACGCACGGCAATATGCTGAGCAATGCACGCGTGCTCAAGGACTACTGGGGCTGGAAGCCAGGAGATGTGCTGATCCATGCGTTGCCGATCTTCCATGTGCACGGGCTGTTCGTTGCCGTGCATGGTGCGCTGCTCAATGGCAGCAAGATGATCTGGATGGCCAGGTTTGATCCCAAGCGGGTGCTGGACAAAATGCCGGAAGCCACCGTATTCATGGGTGTTCCGACGCTCTATGTGCGCCTGCTGGCCGAGCCGGGCTTGAATCGCAACGCCGTACGCAACATGCGGCTGTTCATTGCCGGTTCGGCGCCGTTGTTGATTGAGACCTTCAATGAGTGGAAGGACCGCACCGGCCATACCATTCTGGAGCGATACGGCATGAGCGAGACCGCCATGCTGACCTCCAATCCCTACGCACTCGACTCGCGCTACGGCAATCAGGACGAACGCCGCGGCGGCACGGTCGGCTTCCCGCTGCCCGGTGTGAGCTTGCGTGTTCAGGGGGATGACGGAAAGCCGCTGGCAACCGGGGAGATTGGGGGCATCCAGGTCAAGGGTCCCAATGTCTTCAAGGGCTATTGGCGCATGCCTGAAAAAACCCGGGAGGAGTTCACGGCAGACGGATTCTTCAAGACCGGTGACGTGGGGAAAACCGATGCACGGGGGTATGTCACCATCGTCGGGCGCAGCAAGGACCTCATCATCAGCGGTGGCTACAACGTCTATCCTGCCGAGATAGAAGGCTACATCAATGAGCTTCCGGGCGTCGCCGAGAGCGCTGTAGTGGGCGTGCCGGATGCAGACTTTGGCGAGGTGGGCGTGGCCGTGGTGATCGCAAAGCCGGGGGCGACGCTGGATCCTGCCGCCATCCTGTTGCAACTCAAGGCCATGCTGGCCAATTTCAAAATTCCCAAGCGGTGTTTCGTTGTGGATGAGCTACCGCGTAATACTATGGGTAAAGTGCAGAAAAATGTTTTGCGCGCCCAGTATCAAAGTTAGCTACCCACAGGAGCTTATTCATGAAGGTTTTGCAGGTCGTAGTACGCCAGGCGGAATCGGCCGCAGCTGATTTTTCAGGTCTTGCAGCGATACACCCCAATTTGGTGCTGGCCTTTGGCTCGGTCGATGCGTTACAGAAGGGCGCTGACGCCATTGCGCAAGCCTTTCCGCAGGCCCAGCGGGCGGGTTGCTCCACTGCGGGCGAGATTTCAGCGCATGGCGTTGACGATGGCACGCTCATCGTCACGGCTCTGCATTTTGACCAGGCCCGGGTGGCGCAGGTAAGTACCGTCCTGGCTGGCATGGACGACTCTTTCGCTGCCGGCCGCCGATTGGCCACCGGCTTGCCGGTTGTGGGCCTCAAAGCCATACTGATTTTTGGGCAGGGAGTCCGGATTAACGGCAGCGCAGTGCTATCCGGCATGACGGACATTGTGGGTTCTCGGATTCCCATCACTGGGGGGCTGGCGGGTGACGGCGGCGCGTTTGTCAACACGTTCGTTCTGGACGAGAAGGGGGTCAGCAGCAACCGGTTGACCTGTGTTGGTCTGTATGGCGATACCTTGCAGTTTTCCCACGGCTCTTTCGGTGGCTGGTCGCCGTTCGGCCCCGCCCGCAAGGTCACGCGCTGCGAGAACAACGTACTTTTTGAGCTGGACGGCGAATCAGCACTGGAAACCTACAAACGCTATTTGGGCGACCATGCCAGAGACCTGCCAGCGTCTGGGTTGCTGTTTCCATTTGCCATGCTGGGGAGCGACCACAACGAGGTTGGGCTGATCCGCACCATTCTTGGCGTCGACGAAGTCGCAGGCAGCCTGACACTCGCGGGTGATATTGATCCGGAGGGTTATCTCCGGCTGATGCATGCCAGTACCGACGCGCTGGTTGATGGGGCTGAAGCAGCGGCGCAGGCTGCAAAAGCCATGCTGCAGGGTTCCGGTGAAGGGTTGGCACTGCTCGTGAGTTGCGTCGGACGCAAACTGGTGATGGGCGGTCGCGTGGACGAAGAAGTTGAAGCGGTTGGTGCGGTGTTCGGACAGCGTGCTACGCTGGCAGGCTTCTATTCCTATGGGGAGATCAGTCCTTTCAGCCCGGCGGTGGAGTGCAAGCTGCACAACCAGACCATGACGATCACCTACATAGGCGAAACTACCTGATTTCTACAAAACGCAAGTCGAATGCACAAATTATTAGCCCGTCAGGTCAAACGGATACTGGACGTTGATCCTGCCGGGTTGGATGCCGTGCAAGATGAATTGCGCCAGCTAGCGGACAGCGGCACCCTGTCTGCAAACGCTGCGCAACTGCTGAATGGCCTGCCCGGGCTGTTTCAGCGCGTGGGAGAGGCCTATCAGCAAAACGATCGGGACCTGGAGCTGAAAACCCGAAGTCTTGAGTTAAGTTCAGTCGAGCTGACCAGCACCAATACCCGACTGAGGGAGGAGTTGGCAGGGCGCACCCGGGCCATCGAGTCGCTGCGCGCGACTGCCCGTGAATTGATAGCGACCATTGATCCTGCGCAGACGCTGGCTCTCGACGAGAGTCTGGAATCGTTGTCGCTGCTCATGCGTGATTTGGTCCGTCAAAACGAGGAAGGCCAAAAAGACCTGCATGAGGCACTGGCAGACCTGGCCTATCAGAAATTTGCTCTAGACCAGCATGCCATCGTCAGTATTACCAACCTGGCGGGTGATATCACCTATGCGAATGACAAGTTGTGCGAGATCAGCGGGTATTCCCGTCAGGAGCTGATGGGTCAGAACCACCGCATGATCAACTCGGGCACCCATGCGCCCGCGTTCTTTACCAACTTGTGGGCCACTATTACCGCAGGCCAGGTATGGCATGGTGAAATTTGCAATCGCGCGAAGGACGGTCACTTTTACTGGGTAGACGCCACGATCGTTCCCCTGCGCGACGAAGCGGGCAAGCCGTCCATGTTTATAGCCATTCGGACTGATATTTCGGAGCGCAGGCGCATGGAGGTCACCATCAAGGCGGCCGAGGCGCGATTGAGTCGGATTACCAATACGGTGCCCGGTGTGGTGTTCCAGTTGCAAATGGGTGGTGGCAGTTATCGCTTCACCTTTGTGAGCGATCGGGTTCGGGAAGTCAGAGGGTTGTCGCCTGCGGCATTGCTTGCCGATTCTGCGCTGGCAACATCCCAGCTTGTTGAGGAAGACCGAGTGCGGGTGGTGAAGGGTGCTCGGGCAGCAGCTGAGCAGAGGATTGATTGGCATGATGACTACCGCATCCGGATGCCAGACGGCGCGCTGCGCTGGATTCGATCAGAAATGATTCCCGAACCGGATTTATCTCCTGATGGCGCCACAGTTTTCACCGGAATATGGCAAGACGTCACCTTGCTCAAAGAAGCCGATTCTCGCCTTCGCGAAGTAACCGAGAGCATTCCGGTCACTGTTTTTCAGTACGCGGTGGATAGCCACGGCGTTATTCAGGTGCCGTTCATCAGCCACGCTATTTACGAGATGTGTGGCATAAGCCCTGAAAGTGTCATTTCCGATTCCGAAGCGTTTGTGCGTCAGGTCCACCCTGAAGAGCGTGAACCGTTCGCCCAATTCATGATTGACGCTATTTCCGGCAATAAATCGTGGGCCATGGACTTTCGAATGGTTCATCAGCGGTCCAAGGCCACGGTGTGGGTGCATGGTGAAGCGCAACCGAGCAAGCTTCCGCAAGGGGATGTAGTCTGGAACGGCTATCTGGCGGACATAACGGAGTCAAAACTGACGTCTGAGGAGTTGCAGAAGGCGAAAGATGCGGCGGAAGCGGCCAGCCGGGCCAAGTCTGATTTTCTGGCCAACATGAGCCATGAAATCCGGACGCCGATGAATGGCGTCATCGGTATGACTGATCTTTTGCTGGATACAACCCTTGACCCGGACCAGCGTGAATATGTAGGTATCGTTAAATCGTCCTCTGAAGCCTTGCTGCGGATCATTAACGACATTCTTGATTTTTCGAAAATTGAAGCTGGAAAGCTCCTCATTGAACGGATCCCTTACCCATTGGACAAGGTCGTTGCAGATACCTTGAAAACGCTTGCCTTGCGGGCGCATGAGAAAGGGTTGCGACTGGTCTGCGAGATAGCAGAGGACGTTCCTCTCGCCGTCTTGGGGGACCCGGGTCGCTTGCGACAGATTCTTGTCAACATGGTCGGAAATGCGATCAAGTTCACGGACAGTGGCGAGGTGTCGGTGCGCATTGAAAGGGCAGGAGGTTCCATTGATGGAAGTTTGCTGCATGTGTCGGTCAGCGATACCGGAATCGGCATTCCTGAGGACCGGCTGGATGCGGTGTTCGATGCGTTCTCGCAGGAAGACAGCTCTATTACACGGCGGTTTGGCGGCACCGGATTGGGCCTGACCATATGTGCCAGGCTGGTTGAAGCCATGGGCGGGCGCATTTGGGTGGAAAGCAAGGTCGCAAAGGGCAGCGTCTTCCATTTCACCACCCGGATCGAAGTTGATCGCAGAGCCCGGGAGGCGGCTGAATCTGCGGCTGGCATCACTCGGGACCTTTTTGATCGCAATCAGATTTCATTGGACGTTCTGCTGGTAGAGGACGACCCGGTGAACCAGAAGCTCGCAGTAACGCTGCTGGAGCGTTGGGGTCACCAGGTTGACGTAGCGGGTAATGGTCTGATTGCGCTGGAGCGCATGGCGCAAAAAAATTACGATGTTGTCCTGATGGACATGATGATGCCGGTTATGGATGGACTGGAGGCTGCGCAACGCATTCGAGCACTGGAAACCATACACCGTACGCCGATCATCGCCATGACGGCAAATGCCCACGCGTCTGATCGTGAACGCTGTCTGGCTGCTGGCATGGATGACTATATTTCCAAGCCGATCAAGCCCATCGTTTTGCAGGAGATGCTGGAGACCGTTGCCAGCACCTCCGTGCATGGCGAGCTGTCGCAGCCGTCCCTCATGATGGACATTGCCATAGAGAGTTCGCCTTCTGACGACTTTGACTATGTTGCGGGTCTGGCGACAGTCGATCAGGAAATTCTGCATATCGTGATGCAGCCGTTCCTGGATCAATGGCCACTGGATATTGAAAAGATGCACATGGCCACCTACAACAGGGAACTGGCAACGGTGTTGCACACAGCCCATGCACTCAAAGGTACGCTTGCGATGTTCGGTGCCCAGCCAGCCAGTGATCTTGCCGCTAGTATCGAGCGGTGTGCACTGCGCTCCGATGCAGCCGGCGTGGAACAGCTGCTGGCGCCATTGACCGAGGAAGTCGGGCATCTGCTGGATGCCATCGCCAACGGTAAGGTGCTGTGACGAACCCAAAGATCAACTCAAAGGCTGAATGACCGTGGTCCAAAACGTGCTGATAGTTGACGACACCGAAATAAACCTGATACTTTTTGCCGCTTTGGTGAAAAAGCTCGACGGTTGTGTTTCGCACACCTTTGCAGACGCACTGGAAGGGCTGGCATGGGCTACCGACAACGACCCCGATTTAGTGATTGTGGACTACATGATGCCCGGGGTTGACGGTCTGGAATTTATCAGCCGGTTGCGGCAGATTCGGGGGCGGGAGTCCGTGCCTGTGTTGATGATTACCGCCAATGACCAGAAACAGCTGCGCTACCGCGCTCTTGACTTGGGTGCGAATGACTTCCTGATCAAACCGGTCGACAAGGTCGAGTTTTTGGCTCGCGCCAAAAATATGCTGACGCTGAGTCAGGCCAGCCGACAGTTGGCAGACCGTGCGACATGGCTCGCTGAAGAAGTACGCAAAGCCACCGCTGAAATCGTGGCCCGTGAGCGTGAAACCGTGTTTCGGCTTTGTAAGGCCGCCGAGTACCGCGATCCCGAAACCGGAGCGCATATTTTGCGTATGGCGCATTACTCGCAACTGATCGCGCGCGGCATGGGCTTGTCTGTTGATGACCAGGAGTTGCTGCTCGAAGCGGCTCCTATGCATGACATTGGCAAGGTCGGTATTGCTGACAAGATATTACTCAAACCTGGGCGCCTGGACACGGAGGAGTTCGAGGTCATGAAGCAGCATGCCATCTTCGGCTACGAGTTGCTTCAAGGCAGTTCATCGCGGGTCCTGCAAGCCGGCGCTGAAATTGCACGAGGGCATCACGAAAAATTTGACGGCTCTGGCTACCCTGGTGGAATCAGTGGTCTGGATATTCCGGTATTCAGCCGCATAGTTGCTGTGGCGGATGTGTTCGATGCATTGACCTCGGAGCGCCCCTATAAAAAGGCGTGGACGCTGGAGGCCGCGGTGGACTTCCTGGTGGCGGGTTCTGGAAAACACTTTGATCCTGACTGTGTCCAGGCATTCTTGAACGCCTGGGAATCAGTCATGGAAATCCGGAATCGTTACCAGGAAGAGGACTGAAGCCCTTCTTATTTCAGCACCAATACCGGCGTTGTGCTGTGCGTCAGCACATGCTGGGTCTCACTTCCCAGCAACAGCCGTTTAATGCCCTTGCGGCCATGGGACGCCATAACGATCAGGTCGCACTGGGTTTTCTTCGCAGCCGCCAAAACGGCATCGGACACCACATCTGATTTGGCAATAAGCGCCTTGGTAATGACGCCCTTGCCCAAGGCCGCTTTCTTGACGGCGTCAACAACCGCCTGTCCTTCGTCAGCCCATTGCTTTTCTACACGGCGCACTTCATCGGGCTGCAACGCAATGCCACCTTCAAAATAACTTTGCGGGTAGCGTGGAACCACCTTCAGTGCTACCAGTTCCGCGCCACAGAGCGCGGCCAGGTCAATGGCGCTTTTGACGGCTTTCTTGGACAGGGTCGATCCGTCGGTGGTAACCAGAATGCGTTTGTACATGGAAGTGCTCCTTTAGGCTGATAAGGCGTTCAGGTTACTCCAGGCCAGCGGTCGTGTCTTGATCTGTATCAAGTACTTTGTGTGTTTTGCACGGCACACTTGCAACCATGTCCACAGTGGGTCTTTCATTGCCTGACGAATCTGTCTTTCCGCCTTCTGGTTTGTCGGGTGGAGCGGTGCGCCCGCATAGCAACGAGATTCTGGAGTTGCTGGACGACCCCCAGGAATGGAGCGCTTTTAGTCGACCCTCTTCGATGGGTGGAGACTGCTGGGAGTCAAGCGTAGTCATAGAAGGCATGCATTGTGCGGCCTGCTCATTGACAGTGGAAGAAGCGCTGAGTCGGGTTCCAGGCGTGATGAGCGCGCAGGTTGGAGCGGCCAGCCACCGGGCAAAGGTGGTGTGGTCTGCCGGGCGTGTCAGCCCCTCTGCCTGGATGAAGGCGGTGCAGAACAGTGGATACCGCGCCGTGCCAGCCAATGACGTGTTCGCCAGTGAGCGACGCAAGCTGGAGACTCGGCAGGCTTTGTGGCGCTGGCTGGTAGCGGGCCTGTGCATGATGCAGGTCATGATGTATGCCTATCCGGCATATATTGCCCACCCCGGCGACCTGACGGGTGAAATGGAGCAGCTGCTGCGCTGGGCATCCTGGGTGCTGACTCTGCCGGTCATCCTGTTTTCATGCGGACCTTTTTTTCGCAATGCATTGCGAGACATTCTGCAGTGGCGCATCAGCATGGATTTGCCGGTTGCCTTGGGCATGCTCATCACGTTTGTCGTGAGTACGGTGGGTACATTTGAACCCCAGGGCGCGTTTGGGCATGAGGTGTACTTTGACTCGCTGACCATGTTCGTCTTCTTCCTGCTGACTGGTCGCTGGCTGGAGTTGCGCTTGCGGGACCAGACGGCCGGTTCGCTGGAAGCATTGATGAACCGCTTGCCAGACAGTGTGGAGCGTTTGCGCCCAGACGGAGAGTATGAACGTGTGGCCGTTCGACGCGTGGTGGTCGGTGATCTGGTGCGGGTACACCCCGGTGAGGCCTTTGTCGCGGACGGCGTCGTGGAGCGGGGTGAAACACTGGTGGACGAGGCACTGCTTACCGGCGAGTCACGACCGCTGGCGCGGGGCTTGGGTGCACAGGTCCTTTCTGGAAGTCACAACCTTAGCAGCACGGTGCAGGTGCGTGTGCTGCGAATCGGTGACGAGACGCGCTTTGCCCAGATCGTGGCGTTGATGGAAAGTGCGTCAGCGACAAAACCCCAGGGGGCTCTCCTGGCGGATCGCCTGGCTAAGCCATTTTTGTTTGCAGTGCTGATTGCGGCCGCCGGGGCCTGTGCTTGGTGGTGGAATCGTGATCCGGGACACGCCTTGATGGTGGCGGTGGCGGTACTCGTGGTGACCTGTCCGTGCGCGTTGTCGCTGGCCACCCCGGCGGCGATGCTGGCGTCCGCTGGCGCACTTGCCCGTGGTGGAGTGCTGGTGCGCAGATTGCAGGCGCTTGAAGCATTGTCTGCAGTGGATACGCTCGTGTTCGACAAGACGGGCACCTTGACGCGGGATTCGATGGTTTTGGGGGCGGTGGAGTTGCGCCCCGGAGTAGCGCTTGGCCAAGCGCTCGCTATGGCCGCTGCGCTGGCTCAGCACTCCCTTCACCCGGTGTCACGGGCTTTGAGTGCCGCAGCCCGTGGGCGAACTGACAAACTGGATGAAGTCGAACGGCGCGAGGCGTGGTCGTGTGAAGCCGCCACGGAAACGGCGGGCCAGGGTATTGCAGGATGGGTGTCTCAACCAGAGGGCGGCGACGGTGCGGCACAAGTTGCATTGCGGCTTGGGTCTGCCATTTTTTGTGGCATTGAGTCTCATACTGAACCCGGTTTACGCGTATTCTTGGCGGATGCAGATGGCTGGCTGGCTACGTTTGCATTGAAAGAAGACTTGCGGCCGGAAGCGTCAGCGGTGGTTGCCGCGCTGGCAACCGACGGAGTCACGGTGCACCTGCTGTCGGGCGATAGCGCAGAGTCAGTGGCGCGCGTTGCGGCTCAGACGGGTATTGGGCGGGCGCAAGGCGGGTGTTCGCCTGACGACAAGCTCGCATTTTTGCGAAAGCTCCAGCGGCAAGGTCATACGGTAGCCATGGTGGGTGACGGATTGAATGATGGCCCGGTGCTGGCCGGTGCGAATGTGTCGTTTGCATTTGGCCAAGCCGTTCCCTTGGCGCAGGCGCAGGCGGACTTTGTGGTGCTGGGCGACAAGCTTACAAGTGTGGTGCTGTCGCTACGACTTGCCCGAAGAACGATTACGGTTGTGAGGCAGAACCTCTGGTGGGCGCTGCTTTACAACGCTGCTTGTGTTCCGCTTGCTGTTTTGGGCCTGTTGCCAGCTTGGTTGGCAGGTTTGGGCATGGCTACCAGCTCTTTGGTAGTGGTACTGAATGCTTTGCGCCTGACACGTGGCGTTTCCGAAAAAGGGGTGCACTGATGGATATTTTGTATTTACTGATCCCGCTCTCGGTGGTTTTGGTGTTTTTCATCCTGGGTGGCCTGTGGTGGGCCATACATAGGGGTCAATTTGAAGATATCGAGGCCGAGGGGGAACGTATTTTGAAAGATTCTTAAGAAATGTTAAGAACTTTCGCGCGCGTTTGACTTTGATCAAACTCAAGCGCTCCGTGGAGTTAGACACTCACCACTAGATAAATAGAGAAGAGGTAAAAATGGCATTTGCAAATCAAAATGCGACTGTATACAACGATACCGTTGTGCGTCAGTTCGCCATCATGACGGTGGTTTGGGGTGTGGTTGGCATGTTGGTGGGTGTAATCATCGCCTCCCAGCTTGCCTGGCCCGAACTGAACTTTGGGATTCCTTGGCTCAGCTACGGACGATTGCGGCCGTTGCACACCAATGCGGTGATTTTTGCGTTTGGGGGTTGCGGCTTGTTTGCCGCGGCCTATTACGTAGTGCAACGAACGTGTCAGGTTCGCCTATTTGGTGACAAGTTGGCCTCCTTTACCTTTTGGGGGTGGCAGCTGGTCATTCTGGCGGCTGCCATTTCCTTGCCCCTGGGTTACACCCAGGGTAAGGAATACGCCGAGCTGGAGTGGCCCATCGATATTCTGATCACCCTGGTTTGGGTGTCGTTTGCGATTGTTTTCTTCGGTACCGTCGGTACGCGCAAGGTCAAGCACATCTATGTGGCCAACTGGTTCTTTGGTGCGTTTATTCTCGCGGTTGCCATTCTGCATCTGGTTAACAGCGCGGCCATTCCTGCCGGCTTCATGAAGTCCTACTCCGCATACGCTGGGGTTCAGGATGCCATGGTGCAGTGGTGGTACGGTCACAATGCCGTGGGCTTCTTCCTGACTGCTGGCTTCCTGGGAATGATGTACTACTTCATCCCCAAGCAGGCCGGTCGTCCGGTGTACAGCTACCGCTTGTCCATCGTTCACTTCTGGGCCCTGATCTTCACCTACATGTGGGCGGGTCCTCACCACCTGCACTACACGGCTTTGCCAGACTGGACCCAGTCTGTCGGCATGGTGTTCTCCCTGATTCTTCTGGCTCCAAGTTGGGGCGGCATGATCAACGGCATCATGACCTTGTCGGGTGCCTGGCACAAACTTCGCGATGACCCGATCCTGCGCTTCCTGATCGTGTCCCTGTCTTTCTACGGCATGTCGACCTTCGAAGGTCCGATGATGTCTATCAAGACCGTTAACGCGTTGAGCCACTACACCGACTGGACCGTGGGCCACGTGCACTCCGGCGCCTTAGGCTGGGTGGGTCTGGTGACTATGGGTTCCATGTATTACCTGATTCCCAAACTCTTCGGTCAAAAGCAGATGTACAGCGTCAAGGCCATCGAAATCCACTTCTGGACGGCCACGATCGGTATCGTGATCTATATCGCTGCCATGTGGATAGCCGGTGTGATGCAGGGTCTGATGTGGCGTGCAATTAACCCTGATGGCACTCTGACATACACCTTTGTTGAGTCTGTCAAGGCGACTTACCCGTTCTATGTATTGCGGTTGCTGGGCGGTCTGCTGTATCTGACCGGTATGCTGATCATGCTGTGGAATACGCTGAAAACTGTTACCGCCGGACGTGCAGTGAACGTCAACGTTCCCGCTGTTGCTGCGCACGCTTGAGAAGGATCACCCCATGGCAAATAACAACCACAATTCGTCCTTTTCCCACGAGAAGATCGAGACCAATAACTTTTTGATGATCGTCCTGATCCTGCTGGTGCTGCTGGTAGGTGGCTTGGTGGAAATCGTTCCGCTGTTCTTCCAGAAGTCCACGACGGAACCTATCAAAGGCATTCAGCCATATACCGCTCTGCAATTGGCCGGTCGTGACATCTACGTGCGCGAAGGTTGCTACAACTGCCACTCACAAATGATCCGTCCTTTCCGGGCTGAGACTTTGCGCTATGGCCATTACTCAGTTGCGGGTGAGTCGGTATATGACCACCCGTTTCAATGGGGCAGCAAGCGAACGGGCCCTGATCTGGCACGCGTAGGCGGCAAGTACAGTGATGATTGGCACCGTACCCACCTCACCAATCCGCGGGATGTAGTGCCTGAGTCCAATATGCCGGCTTATTCTTGGCTTGAAAAGACTCCGGTGGATGCCGAGTCAATGCCCGCTCACATGAAGGCCTTGCGAGTGGTCGGCGTGCCTTACACAGACGAGCAGATTGCCAAGTCGGTTGAAGAAACCAAAGGCAAGACAGAACTCGACGCCACGATTGCCTACCTGCAGGTTTTGGGCTTGGCGCTCAAGTAAACGCAGAGGATCAGCACATGGATATCAACATTCTCCGGTCGATCGCCACCGTGGTGAGCTTTGCGACCTTCATCGGAATTGTGTGGTGGGCTTGGTCCCGCAGGCGTTCTGCAGACTTCTCGGAAGCTGCCAACCTGCCGTTCGAGCAGGACTGATCCACCGAAAAAGGAAATGAAATGAGTGACTTTACAAGCAACTTCTGGTCGATCTACGTCGCAGGCATTACCGCAGTGAGCATTTTGGCCTGTGCGCTCCTTTTGTGGTTCAGCGGCAAGGCCCGTGCCATGACCGCCCATGACAACACGACAGGGCATGTTTGGGACGGCGACTTGCGTGAAATGAACAATCCTTTACCCCGCTGGTGGGTGTGGCTGTTCGTCATCACCATCGTGTTTGCCGTGGCCTATTTGGCCATGTACCCGGGTTTTGGCAGTTCTGCTGGCAAGCTGGGCTGGTCATCGCATGGTCAATATGAGGCCGAGATGGCAAAAGGTGAACGTGAAGTGGCGCCGCTGTATGCCAAATTCGCTGCTATGACTCCGGAAGACGTGTCTCGCGATCCACAGGCGCAGGCGATCGGTGAGCGCCTGTTCATGAACAACTGCTCTCAGTGCCACGGTTCTGATGCCCGGGGTGGAAAAGGCTTTCCAAACCTGACGGATGGCGACTGGCTGCATGGCGGTTCGCCCGAAAAAATCAAGGAAACACTCACCCTGGGTCGCATCGGCAACATGCCTCCCATGGCTGCTGCAGTGGGTACGTCGGATGACGTGAAGAACGTCGCCAACTACGTATTGAGTCTGTCGGGCAGTCCACACGATTCAGTGCGCGCACAGCTGGGCAAATCAAAGTTCGTGGTCTGCGCTGCGTGCCATGGCATGGATGGCAAAGGTAACCAGGCATTGGGCGCCCCTAACCTGACCGATAACATCTGGCTGCATGGCTATGGCGAAAACGCGATTGTCACCATGGTGAACAACGGAAAAGTCAATCAAATGCCTGCACAAGCGGACAAGTTGAATGCCAGCCAGATCAGTGTTTTGGCATCCTATGTTTGGGGTCTGTCAAATAACGCCCCTGCAAAATAAACGCGGGCTGTAGAAAGTACATTTTGTGGATCCGTCAGTAACACCGTCTCACAAGGTCATCCCCATTATGGAGTCCCCTGACAAGGGGCCCATTGAACCACCGGAGGGAGCCGATGCGGAGATGGTGTCGCTTTACGAGGCCCACAAGAAGATCTATCCGCGCAGTGTTTCGGGTCTGTTCTCTAACTGGCGATGGGGCATGGTCTTTTTGACCCAGTTGGTCTTCTATGGCGTACCGTGGCTGGAGTGGGGTCATCGACAAGCTGTGCTGTTTGATCTGGGCTCACGGCGCTTCTATGTTTTCAATCTGGTTCTGTATCCACAGGACTTCATATATCTCACTGGCATTTTGGTCATTTCGGCTTTGTCGCTGTTTCTGTTTACGGCGGTCGCCGGGCGTTTGTGGTGCGGTTACGCCTGTCCGCAGACGGTTTACACTGAAATTTTTCTCTGGATAGAGAAGAAGCTGGAAGGCGACCGATCTGCGCGCATGCGCCGCGATGCGGGCCCGTGGAATTTCGACAAAGTTCTGCGCAAATCTGGCAAGCACCTCTTGTGGCTCGCAGTGGCGTTGTGGACGGGCTTCACGTTCGTCGGCTATTTCACCCCGATCAAGGAGTTGGGTCTGGAGTTCGTTCAGCTCAACATGGGTTCGTGGGAAATCTTCTGGACCTTCTTCTACGGTTTTGCCACTTATGGCAATGCGGGCTTCATGCGCGAGCAGGTGTGCAAGCACATGTGCCCGTACGCGCGGTTCCAGAGCGCCATGTTCGACAAAGACACGCTTATCGTCACCTACGACGAAGAACGCGGTGAGCCTCGCGGTGCACGGTCCAGAAAGGCAGATCTGTCTACTTTGAAACTCGGTGCCTGTGTGGACTGCAGTCTGTGCGTTCAGGTTTGTCCGACCGGCATTGATATTCGCAAAGGGCTTCAATACGAATGTATTGGGTGCGGTGCCTGCGCCGACGTTTGCGACACGGTCATGGACAAGATGGGTTACGCACGGGGCTTGGTGAAGTACTCGACCCAAAACGCAGTGAGCCAACACTGGACGGGGTCCCAGACCCTGCGCCATGTGCTGCGCCCACGGGTGCTGGTCTACACGGCGATTCTTGGATCGGTGGTGATCGCAATGGCTTTGAGCCTGGCTACGCGGACCCCATTCAAGGTCGATGTAGTTCGTGATCGGGGTGTGTTGGCACGCGTCGTGGACGGCGGTCGCATTGAGAATGTCTACCGCCTTCAGGTAATGAATGCGACCGAGTCTACGCAGCGCTTCCGAATTGCGGTCGAAGGTCTGCCCGGTTTGGCAGTCGTCTCTGACGATGAAGTCGTCGTAGAGTCCACTCAGGCGCGGTGGGTGGCCGTTCGGATTGATGCGCCGTATGAGGTGGCCCCTCCAGGTTCTCACGTTATTCACTTCGAAATTTCTGCACAAGGCTCACAGGGCCATGTGTCGGAAAAATCTGTTTTCATTGTTCCCCGTTAAGGAGTTTCCCATGACCCCATCCAACCTGAATCCCGCGCGTCCATGGTGGAAGTTCGGTCACGTCTGGCTTGTCATCTCCGGCCCCGCAATCGTGGTCGTCGCGTCATTTGTGACGTTCTATCTGGCATTGGTCGGTAAAGATCCGGTGTTGGACGAAGACTATTACCGAAAGGGAATAGAAATCAACAAGACTCTGGGTGACAACCCGTCCAGTCTGGCACCCGCCACACAGGCGCGCAATCATGCGGCTACCGGTGTTCCTGCCCCCAAAACGCCGTGATTTCATCAGGTGCTCCACATTGAAATGCCCAGTCCTCAGGAGGAGAAGAACATGCTGCAGCAACGACTGATGTGGATTATCTGGCCTGCGTTTCTGGTGGCCGGCGCGCTGGAAATACTGGTTTTTGCGATGATTGACCCGCAGGATCTGCACTGGTTTGGTCAGCCGCTGGACTGGTCTCGCCAAGGGGTATACACCGTCGCATTTTTTGTGTTTTGGGGTCTCACCATGGCTTCAAGCGCCTTGACCACACTGTTGTCCATGTCGCCCTTTGAGGTCAATCGCTGCCCTCTGCCAGAGACGGACCGTCCGGACGGCTGCCCCAAACAGGGTTCTTGCTGATTACAGGTGCAACAGCCAGAGTCAGTTGCAAACCTTGGGGTTCACGATGTCTTTGAGTGCATCGGTATTGAGTATCCGGACGTGGCGCTGCTTCACTTCCACTATGCCTTCTTCCACAAATTTTGAGAAAGTTCGGCTGACGGTTTCCAGCTTCAGTCCAAGATAGCTTCCAATTTCCTCGCGCGTCATCCGCAGTACCAACTCGGATTGCGAAAACCCCCGCGCATGCAGCCGTTGCACCAGATTCAGCAAGAAAGCCGCCAGGCGCTCTTCCGCGCGCATGCTCCCCAGCAGCAGCATCACTCCATTTTCGCGGACGATTTCGCGGCTCATGATCTTGTGGACATGGCGTTGCAGGGCGTTGACCTCTCTCGACAGCTCCTCAATGCGGTCAAAGGGCATGACGCATACCTCGGCATCTTCCAGGGCCACCGCATCGCAGGTGTGATAGTCGTTAACAATGCCATCCAGCCCGATCACTTCGCCAGCCATCTGAAAACCCGTAACTTGGTCCCGGCCATCCTCAGAAGCCACGCAGGTTTTGAAAAATCCGGTGCGAATGGCGTAAAGACTGGTAAACCTTTCGCCATTGCGAAAAAGTATGTCTCCACGTTTGACTTTGCGTCGACTAGCCACGACGTCGTCAATGCGATCAAGCTCAGCCGGACTGAGCCCCAGCGGCATGCACAGTTCGCGCAAATTGCAGCTGGAGCAGGCCACCTTGATGGATTGAGGGCTCATCGCGACCATCTTGGAATCGGCATGCGCGGCAAGGGGCACCCGGGTTTCGGCGACTGAGTTGGGCTTGGATGTTTGATCAGGCATGGATTTCACCTAGTGTAAGTGACAGGCCAGTTTACCCAGTTTCGAAGTTCTTGATGCAAATCAAGTGATGGAAAGTCAAATGGCGGCACAGTAGCCCTTGTCTTGGAGCGTTCATGAAACCAGTTGCTGAAACCATAAATGATGATTTGTTGCGTCGATACGACGTGGCGGGCCCGCGCTACACCTCGTACCCAACCGCAGACCGTTTTGTCGAAGCATTTACGGCGGATGACTACGCGCAGGCCCTGACAATGCGGCGCGGTGGCGCTGCTGCCATGAACTTGCCGCTTTCGCTCTATGTACACATCCCGTTTTGCGAGTCGCTGTGTTATTACTGTGCCTGCAACAAAATCATTACCAAGCACCATGACCGTGCAGCGCCGTACCTGCGCTACCTTAGCCGTGAGGTTGATTTGCACACGGCCCAAATCGGTTTGGGCCAAACAGTCAGTCAGGTCCATCTTGGTGGGGGTAGTCCTACATTTTTGAGTGACGACGAATTGCGTGAGTTGATGACCATGTTGCGTCGCAATTTCACGTTTGCACCTGGGGGCGAATACTCCATTGAGGTGGACCCCCGAACCATCGACGCCTCCAGGCTCGACACCCTGGCCGAGCTTGGGTTCAACCGGCTGAGCTTTGGGGTGCAAGACTTTGATCCGGCGGTGCAAAAAGCAGTGCATCGAGTGCAACCTGCCGAGCAGGTGTTTGCTCTGGTGGCGGCCGCACGCGAGCGCGGGTTTGAGTCGATCAATGTGGATCTGATCTACGGACTTCCCCAACAAAGTCCGGAGTCCTTTGATCGCACACTGGCGCAGGTCAACGAGTTGCGCCCCGACCGGATTGCCCTTTATGCCTACGCCCATTTGCCAGAACGGTTCAAGCCGCAAAGGCGCATTGCTACTGTGTCATTGCCCAGTGGGGCAGCCAAAGTGTCCATGCTGTCCCGTTCGCTGGCTGCGTTCATGGGTGCGGGTTATGTGTACGTCGGCATGGATCACTTTGCCTTGCCGGAAGACGCGTTGGCTGTGGCCAAGCGCCAGGGACGCCTGCACCGCAATTTCCAGGGGTACAGCACCCAGCCAGATTGCGACCTGATTGGCCTGGGCGTGTCATCCATTGGTCGGATCGGCGCGACATATAGCCAGAACGCCAAGTCGATGGAGGAGTATTGCGATCTCCTCGACCAAGGACGATTCCCCGTGGTGCGCGGTCTGGCACTGTCGCGCGATGACTTGGTTCGCCGTGCCGTCATCATGGCGCTGATGTGCCAGGGCGAATTGCAGTTCGAGTCGATCAATCTGGCCTATTTGGTAGATTTTCAAAGCTATTTCGCCAAAGAGCTGGAAGCGCTTGCGGATCTTTCCGATCAAGGCATGGTCACTGTTGATTCCGCCGGTATTCAGGTCACCGCTCAGGGCTGGTTTTTTGTGCGTGCGGTGGCTATGGTGTTTGACCGTTATTTGCAGACAGACCGCACACGGGCGCGTTTTTCCAAGATCATTTAGCATCGGCAGATGCAATCTTCTTTGGCGCTCACTGCTCTGTTGATGGGGCTAGTGGGTGGACCCCACTGCGTAGCCATGTGCGGCGCCGCCTGCGCGGGTATTGGACAGGCAGCCGGCTCGCGTAAAAATGCTGCTCTGTGGACGTTTCAATTGGGGCGAGTGGTAGGGTATTCCGTGCTGGGTGCCGTGGCCGCAGCTTCTCTGCAGGGCTTGGGCTGGCTGACTGTCCAGTCGGCAGCGTTGCGGCCGGTGTGGTCCCTTTTCCATGTGGCGGCCTTTGTGCTGGGGCTGATGCTGTTGCTGCAGGCGCGCCAGCCAATGTGGCTGGAGAGCGCCGCGCGCAAGGTGTGGGGTTACACCAGGTCGTTTGCCGCTCGCTGGGGAGGTGGTGCCCCACTGGTATTGGGCGCTTTGTGGGCCTTTTTGCCCTGCGGCCTGTTGTATTCGGCACTTCTGGTAGCCGCCATGGCCGGTAGCTCTCTGGGCGGTGCCATGGTGATGGCACTCTTTGCGTTGGGTACCAGTGTCACCATGATGGCAGGCCCCTGGTTGTGGCTGCGACTGCGCGGCGCATCGGGCGGCACCCTTCGTGGGGGTAGCGGCCAATGGGGCATTCGGCTGGCAGGGGCTGCGCTCGCCGCAAGTTCGGGTTGGGCCCTATGGATGGCATTGGCACACAATGGCGCACCCTGGTGCGTTACGCCATAATTCTCTCGCTCTCAAAACGAATCGCACTCGCTGACACCCATGGACGACACTTTCAACTCCCTTGAGTCTCTGCGATTGCAGGCGCTCAAAAGCTACGTTGTGCTCGACACCCCGGCCGAACAGGCCTATGACGATATTGTTAGCCTTGCAGCGCTCATCTGTGGCGTGCCCATGGCGCTGATTTCCCTGGTGGACGAGGATCGTCAGTGGTTCAAGGCTAAAGTGGGTGTCGATGTAATGGAAACGCCGCGGGGCCAAGCTTTCTGCGCGCATGCGATTCTTGAACCTGAGCAAATCATGGAGGTTCACGATGCATCGCTGGACCGCCGCTTTGCCACCAACCCGTTGGTAACGGGTGACCCGAATATCCGGTTCTACGCTGGCGCGCCGCTGCTCACGCCATCCGGCTCAGCCTTGGGAACGGTGTGCGTGTTGGACCGGGTTCCTCGCACCCTGACGCCCGCCATGGCCGAAGCCCTGAAAGCATTGTCCCGGCAAGTCAGTGAGTTGTTGGCCTTGCGGCGGGCCAATGCTGAATTGCGTCTGTTGGCCCAGGCACAAACAGCGCGCCAAAAGCAGCTGGAGAGTTATCAGAAACGTCTGGAGGAATTGAACCAGCAACTGTCCCGGCAAACCCAGACTGACTCACTCACGGATCTTTTGAACCGCCGCGCATTTGACCGCGTTCTGGAAGAGGAGCATGCACGTTTTCAGCGCGCGCATCTTCCAATGGCGCTGGTCATGGTCGATGTGGATCATTTCAAAGCGTTTAACGACGATTTTGGTCATGTTGCAGGTGATGGTATTTTGCACACACTCGCACAAACCTTGCGGGCGGAGGCTCGCAACTACGACCATGTGGCCCGATATGGCGGAGAGGAGTTTGCAGTCATCCTCCCGAATACCGATTGTGCGGAAGCCATGGTGGTTGCTGAGCGGATTCGTCGTGCCATTGAAACGACGGAGTGCCCGCATCGCAACCTGACGGCCAGTTTGGGCGTTGCATTCGCAACCAAGTCGGACTCCCCTGCAAGCCTGGTTGAGCGGGCCGACAAGGCCTTATACCAGGCAAAACGCCAAGGGCGCAATGGTGTCGTAGCCCTGGATGACGGGCCGGGCGGGGATAATCCCCACCATGTCTCTTGACCCCATTTCTTCTGGTATCGACCGGGCTGTAATTCCTTTGCACACTTCTGCGGACCGGTGGCGGCTCAGCGTCGCCCCGATGATGGACTGGACTGACCGCCATTGCCGCTATTTTCACCGCCTGCTTACGCGCCACGCTTTGCTGTACACCGAAATGGTGACCACTGGCGCATTGATCCACGGTGACGTGGCGCGGCATCTTGCCTTCAATGCGCAAGAGCATCCTGTTGCCTTGCAGCTGGGTGGAAGTGAACCGGGCGATCTTGCGCACTGCGCAAAACTCGGCGAGCAATGGGGCTACGATGAAATCAATCTGAACTGCGGTTGCCCCAGCGAACGGGTGCAGCGCGGCGCATTTGGTGCGTGTTTGATGAACGAGCCGCAACTGGTGGCCGATTGCGTCAAGGCCATGGTCGATGTGGTGAGCGTGCCGGTCACTGTCAAGCACCGCATTGGCATCGACAAAAGCGAGAGTTACGACTTTGTTCGTGATTTTGTGGGGTCGGTCAGCGAGGCGGGCTGCTCCGTTTTTATCGTCCATGCCCGTAACGCCTGGCTCAAAGGGCTGTCACCGAAAGAAAACCGCGAAGTGCCGCCGCTGCGATACGAGGTGGCGCACCGGCTTAAAGCCGATTTTCCCCAACTGCGCATCGTGGTCAATGGCGGCATCACCACCGATGCACAGATCGCCGAGCAATTGAATCACCTGGATGGCGTGATGGTGGGCCGTGAGGCATATCACAACCCCTGGTGCATGACTACTTGGGACTCCACTTTCTACGGGCAAACGCCGTCAGACCTCACCCGTGATGCGGTAGAGCAGCACATGGTGGACTACATGGAACGCGAGGCTGCTGCGCACGGCACCCCCTGGAGCAATGTTGCACGGCACATGCTGGGCCTGCGCCATGGCCAGCCCGGTGCGCGGCGCTGGCGGCAAGTGTGGAGTGATCACCACCTCAAGGGGATGGGCTCCCATGAGGTCCTGCAGCGCGCGAACGCAGCAGTCAGTTCCGGGAGTCCAGTCGCACCGTGATTGCCCGACCGTCCGGCAATTGGGACAGGTACCGCTCAAATTCATCGGCTGGCATGGGTCGCGCAAAGAGGTAGCCCTGCGATTCATCACAACCGAAAGTCTGAAGCTTTTCCAGCGCGGCAATCGTTTCGACACCCTCGGCTACGGTTTTGAGATTGAGGCTGCGCGCCATCTGGATGATGGCCCGCACGATGGCTGCATCGTTGGGATCGCTTGCCAGGTCGCGAATGAAGGATTGGTCTATCTTGAGCTTGTCTATGTCAAATCGCTTGAGGTAGGACAGGCTGGAATAACCCGTTCCAAAATCGTCAATCGAAAGCGTGATTCCCAGCCGTTTTAAACCCTGGACGGTGGCCAGCACACTTTCGACATTCTGGATAAGAATGGATTCAGTCAATTCCAGTTCCAGCAGGGCGGGTTCGAGCCCCGTCTCTTCCAGCGCATGTACCACGGCCGCCCCCACATCGCCGCGCTTGAACTGCACGGCAGAAAGGTTGACGGCCATCGACAGCTCCGGCAGTCCTGCGAGTTTCCAGGCCATGGCCTGGCGGCAAGCTTCATGTATTACCCAATCGCCAATCGCCACAATCAGGCCACTTTCTTCGGCTACCGGGATGAAGCGTCCTGGTGGAATCATGCCCCGGTCCGGATGGTTCCAGCGAATCAGCGCTTCTGCACCGATGACTCTGCCGCTGACGAGTTCGATTTTGGGCTGGTAATGCAACACAAACTCCTGGCGTTCAAGCGCGCGGCGCAACCCGTTTTGCATGGCCAGACGCTCCACCGCCTCGGTGTTCATGGACTCATCAAAGAACCGGTAGGTGTTGCGTCCGGCATCTTTCGCCCGATACATGGCTATGTCGGCTTTCTTCAAGAGGTTTTCGAAGTCACATCCATCGTCCGGAAATAGGGTGATACCGACAGAGACGGACGTCGAGAGTTCTTGTTCATCGGCATGAAACGGTTCTTGCAACCGGTCCATCAGCTTGGTCAAAATGGGCGGTATCGACTCGACGTCTGACAGATCGCTGAGTACGATCAAAAATTCATCACCACCCTGGCGGCTGATGGTGTCGGTTTCACGTACGCATTGGGCCAATCGGGCGGCCACTTCTGTGAGCATGGCATCGCCGGCGGCATGGCCTAGCGAGTCGTTGATGTTTTTGAAGTTGTCCAGATCCAGGAACAGCAATGCGACCTTGGTCTTCGCGCGATCGGCGTGGGCCACGGCCTGCTGAAACCGGTCGCGCATCAGCAATCGGTTGGGTAGTCCTGTCAACGGATCGTGGTAAGCCAGTTGTCGAATCTTTTGCTCGGCAGCCTTGCGCTGCGTGATGTCCGCAGCGATGGTGAGGTACCCGTACAAACGGTCGGATGAGTCCTTCAGGGGTGCAAGCGTCACGCTTACGTCGACGGCGGTTCCATCGCGCCGTTGCCGCACCAGTTCGAGCTGCACGATCGTTTCCCCGTTGAGTACCCTGCATCGCAAATCTACTGTTTCATCCCATTTGCCTTCAGGATTGATTGGCACGGGGTGGCCCACTATTTCACGTGCACTCCAGCCAAACAACCGTTCAGCGGCAGGGTTCCAGCTGGTGACCACGTGGTTGATGTCTCTGGCATACGTTGCAATCGGCGAGCTCTCGAACATGGTCTTGAACTGCTGATGGGCTTTTGCCAACTCGGTGGTGCGCTCCTGTACCCTGAATTCAAGCTCCCTGTGCGCGTTGATTAGCGCCTCCTGAGTGGCTTTGCGCTCGCTGATATCTTCGGTAATCCAGATGGTGCTGCGGCTCCCGTCGGCTGTTTGCAGGGCTTTGGCCAGATTGCGGCACCAGATCAGTGAGCCATCCTCGCGGGCGTTGAGCCATTCAACGTCAATCAGTTCACCAGCGGCCAGCTTGTGGCCGACCGTCTCACCGAAGCGGGCGTAATCCTCGCTGTTCGGGAAGAACACCTGCGCCTTGTGTCCTGCCAGCGTACCGGGTGACCAGCCCAGGATGCCTTCAGCGCTCGGGTTGCAATGCACAACCAGCCCATTGCGGGTAAACATGATGCCGACCGAGGCATTTTCGAGAATGGCCTTTTGCCTGAGCATCAGTTCATCGAGTTCGATCCGGGCGCGTTTGCGCTCACCAATGTCCTCCGCGATCCAGATCGTTCCTTCGGCGGTGTTCTGGGGGTTGATGGCCTTGGCCCGCATTTGGCAAACCACCGTGCTGCCGTCTTTGCGGCGCAGGGCAATTTCACGGTCAAACAGGCCACCACTGGTCAGGATGGGGGACGCCAACTGACCTATTTCTACATAGTCTTCATCGGAGAGATAGAAAATCGAGCCGGGCTGGCCAACCAGTTCTCCGTGTGGCCATCCGAAGATCTCTGAAAACTTGGGATTGCAGTGCAACACCTGTCTGTCGCGTGTGAACGAAATTCCAACCGAGGCATTTTCAAGAATGGCTTGGTATTCAAGCAGTGTTTGCTGCTGGGAAATCGCAGGCGCGTGGTCAGCCAGCGGATTGGTCGGGTCTGTCATGGAGCATTGGTATGGTCGGTCTCCCTGCCATCCTCAAACGACCGCTGGCATATCCGGTCAGGGTGGATGTTTTTCACTGAATTGTAGGGACTGTTTCAAGCGGCGGCTGCCAGGCCGTTGGCAAAATGCGCCTGCATCCGCAGCACCGTAGCTTTGGCATCCCGCGCGGTTAGCGCTTCCATGATGGCGCGGTGCTCTTGCAGTGACTCGTCAATGCGTCCTGACTTGAACAGCGAGTTGTGCCGATTCAGCTTCATAACCTTGCGCAGATCGGCCACCATCTGGTCGCGCCAGCGGTTGTCGGCGATCTCCAGCAAGCGCATGTGAAAACGCTCGTTGATTGCAAAGAAGCGTTCACGGTCATGCTGACCGGGCAGTGCGGCGGCTTCCAGTTCACGGTGCAGTGTTTGCAATTCTTGTAACTGCGCGTTGGTTGCCTGGGTGGCCACCACGCCGGCGGCATCGCTCTCCAACAGGCTGAGCAGGTGGTACACGTCGGAGAGGTCGCGGGTGGAAACCTCGGTCACATAGGCTCCGCGGCGCACCTTCATGGTGATCAAGCCCTCGGCCGCCAACACCTTGAGTGCTTCGCGCAGGGGTGTGCGGCTGATGCCGTAGGCCTCGGCAATCTTGAGCTCATCAATCCAGCTGCCGGGCTCCAGTTCCTGGCTGAATATGCGTTGACGCAGCCGCTCCGCTACCTCAACATACAGTGCGCGGGGCGCAAGCGAGCGGTCATTGGGGGAATCGGTTGGAAGCGCTGCCATAGGCACCTTGTAAGCTGAATAGAATATTTTGAATCAATAATTATGAATAATGTAAACTAAAAGATTGCGCTGGCTCAAGCACTGTGGGCTCGTTCGCCATTCATTTAACGGCCCTTAATTGCCTGCAGCCGCCTTCCAACGGCGTCTGCATACGGAAGATTGGATTTGTCATGACCGAAAAGAACCCTGAATTCAAAGCCGCCAACCTGGACGCCTGGGCCAAGGCTGCAGCCAAGTCGGCTCCCGGCGGCAATGTCGAGGCGCTGAACTGGATCACTCCGGACGGCATCTCCGTCAAGCCGCTCTACACCGCTGAAGACACTGCCAACCTGCAATACACCAACACCTTGCCCGGCTTTGAGCCCTACCTGCGCGGCCCACAGGCCACCATGTACGCCGTGCGCCCCTGGACCATTCGCCAATACGCGGGTTTTTCGACCGCCGAAGAGTCCAACGCTTTCTACCGCAAGGCGCTGGCCGCAGGCGGGCAGGGCGTGTCGGTGGCGTTTGACTTGGCCACACACCGTGGCTACGACAGTGACCATCCGCGTGTGACGGGCGACGTGGGCAAGGCCGGTGTAGCGATTGATTCGGTGGAGGACATGAAGATTCTGTTTGACCAGATTCCGCTGGACAAAGTCAGCGTCTCCATGACCATGAACGGCGCTGTGCTGCCCGTGCTGGCCGGTTACGTGGTGGCCGCCGAAGAGCAGGGCGTGTCGCAAGACAAGCTGTCAGGAACCATTCAGAACGACATTCTGAAAGAGTTCATGGTGCGCAACACCTACATCTACCCGCCCGCGCCCAGCATGCGCATCATTGGCGACATCATTGGCTACACCGCCAAAAACATGCCTAAGTTCAACTCGATCAGCATCTCGGGTTACCACATGCAAGAGGCAGGCGCCAACCAGGCGCTGGAGCTGGCCTTCACGCTGGCCGACGGCAAAGAGTATGTGAAAACCGCCATTGCCACCGGGCTGGACGTGGATGAGTTCGCCGGGCGCCTGTCCTTCTTCTGGGCCATTGGCATGAACTTCTACCTGGAAGTGGCCAAGATGCGCGCGGCCCGCCTGCTGTGGTGCCGCATCATGAAAGGCTTTGACGCCAAGAGCCCCAAATCGCTCATGCTGCGCACCCACTGCCAGACTTCGGGCTGGTCGCTCACTGAGCAAGACCCCTACAACAACGTGGTGCGCACCACCATCGAAGCCATGGCAGCCGTGTTTGGCGGCACCCAAAGCCTGCACACCAACGCGCTGGACGAGGCCATTGCTTTGCCCACCGAGTTTTCCAGCCGCATTGCGCGCAACACCCAGCTCATCATCCAGGAAGAAACCCACATCACCAATGTGGTGGACCCTTGGGCCGGCAGCTACATGATGGAAAAGCTGACGCAAGACATGGCCGATGCCGCGTGGAAGATCATCGAAGAAGTGGAAGCCATGGGCGGCATGACCAAGGCCGTGGACAGCGGCTGGGCCAAGCTCAAAATCGAAGCCGCTGCCGCCGAAAAGCAGGCCCGCATCGACAGTGGGCAGGACGTGATTGTGGGCGTCAACAAGTACAAACTCAAGACCGAAGACGCCATTGAGTCCCGTGACATCGACAACGTGGCGGTGCGTGATGGCCAGATCGCCCGCCTCAACGCTATCAAGGCAAAACGCGACACAGCCCTCGTGGATGCTGCGCTGACTGCTATCACTTTTGCAGCAGAAAGCGGCACGGGCAACTTGCTGGACCTGTCCATTCAGGCCATGCGCCTGCGGGCTACCGTGGGTGAAGTGAGTGACGCGCTGGAAAAGGTCTATGGCCGCCACCGTGCCGATACCCAGAAGGTGTCGGGCGTGTACGCTGCGGCCTACGACTCGGCCGAAGGCGACACCCTGGAATACTGGAACCAGCTGAAGAAAGACATTGCCGACTTTGCCGAAGCGCAAGGCCGTCGCCCTCGCGTCATGATCAGCAAGCTGGGCCAGGACGGCCATGACCGTGGTGCCAAAGTGGTAGCCACCGCTTTTGCCGACCTGGGCTTTGACGTGGACATGGGCCCGCTGTTCCAGACCCCCGAAGAATGTGCCCGCCAGGCGATTGAAAACGACGTGCATGCCGTGGGCGTGAGCACCCTGGCTGCCGGCCACAAAACGCTGGTGCCCGCCATCATCGCCGAGCTGAAAAAGCAGGGCGCCGACGACATCATCGTGTTTGTGGGTGGCGTGATTCCGCGCCAGGACTACGACATGCTGTATGCCGCGGGCGTCAGGGGCATCTATGGCCCTGGCACGCCGATTCCGGTGTCTGCCAAGGATGTGCTGGCGCAAATCAACAAAGCCATCGCCTGAATCTTGTGAACCCCATTTCCGTTGCCGCGATTACGCAAGACGCTGGCCCCCAGCAGCGCCGCGCCATCGCCAAAGCCATCACGCAGTTGGAATCCACCCGCGCGGACCACCGTGCGCTGGCCGATGAACTCTTGACGGCCTTGCTGCCGCACACGGGCAAGTCCTTCCGGCTGGGCATCAGCGGTGTGCCGGGCGTTGGCAAGTCCACCTTTATCGAGGCGCTGGGCCTGTATTTGATTGGCAAAGGCCACCGCGTGGCGGTGCTCACCATTGACCCGTCCAGCACGGTATCGGGCGGCTCCATCTTGGGCGACAAGACCCGCATGGAGCTGCTCTCGGTGCGCGAGGAAGCCTATATCCGCCCCAGCCCCAGCAGCGGCACCCTGGGCGGTGTGGCCGAGAAAACCCGTGAAGCCATGCTGGTCTGTGAGGCGGCGGGGTACGACATCGTGATTGTGGAAACCGTGGGCGTGGGCCAAAGCGAGACGGCGGTGCAGGGCATGACCGACATGTTTGTGCTGATGCAGCTGCCCAATGCGGGCGACGACCTGCAATCCATCAAAAAGGGCGTGATGGAGCTGGCCGACCTGGTGCTCATCAACAAGGCCGATATTGACCCCGACGCCGCCACGCGGGCGCAGGCCCAAATTGCGTCATCCCTGCGCCTGCTGGGCATGCACGGCAGCCCGGGCCACGATCCGCATTCGGCCACGGTGTGGCATCCGCAGGCGATTCGGCTCAGCGCTTTGAAAAGTGAAGGCATTGATGACTTCTGGAGCGCCGTCACCCAATTCCAGACCCTGCAGACCGCCAACGGCCAATCGGCCAGCCGCCGCCAGAACCAGTCCCTGGCCTGGATGTGGGAGCGCATTGACGCCGGTTTGAAGCACGCCTTCAAGCAAAACCCCGCAGTGCGTGCGCGCTTGCCCGAGTTGACCAGCGCCGTGGCGTCCGGCCAGATGGCAGCCTCTACTGCAGCACGAAATCTGCTTGCAGCCCTCGCTAGTACTGCGTTACCAGCTATCAATTAAGTAGCAACTAAATTTAACCCCATCACTGACCTGAAAGAAGAAAACCATGCACGACATTCTTGAACAGTTGGAAGCCAAGCGCGAACTCGCGCGCCAGGGCGGCGGCGAAAAGCGCATCGCAGCCCAGCACAAAAAGGGCAAACTCACCGCCCGCGAGCGTCTGGAGCTGCTGCTCGACGAAGGAACGTTTGAAGAGTGGGACATGTTCGTCGAGCACCGCTGTGTGGACTTCGGCATGCAGGACAACAAGATTCCCGGCGACGGCGTGGTCACCGGCTACGGCATGATCAACGGCCGCCTGGTGTTTGTGTTCAGCCAGGATTTCACCGTGTTCGGTGGCGCGCTGTCAGAAGCCCATGCCGAAAAAATTTGCAAGGTGATGGACCAGGCCATGAAGGTCGGCGCACCGGTCATCGGCTTGAACGACTCGGGCGGCGCCCGCATTCAGGAAGGTGTGGCCAGCTTGGGCGGCTATGCCGACGTGTTCCAGCGCAACGTGATGGCCAGCGGCGTCATTCCGCAAATCAGCATGATCATGGGGCCATCGGCCGGCGGCGCGGTATACAGCCCGGCCATGACCGACTTCATCTTCATGGTGAAAGACAGTTCCTACATGTTCGTCACCGGCCCTGAAGTGGTGAAGACCGTGACGCACGAAGACGTGACGGCCGAAGAACTGGGCGGCGCCATCACTCACACCACCAAGAGCGGTGTAGCTGACTTGGCGTTTGAGAACGATGTGGAAGCTCTGCTGATGCTGCGCCGTCTCTACAACTACCTGCCGCTTAGCAACCGCGAAAAAGCGCCTGTGCGCAAGAGCGGCGACCCTAGCGACCGTATTGACAAAAGCCTTGACACCCTGGTGCCCGACAACGCCAATAAGGCCTATGACATGAAGGAGTTGATTGTCAAGACGGTGGACGATGGCGACTTCTTTGAACTGCAGCCCGAATACGCCAAGAACATCCTCATCGGCTTTGCCCGAATGGACGGCCAGAGCGTGGGTATCGTGGCCAACCAGCCGCTGGTGCTGGCGGGTTGCCTGGACATCAAGAGCTCCATCAAGGCGGCGCGTTTTGTGCGCTTTTGCGATGCGTTCAATATCCCGGTCATCACGTTTGTGGATGTACCCGGTTTCATGCCCGGCACCTCGCAAGAGTACGGCGGCATCATCAAGCACGGCGCCAAACTGCTGTATGCGTATGCCGAGTGCACCGTGCCAAAAATCACCGTCATTACCCGCAAAGCTTACGGCGGCGCGTATGACGTGATGGCCTCCAAGCACTTGCGCGGTGACGTGAACTTTGCCTGGCCTAACGCCGAGATTGCGGTGATGGGTGCCAAGGGCGCGGTTGAAATCATCTTCCGCGAAGACAAGGGCGACCCTGCGAAGCTGGCTGCCAAAGAGGCTGAATACAAAGCCCGTTTTGCCAATCCGTTTGTGGCCGGCGCTCGTGGCTTTATTGACGACGTGATTTTGCCCAGCGAGACCCGCAAGCGCATCTGCCGCTCACTGGTGATGCTCAAAGACAAGAAGCTGGAAAACCCGTGGCGCAAGCACGGAAACATTCCACTCTGAGTTTTCGCATGTCCATGAACTGTTCTCGCGCTGGCTCGGGCTACCCGGACGTTTTGCTCCGTGTCCCCCGCGCTGCGCGCTCCTCCTTGACCTGCGCAAAACGCCCGGGCAGCCCGATCCTGGATGTCGTGTATGTCGTCGGCCAGCAGGAGCCTCCCTTCGCAGCGGCGGGCATGGTGTGTCTGCCGCAGCGAAATCAAGGGGGAGCCCGCGCAGCGGGCGGAGGACATTCGCGGAGGTGGATACGCCGTGTCCGCTGCGAGCCCAGCCATACAGCCACACGAACAAAAAACATGCCATTACTGGCACACCAACACCGTTAGGAGACTGCAAATGTTCACCAAAATTCTGATCGCCAACCGTGGCGAAATCGCCTGCCGCGTCATCGCCACCGCCCGCAAGATGGGCATCAAAACCGTGGCCGTATATTCCGATGCTGACAAGGACGCACGCCATGTGATGATGGCGGACGAGGCCGTGCACATTGGCCCCGCTGCGAGCCGCGAGAGCTATCTGGTGGCCGACAAGATCATTGCCGCCTGCAAGCAGACGGGTGCGCAAGCGGTGCATCCCGGCTATGGATTTTTGAGCGAAAACGCTGGCTTTGCCAAGCGCGTGGAAGAAGAGGGCATCATTTTCATCGGCCCCAAGCACCACTCTATTGGCGCCATGGGCGACAAGATTGAGTCCAAGAAGCTGGCCGGTGCCGCAGGTGTGAACTGCATTCCCGGCGTGAACGACGCGATCGAGACGCCTGAAAAGGCCGTCGAAATTGCCCAGAGCATTGGCTACCCCGTGATGATCAAGGCCAGCGCCGGCGGCGGCGGTAAGGGCCTTCGCGTGGCTTTCAATGACAAAGAAGCGTTTGAAGGCTTCACCAGCTGCCGCAACGAAGCGCGCAACAGCTTTGGCGATGACCGCGTGTTTATCGAGAAGTTTGTCGAAGAGCCCCGCCACATCGAAATCCAGCTGA
The DNA here is from genome assembly GCF_056521285.1 of Rhodoferax sp. GT1R46. NCBI lineage: Bacteria > Pseudomonadati > Pseudomonadota > Betaproteobacteria > Burkholderiales > Comamonadaceae > Rhodoferax > Rhodoferax sp. GT1R46. Next base: position 260,767 of record NZ_JBWMBC010000006.1, read on the forward strand.
TCGGCGACAGCTTTGGCAACGTGATTTACCTGAACGAGCGCGAGTGCTCGATCCAGCGCCGCCACCAGAAGGTGATTGAAGAGGCGCCAAGCCCCTTTATCAGCGAGGCCACCCGCAAAGCCATGGGCGAGCAGGCGGTGCAGCTGGCCAAGGCGGTGAACTACCAGAGCGCGGGTACGGTCGAGTTTGTGGTCGGCAAAGACCAGAGCTTTTACTTCCTGGAGATGAACACCCGCCTGCAGGTGGAGCATCCTGTGACCGAGTGCATTACCGGGCTCGACTTGGTGGAACTGATGATCCGCGTGGCGGCGGGCGAAAAGTTGCCGCTCACGCAAGCCGAAGTCAAACGCAATGGCTGGGCCATGGAATGCCGCATCAACGCCGAAGACCCGTTCCGCAACTTTTTGCCGTCGACTGGTCGCTTGGTGCGCTTTGCGCCACCCGAGCAGACCATGTTCCAGGCCAATACGCAGGACTGGTTGGGTGTTCGCGTGGACACCGGCGTGCAAGACGGCGGCGAAATCCCCATGTTCTACGACTCGATGATCGCCAAGCTCATCGTGCACGGCACTGACCGTATGGATGCCATTGTCAAAATGCGCGAAGCCCTTAACGGCTTTGTGATTCGCGGCATCAGCAGCAACATCCCATTTCAATCTGCCTTGTTGGCACACCCCAAGTTTGTGGCGGGTGATTTCAACACCGGCTTTATTGCCGAGAACTACGGCAAGGGCTTTGCCGCGGAAGATGTGCCGCACGAAGATCCGTCGTTCCTGTTGGCACTGGCTGCATTTGTGCGCCGCAAGTCCAGGGAGCGCGCTGCCGGTATTTCGGGCCAACTGCCTGGGTATGCCGTCAACGCGGGCAAGGACTACGTCGTGATCACACTGGGCGCGACCGGTGAGAACAGCTACACCCCGGTGCATGTGGATGAGTTTGTAGGCGATACGGGCTCTGCCCGGGTGAGAATAGGCGCGTCCAGCTATGAAATTCGTAGCAACTCGCGCTTGAACGACATCGCCATCCATGGCACGGTGAATGGCCAGCCGTTCAACGCCCAGGTGGAACGGGGTACGCCCCGCAACCCGTTGGCTTTGCGGTTGCAGCACAACGGGACCCGCATAGATGCCTTGGTAGTGTCTCCCCGCATGGCCGAGTTGCACGCCCTGATGCCGCACAAAGCGGCGCCAGACATGAGCCGCTATGTACTGTCCCCCATGCCGGGCCTGCTGGTGGATGTGGCTGTAGTCGTCGGCCAAAAGGTTCAGGCTGGTGAGCGCGTGGCGGTCATTGAAGCCATGAAGATGGAAAACGTGCTGTTTGCGCAAGCCGATGGCGTGGTGGGCAAGGTGCTGGCAGCCAAAGGCGAGAGCCTGACCGTGGACCAGCCGATTGTTGAATTTGTCTGAGGATCGACGTCATGACACAACGACCTTTTACGGTGCTGGGCATCCAGCAAATCGCCATTGGCGCTCCGGATAAAAGCAAACTGCAAAGACTCTGGGTCGACATGCTGGGTCTGGAGGTGACCGGCACCTTCAAGAGCGAGCGCGAAAATGTGGACGAAGACATCTGTGCCATCGGCAGCGGCCCGTTCAAAGTAGAGGTTGATCTCATGCAGCCCATTGACCCGGACAAAAAACCGGCCGTGCACACGACTCCGCTGAATCACGTGGGACTGTGGATCGATGACTTGCCTACTGCAGTCGAATGGCTTGCGGCGCAGGGCGTACGTTTTGCGCCTGGCGGTATTCGCAAGGGTGCGGCCGGGTTTGATATCTGTTTCCTGCATCCCAAATCGAATGACGAGTTTCCGATCGCAGGGGAAGGCGTTTTGATCGAGCTGGTGCAGGCGCCGCCTGAGGTCGTGCGCGCTTTCTCCGCGCAAGTGTGTACCTGATGGTCTATTTTTGCACGGTGTAGTTCATCAGATTTGTCGGCCATTGCGATGATTTTCAATCGTAGAATCAACATCAAAGGGACATACATAAGCCCTTGCTCATAGTCTTGGAGACCTCCCAATGGTGTTTTCTGCCCTTCTGGCTCCTGGTGTCCGACTCGTGCGAAGCTTGCGTTTTGCTGGAAAGCTGACGCTGTTGGCGGTCCTGTCCGTTCTACCGATTGTTCCGCTCGTGTGGCACATGGTGTTGGGTGATGGCCTTGCAGCAGGAGCGGGTGGAGCTGCGGTGGCCTGCGGCATTGCGTTGGCGCTGTTGATGTATTTTCTGGTTGCCTTTCATCGCAGTGTTGCGCAAGATCTGGGTGAAGTCATTCTCGCGGCGAAAAAAATGGTGGCTGGTGACCTGCGGCAGAATCTTGTCAGCCACGGTCAGGACGAATTGGGTAGCCTCGCTGCATCAATGGGGCAACTGGGTCGTACCGTCTCCGGCATGGTCGCAAACGTGCGCAGCAATGCGGCCTTTGTAGCCCATTCTGGCAAGAGCTTGGCTGCGGGCAACCGGGACTTGTCAGACCGCACCGAACAACAGGCGGCCAATCTGGAGCAGACGGCGGCCAGTGTCGAAGAGCTCTCATCCACTGTTCAGGAAAACGCCAATACGGCCAGCCAAGCCAATGCGCAGGCGGCCCAGTTGCGAGATGCAGCCGACAGCGGGGCGACCACCATGAGCCAGGCCATCGAGTCGGTGGAGGCGATCCAGGGCAGTGCCAAGCGGATGGATGAGATCGTCGGCGTTATTGATGGCTTGGCGTTCCAGACCAATATCCTGGCACTGAATGCAGCGGTTGAAGCGGCTCGTGCCGGGGAGTCAGGCCGCGGATTTGCCGTGGTGGCCAGTGAGGTGCGTTCACTCGCACAGCGTTCGGCCGAATCGGCCAAGGAAATTCGTCTGCTGATCGGCACGTCCTCAAGTCAGGTGGCCAACAGTGTCCAGAAGATCCGCGCTGCGGGTGCCAACATAACGCAAATTGTGTCAGGCATCCGCGGCGTTGCTGCAAGCATGTCGCAGATATCTACGTCCAGCGCAGAACAAAGTTCTGGCTTGTCCGAGATTACATCGGCAGTGCAGCAACTCGACGAGATCACCCAACGCAATGCCCAGATGGTGGAGCAGGCCGTGACGCAAGCCGTCAACCTCGAAGGCCGCGCCAGCACGCTGGTGGAGTCTGTGGCTTCGTTCAAACTGCAGCAGGGCTCAGCCGAGGAAGCCGTGGATCTGGTCGACAGGGCCGTTGCACACCGCCAGCGCACGTCGAGAGATGCATTCTTGCGCGATATCACAGAGCCCGCCAATGGCTTTCATGATCGTGACATGTACGTTTTTGTGCTCGATCAAAACGGCACCTATGTCGCCTTTGGGGGCAACAAATCTAAAGTGGGCACCCGTGTTCAGGATATCGCGGGAATCGATGGAAATGGGTTGTTGGAAGCAATCATTGACCAAGCCAGCCGCGAGCCAGGCTGGGTCGAATACGACATCAATAATCCTGCCACGGGCAAGGTACAGGCCAAAATGTCTTATGTGCAGCAGGTAGACGAGGTATTTGTGGGGTGTGGCGTCTACAAAAATCTGGTTTAAGCCTCGGTAGCACCATTGATGTCCAGACGCCACTGCACGGTAGCTGATTCATGAACCCTGGCCTACCCGACGTGAACCACGTGGATCAGTCAGAAGATTTGCGCTGGTTTGCTGTCTGGGTTCATCGCCTGCTGTTGGCTGCCTTGGTGTTCATGGTCCTTGCGATTGGGGTTGAGCCTTCCGGTATTCAGTGGGCTCGTCTGTTGCCGCTTGCTTTTTTGGCTGTGATGATTCTCGTTGGCCACTGGCAGTTGCGGCAGAGCCCACGTCGCGCGATCATTTCTGTGGGTCTTGGTCTGTGGGTCATGACGGCAGGCAACGCGTTGCAGTACGCAGGTGTACACAGCGTGGGCATGGTTATTTTTCCCTTCATCATCGGGCTGGCTGGCTGGCTCGTCGGCAGGCGCTGGTTGATGATCATGACCCTTGCAACGGTGGGCTTTGTGCTCATCCTGGGTCTTGCCGAGACGCAGGGAGCATTTCATCCGACGCAGCGCGCGCCAACCTGGATCGTGGCGCTGGAAATCGCGGTCATTCTTTTGGTAACTGCCGCATTGACCTACCTCGCTCCACAAAGCTTGATACGGAGTCGCGATACCGTACTGCAATTGTCGAATGACCTGGCACAGCAAAACGCCCAGATTGCCCAGCGTGAGCGTGAGCTGCAATTACTTCTCACCAACGTGCCGGCGGCAGTGGCCTCGTTTGATGCGCAATCCCGTTTGCGCTACTGCAATATCCAGTACGCCGCGCTATTTGGTGCCGAGCCCATGGCAATCGTTGGCAAGTCCATCATGGAGTACGTACCCCGTGAGACGCTGGATCAAATGTTGCCCTATTGGGAGCGCGCACTTGAGGGAGTGCCGCAGTCTTATCACCGCACCAGCGTCGATCCCCGTACCCGCGCCATTTCCTGGGTCGATGCGCGGGTCATTCCCGAATTTGAAAATGGAAAAGTGGTTGGCCTGTATGGCTTGCTGGTTGACGTGACCGAGAAGGTGAAAGCAGAGACAGAAATTCGCGAACTGAATGCGGATCTTGAGAGTAGGGTTGCCCGGCGCACGGCAGAGTTGGCACAGGCCATGGACAAACTTCACGACTCCCGCGAAGAGCTGGTGCGCAGCCAAGCCAGGGCTACCTTGTCCGCGCTGGTGGCGAGCGTGTCCCACGAATTGAGTACGCCAATTGGTAACAGTGTTCTCGTGGCCAGCACCTTGAGTGACCTGTCCCGTCAACTTCAGCAGCAACTGGATTCGGGACAGGTTCGTAAATCCACCTTGATGGATCTGACCCGCACAGTTGGCGAAGGCGGCCAGTTGCTGCAACGCAATCTGGCGCGCGCAGAGACGCTGCTAAAGAATTTCAAGCAAGTCTCAGTCGATCAAGCCAGTGAACAACGACGGGAGTTCGATCTGGCTTACGTCGTGGCGGAGGTCGTTGCATCGCTGGGCCCCAGTCTGAAGAATTCCCCACACCGTGTGGTGCAACAGATCCCCCCTGGCATCATGATGGACAGCATGCCCGGCCCGCTGGGGCAGGTGGTCATCAATTTGATCAACAATGCCTATATGCATGCGTTTGAGGGGCGCACTGATGGTGTGCTGACCATCAGTGCGACAACGCAGGATCGCCAGGTTCAACTGCACATTTCAGATAACGGAACCGGCATGGAGCAAAGCGTGCTGCTTCACCTGTTTGAACCATTCTTCAGTACCAAAATTGGCCATGGCGGTACGGGTTTGGGGATGAGCATCGTGGACTCGATTGTTCGCAAGGTACTCGGTGGCGCCGTGCATGTGCGCTCGGTGGTCGGAAACGGGACGACTTTTGATATCCACCTGCCACGCGTGGCGCCTATCGAGTCTTAACCGGACCTAGCGGTCAGATGCTTGGCGTCTGGCTCTTGCACGTGCAAGCGCTGCCTCAATGACAGCCCGCTTATTGTTTAACACTGCGGGGTCCGTGTGCTGTGAGTGGGCGCCAAGGTCTGCCAGCTTGGTGCGGGCTTTTTCTTCGAGTCGTTGACCGTGCTCGTTCAGATCCCGGCTGCGCCGCGTGATGGCAGATTCGTAGCGTTTGCGGGCGGTGTCGGCCAAATGCTGTGGCCATGCGTCCCAGCCAGTGGCGTCTGCGCTGGCGATTTCGAGTTCAATGCAGTCCACCGGGCAGACTGGCAAACACAGCTCACAGCCAGTGCAGTACGCCTCTATCACCGTGTGCATGCGCTTGTTGCTGCCAATGATGGCATCGGTGGGGCAAGCCTTGATGCACAGAGTGCAGCCGATACACCAGTCTTCATCGATAAAGACGATACTGCGCGGTCCTTCCGTGCCAAAAGCAGGATCCAGAGGTTTTTCAGACTGACCGGTGATCCGGGCGAGCCGAATCACACCTTCTTGTCCACCAGGGGGACATTGATTGATGCCCGCTTCACCGCTGGCGATGGCACCTGCGTAACCGGCACAGTCCGGGTATCCACACCGTGTGCACTGGGTCTGGGGCAGGGCATCCAGAATTCGGGCGACCAGCCCAGCGGCTTGAATCGCCCCGTGGGTCACTTTTTGTCGGCGACGCGTTTGGCTGCTACTTTTTTGGTAGCTGCTTGTGCAGTCTTTACGGGGGCCACAGCCGGTTTGGCTGATGTTTTTGCAGCAACCTTGACCGGCGCCCCTTTGGGTGGAACCGCCTTGACGGCTGGAACAATCTGCCCTGAAGCGATCTGGTTGTGCGCCAGGATAAAGGCCTTGACTTGCGGGTACACCAGCTCGCGCCAGCGCTTTCCGGAAAAAATGCCGTAGTGTCCGGCACCTTTGGCTTCGAAGTGACGCTGCTGCGTCTTCGGTACACCGGTGCAAATATCGTGCACGGCCTGTGTCTGGCCCGAGCCAGAGATATCGTCAAGCTCACCTTCAACCGACAGCAACGCCGTCGTCTTGATGTCGCCTGGGCGTACGCGCTCAATTTTGCCGTTCACGCCCTTGATGTCCCACGTGCCGCTGACCAGGCTGTAATCCTGGAACACCACTCTGATGGTCTCCAGGTAGTAATCTGCATCCATGTCGAGCACTGCGTTGTACTCATCGTAGAACTTGCGGTGGGCGTCGGTACTGGCGTCGTCGCCCTTGATCAGGTCTTTAAAGTAGTCGTAATGGCTCTTGGCGTGGTGGTCCGGGTTCATGGCCACAAAGCCCGTGTGCTGCAGGAAGCCGGGGTAAACACGACGCCCGGCACCGGGGAAGCTGGAGGGAACGCGGTAAATCACATTGTTTTCAAACCAGCTGTGGCTCTTGTTCACGGCCAGGTTGTTCACCGCTGTTGGCGACTTGCGTGCGTCAATAGGGCCACCCATCATGGTCATGGACAGTGGCGTTTTCTCGCCACGACTGGCCATCAAAGATACTGCGGCCAGAACGGGAACGGTGGGCTGGCAAACGCTCATGACGTGGCAGTTGCCGTAGATGCTTTGCAAATGGCGAATGAACTCCTGCACGTAGTTGACATAGTCGTCCAGGTGAAACTCCCCTTCAGACAGGGGGATCAGGCGCGCGTTCTTCCAGTCGGTGATGTAGACCTTGTGGTCTTTCAGCATCGTTTTGACGGTGTCACGCAGCAAGGTGGCGTAATGGCCTGATAAGGGCGCAACAATCAGCACGGCCGGCTGGTTCTTGATCTTGTCCAGCGTGCGCTGGTCATCGCTGAAGCGCTTGAAACGACGCAATTCGCAAAACGGTTTGTTGATTTCTACCCGTTCATGGACGGCGACGTCCACGCCATCGACTTCGATGGTGCGCAGGCCGAATTCTGGTTTTTCGTAATCTTTGCCCAAACGGTGAATCAGGTCATATCCGGCAGAAATGCGCTGCGCGAATGGGTTCTGTCCCGCAACCGACAAGGGGTTGCCGTAAGCCTTGGCCGCAGCATGGGCCATATCCGTGAACGGCTCCATTAGGGAGCGTTGGGTTTCGTAGAGCTGGTACAGCATGTAAGACTCACTTTTAGAAAATGTTGCAGTGCAATATAACAGTATTCACTGACTTAAGGGTTTGCACTGGTGCTCGCCTTGAGGATGCCCCTTATGGCATTTCGGCTGTGCGCCGCAAAATTGCCTAGCAATTCGGCAATGGCGCTGTCAAGCCTGGCTTTTTCGGTCGCATCCCGATTGGCCATTTCTCGGACCATATTAATCCCTGATTCGTTGACGCCAAAGTCAAAAGTGGGGTCGGAAACGAATCCCGCAGGCATGGCAGTCACCAGGGATTGAACCAGTTGTCTGCCGAACGCGGCTGATTGTGCAGAGACCACGTCGCGCAGGTAAGTGTTACTCCATTCGGGGTAGCTACGGTCTTTACTGGTGTCTCGCAGGGCTTTCTCGATGGCGGTGTCCTGTTTGTTGCGGGCCGCATTTTGCAGTAACTCGGTCTGGTATTTTTCCAGAGCGGTATGCCGGTTGGATAGCAGCACAATCATGTCGTTCTTCATGCCAGGCATGCCAGCCATCGCCAGCGCGTTGGCGCTGATCAGCTTCAGGGTTGAAACCCCTGGTGCAACGCTGGCGTGATAAGGCTGTGTCAGATCCTGCAGGTAGTGCAGTGACAGGCCTGCAAACCGCCAGCCCCAGTAGTCGTGGCCCGTGCGAAAAGCCAATGCGGAGAGCGTCGAGTATTGGTGGGAACGCAACAGTGGAAAGGTTCGTTTCAGGAATGGGGCAGCCACGTAGAGCAGCTTGTCTTCATGGAAAAACCCCATGTGAAACGGTGCCTGCGTCGAGTAGTAGAGCGCGGGGTTGCCAAAAGGAAGTGGGCCAAATCCATATACCTTGCCCCAGTCGGACGGACTGTCTTCCCAGAGGTTGATGTCCAGTCCGTAATCGGGCTCATCCGAAGCCGAGGCCAGAATGGCGAGTGGCTTTATTGGCTCACCCGCCTTCAAGGCTACGTAGGTATACACAGAGTTGGGCTGTTCCGGCAACGTATTGACTGCCGCATGAGGTAGCAGGGTGTTTGCTGCGGGTGGGGTCTGGGGGTCCGGCTGGATATACAGTGCGAACTTGCTGTTGGGCGCGACCCGAAGCGCCATCAGAAAAGCCAGTCGGCGTGCTTCATCGGGGCGGTCGGTGTTGGCGGTGAACGCTAAGGCCGCCGGGCGTGCAGGGTACTTCTCCAGATTGGCCACCGCCCATGCCTCCTGGCTTGCGAGGAGGGCCTCAATGGTTTTTTCTTCTGCTCTCAGGAACGCATCGAGAGGTTCTGCCTTGACGGAAGCTGCGTTGGCTACCTCGGGCATGGACTCAAATGCCCGGTAGGCTGAAAAGCTATGGTTGCCCCAGGCAAAGGCATGAGGCGAAGCCACAGCCAGAATCAAGCTGAGAACTATGGCAAAACAGGGCATTCAGGTGTCTCCGTGATCTACGACCGAAGTGCTGATGCAGTTTATTTTTCTTCGTGCAATGGCAGCGCGCCTCACCTTGGTGCAGATTATGCGACGAATCACGCCACCGATTGGCCGCTGAACCGGCACCCTCAAAGACCTGCAACCAGCAGGTCTTTGCTTTTTGATGCCGTGTGGACCCTGGTTGTCTGGAATCAGACTACCTTGGCAATTGAAGCGCACACATAGTCGATGTTTTTGCTGTTCAACGCCGCTACACACATGCGGCCGGTGTCCGTGCCGTATACGCCAAACTCATTGCGCAGACGCACCATCTGGTCCTTGGTCAGGCCCGAGTAGCTGAACATGCCAATCTGGCTGGTGATGAAGCCCATGTCCTGCTTGACGCCGGCGGCCTTGAGGCCATCCACCAGTTTCTGGCGCATCGCCTTTATCCGCACGCGCATTTCGCCCAGCTCTTTTGCCCACAAGGCCCGCCACTCGGGGTTCCCCAAAACAGCGGCCACCACGGCGCCGCCGTGCGTTGGGGGATTGCTGTAGTTGGTTCGGATCACGATCTTAAGTTGGCTCAGCACCCGGTCCGCTTCTTCCTTGCTTTCGCACAGCACGGAAAGCGCTCCGACGCGCTCGCCGTACAGGCTGAAGCTTTTGGAAAACGAAGTGGACACAAAGAAGGTCAGGCCAGCGGCCACAAACTTGCCGATGACCGCGCCGTCCTCCGCAATGCCGTAGCCAAAGCCCTGGTAGGCCATGTCCAGGAAAGGCGTCAGGTTCTTGGCCTTGCAGGCTGTAATAACCTGGTCCCATTGAGCCGGGGTGATGTCGTAGCCGGTGGGGTTATGGCAGCAGGCGTGCAGGACCACGATGGTTCCTGCTGGCGCTGCGTTCAATGCGGCCAGCATGCCTTCAAAGTTCACGCCGCGCTTGGCTGCGTCGTAATACGGATAGCTGTCCACATTGAAGCCTGCATTGGTGAACAGGGCGCGGTGGTTTTCCCAGCTGGGATCACTGATCAGCACCGTTGCGTCGGGGCTGAGGCGTTTCAGAAAATCGGCCCCTACCTTGAGGCCGCCGGTGCCGCCGATGGCTTGCACCGTGGCGACGCGGCCGGACGTCACCGGCTCGCTGTCTGCGCCAAACACCAGCGCTTTGACGCCTGCGTCATACGCAGCAATACCGTCGATGGGCAAATAGCCGCGGGGTTTCGGGGCTTCCATCATGGCTTTTTCCGCAGCCTGGACACATTGCAGCAGCGGTAGTTTGCCGTTGTCGTCGTAGTAGACGCCCACACCGAGGTTGACCTTGGCGGGGTTGGTATCAGCATTGAATTGCTCGTTCAGACCCAGAATCGGGTCACGGGGGGCCATTTCTACGGCGGAAAACATGGACATTGCAATTCCTCTTGGAGTGGTCAAAAAAGGGACAGAAAAGGCATAAAGAACGGGCGATTGCGCCCGCCGCTCCGCAAAGTGCCGGAATGGCGTATTCTTTTGGGTTGCCCGCGATTTTACCGGGCTCAGAATTAACTAACCATGAATACCGCACTTGAAGTTGTTCCCGAGCCGTCAGAAACTGCTGCCGCTGGTGTTTTTGTTCGTTTTCCGGATTCGCCGTTTGAGCTCTACCAACCCTATCCACCCGCAGGGGACCAGCCGGAAGCCATTCGGCAGCTGGTCGAGGGCGTGCATGATGGTGAAGTGTTTCAGACCCTGCTGGGCGTTACCGGTTCCGGCAAAACCTTCACGATGGCCAATGTGATTGCCCAGTTGGGCAAGCCTGCCATTGTTTTCGCTCCCAACAAGACACTGGCGGCCCAGCTATATAGCGAATTTCGCGAGTTCTTCCCCAAAAACGCTGTGGAGTATTTCGTCAGTTACTACGATTACTACCAGCCTGAAGCTTACGTGCCCCAGCGCGATCTGTTCATTGAAAAAGACTCGGCGATCAACGAGCACATTGAACAAATGCGCTTGAGCTGTACCAAGAGCATCCTGGAGCGCCGCGACGTCGTGATTGTGGCCACCGTCTCGGCCATCTACGGTATTGGCCAACCTGAGGCGTATCACAAGATGGTGATGACGCTGCGCACGGGCGACAAGCCCGGCCAGAGGGACCTGATTACCCAGCTGGTGCGCATGCAATACCAGCGCAACGACATGGATTTCTCGCGCGGCACGTTTCGGGTGCGAGGGGACACCATCGATATTTTTCCGGCGGAACACAGCGAAATGGCCATCCGCGTGGAGTTGTTTGACGACGAAATCGAATCGCTGCAACTATTTGACCCGCTCACGGGGCGCATCCGGCAAAAAATTCCGCGCTTCACGGTCTATCCCAGTAGCCATTACGTGACGCCGCGTGAGCAGGTGCTGGCCGCAGTCGAAACCATCAAGACGGAGCTTTCCGACCGGCTCAAGGAGTTTGTCAGTCAAGGCAAATTGGTAGAAGCTCAGCGTCTGGAGCAGCGTACCCGGTTCGATCTGGAAATGCTCAGCGAAGTGGGGCATTGCAAAGGCATCGAGAACTATTCGCGACACCTGTCTGGCTCCGCTCCAGGAGAGCCCCCCGCCACCCTGACCGATTACCTGCCCAAGGATTCGATCATGTTTCTGGACGAGTCGCATGTGCTGATTGGCCAGTTTGGCGGCATGTACAACGGCGACCGGTCGCGCAAGACCACGCTGGTCGAATACGGTTTTCGTCTGCCCAGCGCGCTGGATAACCGGCCGCTCAAGTTTGAAGAATTCGAGACCAAGATGCGTCAGGCTATTTTTGTGTCCGCCACCCCGGCCCAGTGGGAGCAGGAGCACACGGGCAGGGTAGTCGAGCAGTTGGTCCGCCCCACCGGCTTGGTGGACCCCGAGGTAGAGGTACGCCCCGCTACCAGCCAGGTGGACGATGTGCTGCAGGAGATTCGCATCCGCGTCGACAAGAACGAGCGGGTGTTGATTACTACGCTGACCAAGCGGATGGCAGAGCAGTTGACCGACTACCTTACCGATAACGGTGTCAAGGTGCGCTATATACACAGCGACGTGGATACGGTGGAGCGGGTGGAAATTTTGCGTGATTTGCGTCTGGGCACTTTCGACGTGCTGGTGGGCATCAACCTGTTGCGCGAGGGTATTGATATCCCCGAGGTATCTCTGGTGGCCATTCTGGATGCGGACAAAGAAGGTTTCCTCCGTTCGGAGCGATCGCTGATTCAGACCATTGGCCGGGCGGCGCGCAATCTGCACGGCCGAGCCATTCTGTATGCCGACAAAGTCACCAACTCGATGGAGCGCGCGATTGGTGAGACCGAGCGGCGGCGCAAGAAGCAGATTGCCCACAACCTGGCCCACGGCATCACGCCGCGGAGCATTGTCAAGCAGGTGCGCGATCTCATCGACGGCGTTTACAGCGAAAAGGCGGGTAAGGAGGCCGAACGCCTGGAACGCGACGCCTTGCAGCGGGCTCAGGTGGAAGACATGAGCGAGAAAGACATTTCCCGGGAAATCAAACGGTTGGAGAAACTGATGATGGAACATGCCCGCAACCTGGAGTTCGAGAAGGCAGCCCGCGTGCGTGACCAGCTGGGCATTTTGAAGGAACAGGCCTTTGGTGCGTCGGGCCACGACAATGTCGTGGTTATTTCATCTGGTGGGAAATGACTGAATTGTGACTGATCAGTCTAGTTACCCGAGCAAAACGCTTGGGTTAAGGCTATACTAGGGGAACCGGTCACTAAAGCATCCATGTTGATGCGACCAGAATCCAAGGAGCACACCATGCGTCTCACCACTAAAGGCCGCTTTGCCGTCACCGCAATGATCGATCTGGGCTTACGCCAGAATGGCGGTCCTGTGACCCTGGCAGCCATCAGCCAGCGGCAGCAGATCTCCCTGTCGTATCTGGAACAACTCTTTGGCAAGTTACGTCGCCATGAGCTGGTGGAGTCCACCCGCGGACCTGGCGGCGGCTACACCCTCGCGCGCAAAGCATCGGATATTACCGTAGCGGAGATCATTGTTTCGGTCGATGAACCCATCGATGCCACCCAGTGTGGCGGCAAGGAAAACTGCCTGGGTGAGGGCGCCCGGTGCATGACCCATGATTTGTGGGCTTCATTGAATGTGCGAATGGTCGAGTTCCTGAACTCGGTCACCCTTCAGAAGCTGGTGGACGACCAGCTTGCTAAAGGCATCCAGATTGAAGACAAGCCCAGTGTGAAGCGGGCCATCTCTGCCATGCCGATGTCCAAGCCCATTCGCATCAATGCGCCTAATTCGGTGTTTGCCTTGGGTAATGCCTTCTCCAAGACTTGATGCCGATCATCTCGACTTTTAACCAACCAGCCAGCAGCGAGCAAGCGATGGACACTACTCCTCATTTTCCGATTTATATGGATTACAGCGCCACCAACCCGTGCGACGAGCGCGTGGTGGATGCCATGGTTCCCTGGTTGCGTTCGCACTTCGGCAACCCCGCATCACGTAGCCATGCGTGGGGCTGGGAAGCAGAAGCGGCGGTCGAAAACGCACGGGGTCAGGTTGCGGCTTTGATTGGTGCCGACCCCCGCGAAATTGTCTGGACTTCGGGAGCGACCGAGTCCAACAACCTGGCACTCAAAGGCGCCGCGCATTTTTACCAGTCCAAGGGCAAGCACCTGATTACAGTCAAGACTGAGCACAAAGCCGTGCTGGACACTTGCCGTGAACTGGAGCGCCAGGGCTTTGAGGTAACTTATCTGGACGTGCAGGAAGACGGTCTGGTCAATATGGATGCGTTCAAGGCGGCGATTCGCCCCGACACCATTCTGGCCAGCGTGATGTTCGTCAATAACGAGATTGGCGTTATTCAGGATATCGCGGCCATTGGAGCGGTATGCCGCGAAAAGGGCATCATCTTCCACGTGGACGCTGCGCAAGCCACGGGCCGTGTGGAATTTGACCTCACGCAACTGCCCGTTGACTTGATGAGCCTGACGGCCCACAAAACTTATGGCCCCAAGGGTATTGGCGCGCTGTTCGTGCGCCGCAAACCCCGCATTCGCCTCGAAGCGCAGATGCACGGTGGTGGCCATGAGCGTGGCATGCGCAGTGGCACTTTGCCGACGCACCAGATCGTGGGCATGGGCGAGGCGTACCGCATTGCCAAGGAAGAAATGGCTGCAGAAAACATCCGCATAACCGCGCTGCACGATCGCATGCTTGCCGGTTTGAAGGACGTGGAGCAGGTTTTTATCAATGGCCATGTGACCCAGCGTGTTCCACACAACCTGAACATGAGCTTTAACTATGTTGAAGGCGAATCATTGATGATGGGCATCAAGGGTTTGGCCGTTAGTAGTGGATCCGCTTGCACATCGGCTTCCCTGGAGCCCAGTTATGTGTTGCGTGCCCTGGGTCGCAGTGACGAACTGGCGCACAGCAGTCTGCGCATGACGATCGGTCGCTGGACGACTGAGGCTGAAATTGATTACGCCGTGGATACCATCAAGACCAACGTCGCGAAGCTGCGCGAACTCAGCCCCCTGTGGGAGATGTACCAGGACGGCGTTGACATCAGCTCCATCCAGTGGTCAGCCCACTGAGCATCCCTTTCTAACGTATTCAAGAGGTATCACCATGGCATATTCTGAAAAAGTTGTTGACCACTACGAAAATCCGCGCAACGTGGGTAGCTTTGAAAAGGGTGATGACACCGTTGGCACCGGGATGGTCGGCGCGCCTGCCTGTGGCGACGTGATGAAACTCCAGATCAAGGTCAATCCGCTGACCGGCATCATTGAAGATGCACGCTTCAAGACGTATGGTTGTGGCTCTGCTATTGCTTCAAGCTCCCTGGTGACCGAGTGGGTCAAGGGCAAGACACTGGATGAAGCGGCGGCGCTTAAAAACAGCCAGATCGCCGAAGAATTGGCCCTGCCACCGGTCAAAATCCACTGCTCGATCCTGGCTGAAGACGCCATCAAGGCGGCTGTGGACGATTACAAGAAAAAACACCTGAACTGATATGGCAGTGACCCTGACTGAAGCGGCGGCTCGCCACGTGAGCCGCTACCTGACCAAGCGCGGAAAAGGCGTTGGCGTGCGCTTGGGCGTCAAGACCACCGGCTGCTCGGGTCTGGCATACACATTGGAATATGTGGATGAGCTGCCACCCGAGGACACCATCTTTGAAGGTCACGGCGTCAAGGTTCTCGTCGATCCCAAAAGCCTTGCCTACATCGATGGAACCGAGCTCGATTTTGTACGCGAGGGCCTCAATGAAGGCTTTCGCTTCAACAATCCCAACGAGCGCGACAAGTGCGGCTGCGGTGAGTCGTTTCGGGTGTGAATCTTCAATCCAATGACTTTGAACTGTTTGGACTGAAGCAACAGTTTGTCCAGGATCGCGCGGCGCTGGATGCCCGCTGGAAAGCCCTGCAGCGCGAAGCGCATCCTGACAAGTTCGCCGCACAGGGCTCGGCTGCACAGCGCGTGGCCATGCAATGGTCGGTGCGCATCAACGAAGCCTATCAGCGCCTGAAGGATCCGCTCAAGCGAGCCGCTTATTTGTGTGAACTCAGTGGTGCTCCGATCAACGCCCACAGCAATACCGCCATGCCCACTGCCTTTTTGATGCAGCAAATGGAATGGCGTGAACTGTTGGATGAGGCCCAAAACGTGTCGGATCTCGAAGCACTGAATGCGCGGGTGGACGCGACCCGAGCCGAGTTAATGCAGGAGTGCGCGCAATTGCTGGATCTGCAACAGGATTTCAATGCGGCAGTGCAGCCGGTGCGGGCACTGATGTTCATTGACAAGTTTTCCCACGACCTGGAACACGGTTTCGACAAGTTTGAATAAACAATAACCATGGCGCTATTACAAATTTCCGAGCCCGGCCAAACGCCGAATCCGCACGAGCGGCGTATTGCCGTAGGCATTGACCTGGGTACCACCCATTCACTGGTGGCCGCTGTGCGCAATGGCGTGGCTGAGTGCTTGCCCGACGGTGAGGGTCGCGTAATTCTTCCATCCGTTGTTCGCTATGTGGCGGGCGGTGGACGCCAGATTGGCGACGCAGCCCAGCAAGCACTGGCGTCTGATCCCGAGAACACGATTGCCTCCGTCAAACGGTTCATGGGGCGCAGCTTGGCTGACGTGGTCGGCGCTGAAAAGCTGCCCTACCGTTTTGCGCAACACGATGGCATGCTGGGTATTCACACCGTTGCCGGAGAGAAATCGCCCGTAGAGGTCAGCGCCGAAATTCTGGCCACCTTGCGCTACCGCGCCGAAGACACTTTCAACGACGATCTCTACGGCGCAGTCATTACCGTGCCTGCGTACTTTGATGATGCACAACGCCAGGCCACCAAAGACGCGGCGCAGTTGGCGGGCCTGAATGTATTGCGGTTGATCAACGAGCCTACTGCCGCTGCCATTGCGTACGGACTGGACAACGCCAGCGAAGGTGTCTACGCCATCTACGACCTGGGCGGCGGAACCTTTGACATTTCGATCCTGCGCCTGACGCAAGGTGTCTTTGAAGTGGTCGCCACCGGCGGAGATTCGGCTTTGGGTGGTGATGATTACGACCACGCGCTGGCCGATTGGGTGTTGGCGCAAACCGGCACGCAAGCCGTTACGGCGTCAGACAAGGCGGCGCTCAAGCTGGCTGCCCGGGCGTGCAAGGAGGCGCTCTCTGCTACAAAAAGTGTAGCTTTCCTCGCAGACCTGACGGGGTCTAGCGTCCATTTTGATGTAGAACAGGGCCAGTTCCACGCTGTCACCGAGCCCCTGACTGCGCGCACACTGGTTGCGGCCCGCAAAGCGCTGCGCGATGCCCGGCTGTCGATCGAAGACGTGCAAGGTGTTGTCATGGTCGGTGGCTCTACCCGCATGCCGCAAGTCCAGGCCGCAGTGGCCCAGTTTTTTGGACGTGCCCCACTCAACAACCTCAACCCCGACGAGGTCGTGGCCCTGGGCGCTTCCATACAGGCCAACCAGCTCGCGGGTAACAATTCTTCCGGCGATCTGTTGCTGCTGGATGTCATTCCCTTGTCGCTGGGCGTGGAAACCATGGGGGGTCTGGTGGAGCGCATTGTTCCGCGTAACCAAACCATTCCCACGGCCATGGCACAGGACTTCACCACCTACAAAGACGGCCAGACCGCGCTGGCGTTGCATGTGGTTCAGGGCGAGCGGGACATGGTGGCGGATTGCCGCAGTCTGGCGCGTTTCGAGCTGCGCGGGATACCGCCGATGGCTGCCGGAGCAGCGCGCATCCGCGTCACCTTCACGGTGGATGCCGACGGTTTGCTCAATGTGTCTGCGCGGGAGCAGGTAAGCGGCGTGCAAGCGGACATCGACGTCAAGCCGTCCTATGGCCTGGGCGATGACCAGATCGCGCAGATGCTGAAAGACAGCTTCTCCACCGCTGAGCAGGACATGCGTTCCCGCGCGCTCGTGGAAGCCCGAGTGGATGCCGACCGCCTGCTGTTGGCCACCCAAAGCGCGCTGACTGCCGACGGCGATTTGCTGCAACCGACCGAGCGAGCGGAGATCGATGCAGCAATGGCCGCACTCGCCAAAGCGCCGTTGATGGACGATGCTGCGGCGATTGAGGCTCTGAGCAAGTCGCTGGGCCAAGCCACCGAGGCTTTCGCCGCGCAGCGCATGAACCGGGGCATTGCCCATGCCCTGGCGGGCAAGAATATTGAATCCATTTGAATCTGCACCCGGAATATCACCATGCCTGTCATCAAAATCCTTCCGCACCCTGAGTATTGCCCTCAGGGTGCGGAAATCTCTGCCCCTGCAGGTACTTCCATCTGTGAAGCCTTGCTGGATAACAACATTCCCATCGAGCATGCCTGCGAGATGAGTTGTGCCTGCACGACCTGTCATGTGCTGGTGCGGGAGGGCTTTGCTTCGCTCAATCCGCTGGATGAAAACGAAGAAGATATGCTGGACCGCGCCTGGGGCCTGGAGCCCAGCTCCCGTCTGAGTTGCCAAGCCATTCTGGCGCAAAAAGACCTGGTGGTGGAAATACCCAAGTACTCCATCAACCACGCCAAAGAGAACCATTAACCGCCACGAGGCTATACCCGCCATGCGCCAAATTTTTCTGGATACCGAGACCACTGGCTTGTCCGCAGATACGGGCGACCGGGTCATCGAGATCGGTTGCGTCGAGCTGGTCAACCGCAAACTCACCGGCAACAATCTGCATTTCTACCTGAATCCCGGGCGTGACAGCCACGAAGAGGCACTCAAGGTGCACGGCATTACCACCGAGTTTTTGCGTGACAAGCCCAAGTTCGAGGCGGTAGCCGACGAACTGGTCGCCTATCTGCAGGATGCCGAAGTCATCATCCACAACGCCGCATTTGACGTTGCGTTTTTGAACAAGGAACTGGAGTTGGCCGGGCGTCCTCCGTTTCGGGAGCATGTTGCGAATGTTATCGACAGTCTGGCAATGGCCAAGGAAATGTTCCCGGGCAAGCGCAACGGCTTGAATGCATTGTGCGACCGTCTGGAAGTCGACAACTCGGGCCGAACCCTGCACGGGGCGCTTCTGGATGCGGAGTTGCTGGCGGATGTCTATATCAACATGACTCGTGGCCAGGATGCCCTGTTGATGGATGCCGGTTCGCCCGATGAGGGCGGTGTTGCGGTGGTGCAGGTTGATTTGCGCGGGTTTGACCTGCCCGTCGTTGCGGCCAATACGCAAGAACTTGCCGCGCACGAAGACGTGATGATCCAGATTGACAAATCCAGCAGTGGCAAAACGCTATGGCGAAAAGCCGCTTGAAAAGCATTGTATAATTTCAGGCTATTCTGAATGAAAATTCAGGGCGATTAGCTCAGGGGTAGAGCACTGCATTCACACTGCAGGGGTCGCAAGTTCGAAACTTGCATCGCCCACCAAATATTGGTTATCAATCAAGGACTTACGAGAAATCGCAAGTCCTTTTTTGTTGGCGGTATGAAATAAGTATGAAAAACACCTCTTTGAAGCCCTCTCAAACGGGCCTGCAATAGGGGCCTCGCGCTGCGTCTGGAGCGATGAGTGGAGGAGGGCGCTCATTTGACTGAAACAAGCTGCCAACTTATTTCGGTCAGCAGGTTAGCAATTACGACTGGGGAGAAAGGCCAAAGTTGACCTGCGCAACGGTGAGCACCCCTGTGTCCTTCGGTACATTCACTATGCCCTCCAAACCTGCGCCGCCAGCGGCAGCTCATTGAGTTCCGCCCGAGCTTCACGCCATGTCGGGTAATGCTGCTCCAACAGAGCTACAAATCGCTCGCTGTGCGTTGGCTCTATCAAATGCACCATTTCGTGCACAACCACGTATTCCAGCAAATCCTTGGGTTTCTTCACCAACTCGGTATTGAGGCGAATGTTTCCGGCACGGTGATTACAGCCTCCCCACTTGGTTTTCATGCGCTGGAGAAAATAACTGGATACTTTTACTCCCAGTTTTACCTCCCATTTTTCAATCAGCGCAGGCACGGCCTGATGCAGCACGGCACGGTGCCATTCATCCATCACAGCTTCGCGCTTTGCCAAGGTGCTACCTGGCCGCACAGATAGAGTGATGCGGCGATGGTCCCGAGTCACAGCAGGCTTGGCATCCACTTCCACAACCGACAACAGATAGCGCCTCCCCCAAAGCATGTGGGTCTCCCGCTCGACAAACTGGCGAGGCGTTTCCCGGGCTTGGGCCAGCAGTTTGGTTTGCTGGTCACGAATCCAGCCCAATTTGGAGATGGCGTAGGCGCGTGCCACTTCCAGTCGGGTGGCGGTGGGAGCCACCAACGTGACGTGGCCCTGTGGCGGGTGCACCGATAGATGCACGTTCTTGACAGCCTTGCGCGTGACCGCAATGCTGACATCGCCTAGCTGGATCGTCTCTGTCACAAATACCCCGGCTGGTTCTTGATGATCTCGAACAGGGCTTTTGTTGCTTCCCGGTCACGATCAAGCACCGGGAACAAAGCATTCAACACCTGCGCCTCACGCGCCTGGTCGCCTTTCCAGCCAGCGGGGGCATGTTCCCGTACCAGGCTGTCCATTGGTAGGTGCGCAGGTTGGCTTGGTACAGCGTAAGGCCGGTGGTGTCGGCGGCGGCTTCCAGCTTTTGCAGGGCGGCAGAGATGTGGGCGGCGGTGTATCCGCGGGCGGCCAGGCTGTCGCGCAGCAGCGCGGCCTCAATGGGTCGGTTGTTGTCACGCTTGTTCCATTCACCCAGGTAGCGGTAGCCCATGCCGTCAGGCCGCGCTTTGTGGGTGAACAGGTCGATGACGCGGTTTTGCGTCTTGCGTTCGGAGCGGGTTTGTTCTGTCACAAAATTACCTCCCAATGGCCACCCTTTTGCGGACCTACATATTTCAATCGACCTTCTTTAACCAGCTTGGACGCTGCCAGTTCAATGGCGCGCGGAGTTTTGCCGATCACGGCTGCAACCTCCGCCAAGGTCATAGACGGCGTAGCGGTCAACAGCCGCATGATCTCTGCGGGTGTTTTTACCGAAGTTTTCACCGAAGTTTTCACCGAAGGGGGTGCAAATGCAAACGTCACCCATAACCCACCGTCCTCCAACTGCAAAACAGGTGCCTGCAATCCCGCATCCAGGCAGGCTTGCACCATGCGCTCAATACCGCGCCCCCAAGACTCAATCTGCCCACCCCGAAAAAAAGCGTTCGCCACATCCGGGTTAAACGGTGCCGAGGCATGCTTGCCCAGCAAACGATCCACCGTCCAGTCGGGGGACAGGCGGCCTGAGTTCCAGATCATCAGCTTGTCGGCGTACACGCTGATCTGGATCGGCGCGCCGCTGGTGTAGTCCTTGTGCACCACCGCATTGAGCACCGCCTCGCGCAGCGCGGGCAGGGGCACCGGCCAGGTTTCCACACGCTGCAAACCGTCATAGCTGATCAGCGCCTTCATGTATTTGGCTTGCAGCACTTCGATGGTCTTGTTAACCTGCACCAGCAGCGGCCCGTTGACCTCGTCTTGGTACAGCAGGTCAACATTGGTTTCAAAAAAACCAATTTTCACAAACGCGCCGGAAAACCAGCGCCCTGGGTCGGCATGAAACAGCAGCGCCGTGGCACGCTTGCACACGCCATCGGCCAGCAGGTGCAAGCGCTCCAGCAGCGCAGTGTTGGGCTCTTGCAGCGCATCCTGCGGCAAGCGTTGGCTGCGCACCGCCTGCTGGCGGAACAAGGCCAATGCACCGGCGTCTAGTTCGGCTACCTTCAGACCGGGCAGCGCTACACCGTCCCAGTGCAAGCCCTGCTTTTTCAGCAAAAAGTGCGACAGCGCCGCACCTTTTAGCTCTTGTTTGGTGCTGCCACTGCGAAAGTGGTACTCGCCCTTGTAGCTGATGGGACTGGGGTAGGGCTCCACCCTTATTTCTAGCAGCTCTTCGCCGCCTTCTACCAGCAGGTTCACATCCACCATGATGCCCAGCACATCGCGCACCTTGTTGGGTATCTCCTCCAGCAACCGGGCTGCGTTGGCCACGCCCACCGCTGCGCCACGGTCATTGCGCCCAATCACCAGCGTGCCGCCCTCGGCATTGGCAAAGCCGCACACCCAGCGCAAGTAGTCGTCGCGCCAGGACTCTTTCCACTCGGTGTTTTGGTTTTCTTTCATACCAGGCGGATTCTGCCGGTTAGCAACTCTTGCATCATGGCCTGCTTGAGGGTTTGGGTTTTGCTGCGGCGCTCTTGCAGGACTGTGAGTTCGGTGTCCATGTCGGAGAGGATGGTGGCGATGGCGGCTTGTTCGGCGTGTGCGGGCAACCGGAGCGACGAATTCAACAGTGCGACCTTGGACAGGTTGTAGCGCGTCGATCCTTGTGCAAGGGACTTCATCAATTCGCGGCCTTCCTTACTTCTCAAATAATAGGCAAAGAAAACACCGTCTGCTGCCACGTTTTCTCGGAACCGGAAACCAAAACAGAAACTGTTCAAGTAAACGTCCTGCACGTCTTCGAGTAGGACGGCACACATGGCCACTTCTTCGGGCGTCTCTGATGAGCCATTGAAGAACAGGTCACCCTTCGTTGCGCGATTCTGGGTCTCGGCAGTAGTCACATTCACGCGATCAAAAACTTCGCAGTCAATCACCACGTTCGACATGACGTTCATGAAAGTGATGTACCTTGCCGCGCCTTGGCCAAAGTCAGTCTTTGTCTTGCCTGTCAAGCCGCCGTAAATCGAGCCCAAATCCCCCAACCGCTTCACCTCCCACTCCCCACTGAACCCGGGGAGGCGGGTTTGGCCGGTGAGGAGTTGCTGCATAGCGGCTACTTTGAGGCCCTGCTTCTTGGCGATAAGCCGATCCAGCCCGCCCAGCAGCGCATCCACATCACTCAACGCTGCGGCGATGGCGCGTTGTTCGGGGAGGGGTGGCGCAACGGCAGGAATTTTTCGCAGTGCGGCAATGGGAATTTCTTGCAGCGCGGAACCGTTGAGGCTCCTCTCAATCGTGCTCTTGCCGACGGTTGAGGACAGATACTGCGAGAGGTAGCCACTGTGAAAGCTGTCGCTGGCTGACAAAAGTGCAACCCCACGGGTCAAATTTGCGCCTGCCAACTCTTGGTCGACTACTGCGACGGCTCCGATTTTTCCGCGCAGAGCGATGATTAAATCGTG
Organism: Rhodoferax sp. GT1R46; assembly: GCF_056521285.1. Taxonomy (NCBI): domain Bacteria; kingdom Pseudomonadati; phylum Pseudomonadota; class Betaproteobacteria; order Burkholderiales; family Comamonadaceae; genus Rhodoferax; species Rhodoferax sp. GT1R46. Next base: position 283,331 of record NZ_JBWMBC010000006.1, read on the forward strand.
TTCGCGAAGCAGTGTCCGCTTGTAGGCATGGCTTATTTCTGGTGTTGTCGTAATCAACTGATCGGAGTCAATTTTTCCTGCAATGATGTCTACAACACGAACACACTTCACCCCGTTGAATACCAACTTGCCAGTTTGGACAATTCCATAACCGATTGGCCGTGCTGGATCAGTCAAGTCCTCCAACGTTCTGCACTCCCAATCCTCCGGAATCACCCCCACCTCAGTCTGCTTGTACCCCGCCCGCAATCCCGCGCTCATACCGCACCAGCCTGCAATACAGCCGCCAAAGACCGCCCAAACACCCTCTGCCAGCCGAAATTTATGCCAAATCGGCCTCTAGCCCCCGTAGAACGTGCGCGAGCAGCTATCAAATTCATAGCGCATTCAAACTTCATCCAAGGCCCCTTTGTCCAGCCCGAGCCCCAGCGGGCGCGTTGCAAGATGGACCGTGAGGCTTTGCAACTGGCGGATGGCGTTCTGGTTGAGCTTTTGCAGGCGCTCCGGTTGAGTCAGTCCCATGTGAATGAATTCGGCGTTCAGGCTTTCCAGGTTGGACAGCACCAAGAGCTGGGTCACATCGGCTTCATCGCGCATATTGCCTTTTGGCTCCGGATGGGCCTCGCGCCACTGTTTGGCGGTCTGGCCAAACAGCGCCATGTTGAGCACATCGGCTTCACTGGCGTAGGTGAACCGCGCTTGCTCCGGGGTGATGGCGGCAGGGATCAGGTGCGCCCGGATGGCATCGGTGTGGATACGGTAGTTGAGTTTGGACAGGCTGCGGCTCAGGTTCCAGTCCAGCGAGAGGCGGCGGCTTTCGTCGTCTTTGAGTCGCTGGAATTCTTTGATGAGGTAGAGCTTGAATTCCGGACTTAGCCAGGAGCCGAACTCAAAGGCGAGGTCTTTGTGGGCGTAAGTGCCGCCACCGTAACGCCCCGCGCGCGACTGGATTCCTATGGCCTGGGTCGCATCGATCCACTTTTTGGGTGTGAGGTGAAAGCTGTTCAGGCCCGCTTCCTTTTTAAAGGTCTCGAATTCGCCACCTTTAAAAACCGGGTTGTGTATTTGTTCCCAAATGCCCAAAAATTCCAGCGTGTTGCGGTTGCGCATCCAACTGTAAATAAGGGTGTCATCCCCAAATTTTTTGCTCATCTCCGTCAGCGAAATGAAATCATCCTCCCGCTGCGACAGGATGGTGATGGCTGTGCCTTGCACGCTGATGGTGGATTTTTTGTCTTTGCTCATGGCTTTAATTGTGGCGAAGTCGCCATAGTAAGGAACGTACCCCAATAAGTGAGAAGCCTTCTGACATATTGGCAAATCGGCCTCTAGCCCAGATAGAACGTGCGCAAGCAGCTACTAAAAAAATAGCAAATCCAGCATCTCCACGGCTCAATTCCATACAGCCCCCATGCGCTTGAGGTGTTCGTCCACCCGGGCGGCGAGCGTGGCCACCTCGGCGGTGAGCTCGGGGAGCGGTGTGGCGTAGCGTTCGGCCAGCTCGCGGATGCGGCCGGTGAGGGTTTGCGACACGCGGTCCAGCTCGCCCTGCACGGCGCTGGCCAGGTGGGCCATCCATTTGTCGTCCACCACCAGGGTTTTGATCTCCGCCTCGGTGAGTGTGGGGTATTTGGCGTCGATCTTTGCGTCCAACGCCTCTTGTGCGGCTTTGAGTTGGGTTTTGGTGGTGGCTTGCTGGTCCAGCACGGCGGAATAGGCGGTGAGCACTTTGCGCTCGTCGGCGTAGTCTGCGTCTTTGGCTGTCTCCTTCAGCCGCGCCTTAACGGCTTTGGCGCTGATTTTTTGTTTGTCACCTTCGCCCTCTATCACCTCGGCCAACAGGCCGTCTTCGCCGCTGTGTTCTTCCAGCATTTCGTCCAGTTGCTGCTCCAGCGTGGCCAGCAGGTTGTCTAGCGCGTCAATGGCGGCGCACTCGGGGGCGAAGTATTTGGCAACCAAAATGCTGGCGGGCAGCAGGTCGGACTTGAAGCGGCGTTTGCCTTTGAGGTAGTCGTGCGGCTCGGGCCAGACAAGTTTGTTGTTTTTGTCTTTGACCTGTTTCACTTCTCGCGGCTGCGCACCTTGCACCCAGCCGTCTGCGGCAATCAGGTAGGTGTCGTCTTGCAGGGTGTTGGCCCAGTAGTCCATCAGGTGCTGGTAGATGTCGTAGGCATCAAGCAGCTTGGCGCTCTTGAAAGTGGTGAGCAGTGCCTCGGCGGTGGCCTCGATCAGCGCCTTGGGGTGGCCGTCTTTGCCAAATGCGGTGAATTGCTGGGTGGCTGCGCTGCGCCACTGGGCAAAGAGCTGGGTGGCGGTTTGGTTGAAGGCGGTGAATTCGGCATGGCCAAAGATGGCGGGCTTGACCTCGGGCAGCGGCAGCGCAAGGTTGGCATAGCCGGGGCGACCTGCGGACGCAAAAAGGGTGGCGCGCACACCGGGCAGCACTTGCCAGTAGGCGGCCAGGGCGTTGTCGGGGCCGTCCAGGTCGCGGGTGGGGATGCCACCGCGCAGGTGGCCGTCAATGTCTTGCAGGTCCTCAGCAGCGGTGCTGTCGATATAGCGCGGCAGGTTGAGGTTGTAGTCGTTCTTGGGATCGGCAATCTCGCTCACCGGAACCATGCGGGCGTATTTGGGGTTGGCCCCAATCAGCCGGGTGAAGGTGTCCACAATTTTGTGGATGTCTTGCTCGCGCAAGCGGTTTTTGTTGCCATCTTTGATGAAGGCTTTGGACGCATCAACCATGAAGATGCCAGCGCGGGCGTTGGCGTTTTCTTTGTCCAGCACCAAGATACAGGCCGGTATGCCGGTGCCATAAAACAGGTTGGCAGGCAGGCCGATAATGCCTTTGAGGATGCCGGAGCGCACCAGTTGCTCCCGTATCACTGCCTCGGCATTGCCGCGAAACAGCACGCCGTGGGGCAAGATGCAGGCCGCTTTGCCGCTGCCGCTTTTCATGCTGCGGATGATGTGCAGCAGGTAGGCGTAGTCGCCCTGTTTGGTGGGGGGCACGCCCCAAGTGAAGCGCTTGAATTTATCGTCTTTCCCGCTGTCACTCAAAGTGAGTCCGGTACTCCAGCTTTTGTCGGAGAACGGAGGATTGGCGACCACGTAGTCGTAGGTGCGCAGTTGCTCCCCACCTAGAAATTTGGGCGCAGCCAGCGTGTTGCCCGAGAGGATGTTGGCGGTGGGGAAGTCGTGCAAGATCATGTTCATGCGCGCCAGGCCCGCCGTGGTCACGTCTTTCTCTTGCCCCTCCAGCGTAATGTGCTTGCCTGCTTCGGCGGCTACCTTGAGCAAGAGCGAGCCAGAGCCGCAGCTGGGGTCGTAGGCAGTGGTGGACGCCACAGTGTTGCCGGGCGCAATGCCGATAACCTTGGCAATGATGCGGCTGACCTCGGAAGGGGTGTAAAACTGGCCTTTGCTCTTGCCGCTCTCGCTGGCAAAGTGGCGCATCAGAAACTCATAGGCATCGCCCAGAATGTCGTCATGCTCGGCGCGGTTTTGCGAGAAGTCGAGCACCGGGTTTTGAAAGATGCCAATCAGGTTGCTCAGGCGCTCCACCAGCGCCGGGCCTTCGCCCAACTTTTCGGGGTCGTTGAAGTTGGGGAAGTCGCTGCGGGCCAGGCGCGCGTTGGCGTCAATCAGGGGCTGGATGATCTGGGTGTTGATCTTGTCGCCAATGTCGCTCTTGCCCTTGAGGGCAATCATGTCGGTAAAGCTGGCCCCCGGGGGAATGGTGACCGGCGGGGCAAAGTCGTCGCTGTTGCCATATTTGTCGCTGATGTATTTGATGAACAGCAGGAACAGCACATAGTCTTTGTACTGGCTGGCATCCATGCCGCCGCGCAGCTCGTTGCAGGAGGCCCAGAGGGAGGAATAGAGGTCGGATTTCTTGATTGCCATGGAATTCTTGTGGGTTGCCCTGGTGCCTTGCGGCACATGGGAAGAAGCTTAACACTGCCACCCTGTAGCTGATAGCTCTGCCCGCCATGCTGCCCGCAACCATCGCTTCAGCGCTAACCAGTTCGCTAACCTCAGTCGCGCTTACTCGCATTCCAGTGGAAACCTCGCGCTGGAAAGCGACACCTTCATTGCGTTCAATGGGGGCACTCATTCGGAGTACCTCCGCCACATAGACGCGCCGGAACCACAGCGCACCCCGTACCCCTGCCCGGCAGCAATACAGGATTTGCAGGTGAAGTGGTGCCCATAGTTCGCAACCGCCAATTCTTTACACGTACCGGGATTGGGAGATTGCGAGAAATGCTTTCAGAGTGTCAAACGGAGCCACTTCTTACATTCGATTTGACTGCCCCAACTTGCGTCATTACGAATCGTCTGACCCTTGGCGTGTTTCGTTCAAAAAGCCACCAAATCAGCAATGCGGCGACTAGCAAGGCGATCAAAATGCCCGAATATGCCATCCAGGCGCTAGCCGTCGGCTGCAGACTTGCGTCATGAAAAAAGTAAGCCGCAATAAGCAGCACCATCGGAAAGTGCGACAGATAAAGTGAAAAAGATATATCTGACAGACTTCGTGAAAGCACCTTAATCAATCGGTCATCGGAAGAAACCCATCCCTCAGATCTTGAGGATGCCTGAAGCGCACACAACAAGAATATTCCAACGGTCAAGCCTAAAACCCAGTCGCCCCACGGTAGTGCCCATGCTTGAGTTGCAGACCACCTGGAAAACCCGATTCCAAATGCTAAACCAAACAGTGAAAGCGCCCACAAAAAACGCGGCTGCACCGTCAAGTGAATCGAGCGATTTAGAAAATAAATCAGTGCGCCTAGCGCCCATACCAAAAATCCCCAACGAATTTCTATCGGCAAGATCGCCAGAATTGCAATCAACACAACTAACCCCACAGCCCTTCGGGCAGTTCCATATCCACTGATAGAGCCAATCGATAACCAAGCCAACGGAAACATGATGTAGTACCAAAATTCGTTAGCAAGACTCCACAGTGGACCGTTAGATCCGAAAACCGGGACAAAAATGGTTTGAATGAAAACTAGATTTCCCAAAAAGGTCTGCCACGTTGCAGAGTAGTGACCTGCTGAAGGTGCAGAGTGCCATTTTCCGGCATAGGCACCTGTCAGGACGTCATTTGCAACCTGACTCGTGAGGCTATCAATAACAAGCGTAATCAAAAGGCAAGGCACCAATACAACCCACAACCGGCATAGTCTGGCAACAAGGTAATCAGGCCACCTAAATCGTGTCCCTGCCGAAATAACAGACCCGCCAACTAAGTACCCACTTAGAACAAAAAAAACCATTACAGATTGATGTCCCAATCCAGTTATGCCATACAGCACCATTTGAATCACGCTATGGTCATGTGCATTAGCCCAATCAACAAGCATAGCGTTGCGCAGGTGACCTGCACAAACCAATAGCGCAGCGACACCCCGCATCCAGTCAAGCACATACACATGCCGTTTTTCATTCTTTTCATTAAACACACAAATCCCGACATATTGACATTCGTCATCCCTTTGCCGACGAATCGATTGTTAAAGTTGGCAACTGATCAAGAATAACTTTGCTTTATTACAGTCGAGAGTCCAATTGAACTGATGAGCGCGGCAAACAGGTCTAGGCAGGAGCCAGCTTTTTTTGTGTCACATGTGACAGCTTTGCCATTGCACACTATTTCACGTAGATCGTCGGTCAATCGGCTGGAATGTGCCACATGCAATTGACCGTTGGGTTTGGGTGTGACTGTCAGACCCGCATCATCGGCGCACGTCAACGATGCTTTGAACGTGCGCAATCATCAGAAGTCCTCCCCGTCGTCGGCGTCATCAAGGACATCAACAAGTTCGCGCTCGATGATGACACCTTCCGCACAGGTGGCAACGTTGCCACTTGCCACGGCATCCACCGGTTTGGCGCTGGCGGATTGCCCTGACGTGCTGGGCCAGTTGACTGATGGCCGCCTGCTGGGGGTAGAGGTCAAGGCACCCAAGGGCAAGCTACAACCAGAACAGGCCGTGATGATGGAGCGCATCCGTTCGGGCGGTGGCGTGGCTTTTGTGGCGCGTGACCTGCGCGATGTTCACCACGAACTATACCCACCCGAGTCAAAGGCAGCCATTGCAGAGGTGGCGCGTGCATCACTGTGAGCACTCACACAACACCATGAGTTAACAAAAGTTAACAGGGTTAACAGGGTTAACACCCAAACCGTGCATTGCAGCCATTTGGCTCTGAGGCACAAATGCCGCCTGCTGTAGTGGTGCGCTGGTACGCAGAGAGGTACGCACTGAAGCCGAGGTTTGCTGGACGTGATACAGGCTTTGAGGGCACACCCTGCCGTGTCCTGGTGCGAACGGATGAACAGCGGGGCCGCCCGTGTCGGTGGCCGCTTCATTCGGTTTGGTTTCACTGGTTCAATGCCTGCCTCGGCAAGCCGCTCACCGTACCGAATGGACACGTACTGGGCGGATTCAACGTAAGCGCGCGGCAAACCCATCTTGTTGGAGGCGGCAATAGTTGGGAGCATGGTGTCCACTTCAATAAGGTGGACACGTGCACACTTCAGTCATTCAATTACCCGGTGCTGGCCGGC